>NZ_CP011542.1:2400000-3000000 GCF_001020985.1 Corynebacterium mustelae
AACGTCGCCTACGACTTCAAGGCCAGCTTCGGCAGCTGCGACCAGTAACTTAGCCGTTGGCGGCCACCCTGGTGACGTAACAACGCAGCTATAGGTGCCCAATCGTTCCTGTGCCTGTGCAACAGAAATCCCGACAGCCCCAGTGGCCTCGGCCGCCTCGGCGACAGCAGTTTCGTTTTCGTCAGTAATCTCCACACTCACGCCGAGATCAGTAAGCAGTTGGGCTATTCCCCGCCCCGAGATTCCAGCACCGGTTACTAGCACCGGACCAGCAAGAATAAGTGGCAACTCTGCTGTGGCAGTCTCAGTAGTTTCGGTAGCCATGTGTTAAATACCTCCCAGCGACAGCCACTCACCGTAGAAAATAGCTGCGCCAAATAGTGCGGCAACGGAAGCAATCAGCCAGAACCGAATCACCACTGTGGTTTCAGCCCAGCCGCCGTTTTCGAAATGGTGATGGAACGGCGCCATCCGGAAAATACGAATTTTACGGGTCCGATAGCCGACCACCTGGATCACAACCGAGGCTGCTTCGATAACGAACAATGCCCCGACAACAATCATCAGCAATTCGGTGCGGGACGCGACCGAAATACCAGCTACCAATCCGCCGAGGGCAAGTGACCCCGTATCACCCATAAAAATCTTGGCAGGGGCAGCGTTCCACCAAAGGAAACCCAAACAAGCCCCTAGGCCAGCTGCTGCCAAAACCGCCAGGTCCAATGGGTCACGAACGTCGTAACAACCGGGGGCTGCGGTATCGGCACAAGAATTACGGAATTGCCAGAACGTAATCGCGGCATATGCACCCATAACGATTGCGGTTGCACCAGAGGCCAAACCATCAAGGCCGTCGGTTAAGTTGACCGCGTTACTCCAGGCGGAAATTAAGATGTACATGAATGCCAGGAACACGATGATTCCAAGAATGCCGCCGCCGAATGCGATGTCTACGGTATCCAGATCCCGCAAAAAACTAAGATGCGTTGACCCTGGCGTTAAGCCGTCTTCGTTGGGAAACAGCAGGATTAAAATACCAAAAGCCAATGATGCGGCTAATTGACCCGCCAGCTTAGCCCGCTTGTTTAGCCCCAGATTCCGGCCAAGGTACAGCTTGATAAAATCATCCGCAAAGCCTAAACCGCCCAACACCAATGTGAGGCCTAAAACCAGAAGGCCCGAGGCGGTAAAACCACCAACATCGGTGATTTCTCCGTAAGTCGCGGTGGTCACGTAGGCCACGGTGATACCAGCCAGAATCGCAATTCCACCCATCGTCGGAGTACCGCGTTTACGCAGGTGCGATTTCGGCCCTTCTTCCCGAATCTCTTGTCCTATTCCCACCGCGCTGAACTTTCGGATCAACCACGGAGTAATAAAAATGGACACCAGTAGACCAATGGCCCCGGCGAGAATCATCTGGGTCATTGCTTAGTTCTCCTGCTTTCCGTTATTCGCCAAAACTGCTTCAGCGACCTTCCACAGTTGGTAAACATTTGATGCCTTTGCCAACACCACGTCAGAAGGCTGCACTTCGTCCAAGACAATCTGCGTGGCTTCATCGCAATGTGCCGCTGCGGTGACTTTCACTCCTAAGTGAGAGGCCGCAGAAACCATTGCTTCGCTGTTACCATCGTTGCCAACAATTACCAGTTGGTCAATTCCACTTGTTGCCACGACATCAATGAGCTGGCGGTGTTCCTCGATCGCTTCTTCACCTAACTCCGCCATCGGACCCAAAACCGCGATGGCGCGGGCACCATCACCTTGGTGTTGCTTGGTTTTAGCTAAAACTGCTAACCCAGCTCGCATTGATTCTGGATTGGCATTGTAGGCATCGTCGATCACCACCACCCCATCCCCCCGTTGGCGGACATCCATTCGGTGGGCAGAAACTGGAACATGTCCTTTGACAGCAGCCACGATGTCAGCACAATCAATTCCGGCAGCCAGTCCCACCGCTACTGCCGCAAGCACGTTGGACACTTGATGCAACCCAGAAAGCTGAAGTCCAATCTGCTCTGACGAAACATTCCCCTCATCATCGCGTATGTATAGCCGAAACGATGGCCGAGTCAATGCGTCCACTTCGATATCTTCGGCCCATACACGGGGTGGTTGCTGACCATAGTAACGACCACCTGCCGCTACTGGTTCCGAATCCTGAGAACGATAGTTAGTCGAGTACAGCCAAACGTCTGCCTGGGTTCGGCTCGACATTGCAGCGACAAGTGCATCGTCACCATTCAAAATCGCGATACCGGATTCAGGTAGCGCTTCAACCAACTCGCCTTTGGCGTAAGCGATGTTTTCCCGAGAGCCAAATTCGCCAAGATGAGCGGAACCGACATTTAAAACGACGCCGATTACCGGTGGTGCAATCTCTGCCAGTTGTCTTACATGCCCGATACCCCGGGCAGACATCTCTGCCACAAGGAACTTGGTTTCAGGTGTACACCGCAATGCGGTATAGGGGTGACCAATCTCGTTATTAAATGACCCAGGTGGCGCGACGGTAGGCCCCGAGCTGCGCAGCACTGTGGCGATAATGTCCTTCGTCGATGTCTTACCTGCCGAGCCAGTAACACCTATAACCTTCAGTCCTGCCTGCCGTTTGGCGAGATCATCAACAACAAACCGCGCAAGCTTCGCTAATCCCGCTAACACGGCGGCGACTGAACCATCCGCATCGTGTTCCGTAGCGTAAGAAACCGTGTCACTCGCCATTTTTTCCGCAGGCGGAACGATAACTGCGGGCACTCCCACAGCCCGAGCAGCTAGCACCCCGACTGCCCCGTTGATCATTGCTGTTTCAGCGAAGTCGTGGCCATCCACTCGGGCGCCAGGGATAGCAAGGAAAAGATCGCCCGGGTTAACTGCACGTGAGTCGAATTCCACGCCGCCGGTAACTTCTTCCGCCCCGGAGGCATCGGCAAGCGTCCCACCCACGATATCCGCAATCGTAGCTAGCGTGAGATTAATCATTGTGTTTCACTTCCTTGCCAAACCGGGTGTTGATTGCGGCTTGAAGTTCTTCCCGGTCATCAAAGTGGTGTTGCACCCCCGCGATGAGTTGTCCAATTTCATGCCCTTTGCCCGCCACCACAACTACGTCTCCTGGTTGCGCCCACGCAACCGCTGTTTCGATTGCTTTTCGACGGTCCCCTAGCTCGATCACCTCTACCTGGGGATTGGTCTGTGTTACTTCCGCATCCGCCGTACCGGCTAGAACCGCAGCACGAATGGCTGCCGGATCCTCCGAACGAGGATTATCGTCCGTAATAATGACGAGATCCGCCCGTTTCGCCGCTTCTTTGCCCATGATCGGCCGTTTTCCGGCATCTCGATCGCCACCAGCGCCAACCACGATCGCAACCCGGCCGGATGTCTGCGCGCGGACAGTATCTAATACCGCTGCAATAGCCGCAGGTTTGTGAGCGTAATCAACAATCGCCAAGAATTCTTGTCCACAGTCAATTCGCTGCATTCGCCCTGGAACGCCAACGTCCGCGATACCCGCGATCACGGCCGCACGATCCGGTACACCGGCAGCATCCGCCAAAGCTACCGCTAGCGCCGCGTTAGCAACATTAAATTTTCCAGGTAGCGGCACAACAAGCTCAGCTACGCCATGGGAGTTGGCCAGCGAACAAGTTTGAATCCCATTAGCTGCCACCTCAACGTTTTCGGTGCGGTAATCAGCGTTGTCATAACACGAGGAATCTGGGGTGGTTGCAACAGTCCACACTGCGCTGTCTTCACGCTCGGCGCAGGCGACATCAAACATCTTCCTGCCCCACTCATCATCAACACAAATGACTGCTCGATCCGCCCGAATCGGCGAACCTGCGGCGAAAAACATCGCCTTAGCATCAAAGTATTCCGACATGGACGAGTGGAAATCGAGATGATCCTGCGACAAATTGGTAAAACCGGCCACATCAAAGTCCACGCCTTGAACCCGCCCTAACAAAAGAGCATGGGAGGAAACCTCCATCACCACATGGCTTACACCTTCCGCACGCATACGCTCAAATAACGCCTGCAACGTTGGTGCCTCCGGGGTGGTCAAGGAGGTAGGAACCGGTTGACCTGCGATCCGGGTACCAGTGGTGCCAATCAGCCCTACTTTCAAACCTGCACGCATCAATCCGGCTTCCAACAGGTAACTGGTAGTGGTTTTGCCAGATGTACCAGTAATACCGATGACTGTCATGTCTGCGGATGGGTTTCCATACACCTGCGCTGATAGCATCCCGAGGACTTTTCGCACATCAGGTACTTCCAACACCGGTCGGGTTTCGCCTTCTTCCAACAGAATTAGCCAGCCCGCGTGGTCGGTAAGCACCGCTGCGGAATGAGTGCGAGCCGCGAACTGCGCCCCATGCACTTTCGTTCCAGGCAGCGCAGCAAACAATCCACCATGTTCTGTATCCGACGAATCTAGACTGACAGAGGTTATCGCCTGCGCCAATAGATCAGTGGGGGCATCGGCTACGCTTTCTGGCACATGCACAGTGGCGTCGATAAGCGTAGCGAGATCAGAAATCGTTGGTGTCATTGTCTACCTCGCGCTCCTTTCACTTGTGGTTTTAAGTATGGTCGGCATCCTTAGATCACGTTAATTCCAGCCGACAAAAGTGTCCTTGTATGAAATTAGTACATAGTACCGACACGACAGGTGCCGATCGGCAATCAGATTTTTACGTATGCATCCCACACTGTGGTTTTTGTGTATAAATGCCCATAAACGGTAACCAAGCCCACAACTTTACCCCGTCTGTGGGATAAGCCCGTCTTCAACTGTTTTCGTGCCACATTACTGAGCCTGTAAAACCAATTGCCCTTCTGCTGGCGGCGAAAGTGGGACGTTATCGCGATCAAGAAGCCAGGAAGCAATATCGTGGAACAGCGGCGCTGCGGACTGGCCGCCTTCACCATGTACACCCCGAGTTGGGTTATCAAGCATCAAAGCCACCACAAATCGCGGATTGTCGGCGGGCGCGATGCCTGCGAAAGTAATCCAGTATTTCGAATTGGAATAAGCACCTGTATTGGGGTCAACCTGCTGGGCGGTACCAGTCTTGCCCGCAATCTGATAGCCCTCGACTGCTGCACCCGCACCGGTGCCTTGTTGAATGCCAGCCGGATCTGATTGCACAACCGAACGGAACATATCCACTACCGTGCGTGCGGTTGATTCAGACACCACCCGAGTCTTTTTCGGTGCGGGTTGTTCGATCACTTTGCCCGTGTTATCGCGGATTTCTGCCACGATTCGCGGCTCTATTCGTTCGCCACCATTCGCCAGAGTCTGATACACACCTGCCATTTGCAAAAGCGTCAAACTCATGCCTTGTCCAATAGGAAGGTTGGCAAACGTACCGCCTGACCATTGTTCCAATTGTGGCCGCAGACCAGCCGATTCACTCGGTAATTCAATTCCGGTCGTTTGCCCAATACCAAAACCAGTCAAAAGCGAATCGAACCGTTGCTCGCCTAACCGTTGCGCCAACATGAGTGTTCCCACGTTCGATGATTTACCAAAGATGCCCGTGGTGGTGTACGGAGTTGGCCCATGATCCCATGCATCTTTCACATTCACACCCGCCATATCAATGGAGCCGGGAACCGTCAGCACTTCATCAGGGGTGGAAAGCCTATCCTCGATCACACCTGCCGCCGTGATGATCTTGGCAACTGAGCCAGGTTCAAACGGCTCAGAAACCGTGGAATTGCCAAATTTCTTGCCTCGATCAAGTTGTTTTTGAATATCCCCCATTGGGTTAATAGCGTCAGTGTTAGCCATCGCTAGCACCTCGGCGGTTTCAACATCAAGGACAACTGCCGAAGCGCCCTTCGCCCCGGAATTAGTCTTGGCTTGCTCAAGCTGCTGTTGGACATATGTTTGCAAATCCAAATCGAGGGTCAACGTCACATCAGAACCGTTCATGGCGGCGACTTGATCACGAGTAGTACCAGGAATAATCTGCCCATCTGTGGAAACATCCACCACAGTCTGCCCATTGATACCAGACAACAACGAATCATTAGAGGCTTCAAAGCCAAACTGTCCTTGGCCGTCTTGGCTAATCTTTCCAATAACATTGGATGCAACTGACCCATTGGGGTACTGACGGATGTCTTGAATATCCGCCGCAATTCCGTGGTGTTGTTCCGAAATCGACACAGCTACGTCTGGATCAACGTTGCGAACCAATACTTCGTAGGTTGTGTCCGCATCTAGTTTCTTGCGGATTTCTTCCGACTTGATCTCGCTTGTCGACGCCCCAGTCTCAGCGATGATCCGCGGAATTTCCTCGGAATATGAGTCCAAATAGTCAAGCACTTTTTGGTCAATGCGCTTTTCGCGCTCCTCTTTGCTTAACCCGTAGTAATTGTCAACGGATTTAGCTAAATCATTGTTTGCCACATAGCGCAGCTCCTTGCGCAAATTCTTCGGCGACACCGTTAACGAACGCGCCTGCATGGTATAAGCAAGTTGCTGACCAGACCTATCTTGAATTTCTCCCCGCCGTGCCGGGTCTGTGTACACCCGATACCGCTGATCAGCTGCCTTTTGGCTCAGTTCTGGCCCCCAGACCAACTGCACCCACGCCATGCGACCTGCCAGTAATACGCACACGCCTATGGCAATGACTTGAACCCACCGTAACCTACTCAGCATTGTTGTTCGCTGTGTCTCAGGACGGGAAGGCTTGCTGCTAGGGCGCTCTTGGGGCTGGCCCGTTTGACGAGTACGGGGCGAGTTAGTTGCTCGCCCCGTACGGCCAGATCTCGGCTGGTTCACTACTTACACCTTAGTCGGTTCACTCTATCTAATTCCCGGACGGAATACTTGCAAGATATGGTGCAACATTTGGCAAGGATGGTTGCACCGGCTGAACCTCATTGAGGTTTCCGGAAACCTCTTGCGTCGCCACTGGATCACTTGAGGCAACCCGTGGCCGAACTTGCTGACCATTGACATCAACTATAGGGCGAGTTACGTCACCTGGCGGGCGTTGCTCCACCATGTCGCCGGTTTCATTTCGGATTAGTATTCCCGGCTGGTCGGGAACAACCATCCCCATCTCCTGCGCCTGTCGCGCAATTTCCGCAGTAGCAGACACGTTTTGCAGATCGCGATTCAGCGTTTCCAGCTGATTGTGCAACGTCGCTTCCTGATGCCGCAATTGCTGAATCTGGAAAGTTTGCTCCGTTGAAAGACCTGACAGCACCATCGCCATAACAACGCCGAATACCAGAATCAATGACGTTGAGGCTGCAAACCGAACTTTCTTCGGATCCGCCTTCGGCCGCACCAAGCGCTTACCCCGCTCAGTAAATACCTGTTGCGAACCAGCGGACCGCTGAAACTTACGCTTCGGTACCGCTGTTGTCCGTGGCCGATGCGGCACCCGGGTAGGCGCACCCGAAAAATTATGCTGCTCCACCAGCGACGTGGGCTCTGTGAGGACCATCGTGGTTCCGCTAGAACTGCTGAGATCGCGCGACGTGTACGCAGACGGGCGATAGCTTTTCGACGACCTACCGCGCGCATAAGAAGACGCATCACGATTGTGGGCACGATGAGTGTTCCTACTGTCCCTGCGACGAGGCTCTCTGATTTGATATTGGGTGCTCATTCTTTCGTCTCCTTTCTGTCATATACGCAACTTCCGTCCGGGTTCAACGCTTCGATTGCACGAACTCGAACCGGTGCCGCCCGCGGATTTTCCGCGATTTCTGCCTCTGTAGCTTTTTCTGCACCACGGGTAACCAACCGGAATTTGGCCGCATATTCCGGAAGATCCACAGGCAAGCCCGGTGGTGTTTTTGACTGACAAAGCTCGCTGAAAAATTTCTTCACCAGCTTGTCTTCCAAGGATTGATAGGACATGAATACCGCCCGACCACCCGGGATCAACCGCTTGGTGATCAGCGGAAGAACATTTTCGATGGCCTCTAGCTCCTTATTCACTTCCACTCGCAACGCCTGGAACGTTCGTTTAGCAGGATGCCCACCCGTACGCCGGGTCGCGGCTGGAATCGTTTCGTACAACAGCTCAACCAACCGCGCTGACGTCGAAAAGCTACGTTTTTCTCGTTCCTTCACGATCGCCTTGGCGATTTTTCCCGCGAACCGTTCGTCACCGTAGTTTTTTAAAATCCGGGCTAAATCCCCATGCGAATAGGTATTAAGAATGTCCGCAGCAGTTATGCCTTCGGTATCGTTCATCCGCATGTCAAGCGGCGCATCGACGCGATATGCGAAACCACGGGCTACTTGATCGAGCTGCATCGACGACACGCCCAAATCAAACAAGGCATCCGCGATACCCTGCTCCAAAGCGGCCTTGCACGCCACATTCCCGGACTCGGCAGCCTCTTCCATCGGTTGAATAAATTGATCGAACCGAGTGTGAAGCCCCACGAAACGATCCCCGAATCGTTCCAGACGACGCCGCGCCGCCTCCAATGCGTGAACGTCCCGATCCAGGCCGATCACGTAGGCATCAGGAAAAGTCTCCAAAAAGAATTCAGAGTGCCCACCAGCACCCAAAGTCCCATCAATGATCACCGCACCCGGACCCGCATGAGCGATCGCTGGCGCCAGCAATTCGGTCACACGATTACGCAGCACTGGTACATGCCCATGGTTGGCTGTCAGCTCATCCTGCAACTTACTTGTTGATTGTTGGGGATCGACCATTACAGCCCCCTCTCTCGCACCGTGTCCGTTTATTGTCTGTTCCTACATGTAGCGGTGTGCATAGAGCCCCACTCGAGTAAAAAATTCTGATATCGGGGAAGTACACCAGACTTATTCACTTCGAGTGGAGTTCTTACGCACACTCCCAATGCGTTGCAGCAATCGCCTACTACAACAGGCCACCCAGCACATCAGCATTTGCTTCGGCAAACGCTGCCTCTGTCTCCGCCTGGTAGCGGTTCCAGGATTCGGCGTCCCAGATTTCCAGGAAGTCCATCGAACCAATGACGACACATTCCTTTGTCAACCCCGCATATGCACGATGCGCCGCCGACAGGGTAATTCGCCCTTGACCGTCCGGTCGTTGCTCGTCAGCACTAGCCGCCAAGTTTCGGATAAACGCCCGGGCTTCGGGATTTGTGCGTGAAACCTCAGCGGCCTTACGCGCCCGTTGGATGAATTCCTCTTTGGGGTAAACCGCCAACGAGTGATCCTGCCCTTTCGTCACCATCAACCCTCCTGCTAATTCCTCTCGAAATTTCGCCGGAAGAGTTAATCGGCCCTTATCGTCAAGCTTCGGTGTGTAGGTACCAAGAAACATCTCGGAACACCTACCTCTCCGAAAACCTCCGCGATATAACGAACAACTTCCTGCAGTTCCAAGAAAACCGAGTCACATTAGTCCCAACTTTCCCGTCACTGTCCCCCACAATACCCCACAATCCCCCACTTTTTACACTCCGGATCGATTTTCTTCGCCACTTTCCAGAAAATATGCACCTTAAGCTGCGTATTTATTGGTGGGGAAAAATGACACGCCACCCCCAAGCGCCGGAAAAAATGGTTAAAAAATGGCAACAATAATCACAATTGCAAAAATAGCCACTACAGCCATTCCCTTAACTTTCAACACCAAACGACAACAATCACAACTCCTTACCTGGGAATTTAATCAAACCAACCCCGCCTAACTGGCAAAATAGCAGCCAAGATCAGCAAACAAGCTACCGGCCCCATCCCCCACCCAGTGGGGCAAAGTGGGGGTCGTGGGGCAAAGTGGGGAAACCCAACCCGACCAACACAGCGCATTTGATACCTCATGTTGGTGTAATTTTCCTCACACCAAAACCCCCGCACTTCACCAATCTACGTAGAAGCCGACGCTCACTCAGACGCCTACCCATTTTTCGCGATGCTGTGTCGTAGGTCTTCAGCAACCCGGACTAATCGAATCCAGCCAGACACACCAGTTCATACAAAACATAAAAACCGCGAAACCCCACGAACGCCACAGGCATTTCCGTCATCCCATGACCACATCGGGGCTTCCGGTGAGTTCACTCCAGAAACTTGCAGCCACTCGCCTTTAGAAATAATTAAAACGCCTGATAAACGGTAAAAATACGAGCTAGATAAATACATTCACATTAACTCCACGCGCAGCTGGTACTTTCCTGTTTTAAGACTCGGCCGGTGAAATCTCCGTCTTGTAGAAGTGTGTGTGGGTGCTTGTCGACGCTGCCAGCGTGGCGTGTGGGTTGGGGTTGTTGCGCCAGTTTTTGGAAGTCGGGGATTGCAAGGTTGCGGTTGGTTCGTTCCTGGGGTTTTAGGGAGTATTGGGTGGAATCTCCGACTTGATAGGGGTGGTGGGTGCGAAAGTCGGAGATTTCCGAAATCCGAACAGCTTTGGTCGGTATTGACCCTAGGTTTTGCGTAAATCTCCGACTTGAAGAAGTGCGTGGCTGCTTGTCGACGTCGCCGGCGTGGCGTGTGGGTTGGGGTTATTGTGCCAGCTTTTGGAAGTCGGGGATTGTGTTTAACGCCTGGTTCTTTCCAGCGGTTTTGGTGCTGGGTGGGTGGAATCTCCGACTTGATGGGGTGGCGGTGGGTTACCCGTTTGGGGGTGTGTGTATTTTTTATGGAACCGATTGGGGTGGTGAGTGAGTCTAACTCTATAGAGCACGTTGTCTATATGGTTTTACACTGGTTGTCAGTGGCGTTGAAAGGCGGTTTTAGAAAAATGGTCAAGAAAATGTCAATGCATGCCAGGACTATGCCTAATCAGATGACAGCTCGTTCAGCACACCGCGTCTTAATAGCAACTGTGGTGTGCTGTGTCTTTCTGCTTTCTGGCTGCGGGCTATCTACACCTTTGGCTCAGTACTTGGCTGTTAAAAACCAGCCGCAATCCCACCAACTACCAGCGTCATCGCAGGTGGCTGAACCGAAAACGCTTGGTGAGGTGTTGGAGGTAGGTACCGGAACGTTTGACCCAAGCGACCCTAATTTCATGGTTTTTGATCCCTGCGGGGAAGTAACCAAAGAACAATATGAAGAGTTCGGTTTTGTTGTGTCAGATGTTTCTCGGATAGCCCGCAAAGATTTTGCCGTGTGTACCCTCAGACCGAACGATTATTCCGACGGCAACGTTGGATTCAATATTGCGACTGATGTTGTTACTTATGAACATGTAGCCTCATTAGGTCTTATTGTGGATCAGTCGTTGGTATCTCTGCCAGATCACTGGTATCAGCATAAACTCTCTGATATTGATGATGAACTCAGCTGTACGATAGCTGTCCCCACGAATAGAGGACGATTCACTATTACATCGCTCGGATCGCGATTGACTTTTGGTCTAACACCTGAGAAGTCCTGTCAGAAAGCAGTAGACATGTTGCAGAAAATCTTTGCTCTGAAAGGATAATCAATGTCCATGCTAATTAATTCGCCATCATTTGTGGCGGCGTTTAAAAGTATCCAAGATGCACAAGTTGATACTCATAGCCTGTTGGGAACCACATTGAAGCAAACGCTGAGTGGTGGGTTTTCATCATTGTCTGGGTTACACGAATTAGGGCTTAATCATGCGCAGGTGATCCAGGGTGGGGCAGGTAGTGCCCGGGATGTGCTGGCGAGTTTCCGGGATTTGGTGGAGTGGTTGGGGATGAACCTGCGGTTAAATCATGTGGCGTTTACTGGCCATGATCTTGCGTTATCGCGTGGGTTGGATACCGCTGACAGTGGTGGAACGTTTGAACACGATATTGCGGAGTTTGCGTCGAAACCGGCGGCGTCGTTTGCGGATTTCCCATTCCTCCCACCTACTCCGGTTCCGTCGGTGTCGTTGGAAACATTAGTCGCACAACTGGGTGCGACACAGTCGGGTCAGGCTGCTCAGGCTGCGGCGGATTGGCAGTCGATGGCGACGTATGCAACAAGTATCGCGACACAGTTAGAAGGTATTGCGTCCCAGTTATCAGCGCAGAATCAGGGGGTTGCGGTGTTGCGGGCAACTGCTGGGATGAAGGCTACTGCGGCGAAAGCATCGTATTTCGCCGCGAACGCCACAGAGATGGCGAGGTCGGTGGGGATTTTGTCGACGATTGCGCCGCATTTCCACACTCAAGCATCCCAAGCATTGTCTGCGTTGCAGACTATTGCGAATCCTGCGGAGAAAGAAGCAGCCGAAAAAGCGTATCTGACGGCGTTTCATGGGATATATAGTGGTGCGTTATCCCAAGCAGTACCAGTAATTAGAAACCTCATGATTGATAACAGCCCCGGCCTAGGTGGCGGTAGTGCCACGATCGGGTCGGATTCCACTGGTGCACCACCTGCACCCACCACGAATGCGCTTAGTCCGGCGGGGATGGGAACGCAGGCCGCATCAACTGCAACACTGCCTGTTACTGGTGGTGGGGTGGGTACACCAACAGCACCGGTATCGGGTATGCCACCGATCACGGGGCTACCCACAGGTGCAGGACCGGGTGGTTCCGGTGTTGGTGGTGCGCCGGTGTTTAGTGGACTTACCCCCGGCATGGGTGGGAATAATCGTTCCGGGTTAAGCGGTGGTGGGAGTATTCCCGCGTCTGGTGGACTCCGACCCGGACACTCCGCTACCAGTGGTGGTCGTAGTACCACTGGTACCAGTATGGGTGCCGGTATGAACGGACTCGGTGGTTACGGTATGGCCGGTGGGACAGGTTCGGCTGGCATGCGAGGCGGAACCGGTGGTGCTGGTGGCCGCGCATTCGGCAGTGGTGGTCGTGGCTTTGGCACCGGCATGGGTCCTGGTGGTGGGGTTGGTGTGTCACCGAAAACCCCGAACGCAACCGGTAGCGGCAGTGGTGGTGTGGGAAACGGCACCAGTGCTGGTGCGAAGTCAGCCGCTGGTGCTGGTGGTGCAAACAGTGGCGGGCGTGCGGGTACCCCGATGATAGGTGCACCGATCGGTGGGCAGAACAACAACAATAATGAGAATCAGCGGAAACGTAAAAAGCCGATACGGGGTATTACCACGAGCGTGGAACGAGACGTGAACCTCAAAGCGTTGTTAGGCGAACAACCCAAAGTAATCCCAGGTGTTATCGGAAACTGGGTACGCGAATAGTTATCCTTAAATGGGTTTCAGGGGACGTCGAAAAGTATTAAACCCCGATTATTATCGGGGTTCGCCGTGCATGATTGGATTGAGCTAGACGCTTGCTAAGAAATCTTCAGCGATCTTTTTCGGGCTTGCCTTTTCCGCGCCAGCTGAACGTTCATTCATCTCAATGAGGCGTTCTGTAGTGAGTTTTTGGTTTACCTCATTGATGACGTCCCGTATTTCAGGGGCAACAGCAGAATCCCGTAGCAGTGGTAAAACTTGCTGCGGCAAAATCATGTTCTTAGGGTCTTCAAGTGTCACAAGATCGGCACCAAATAATGGGCTTGTTGTGTAAATATCGGCGATGTCGGCGGCACCAGATTCCAAAGCCTCAATTGTCAGCGGCCCACCGCTGTCGGAAATAGCCAAGAAGTCTTTCACAGGCACGTTATAAACATCTTTTAAACCAGCAGCACCATACGGACGGTCTTTCAGCTCAGGGTTGCCTGCAACAGTGACAGATTCCAGAGTAGAAAGATCGGCGAGTGATGTGAGATTGTGCTTTTCCGCAAATTCCCGGGTTACCCGGTACGAATCTTTAGATTCAGCAGGCGCGGGCTCCCCAGCAGCTATTTCTTCCGGTAAGACAGTTTTCAACTTTTCAATGATCTCCGCTGATGTCGCACCAACCGGTAATTCTTCAGACGTTTTGGATAAGTAAAACTGGGTGACGTTACCAGAATATTCTGGGACTATGTCAACGCTGCCTTCCGCAAGTGCCTTAAGATATACTTCGCGGGAACCGATACCAGATTTAATAGAGACATCGTATCCCTTAGCTTCCAGCGCTGATGCCCATATAGTGCCAATGATTTCCGATTCCGGGAAATTAGCTGTTCCAATAGTTATAGTTGAGCTATCATTTGCGCTGGTTGTATCACTCGATTGTTCAAATGGGTCAGCGGCGCAAGAAGTCACGAGACCAGCGGTGACGATGGCTGCGACCGTTCGAAGTATTTTTTTCATTGCTTTTGTCCTTTTCTTTCTGTTGGTGTTTTCTAAGACTATTTTCGGGAAGGAAATCGGTTATCAGCTTTATGCTGAGCCCAGGCAAGCACGACGTCGGCAAGTAACGCAAGCAGCGATACTGTAATCGCACCGATCAGAACCATCGTGTAATCACGCAGCGCAATGCCGTCGATAATATAGCGACCCAAACCGCCCATGCCGATGAAGGCTGCAACTGTGGCTGTTGATAAAACCTGCAGAACACAGGAACGGAAGCCACCAAGGATGCTCGGCAGCGCCAACGGCCAGGCCACTTGGCGGATAACTTGAGTAGAGGTCATTCCCATTGCGAAAGATGCATCATAGACTGCGGGGCTAACCGTGCGCACCCCGTTTATCGTTCCCGCTAGTACAGGTGGAATCGCCAGGATAATCAATACCACCACTGCCGCAAACAACGAATGCTTGATTCCCACATACAGCGTTGTGAGAGTGAGAAGACCCAATGTGGGTAGGGCGCGCAAACCACCGCTTAGGGCTAAGACGAACTGCGCCTTGGCGCTGCGGCCTAAAACCAACCCTAGACCGACACCAATTATGGTGGCGACAATGATCGCAACCCCTGAGATTTGTAGATGTTCGAGAATACGAGTGAATAAATTATCCATGTTTCCTCCGCCACGGAGCAACAACCCGGGTAAGCGCCAACAGTATGACGTCGAAAAGCACTGCCAAGACAACAGTGCCAATGACACCAGCGGCAACTTCGGTAGGAAATGCTCGGTTAAAACCGTTTGTAAATAATGTGCCCAATGACTCCACACCGATTAACGCACCAACAGATACCAAGCTGATCGTGCTGGCTGATACAACTCGCAACCCGGTAAGCATCTCAGGCAGTGCCAACGGTAATTGCACTGCCCACCACCTATGCCGATTTGAATATCCCATGGCTTGGGCAGCAGCCAGAACTGATCTGTCAACGGATTGCAACGCATCCGCTGTGTTTCTTACTTGAAGTGCCAGACCATACAGTGTCATGGCGATAATCACGTTCAACGGTGACAAAATTGAGGTACCAATTACCGTGGGCAAAACCACAAACAACGCCAACGACGGAATTGCATACAACAACCCTGATCCAATAATCAGCGACTGGTTCATCCGTTGAGAACGCTGTGCCCACGCCCCCAACGGTAGCGCCAAAATAAACGACAAAACCACTGGCGGCCAAACCAAATTGATATGCGCGAGTGTCAATCTGATTAACAGGTCCTGGTTTCCTACTATCCAATTCATTAATCCAAGACACCCCGCACGCGGCCATGTGCATCAACAATGACATCTTTATTGTTATGCGACGCCACATGTAATTTTCGATCGTCAAGACCGACAAATTGTGCGACGAAGTCATTGGCCGGAACAGTGATAAGCTCCTCAGGTGTCCCAGCTTGTTCAATCTTCGCACCGACGCTGAGTAAAACGACCTCGTCACCTAGCCGGAAGGCTTCGTCAATATCGTGGGTAACCAAGATGATCGTTTTCGCTAGATTCTGTTGTAACCGCAACATCATGGTTTGCAGTTCCCGCCGCACCACCGGATCAACCGCACCGAATGGTTCATCCATGAGCAAAATATCCGGTTCAGCAGCCAACGCACGAGCAACACCGACACGTTGGGCTTGTCCACCAGAAAGTTCAGCCGGGTATCTGTCAGCTAGTGCAGGATCAAGATCTAGCAGCTGCATGTAGTGGGCCACATCGGTAGTCTTGTTTTGCAGTTGAGCCACCATGGAAATATTGTGAGCTACCGTTCGGTGCGGCATAAGCCCACCCTGCTGCATAACGTAACCTATCGAGCGCCGCAGCTGAACCGGGTCGCCCTGAGCAATGTCCTCACCCCGGACAACAATGCGGCCCGTGGTGGGTTCCTCCATTCTGTTAATCAGCCGAAGTAGTGTCGATTTACCGCAACCAGACGACCCAACCAGACAGGTGGTTTTTCCTTCTTTAAACCGGTAGCTGAAATCTTGGACCGCAGATAAGGTGGCCTGTTTTTTATTATTTGCGGAGTACGTCTTTGTTACAGAATCAAAAAGAATCATAATTACCTAATGTAAGAAATTGTGGCCAAGCGGTGACCAATCACACGCCCTAAATGAGTGCGCCCATGATGAGTTCTTATTGCGCGGGGAGAAACTCACCAGAGCCATCGCCTGCTCAATAATTAGCGCGCTGTTGGACATTCACCTTTCGTATATCGCAGCATGCTCAAAACCAGCTTTCCGTATCCAGCCTAACCACTTTTTCATTTCCTCCGGTTGTCAGTGCGCTGGAAAAACTCGGCCAGCAGTTGAAAATCCTCCCATTACAACCAATAAATGGTGGCAATTATTCCCGCAAGTTTTCGCAGTTCAGGTCACCTGCAACACAAAAACCGGTTTGCTGCGATATGTATGCAAACCGGTAACGAAGAAATATTTAAATTGTGGATTTTAATTTTCGAAGCGACGCCGGAAATTGTCTTCCATCCGGTCGCCTAATCCGCCGCGACGCTCACCCCGGCTACTCCGAGAAGACTTGCTTAGGGAGGAGTCCCGAACGGCACCGCCGCCGCGCAGCATCCATACGCCGCCCGCGACCATAACCAAAAATCCCAGAACGCTTAGCCCCACTAGCCATAGCGAAACTTGGCTTAAGGCAACACCGGTTACTAGCAACACAAGGCCAATGACAATTACCGCTATTCCACGTAATGTAACTAGGCCCTGCTGCCCGCCAAATTCACCGCCGGCAACGGCGGCACTGAACTTGGGATCTTCGGCGAGCAAAGATTGCTCGATCTCCTTGAGCAATTGTTGCTCATGCTCGGAAAGTGCCACTATTCCTCCCATTGGCGAGTGATCCGACAACGATGATTTAATGCATTTGCCTTGTTATGCGCCGAGCAAGAACCAGCTACCTGCAAAACCAACTGTTAGTTATGAATATACAACTAAGTTACATTAATAAATAATGTCCATCTACCTGTTACAACGACAAGGGTAATAGTAAAGTTCCCCATGGTGTAAATAACAGGTAGAACCACCACAAAAGAACGGGAACGAAAGGTTGATGGCGAAAACTGTGATATGAGCTAAACGCCACAATTTTGCTTAAGCAGCTGCCGGGGTTCCGCCATTATCAAACTCAACCGCATCGAGAAATTCGCCTGCCAACCTGATCAGACGATCCACAATGGCGGTATCCACATTTGTATCGATCCCACTTGATACCCGAGAACGCAACCGGGAATACTGGCCCAACGTGTCTGCCCACTGCGCTGAAATTGCATCCACTAATCGCAATTGATCCCAGGCATTGGTTGGCTTGCGGCTTCGTTTTGCAACCGCGCTTTGGGCTATCCGAGCTGCAGCTGTGCGAAGCGCAGCTTGGTAAGCGTACTCCAACGCAAGGTCAAGACGTCCTTGACCTCGGTAGCCGATCGCCTCGGACAACAAAAGATGCGCTTTATGGATAAATTCTGCGCTTTTTACTGGGCGATCACTAAAACGTGTTGTTGCAGAGACGACGGTGCTCATAATCTCCAACTCCTTTCTTATGAAAATAACTTTGAATGATTACCGTGATCTACTGTCATCATTCTCTGTTGTCTGTTGACACCATAGAAAACAACTCCGACATGACCTACCCCAATTATAGAACGTTCGTTCGACTTTGAAAAGGGTGTGGAATATAAAACTTCGATAATTTTGCACACGCCTTCACCCACAATGGAGAAAAAAGTGGTTCGATGAGAAGTTGTGTCCCTGATTATTCAACCCCTCAGCACCCTGGAGTTTTCCGCGTTAGCTCCAATACTCGTCGATATTTACATTGATGCGATGGGTTATGAGAAGAAAATTCGCTCTTCGCGGATCAAAGCATGGCGGCTTGCTGTAACGGAACGTAATTTTCAGGCCGTATGCGCTCACGACAACACTCATGTTTATGGAGTCGCGTACGGATACCACGGCAGTCGAATTCAATGGTGGGATCAAGAAATAAGGCGAGGATTACGAGAACGTGGGGGCGCTACCAGCCAAGAACTTACCATGCTGAATAACTATTTCTCCTTGATGGAGGTGCATGTTTCCCCTGTCATGCAAGGCAAAGGCATCGGACGGGAATTGTTAAAAGGTCTTCTTTCCAAAGCGAACGCGCCGTTTACGTTGCTTTCTACTCCTGAAGTCCCGCATGAGGCTAATAATGCCTTTGGCCTTTATCGATCCCTAGGATTTTTCGATGTTCTGCGTAATTTTTATTTCCGGGGAGACGACCGGGCATTTGCAATCCTCGCTAACAAAATATGATCTTGCCCTTTAGGTACTTTGACCCCACCCAGATCGTGAATAGCCTAAGCTCCTGCAATAGTCTCACGCAGGTTCAACCGTAGAGGCTTGCTAAGAATCTCACTCGGGCACCCCTACCCCACGGTGTCGCGCGACCACTGACCTCTGCATTGTCTTATGTGCTTTACCGCACTGCGTCATGCCCCAGTTCCGGACCCCAAGCTGGCGCCATTCCCAAATTGTGCAGCACTTCCTGAGTAGCCCTGGCGAAGTTCAACGTCATGAAATGGAGGTCAGGCGCACCTTCAGCGATGAGCCGTTCAGCCATAAGTGTTGATTCTTCAATTCCCACTTTTCGGATTTCTTCTTGGTTTTTACTCTCATCACCATCAGCTGCCTTGAGGAGCCTTTCTTCGAGTTTCGCTGGCAGCTTCGCCCCAGAAAGCTCCAGTTGCCGCCGCACAGAACGCAGCGAGGTGATCGGCATGATTCCTGGGATAATGGGTTTTAGCCCCTGCTCTGGGTCGCGCGCCAATCTATCCCGAAGGCGAAGATAATACTCAACATCAAAAAACATCTGAGTAATGGAAAACTCGGCTCCTGCTCGAAGTTTAGCCAGGGTAAACTCCGTGTCAGCTTCCAACGTTGGTGCCCGATGATGCCCTTCCGGAAAGGATGCGATGCCGATATGGAAGTGTGAGGTTTCGTCTAACCGCTTAGTAAGTTTAATAAGTTGCTCTGCGTATTCGTAACCGCCTGGAACTGGCTGCCACTCCCCCAGCGGATCAGCACCCGGCGGATCGCCACGTAACGCCAAAAGATTAGATAGCCCAGCATTAGCATAGTCACACAGAATCTCAATCAGCTCTGATTCCGTGTGCCCCACAAGAGTCAGGTGCACCAGTGTTGTCAGCGGATGCCGCGCCAGCTCGTGGGCAATTCGCATTGTCCGATCCCGGGAGGAACCACCCGCACCATAGGTCACCGAAACGAAAGCGGCACCTAGATCATGGAATACTTCCGCAGCTTTCCACAGCCGTTGCTCTGCTTCATCATTGCGAGGTGGCATAAATTCCACCGAGAATGGTATGCGTCCCGGCGCGGTAGCGGAGATAACGTCGACGATGGAACGTTGATAACGGGCAGGAATTGGTGCGGACATGGTTTTGTATATTATCGCCAAGACCGGTTTTATTAATCCTTTAGCGATACAAAATGCATATAACCCAGCTTTACTGGCATTTTTCACATTTCAGATTACCCAGATCGGTTTGATTCCGGTTTCTTGTGTACGGGCTCTTCGGTGCCGGTGGGCTACACTTAAGTAGTTATTGCAGGCTTTTTTCAAGGCTGTTTTTTACGGGTATGTTAGGTGTGGCTACTGTCATGGGAATTGAGACGGAACGTATGGATTATGCTGAACGAACCGAGCTTGGTGCGATGCCCGCCCCGGAGGAGATTCCCCACTTGGTGGCAGAAAGTTTAGAACGGTTTTTCCGAAACCAAGATTCAACCATTGCTGCCATTGGCGAACCAGTTTCCCGCACGGTGGGAATGTTGGAGCAATACGTTTTGGGTGGCGGGAAACGTATCCGGCCACTTTACGCTTGGGCGGGGTTTTTAGCAGGGTGCGGTCCAACTGCGGATGATATGTGCTTTTCGACGCCAGGAAATGCCCACTTCACTAAAACCAATGACACAGATAACCATGTCGGTAAAGACCAGCCACGGCTTCCCGAAAAGATAGATGCCGTCATTAATGCGATTAGTTCATTAGAGCTGATTCAGGCCTGCGCGTTGATCCACGATGACATCATTGATTCCTCTGATACCCGGCGCGGCAATCCAACAGTGCATCGGGTGGCGGAGCGCCGCCATATGGATCGTGGCTGGTTGGGTGATTCCGGCCATTTTGGGCATTCCGTTGGCATTCTTGTTGGCGATTTGGCAATGGTGTGGGCTGATGATTTATTTCATGGCTCTGGTTTGAGTTCTGCTGCGTTATCTAGGGCATTGCCAGCCTGGCGTGGGATGCGCACCGAGGTGATTGGTGGGCAATTGTTAGATATCACGGTTGAGGCTTCTGGAAGTGAAGATATTGACATGGCGCATACTGTCAATCGCTTTAAAACTGCAGCCTATACCATTGAGCGGCCGTTGCATATCGGCGCCTCAATCGCTGGGGCCTCCGACGCGGTTATCACGGCTCTTCGCGCGTATGGCACCGATATTGGGGTGGCATTTCAGTTACGGGATGACCAATTAGGGGTTTTTGGCGATCCGTCGGTAACTGGAAAACCTGCTGGCGATGATTTACGGGAGGGCAAACGTACGGTTTTGGTCGCTACAGCGTTAGCTCTGGCTGAGGCACAAGGAGATCACCCGACTGCCGCGTTGATCCGTTCTGGTTTGGGGCGAGTGACGTCGCCGGAAGCAATCGCTGAGTTAACCGAAGCGATTCGAGTAACGGGCGCAGCTGAGGACGTCGAAAAGCAAATTTCCATGCTCACCGATGCGGGGTTGGCGCATTTGGATTCGGTTGATCTGCCAGAGTCAGCACGAAAGTTGCTGCATGTCTTAGCTGACCGGGCGACGGCGCGACACACTTAGCTAGAATGTAGCGGTTGTGAGTCTTAATTGAGATATTTCTTTCCGGGTAAAGGGGAACTATGACTGAACGGGAATCATCCGCCCCAGCTGGAATCCGGGGTGGGCTTGGAACGCACTCGCAGCTGGTGCAACCTGCTGCCGTGTGGCGGCTGGGGCTGCTGGCCACCTTCATCATTTTCTTAGGCTCATTTGGTGGCGGTTCCGTTCAGAAACGCAATAGCATCCTTGCTGCACTGAATCTGGAATTTCTGAGTTTCGGGCATGGCGCTGCGCTTTCGAATGTCACATTGTGGCTTGGCACTATAGCGTATGTTGTGGTCTGGGTTTTGCTGGGTAAATTGGTGATCGCTCGTGCGGTCACGTCACGTTTTGTGCAGCGTACGCTGGCGGTGTGGTTGATTCCATTGGCATTTGCGGCACCCATCATGTCGCGTGATGTGTATTCCTACCTGATGCAGGGCACTTTACTAAGGGATGGGTTCGATGCCTACACCCAAGGCCCGGCTGCGAACCCCAATCAGATCTTGTTTGAGGTTTCGCATGACTGGCGCAATACTACTACCCCTTACGGCCCGTTGCACTTATGGATCAGTCAGGCCGTCACTTCCGTGACTGGCGATAATGTCACCGCTGGCGTGTACGCATTTAAGGCGATTTCCTTGCTGGGCTTCGCCGCAATCATGTGGTCGATTCCGAAGATTGCTGTTTCTTTAGGCACCAATCCAGCCATCGCACTGTGGTTGGGTGTGGCGAATCCCGTCATGGTCTTCCACTTAGTTGGCGGAATACACAATGAGTCGATCATGGTGGGGCTAGTAAGCGTAGGTTTGTATTTGATTGTTCGTGATCGCTCCTATCCAGCACTTTATTCCGGCTTTTTCGCAGGCGTTGCCTTCATCGCAGTGGGTATGGCGCTGAAGGCAACCGCTGCTTTTTGCTTGCCGTTTGTTGTCTGGATAGTCGTCATTGCTGCGCCTGATGGGCTTAAGCACAAACTAACCGCGTTTTTCATCGCAGCTTTAGGCGGCGCGATTGAAACGATTGCGGTTTTGGCGATAATCACGTATCTATCGGGTGCATCATGGGGATGGATTGCCGCACTGACTGGTAATTCTAAGGTGATTAATCCGCTTTCCTTCCCGTCACTGGTTTCCGGAATTATTGGTGAAGCTGGGCGGATTTCTAACGATCTTTTCAATTACAACTCTGTGGTGGCTACGGCGCGGTCGCTTTCCTTTGTCGTGATGGCTGTGGGTTTTGTCAGTTGTTGGTGGTGGTTACGTAACCGCCCGATTACTGGGGCTATGATCGCGTATCTGGTGGCGTTTACATTCAATGCGGTGACGCTGCCTTGGTATTACGCTTCCGTTCTGCCGCTGGCCGGGGTAATTTCTTCATCCCGGCTGATCAAGCAGCTGTTCGTTATTGGTTCTATTGTGGTTGCCCTTGCGTTTACGGGCTCTGGAAACCATCAGCTTTATAATCCTGTATGGGTTGCAGCATCATTGGTTGCAGGATGGGTAGCAGCATCATGGCTTTTTACCCCCACCCACATCAAGGATTAACCAGTCATTAGTCAGGTGTGAGGCAGGTTTTCACACGGCCTCGCATTGTGGACAAGTCCTTCCGCTACCTCCTTGTGGCCTAGTCTTCTAGGCAGAATGCTTGGTGCTAGCCGTGAAATCTGCGTATAGCTTATCGACGCCCTAACGTCGCCGAATGATAAACCCCAACGGTGTTTTCGATGCACCTTAACCAAGAAATCTTTCGCTGAAAAAGTTGTCCTCGTCGTAAATATCAGCGACCAGAATCATCAAAACGCCATTGCTTGGGCACGCCGCATGACTTCCCGCGCTAAGTGCCCATGCAATGCATCGATAGGACGGCCGGGAAGGGATGGGTCTTCTGTAAACAGGAAAGTGAGGATTTCCGTGTCGTCGTATCCGCCATCGGCAAGCAGAGCAATGACTCCAGGAACAAACTTATTCGTAGTGTTTTTATGGGAAAGAAAATCTGCGGGTATGCGTTTGCTTCCACTGTCATTCACACAAATGAGTTTGTGCTCCCGAATCATGTCAAAGACCCGGGTTACTGGAACGCCCAGTTGTTCGGCGTAATCGGGAACGCTTAGTAGTTTGGTTCCGGCGGGCAAAATGGATGCAGATACAGGTTGTGAACTCACAGAGGATAATGTACCAATACTTCGGCGAAAAAGTTAGGTAGCTCCAGTCGTGCAGTTAGTGGTAAGTGGTGTGATTGTCGCGACTTTCACTGTGATTGAATTGCGGCTTAGGTTTCAGTCATACTAGAACGATGCAATTGAAGTTGGGAGATTTTCTCGAACATCGCTACCGCATTGAGGCGCCTATCGCACGCGGCGGCATGTCAACGGTGTATCGCTGTGTGGATACTCGTCTGGGGCGAACCGTTGCAGCCAAGGTCATGGATGACCAGTACGTTGGCGATCCCATCTTCTCCGACCGGTTTCAACGTGAAGCCCGGTCAATGGCGCAGCTCTCCCACCCAAATTTGGTGGGGGTGTACGATTTCAGCTCAGAGGGAGACAACATCTTCCTCATTATGGAGCTGATTAACGGCGGTACCTTAAGAGAATTATTGGAAGAACAGGGGCCATTACCAGCCTATGCTGCGGTGTCGGTGCTGCGTTCGATTTTGCAGGGGTTAGCGGCTGTGCACGCCGCTGGGCTTATCCACCGCGATTTGAAACCAGACAACGTTCTTATTAACTCGCAGAACCAGGTCAAACTATCCGACTTTGGGCTAGTTCGGGCAGCAGCGGCATCTAATGCCACCTCGAATCAGATCATCGGCACGGTTTCTTATTTGTCGCCAGAGCAGGTAAGCGGCGACGACATCACCATGGCGTCGGATGTGTACTCGGCCGGAATTTTATTATTCGAGCTTTTAACCGCAACAACTCCGTTTGCTGGCGATTCCCAAATTTCTCGGGCATTCGCACGTCTCGATTCAGATGTTCCCGCACCCAGCAGCAGGGTTAGTGGTGTACCGAAGCTTATCGACGAATTGGTGGCCACCGCTACCGCCCGCAATCCAGAGGAGCGGTTTGCCGATGCGGCGGAATTCTTAACGGCACTAGAAGACGTAGCACGGGAACTCGACTTTCCGCCGTATATAGTTCCGGTACCGAAGAACACGGCAACCCAGCGCGCCGCCGCCCACGTCGCGTCGTTAACCGACGCGGATGCCACCACGGTGATAGGAAGTGTCAACGACAACGCCGACGCCCCCACCACGGTGGTAGGTAGCCCTAATATGACCATGCAATTGCCCCCAAGCGCTCCGGAAGAAACGTCGGTGTTTCCCACAGCGGTACCCGAAGTGGCACCACCACCGCAACCGGTAGTCGCGCAACCTCATCCAGATGTCGATACCCCAGCCGTGGTGGAATCATTATCACCGGCACCGGTGGTCACCAATCGGGGCCGCGGCGGAATCGTCGTCTGGTGGATCGTTGTAGCGATAATCACCACAGCAATTGCGATCGGCGCGTGGTGGTTTGGCTCTGGAAGATACGGCGAAGTGCCGCAAGTATTGGGGATGGATCAAACCACAGCAAGCCAGACCCTTGCTGACCACGGGTTTGGGACAGCGATAGCGACGGTGTATGACGATGATATTCCGGTCGATTTAGTTGCTGGAACTAAACCGGCCAGCGGCAGCCAAGCGGTAAAGGGTGACGATGTCACCCTTTTGGTGTCATTGGGCAAACCAACGGTTCCTGACTTTGCAGAGCAACCAGATGTTTCCGCCTACCGCGCCGCGCTGTCATCGCGAACATTGCAGTACAGCGAAGGCGAATCGGTGTACTCCGATTCCGTCGAAGAAGGAAAAATCGCAGAGGTATCCCCTGGCGTAGGCAGCGAAGTTCCCGTTAATAGCACGATCACCGTACATCTATCCAAGGGCCCAACACCCGTCAACGTTCCGAACGTGCGGGACCAATCCCGAGAAGAAGCCATTGGCCAATTGCGTAATGCCGGTTTTGATGTGACGGTGGAAACCCGATTCGATGATTCTGTTGCGGGAGAGCATGCAATTGGCACACAACCGGAGGCGGGTTCCCAGATTCCCAAAGGCAGCAAAATTACCCTCCATGTCTCCACCGCAACCGAGATCCCTGATCTTTTCGGTCTTACCGAACGAGAAGCCCGCAGCCTTTTGGCGGAATCAGGAATACGGGTAGCTGAGGTTATCCGTTCGGAAGATTCCAGCGCCGTAGGTGAAACCGCATCCGATGTCTATGAGTCTTCCCCACCATCCGGCACCCTGATCGATAGCTCCCAAACCGCAGTAACCATTGTGTTGGTTGGCGAAGTTGAAGTGCCCAATGTAGTAGGAAAACGCCTAAGTGAAGCACGTCGTATCTTGCACGATGCAGGTTTGGAGGCAAAGGTGGCAACGTCGGCAAGCAATAGCAGCCGAGTGTTATACCAGTCTCCTACAATATTCAGCACGTTAGCGCCCGGCGAAGAAGTAGAATTACGTGTCCTTAATTAACCGTATCGCAGCTGATTGGTGGACGGCCGCGATCGGTGCGGTATGCGCAGGTATCCTTGTCGCTCTTATGCTTGTCGACGTCTCAAACGGCTCGGTCCGCTACCTAGTAGACCTTGATGTGTATCGACTAGGTGCCACCGAATTCCTCCGATCGGGCAACATCTACAATCAACGTTTCCACACGCAGGAAACGCCTCTGCCGTTTACGTATCCGCCGTTTGCTGCTCTGGTTTTCAGCCCGCTAGCATACCTGCCGCTTAGTCTAAGCAGCGTTTTGTTTAGCACGATTACGGTGGTGTGTCTAGCGACAGCCTGCGCAATAGCGCTTGCGTGGTGCGATGTAGCACACCCAATATTATGGGCGCTCCGACTAATACCACTTGTGGTTTTGTGCGAACCAGTTATCGCCACGTTAATGTTCGGCCAGATCAACACAGTGCTACTTTTGCTAGTGCTTGTCGACGCCAGCGGAGCGCTCCGCCGAATTTTTCCGTGGTTCCCGCCCGGAATTCTATGCGGGATTGCTGCTGCCATCAAACTCACCCCGGCGATTTTCGCTATGTATTTCCTCGTAACAAAAAATTGGCGGGCAGTCCGCAACCTTGCACTTTCCGCAATTGTCGCTTCTGCATTACCTGCACTGTGGTACCCATCACTGGTGTGGCAGTACTTTAGCGACACAATATTTGCCACCGATCGTATCGGCGCCAGCTATTTCGCCGCCAACCAAAGCATCGCTGGTGTTATCAGCCGGGCGGAAGAATCCGCCTACTGGTGGCTGTTTTTCAGCATCACGGTTATCGTGGGTGGCGGCTACTCGGCATATCGTGCCGCCTACAACTCCCACCACCTACTAGCTCTTAATCTGATCGCACTTACCGGGTTATTGGTCTCCCCCGTCAGTTGGTCGCATCACTGGGTGTGGCTGCCAATAACAGCTTTTGCGCTGTGGCAGGCCAAAATGCGAATAATGGCTGGGTGGGTGCTTTTTGCCACCACGGTAGGATGCTTTCACGCATTCCTCCCGTCCCGCAATCACCTGGAGCTGGAATGGACCATTACCCAACAAATACTAGGCTCCCACTACGTGATCGTAGCGGGAGCAGTACTAGCCTGGTGCGGCTATCAGTTACGGGCTAATTACGTAGCATCTCCGCCACAAGGAACGCCAATTCCAACGACTGCTGGGTATTTAGCCGAGGATCACAGGCCGACTCATAACGACCCGGCAGATCCACATCGGTGATATCCTCTGCGCCGCCAAGGCATTCTGTGACGTCCTCGCCAGTTAGCTCAATGTGAATGCCGCCTGGGTGGGTACCTAACGCCCGATGTACCTCAAAAAAGCCCTGAACTTCATCAATCACCTTGTCAAAGTGACGAGTCTTATAGCCATTTGATGAAGTAAACGTGTTGCCATGCATCGGGTCAGACTGCCAGATGACCTTGTGCCCGGAAGCCTCAACAGCCTCCACGATCGGCGGCAAGACAGTCCTAACCTTGTCGTGCCCCATGCGGGCAACCATTGTTAACCGCCCTGGGGTGAACTCGGGATCAAGTTTATCGGCATACGCAACAGCTTCTTCCGGAGTAACGGTCGGACCAATCTTTATGCCGACCGGGTTAGCGATCATAGCAGCAAAATTCACATGGAAATCGTCGATGCCACGGGTACGCTCACCTATCCACAGTTGGTGTGCGGAAAGGTCATAAAGTTTAGTGTTTCCGTCTTCATCGGTAGCCAACCTGAGCATCGCACGTTCATAATCGACCAACAGCGCTTCATGTGAGGCATAAATATGTGCTGAACGCAGCGAATCATCAGCCACTCCGCACGCATTCATGAATTGCAATCCACGCTCAATCTCCTGAGCCAGAGCTTCATACCGGGCACCCGCTGGTGATTTTGCGACGAACTCACGATTCCACTCCGTCAAACGGTGCAAGTCCGCAGTCCCCGAATTGGTCAGGGCACGCACCAAATTCATAGCAGCCGATGAATTAGCATATGCACGAATCATTCGCGCTGGGTCGTGCTGCCGAGCAGATTCGTCAGCCTCCACACCGTTGACGATATCGCCCCGGTAATTAAGCAATCCGTGTTCGTCCAGGTCAGAAGAACGAGGCTTAGCGTATTGCCCCGCAATACGAGCCATTTTCACCACAGGTGTAGAAGCACCATAGGTCAGGACCACCGCCATTTGCAGCAATGTCTTGATATTGGCACGAATGTGGGGTTCAGTGTTGGACTCAAAAGTTTCGGCGCAATCGCCGCCCTGCAACAAAAACGCCTTACCGTTAGCCACGTCCGCCAGATGGCTTTCCAATTCCCGGATTTCCGGCGCAACAACGATCGGAGGCACCGACTCTAAGATCTTACGCACGTTTGCTGCGATCTCTTGATCCCAGTGTGGCTGCTGTTTAGCATCACGGGAAATCACATCTTCAAACTGTTGTTGCAAACCGTCAGGCAATGGTGGCAAATCAGGAAGGGCTTCTTTGGGGATATCAACTGTCCAACTCACATCACTATGTTTAGCATGGACACCCCTAAAACCCCACATTCCCCACCATGCAACCTAGCAAAAATTGCTCATTAATAAATAAAACTAAAATTACCTACTTATTTTGAGGATCTGGTTAAAATTTTATTTCTCTTCCCTAAGGGGAGCGCCGCCATGCAGACCTTAAATTTTGCGAGGTTATGCCTGGCGTCGATAAGCGCATCATGATTGCCATCCGGCAACTCTGGCAGCTTAGGGCATCCCGCAAACTCCCAGTATTGTCGCAATTCCCGAGTGAAACGCGGGATCTCCCGTGGTAATCCCGTCATGTCACCCCATAATTGCGCCAAAACAACATGGTCGTATGCTGCAACCCATGCCCATAGCTCTGGGCGTGACGATGCGGAAGTCAAAAACTCGTAAACTTCTTTCCTAATGCGTGCGTTACTGCGCCATAGCGGATCTGTTTGTGGCGGCAATTTAGGTAAAACGTTTTCCTGTACCCACGGATTCGCCCGACTTAAATCCGCATCAGTGGAAATAGCGTAATATTCTCGCCCGTCTTCGGCGACGATACCAATGGAAACTAAATCAATAGTCGTTCCGTCTTCGATGAATTCCGTATCAAAAAAGTATCTCACTGCTTCAATTCCTCGTTTTATTTCTTCAGCGCGCGTTAACTACATCCCGTGAAAATGCACCGAGACAAATGTCTCTTGCTCACATTAAGGCATTGAGCTAGCAAGTGGAGCACGTTTCTTTTCTAAAAAACCAGCTATTTTCGGAGGATGGATTGTCCACCCCACAATCGGGGTGCGCGCGATACTGTACATCACCACAGCACCCAAGCCACACATGACCAAACACATCAGAACCCAGAACGTCGGAGTTTCAAAAACCACATCTGCACCAGGTTCGATATTCACCCGCCCATAAATACCGAGACTGAAAATTATAGACAAGGCAATCGGATGTCCCAGGTAGGCAACCAAGGTGTGCCGTCCAACTTTCATTAACGCAGCCCCCAGCACCGGCACCTTGGCCAATATCACCGCAGCCAACACCCCCAGTGGTATCAAACCGATGCTTATCATCACATCCACAACTGGTTTGAAAGTTTCCGAAACCAACTCACCCCGGATTACAAACTGATGCACCACAGCAGCAATCCCGCCAACGATTATGGCGGACACCGCTACCTGCCACCGCAATGCATTGTCGGCAAACCACGTTATCGCGGGGCGCAGATAGGCGCCAAGTAAAAACAACGGCAAATACGCAACCAGGCGCGGAGTAGAGAGATTCCCATGGGCCAGTAACCAAGGAGTAGCCGCGATTACCACCACTGGTAGGGCGAATTGCGCCCACGTGGGCCATGCTTTGGTCAACCACAACACCACGGTGAAGATAATGAGGACCCATAAAAACCAGTACATATTCAGGCCCCATACCACTGTTTCGCGATAGAACTCCGCAGTCGGCATGGCAACATCCAAATTTCGTAGAAGCTTCAACCGCGCGAAGAAAATCTCGACTGGCGCCCAACACAAATATGGAACAAGTAAAAACCAAATGCGTTTACTAAAGAGCTCCACCACGTTAAACCGATAAACTTTGCGGGCGAAAAACCCAGCCACTAAGAAAAACAACGGCATGCGCAGCATCGCGATAAGTTCATTAGCTTTCGCGATTACCGTGTCTGAGCCGCCTGGAACTTCGAAAGTTGCATGTAGTGTCATCACCCCTAAAATTGAGACGCCACGGGCCACATCTGGCCACGCCATGCGTGTGGTAATTGCGGTGTCAGACACAGCTACCCTTCGGTTTGGTTGAATCAAAAACTTGTCTAGTCTATCTAAAAATCTTAAGGAAACGAAACTAAGCAAAGTCAGAGCTTACCAACCTTAAGCGAGCGTTCTTGTCAACCTCCCACCGACAGTTTTTCACCGTCACTTATTTGACACACCCGACGAAACTGACCGTGCCTAACAGTAATTTAACGTTGCGCCTCCGGTGGAAAACCTTTTCCAGCTTCCAGGGATTTCTTAACATCGGCTGCGTAAACATTGATATACGGTTGATCCGCCAGTTGCGACAGCACCAACATCACATGATCGGTTAATGATCGTGCCGCCTCATGCGAGGCTGGGTCGAGCCCCCGCCCTTTTACGAAAGCAATCGGATCTATGGCTTCGCCGATACGCATATGAACTTTTTTCGGACGCAAAATCCAGGAACCGATCGGATTGGCCTCGCGGGTTCCGATCATAGCGACAGGTATCACAGGGGCGCCAGATTCCAATGCCACTCGGGCCATTCCAGTCTTACCCCGGTAAATCCTGCCATCAGGTGAGCGTGTGCCTTCCGGATAAATGCCAAACACTTCATCTTTTTCAAATACCGATTGCGCTGCACGCAATAACGCATCACCCGCGTCGTTAGCCGTCCGATCCAGTGGGATTTGCCCCAACGCAGTGAACAACCACTTTTGCAGTTTCCCTACTAGACCAGGCGAAGTGAAATACTCATTCTTCGCTGGAAACGTTATCTGCCTCGGGCATAAAAGCGCCAGATAAAACGAATCGAACACAGCTTGGTGGTTGGAGGCCAAAATCGCCGATCCGGTGGCAGGGATGTTTTCAGCCCCCACAATGGTAGGCCGGTTATACACATGCAGCAATGGGCCCAGAAAAACATGTTTAAATGCCCAATACCATTTGTTGCTCATGGTGTTTCCTCCCACAACCGCACCTATACGTTAAGTTTAACAACCTGGATTTTAGAGCAACTTCCGCGCTAAATCCGCCACGCCAATCATACCTGCATCGCCGCCCAACTGAGCGCAAGTTACGTGCGGAAGTGGTCTAAATCCCGCCCCTACTATGCTTCGAGACATCTCTGCGACCGCAGCATCCATATACAAATCGGGATCTTGGGACACTCCACCACCAATAACAATTAGGCCCGGATCTAAGACATCCGAGACGATCGACAGCCCCAGACCCAACCAGCGGGAAAAATCTGCCACCGCCCGAACTGCCACCGGATCGCCACGGCGCGCGCTTTCCATAACGCTTTTTCCGCTTATCGAGATCTCATGCCGTAACAAACTGTCCAAATGTGGCTCCTGCATCATCAGTTCCCGCGCAGTTTCTGCAAGAGCTGTTCCGGAGCAGTAACGCTCCAAACATCCGTGTTTACCGCAGGGACAGGGGCGCCCATTAGGAACAACTTGGAGATGACCAAATTCAGGGGCAGTACCAAACGCGCCACGGTAAATCTCGCCGTTATGCATCAATGTGGCACCGATTCCGGTACCAATCGCAAATAGCACCCAGTTGTCGCTGCCCTGGGCAGCACCGAACCGATACTCCCCCCAAGCCGCTGAATTAGCGTCATGTTCTAGCCACACTGGCAATCCCAACGCCTCAGTTAGCTCCGCGCGCACCGCGCGATCCCGCCACGGCAAATGCGGCGCGAAGCGAACAACCTCACATGCCGGGTCTAAAAACCCGGCAACCGCCAATCCGACAGCTCCAATGGAATATTCTTCGCTTAGTTTTTCAACCGTCCCAACGATCCCCTGCATGAGATCAGCGTCAGTCTGTGGAACCAACGAAGAAACAGAAGCGATAATCTCACCTTCTGCTGTAACCACACCAGCCCGCATGTTGGTTCCGCCAATATCAAAACCAACAGTGACAGTTGAGGACATGAATCCGCCTTTTGAGGTGAGAAATCAAAAAATAATAATCGTCGATTATACCCACTGGCATTGAAACTCACCTAGTTATCACAACCGGAGGGATTTGATCGTTTAAAAAACTAATTGAAAAGAATCCGCTGCAACCGACGACCCATAATTTCCCACGTCCAATTTTTAGCGACATGTAACTTGCCCGCAGCCGACATCTGGGAACGCACAGACGGTGTGGAAAGCAACAACGTCAGGGCGTCGAAAAGCTGCTTTCTGCTTTTCCCCTCAACCACGATTCCACTCTCTACGGTGACTGTTTCCGGCGCACCCCCAGAATCACCTGCAATAACCGGGATCCCAGCCGCTTGAGCCTCTAAAAATACGATTCCAAGCCCCTCAACGTCCAAACCACCGCCTCGGGTGCGACACGGCATAGCAAACACGTCCGCAGCACGAACGAAATCAACTAAATCAGCTTCTGAAACCCGTCCTGTAAACCGAACAGACCCGTGCGGGCAGGACTTAGCAAGCTGTCGTAACCGAGCTTCATAGGGCCCGCTACCAACTAAAATCAACCTAGCTGAGGGGAACTTTGCGGCAACTTCCGGCCACACGCTAAGCAAGTGGTCCTGCCCCTTACGCGGAACCAACCGGGACACACAAACCACCACCAATTCAGCCGGATGCAACCCCAACCGGAGCCGAGTCTTTTCTCGCTCTGATTGCGATAATGGTGCAAACCTTTCGAGGTGGACTCCTGATGGCAAATGGGCAAATTCCGGGCTGCCAAAAGCAGAACCGAACCGCCCCAGGGTGTAATCCGAAATATACGTCACGACGTCACAATCCCGCCCGATTACCCGCAGCAGCTGGCGCGCACCTGGCAGCATGGACCACCCAACCTCATGCCCATGTGTTGAAGCAACCACCCGCTTAGCCCCCGCTGCCCTGGCAAACCGCGCCATTAGAGCAAGTGGCGCTGCAGCCCCGAACCACACAACATCTATATGCTCTGATTGAATGATTTCTCGCATCCGGCGCACCGTAGCGGGAGTTGGCAGCATCACCCGGCGGGGCCAGCGATATATTCGGTACGGCACAGATTCATCCCAACGGCGGGCGGCTTTTTCGTCTTGGGTGGAGGCGAAAACCACAACATTGTCTGGGTTGAGGGTAAAAAGAAAATCCCTAAGATACGACTGAATCCCACCAATAGTCGGCGGGAAATCATTCGTTACCAATAACACTCGCATGAAAAGCCTACTATGCCGCAGTCATCTAGTAGCGCCGCGCACCATAAAACGGCATGGAATCCATACTCACTACTTGCACCGGAATACCATAGTCTGAGGCGTGCAGTATCTTATTGTCGCCGGCATAAATGCCGACATGTGTGGCGCCCGGATAAAAGCCCACAATGTCTCCTGGCTGCAATTCGCTACGACTAACCGGCATTCCGCCAGCCATCTGTGCCTGGGATGTGCGCGGCACGGTCTTGCCTTGTTGCTGATACGACCACACGATCAACCCGGAGCAGTCAAACTGATCTGGCCCAGTAGCACCCCAACCATAAGGGGCGCCAATCTTCGTCATTCCCGCCTGCAACGCTGCCAAACCAACAGGATTGGAACCTGTTATCCCTGCGATCGCGTACTCAACTGGACCATTCTTAGCCACCCACCGTGCCCGGTCAGCATCGGATAGCGAATCTACCTTGGAAACAACCTCTTCGATCTTCACTTTTAGATCTTCTTGTTCCCGAGCTAGTTGTTCTTTCTTCGCAAGCAAACTATTGCGCTTGAATTCTGCAGCCTCTACGGCTTGGACAGCCTCGTTACGCGATTCGTTGGCTTTGGCGGTAGCGCCCAAAAGCTTATCGACGACATTCTCCGTCTTAGAAGTTAATGTTGCTATATAAGCCGACCGGTCAATAGCGTTTTGTGGATTGTCGGATCCAATCACCTGAGTAACTGGGTCTAAGACAACACCCCGATATTTCGCTGACGCGATCCGATTAACTTCCCCTTGGTAAGACGACTCCTGCGCCTTGACCGCATCAGCATGACTTGTAGCGTGATCGGCCGCCTCCTGAAGACCAACCATCTCCCCCTCTGCGACATGGATCTCATCTTCAAGGTGCTTAACTTCCTCGTTTTTAGCGCTGGTCTGTTGCGACAATTCATCCATCGACTGAATGAGCTGATCAACATCCTCAGCAGATGACACCACAGGGGCAGTCACCAACGCAAGACTGGCCAAAATGACCACACAGCTACGATAAGCGGCGCGCACAATAAACCTCTATCAGATTTGGGGGATAACAAACACTAAACCGAGAAACACTATAAAGCATCAAAGGCTTTCCACTGGACTTTCCCATGTCACCTGTTACCGATGTGAAAAAAGTAAATAATTCCCGGTTAAATACGAAAAGCTGCCTCCCGAGTACCAGGAGACAGCCAATCGAGGTATAGATTAGAACCGAACTGCAGAGTGGAATGGCATATTCGACATAGGAGCTTCTTGCAGTGGGGTGCCTTGAGTCACGGCATGAACCACCTTGCCATTACCTGCGTAGATTCCCACGTGAGAAGCACCAGAATAGAAGACCACAATATCACCCGGCTGAAGGTTATCCCGGGAAACCTTTTGTCCCTGTGCAGCCTGCGCATAGGAGGTGCGTGGAATCTGCTTACCAACTTGGTTATACGCCCAGGAGGTCAGGCCGGAGCAGTCGAACGCGTTAGGGCCAGTTGCTCCCCATACGTACGGTGCGCCAATCTTTGAGCGAGCCGCTGCAACAATCTTGTCGCCGACAGACTGAGTCTGCACCGGCTGAACGGCTTCAAATGGATTCTCGACGACTGCGGAGTAGTTAGCGTTACCCTGCCCCTTTAGGGATGGGATCCACTGGTTGGCACCTGGAACGTCTGCAAGACCCTGAACGTTCTCCACACCAGCAACCTCGAAGCGAACATCGGTGCCAGGAACGACGACCTCTGCAGCCTGTGCCGGGTTTACCATTGTCGCAACAGCAGCTGCTGCGGTTGCGGCAGCAGTGTTGCGTACCACGTTGTTGTTTTGACGACGGTGCTTAGCCACGAATGAATCTCCAATACTCTTGTTGCGCCTACATCCACGCGATCGGTTTCCCGTTGCGCTTTAGCCCGGAGCCGGTTTCCCAAACCTCTTTATTTGGGACCTTTCTAACCAGTTCGGCTTTTTCTCTCTGGCTGTTTTGTCTCAATCAGGTTACGAAATGATTTCAACCCCTGTCCATTCAATGGCAAATTTTCTTCCGTTATCAACCTGTTATCAATGCATTCTGAGAAATATATTAGAGAATTTCGTTAGTGCAATTCAGACCTCAGACATCGGACATGCCTCAAAAGACTATGGCTATCACCTGCAATAACGCAATAATATCAATATTGATAATTGCCAAAGGGGCGAAGTTGCACTTAAGGAATAAAACGACCAACCTTAATTTATGTGACTTCTGTCACATAGGGGTAATTTCGGCTAAAACTGGCCCAAATTTACCCACTTTTGCGCACCCAAAACCCTTAAATCACAAAATCCCTTGCACACAAGATAACTAGATCTAAACAACAAAAAAGACCATTTGTGCACCTAAATTCATAGGCTAAGCGATAATCAACCAAAAGATGGAAGCGTTACAACGCCTCAGTCAATAACAACGAAACGCACACGTTCGTTAACCAACCGGATGATGCAACTCACACAACTCCGACCCACACAACTCCCAGCACGGGAACTGGCACCTGTGTGACCACTTCTACAACACCTAGTGATATGAACTGCCACCTTCGTCCAAATAATCCCCATCAAGCAAGCACTGTCATCGACAAAACTGTCGTTGCCGGTAGGGAGTTATTACAACCGCTGGCGGCTTTATAAAAGCGCTTAGCCACGAGGGCCGTAAATATATATCTCGCATACATAACGGCGATGGTGAAAAGCGAGAACGGCAATATAAAAGAGGAGTACGGGAAGAGACGAAAACCATATATCGAAGGCGACTACCTCAGCCAAACTTTCGTGCCAAATCTACTTTCAATCCTTTACCGCCTTATTTCTTACATAACAAACCAGAACTAACCGCAAGTAATAAAGCAGGAAACGCTCTAAACGACCACAATGGCTGGCAGCCAGCTGTATCCGACACAAACCCATGGCCGCGATAGAGCCAAACAAGGAGTAGCCATAGAAAACCGGCCGCTGTCCTGTTTTGCGTAATTAGGACGGCGGCCGGTTTGTGAGCGCAAATGGCTTGGCGTTAAATCAAGCCCTTTTCCTCATCAGAGGCGCGGTTGGCCTTATTGAGGTTTTCAAGCATCTCAGCTTCTTCACGATGGTTCTCGTGTTCGATGTGAGCTGCCTTCGTAGCAATCTCCGCAGAATCTGGGGAGAAGAAGGAACCGCGGCCTGGGCTGCCAGCGAAGCCAAGCTGGTTCATTTGCTTCGGAACTGGTGCACCAGCGTATGGCAACGGAATTGGGTGACCATGATCGTCCACCGCACCCAGAGGCTGGTGCACTTCAATGAATGCGCCATTTGGCAAGAACTGGATAACACCGGTCTCAATGCCATGCTCTAAAACCTCGCGGTCGGAACGCTGCAAGCCAATACAGATGCGATAGGTGATGAAGTAGGCCAACGGTGGCAGAACAATCAAGCCGATACGACCAACCCAGGTCATAGCATTCAAGGAAACCTGGAAGTGATAGGCGAACAAATCGTTACCACCCGACAAGGTGACCAAGAAGTAGAACACAATGCCCATCACACCTAGGGATGTCCGGACTGGAACGTCCCGTGGTCGTTGCAACAGATTGTGGTGAGCAGTATCTCCAGTGATCTTTTGCTCAATGAATGGATAGGTAACCAAAACCACGACCATAAGACCACACAGCAGGGCCACCCAGAATGCACCTGGGATGGTGTAGTTACCGAGGTAGAGCTCCCAAGCAGGCATGACACGGGCCACACCGTCCGTCCACAGCATGTAGATATCTGGCTGAGAACCAGCGGATACCTGCGCTGGGTTATATGGGCCTAAGTTCCAGATCGCATTGATTGTGGTCAAGCCAGCCATCAGCGCCAGCACACCTGCAGTGATTAGGCCGAAAGCAGCTGCCTTAATGCCGAACAGCGGAAGGATGCGGACACCAACCACGTTGTTTTCAGCACGACCCGGGCCAGGGAATTGGGTATGCTTCTGGTACCACACGAGCGCTAAGTGCGCTGCGATCAAACCGAGGATGATGCCTGGGATAATCAAGACGTGTGCGACGTAGAAACGGTCCAGCATCAGATCAGATGGGAAATCGCCACCAAAGATTAACCAGTGCAGCCATGTACCAATGATCGGCAGACCAACAATGATCGCAGACATAATGCGCAGACCAACACCGGAAAGCAGGTCGTCCGGCAGGGAGTAACCCATGAAGCCTTCCGCCATGCCAAGAAGCAGCAGGACGCAACCAATAATCCAGTTAGCCTCACGTGGGCGACGGAACGCACCGGTGAAGAAAATACGCAACATATGGACGGTCATGGAAACCATGAACATCAGCGCCGCCCAGTGGTGCATCTGTCGGATGAAAAGTCCACCACGAACTTCAAAGGAGATGTTGAGGGCGGTTTCGTATGCCCGCGACATCTCAACGCCGTTGAGAGGCAAGTATGCGCCGTCGTAGATGACCTTGGTAATCGATGGGTCGAAGAACAAGGTCAGGTACACACCAGTCAACAGCAGGATAATGAAGCTGTAGAGGGCGATCTCACCGAGCATAAACGACCAGTGAGTGGGGAATACCTTATTAATCTGTCGGCGAATACCCGCAGCAGCGGTGTATCGCGAATCAATGTTATTGCCGATTTCAGCGAGTTTAGTGCTCATTAGGACTTACGCTCCCAGAATGCCGGGCCGACAGGCTCAACGAAGTTGCCTGCGGCGATGAGGTAACCCTCTTCGTCAACGGTGATCGGCAGCTGTGGCAATGCACGAGCGGCTGGGCCGAATACCGGCTTACCGTAGTGCAATGCGTCGAACTGCGACTGGTGGCACGGACACAGAATGCGGTTTGTCTGAGCCTCGTAGAGGGAGGTTGGGCAACCAATGTGCGTACAAATCTTGGAGTACGCGTAGTAATCACCGTAATGGAAATCTTCTTGACCGACCCGCTCAACAACCTTCTCCGCATCGGAGGAGCGAAGACGGATAAGCATCACTGCATTGCGTGGGCCGTGGATGGAATGCATGTGGTTTTCATACACATCAGCATGTGGATCGTACAGGTCGCCGTCGTTTACTGCGTCGGCAGGCAGCGGGAACACAGTTTCCATTGCAGCTGCCGAAAGATCCTCGGGACGCATCCGAACCAGGCGGGTTACGCCTTGAGTAACATAGTGCTCCCCCGAATCGGAATCATGCTTTACTGCCAGCGCGCCAGTGTCGCGGCCCAAGTACAGTTTGACGCCCTCTTCGTGTAGGGTCCAGCCGGAAGTCCATAGGGTGCCGTCACCTTGGATGCCTAGCTGGCCACGCTTCCAAGGATTCTTCACCATGCCGCCAAGCGGTGCGACAACCACTAATCCAGCAAGTACGCCGCCAAGTCCCATCAGGCCCTTGAGAACTTTACGACGACCCAAGGTCGAGGTTTCCCAAGAATCGTTGAGTAGGGCAACTATTGTGCGGCGATCTACTTCTTCAGAAGGGCCGTCGTGACGACGCTGAACCGCAATTTCTTCCGGAATGATGGTCTTAACATAAAGCACGACACCAAAGCCGAGCGAGAGGATGGCCAAGCCGGAGGTGATACCCAACAATGGGGTATAGAAGGTATAAAGCCACAGGCCGTCGTCGCCTAGACCCTTATACTGCCATGGCCAAGCCAGATATACCGCGAGAAATGCGATGGCTGAGATGATACCGATAGCAAACCAGACGCCTACCGCGCGGGCAGCACGCTTTTCAGCCGGGTCGTTTGCGATTGGGAACCGTTCCTTGCGGTACGCAACCGTGACATCGTCGAGCTGAGTGCCAAGCCGAGCGAGCTCTTCATTGGTCATGGAGTTCAGCTCTTTGGCAGTGTATTTCTTTTCGTTGTTATTGCTCATGAGCGCGATCCAATCCACAGAGCAGCGGCCACAAGGACCACAATTCCGACAAGCCACATAAACATACCCTCAGCAACCGGGCCAAGTCCTCCTAGGCTCCAGCCACCAGGGGATGGGGTTTCTTTAGCGGACTTGATGAAAGCAATGATGTCTTTCTTCTCGTCAGCAGATAGTTGACGGTCAGAGAACTTTGGCATGTTCTGTGGGCCAGTGAGCATAGCCTGATAAATTTCCTGCTCATTCGCTGGGTCCAGAACCGGAGCGTACTTACCGGAAGACAATGCGCCACCACGACCAGTGAAGTTGTGGCAGGATGCACAGTTCAACCGGAATAGATCCGCACCACGGGCGACGTCCGCTGGGTCAATCTTTCCGTCGTAGTGAGAACCACGTAGGCTTTCCTGAGCGATGGTGCCGTCTTCGTTGTAAACGATTTCTGGGCCACCACCATTTGCGGCGATGTATGCAGCGATCGCCAGAGTCTCAGCCTCGTTGTACCGCTTGGTTTTACGAGCAGCCTGTGCCTCATTACGCAGCATCGGCATACGTCCAGAATGCACCTGGAAATATACAGCGCCAGAGCCGACACCAATCAGCGATGGGCCACGATCCTCCACACCTTGTAGGTTGGCACCGTGACATGTGATGCAAGCAGTGTCGTATAGGGTCTTGCCCTCTTGGATCATTGCCTGTTCATCGGATTGCGCGGTAGCGACCTGCGCATCTGGAGTGATCGCGTTGACTAAAATTCCTGCGCCAGTGAGACCAAGGGCAAGCGCTAGCGCGCCAGCTAGCGTGCGGCGCACCTTGCGGCGCGACTTCGCATTCTTAGCCTTGCGTGCCGAGGCGGCCGAATCGACCACTTCGGGAGTCTGGGGGTTGGTATCCATCATTTTCCTTTTATCTCGATCATGGAAAGTGAAGGGCTGTAGGCCATATAGGTAAGGACATGCCTTCCGTTTGGCCGATACGGCCTACTGAATGAAGTAAATGGTTATGAACAAGCCGATCCACACAACATCAACGAAGTGCCAATAATACGACACCACCATTGCCGCTGTAGCTTGAGCCGGCGTAAATTTCGACTTCGCGATTCGCAGCAGGATCACTACGAACCCAAGAACACCCGCCAAAACGTGTGCTGCGTGGAATCCGGTGGTGATATAGAAGGTGGAGCCGTAGACGCTGCTTGGGATGGTGAGGCCGTGTTCCACCAAGTGGTAGTACTCGTAGGCCTGTCCAATCAAGAACACGGAACCGAGGAGAATCGTTAGTGTGTACCAGCGACGCAAGCCGAACAAATCACCACGCTCTGCGGCGAAGACACCGAATTGTGCCGTGATAGAGGAGGAAATCAGGATAGCGGTAATCACAAATGCGTAAGGCACATTGAGATGATCCGCCCCTTCTTGCCATGAGCCATTTCCAAGACCGTTGGCTCTAGATGTGAAGTACATCGCAAACAGGCCGGCGAAGAACATTAATTCCTGGGACAGGAACACAATCGTGCCGACACTGACCATGTTTGGTCGGTTCAGTGCCGCAACACGAGGTGTTGCTGCCATATCTGGGTTTCCAATTGCGCTCGTCACGCTATCTAGTATGTCTGTTCACGCTCCTTAAGTCACGTCATGCCCCCTTATTTTTTACGTGGCTTAGGCACCGCCCATTCCCCTCCCCCACCATTATCCGGTAAAAAATGGTGCAATATTCATCGGGAACTTTTTTAGTTTTTATCCGACGTTAGAAAAATCGCAGGTCATTGCCGCACGATACCAAAGCTGGGATTCCATGTAGCAACTTTGCCCCATAGCGAAGCTGATTTTTCCACACATTCACCAAAAAACCTTCGTGAGTTATATCACATGATATTTCCCGCCGTTTCAGCTGGCCTCCAACTTTCGTTTGCCCCTCTCCTACCTCGTCTTTTAGTTGTAGAAGTCCCTTTTCCCACCCCTTAAAAAACATTTTTTAGCATTCGGGAACTTTATACCGTCTCCATCCGACGCAAAAAGCTGCCCCGCGAAAATATCCGCAGGGCAGCTAAGAAAGCTAGACGCTAACCAAAGACTTTAGTGTTTTTCCTTTGGCAAACCATATTGCAGGTTCAGCATGGTGGTGGTGTAGATCAGCAGCACGGCACCTAGTGCGATCATCCAGTAATGCATGAATACGATACCGAAGCCTAGAACCGCTACCGCGCCGGACATGGCAGCTGGCCAGATGGAGAATGGAGAGAAGAAACCGAGGGTTCCGGCTCCATCAGCAATCTCCGCTTCCTCCCAATCCTCTGGCAACACATCAATGCGTTTTTCAGTGAAGTGAAGATAACCACCGAGCATCAAGGCCAATGCGGTAGCCAGGATGAGGGAAACCCCGCCAGCCCATTCGAAGTTAAATGAACCGCCACCGTCAACGTAAAGGTTACCGGTGTCATCCAGGTACATAGTTCCCAGGAAGTAGAGCACAGACATGACCCCGAGGAAGGCCGCCATACTGTACATAATTTTTGCTGTTGCGCGCATGTTCCTTTTACCTCCTTAAAACTTAAGCCTTGTGGTTATCGACAGCATTGTCGCCGTCACGGGTGTCACGGTTGGAATTGAACGGTGCGGTCGAAGTAGCGTAGCCAGCCTCACCAATGTGCTCCAAAGCCTGAGCATTTGTAGCTTGTGGGTTCTTTGTACGGAAGTCGATGTACTTTCCGAAATTCTCTGGCGAAACGACCCGAAGTTCAAAGTTCATCATCGCGTGGTAGGTACCGCACATTTCAGCACAGCGACCAACGAAAGCGCCTTCTTCTTCGATTGCTTCAATCTGGAATCGGCGTTCCTGCTTGTTGACCTCTGGGTGCGCATAGGTGTCCCGCTTGAAAAGGAATTCAGGCACCCAGAACGAGTGGCTTACGTCCGCCGAGGCAAGCTGGAATTCGATTGGCGTTTGGGAAGGAACGACCAAAACTGGAATTTCTTCCGTAGTGCCAACAGTTTCAATCTTGTCGAAGTGAAGGTAAGAGTAGTCGGACTTAGAACGCCCATTGATTGGGTTGTTGCCGTTAGGGTCAACTTTGGAGGCTTCGGCCTGTGCTTGACGCTCAGCATCCTTACCGTCGTAGTCCTTTCCGTCGACAGTAAGATCGCCAGATACCGCCTGATAGCCGAACTTCCAGTTCCACTGGTAAGCGGTGACGTCAACGACAACCTTTGGATCCTTGTCCAAGGCGGTAACTTTGTCCTGGGTCTGGACGGTGAAGAAGAATAATCCCATGACAATAAGGATCGGCATGATGGTCAACACCAATTCAACTGGGATGTTGTATTGGGTTTGACGCGGGAATTCGTCTTTACCCGCTTTCTTTGCCCGCTTAGCGGACCACGCGAACATGCCGTAAATAAACAGGCCCCACATGATGAAACCAATGATCCATGCAACGACCCATACCCAGACCCAGAAGTTGTACATTGCGGTTGCTTCTGGAGTAATGCCCTTTGGCCAGCCCATTCCCAGGAACCAACCCAACGCACCTTCTGGTGCTGCCACGTCACATCCTGCGAGAGCCGTAGCACCTAGAGCCAAAACACCGCTGAGCAATGTTTTGCGACCAAAGCCACGCTTGTGCTGCTGTTCCACGCGCGTCTGCCTTCCTTTACACACTAGTTTTCTTTGGACATCTGCCTACATTTACCTGCCTGCAATACGCCCACGTCTATCTTCGCAGGATAGCGCATATTCGGGTCGATTCAGGAACTTTATTATTTTTTACTCTTTTTAGGTTTTCTCAATCCTTGCTCAATACAAGGGTTCCTTACTGGGAAATTCCCGAGTTTCCGTGACATTTAGCGCATATTTTCCGCCCGGTTCACTTTGCAATGTAACCCATCTCACAATTTCACGATTGGTTATCCATCTTTCGTATGCCCACAATTTTCGCCGGAAGTTACCCCCACTTTCCATCCGGTTAACCGCCGTGTGGCAAAGATGTTCAACCTGAGGTTTTGGGAGTACTGTTGATCGGAAACCGTATTGGACAATCTTGATCCTTGATAAAGGAGGATTCCACTTACCATGTGTGGACTTCTAGGCATGCTGACCAGCAATGCAGACGCGGCCCGCTTTGTGCCGGCTATCGAAAAGGCCTTGCCTTGTATGCGACATCGTGGGCCTGATGAGGCTGGCAGCTGGCACGACGACAATGCAGTCTTCGGCTTCAATCGACTGTCCATTATCGACCTGGAGCATTCTCACCAGCCGCTGAGGTGGGGGCCGCCGGAAAATCCTGATCGTTACGCGATGACCTTCAACGGTGAAATTTATAACTACATTGAGTTGCGCGATGAGCTCGGCAAGTTAGGCTACACCTTCAATACTTCCGGTGATGGCGAACCTATCGTTGTTGGTTTCCACCATTGGGGTGCAGATGTGGTGCGGCATCTGCGCGGCATGTTTGGCATTGCCATTTGGGACAGCGTTGAAGAGAAACTGTTTCTCGCTCGCGACCAGTTCGGGATTAAGCCTCTTTATTACGCCACCACCGCAGCCGGAACGGTGTTTTCTTCGGAAAAGAAGTGCATTTTGGAAATGGCTGATGCCATTGGCCTTGAACTTGCGTTGGATAAACGCGCCATCGAGCATTACATCGATTTGCAGTACGTTCCGGAGCCAGAAAGCCTGCATAGCGGGATCCGTCGGCTAGAATCCGGTTGCACCGCGACTGTTTCTATCGGAGGTGAAGTCAAACAAACTCGGTATTTCCGGCCTCAGTTCCCGGCGCAGCATGTACCGAAAAACAAGGAACAAAACTTGTTTGATCGGATTGCTCGGGCGTTGGAGGACAGCGTCGAAAAGCACATGCGTGCCGACGTAACCGTTGGTTCCTTCTTATCCGGAGGCATCGATTCCACCGCTATTGCCACCCTTGCAAAGCGCCATAACCCGGATTTACTCACCTTCACCACTGGTTTTGAGCGCGAAGGCTACTCAGAGGTCGACGTTGCCGCCGAATCCGCTGCGGCGATCGGCGTCGAGCACATCGTCAAAATTGTCTCCCCGGAGGAATACGCAGACGCGATCCCAAAGATCATGTGGTATCTGGATGATCCGGTCGCCGATCCGTCGTTGGTTCCGCTGTTCTTCGTCGCCCAGGAAGCCCGCAAGCACGTCAAGGTTGTGCTCTCAGGTGAAGGAGCCGACGAATTGTTTGGCGGCTACACCATTTATAAAGAGCCGCTGTCACTAAAGCCGTTTGACTATGTTCCTTCGCCACTACGTAAGGGACTAAACCGTCTGTCCCAGGTTCTGCCGGAGGGTATGAAGGGTAAGTCGCTGCTTGAGCGCGGTTCCATGACCATGGAGGATCGTTATTACGGCAATGCGCGTTCCTTCAACTTTGAGCAAATGCAACGGGTTATCCCGTGGGCTAAGCGGGAATGGGACCACCGTGAGGTGACCGCGCCGATCTACGCCCAAAGCGTCCACATGGATCCAGTTGCCCGAATGCAACACCTGGATCTGTTCACCTGGATGCGAGGCGATATTTTGGTCAAGGCGGACAAGATCAATATGGCTCACTCCTTGGAACTTCGGGTACCGTTCTTAGATAAGGTGGTTTTCGAGGTGGCAGAAACCATTCCGCATGACTTGAAGATCGCCAATGGCACCACGAAATACGCATTGCGTAAGGCGATGGAACAAATCGTTCCCGGCCATGTGTTGCATCGAAAGAAGTTGGGATTCCCGGTGCCGATGAGGCACTGGCTGGCTGGTGATGAGCTATTCGGTTGGGCGCAGGACACGATCAATGCATCACAGACTGAGGATATCTTTGATAAGAAAGCCGTACTAGAGATGCTGCATGAGCATCGCAATCAGGTCAGCGACCATTCCCGGCGGCTGTGGACCGTGCTGGCGTTCATGGTGTGGCACGGTATTTTCGAGGAAAAGCGTATCGACCCTGGTATCGAAGAGCGCGACTATCCGGTGTATCTGTAACTAAAGACGCACGGGCGGCGTCGAAAAGCTAAAAAGCGTCGAAAAGCATAACACGTTGCTTTTCGACGCTTTTTAGTGCGGTTTTAGTTAAACGAATCGCCGCAGGCGCAGGAACCAGTCGCATTTGGATTTTCTATGGCAAAACCAGAGGACTGGAGGGTGTCTTCAAACTTCACGGTAGCCCCCATGAGGAATGGAACACTCTTCTTATCTACGACAAAACGCAGACCATCGTAATCGTCGATTTTATCGCCGTCTAAGAGCTCGGTTTGGAACTCCAACCGATATTGCAGACCAGCGCAACCACCAGCAGCTACAGCCAGCCGCAGGAAATACTTATCGCCGTCTTCCTCCTGCGCGATCAATGCTTTAGCCTTAGCGACGGCTTCCGGGGTAACGATAACGCCTGTATTAGTTGTTGGGGTTGTCATTTATGCTCCTTATAAAATGCTTCAACACATAAAAGTGCTTGGGCACCATTATGCACCTTTAAAGTCGCTGCGGCTAACTCATCTAAAGATTACTCGCTTTAGCTTTGGTTTTAATACCCTCACCGTCGATATATTTACCATCGTTCTCTTTTTTAGGTAACCGATATGGATACATTTTCGCAATCCGCCGCATTGTTTCCTATTTGGGGTTCTGGGTACTCTGGTTGTCGTGAAACCTTCTCAATCAAAGTCTGTGGAACCACACGAAACCTCCAGCGAAACCACCGCGACCGAATCAACTTCAACCGGTGCTAGGCAGTCGAAGGCCTATACCCCTAAGAAAGGCCACGCCACCCCGAAGCGTAAACAGGCCCAAACGCATTCAGGCAGCTTTGAGTCACGGTTTACCCCAGCTGAATCGTTGGGAGAATCTCGCAAGCGTCGTAAAGAGCTAAAAGCATCTATGTCCAATGCGGAGTGGAAAGCGTATAAAGCCGAACAGAAAGAAGCCCGCAAGCAACGGCAACGCGCTGCCCAACGGGGTATGGACTCCGGCGACGAACGCTATCTCCTACCCCGTGATAAGGGGCCAGAGCGGGCATTTGTGCGGGATTTGGTTGATTCCAAGCGGCACCTTAATTCGTATGTCATGCCGTTTGCCATCGGATTACTGCTAGTCATGATGGTTTCCACCAGTTATCCCAGCATCTCCAACATTGTTTCCATCGTGGCAATGTTGATCATGCTGGTGTTCTTCGCCGAGGCTGTCATGTTGGGACGGGCCGCTTCCCGTGCGGTTCGCGAGAAATTCCCCAATACCACTGAGAATGGTTATGCCATCGGTTTCTATGCATTTGGCCGCGCATCACAACCTCGACGTTGGCGCACGCCAAAACCAAAGGTCGAAATCGGCGATATCGTCAAATAATGTAAGGCGGCTTCGTGCGTACTCTCGTGTTAGGCGGTGCCCGCTCTGGTAAATCAGCTTTCGCGGAAAAGTTAGTCGGAACCGCCGACTGCATATATGTAGCAACAGCTCGACCGTGGCCTGGGGATACTGATTTTGACCAGCGCATCGCCCAGCATCGCCGCCGCCGCCCGCCCAATTGGGAGACAGAAGAAACCACAGACGCTGTAACTGTTTTAGCCGATCCGCCGCAGGCAACCGTGCTTGTCGACGACTTAGGTACCTGGTTGACGCACACCATTGATCGTCGACAAGCGTGGGAGCTACCGCGCGGCACCATCGCAGCTGAAATTGATGCCTTAGTCTCGACAGTCGCAGCTTTCCCTGCCGACCGGGATCTGATTATGGTCAGCCCGGAAGTGGGCATGGGGATTATTCCAGAACACCGGGCAGGACGGCTGTTTCGCGATGAAATTGGGGCGTTGAATGCCGCTATCGCCAAGACGTGCGAACAAGTGGCATTCGTTATCGCAGGCCAAGTGTTATGGCTTAAACATTAACCTGTAGTTATCACCGGCTCCCCAACCACCAGCGATGGAAAATGATGCGGCTGGCGGTTTACGTATATTTTTTAATAACCAATCACTTCACAAGAAAGCCATGACTGCCATGCAGCCTTCCGATTTTTTCCCACAGATCCAAGCACCCGACGCTGAAAGCGCAGCTAAGGCCCGGGAGTACCAGTTAACGTTGACCAAACCAACCGGCGCGTTGTCGCGCTTGGAAGATCTCGGTGTATGGCTTTCCGCTTGCCAAGGTCAGGTGCCGCCGAAGAAAATCACCCAACCTAGGTTGGTAGTTTTCGCCGGTGACCACGGAATTTCAGCGCATGGCGTTTCACCTTACCCCAGAGAAGTGTCGATTCAGATGGCAGCGAATATTAACGCCGGAGGTGCGGGCGTCAACGCCATTGCGCAGGACTCCGGTATCGGCATTCGGGTGGCCGATATTTCCCTCGACCACGACGCCACCGGCCCTGAGCGGGTGATGCGGTGTTGCGGGCGGATTGATGTCGAGGATGCCATGTCGCAGGAGCAATTGCGGCACGCGATTGAGGTGGGTAAGCGCATCGCCGATGAGGAAATCGATGCTGGTGCAGACTTCCTTATGGCTGGCGACCTGGGAATCGGCAACACTTCTCCGTCTGCGGTCATAATTGGTTTGTTAACAAATCACGAACCGGTGGTTGTTACTGGCCGGGGTTCCGGAATTGATGACGAGGGATGGAAACGCAAAGTGGCGGTGGTACGCGACGCGATGTTTAGGGCTCGCGAGGACAAAGGTGACGTGCTAGCGATCATGCGCAAGGTCACGTCGCCGGAATTAGCCGCGATGGCGGCGTTCATCGCCCAGGCTGCTGTGCGTCGCACCCCAATCTTGCTGGACGGGGTTGTGGTTACTGCCGCTGCGATATTGGCAGACAAACTCGCCCCTGGTGCTCGTAAATGGATGCAAGCCGGGCACCAATCCGCCGAACCAGCCCACGAATTTGCCCTGACATATTTGGGTTTAGAACCGCTGCTCACCCTTGGTCTTCGACTGGGTGAGGGCTCCGGTGCTGCCGCCGCTTTTCCGTTGATGCGCATGGCGGCAAATATCATGGCCGACATGGCGACCTTCGATTCAGCCCAGGTTTCCGGTGCCGATGCGGTTCCCGACGACCGGTTCGCCTAACTCCCCTGTTTAACAAACGGAAACAACCATGTCGGATAAAGCCCACTTCGTTCCCGGCGAACACGGCCCAGCAATTATCGAGGGCCCGTTGACCGCACTGAGTTGGATGACGATCCTGCCAGTAACTGGTGCATCAGCATTCGACCGGATCACTGGTACCCGTGTCATGAACAGCTTGCCCATAGTGGGAATTTTTGTTGGTGTCATGGGTGCATTGCTAGCGGTGGGGCTTCATAGTATTGGAACTCCTGGGTTTCTCATCGGGGTGCTAGTGGTTGCTGGTTGGCAGCTATTCAATCGGTTCATGCACATCGACGGGCTTGCCGACGTCGGCGATGCGCTCGGTTCCTATGCCGAACCTGCCAAAGCGCGGGAGATTTTGGCCGATCCGCACGCGGGTTTGATTGGCATGGCTGGCGCGCTGCTTGCCCTTGTACTTCAGATTGCGGCAATCGCCGCGATTACCGATGCTGGCGTTGCACCGGTGATCGCGGTAATTCCCGTCGTCGGCCGGATTTGCACAATGGTGGGTGCCTGGCGGGGTTTTAATCCAATGAAGCCCACGGGTTTCGCCGCGTTGGTTATCGGTACCGTGCGCACTAAAGCGATTGTCGCGTGGTCGTTGGCAAGCTTCCTTTTGGCCACTGGGTGTTTATTGGTTGCAGGTATCCCGCTGACGATTGGTTTAGTAGGCTACCTGTGCTGTTTGATCTTCGCCATTATCGTGGCGATCATACTCGCCCGCCATTGCAGCAAGCGGTTCTCCGGTCTTAATGGCGACACCTGTGGTTTTATCACCGAAATCTGTACCAGCCTTTGTGCCGCGTTGATCGGCATCATCCTTTCCGCAGTGCTGTGACGATAAAGCTTAAAACGGTGCCTGGATACCTGAGTCATCACTTACGACCATGGGGGAATGATAGAAATCTGCCTCATTCAAGAAGGCGACTTGCTGAACCGGATGGGCAAAGTTTACACGTGTAAGATAACGAACAGTTGTAAAACTTTAGAGGGGTTGTCAACGCTGAGCTTTTCGACGCTTCAGCCGCCCATGTAGAAGCACGGCGATTGTTGTCGATGCGGCTGCGACAACACTAATTAGCGAAACTACGTTCCAAATAAGAACCCATTGGGGTGTACTACACACGAGGTATTCGTGTTCCATCAGGCGATAATCGATTCCGGCGGCAATCATGGAAAGTACCAAAGAAACGATCCCTACGACCAGAAACCCAATTGCCAGGTTTAGTTTATTCATCCGCTGTGTTCTAAAAATGGTGGTGCCACTAGTTAAATCTCGTCGCGCCACCGCTGTTACTCACTTCTTGGGTGCTTAGCCTTCCTGGAATTTTTGCCAGGCGGTTTCACCTTCGGCCAACAGTTCTTCAAATTCGGCGCGAGTGTCCCACCGGTACAGCTCAGCCCAGTCGGGATCGCAGTGTTCGTGAATGAGATACACCGGTTCGTTGCGTCCGCGCGGGACGCAGACTGCATCGTCGCAATCAATTCGCCGGGCAATCACGACCAGGTCGCGGCCTAACCACTGCCTGTAGTACTCGTTGGTGGCACGTGACTGCGTGGGGCTGAGGAACTCCCACATTTCGCCTGCTGTCATATACCTGCCGTCACGCTATGAAAGGTCAACGAGCCAGCCGTGCTGATCGGGGATGCTGCCACGCTGGATGCCAGTGAGGTGTTCCCGCATCTTCAGCGTAATTGGGCCCGGTTCATTGTTATTGATGGTGAATTCACCGTCCTTGGACTTCACCGAACCAACCGGAGTAATGACGGCGGCGGTACCGCAGGCAAAGGTTTCGGTGATGTCTCCGGTGGCGACAGCCTCCCGCCACTCATCGGTGCAGAATAACCGCTCTTCCACCGTGTACCCCAGGTCCGCCGCGACCTGTAGCAAAGAGCGACGGGTAACACCGGGAAGCAGCGAACCGGAAAGCTGCGGGGTGACGATGGTGGGGGTGTCAGAATTTCCGTAGACGAACATCAAGTTCATGCCGCCCATTTCCTCGACGTACTTGTGTTCGTGGGCGTCAAGCCACACCACTTGGTCGCAGCCCTTGTCCGCCGCCTGCGCTTGGGCCAGAAGTGAAGCAGCGTAGTTTCCGGCGAACTTGGCGGCACCGGTGCCACCGGGAGCGGCGCGCACGAATTCGTCGCAAAGCCAGACGGATACCGGTTTAATCCCGCCGCTGAAATACGCACCGGCAGGCGAAGCTATAACGAAATACTTATAGCTTGCCGATGGGTGTACCCCGAGTGTTGGTTCAGTCGCCACCATTACTGGCCGTAAATATAGGGATTCTTCGCCGCCTGCTGCGGGGACCCACTGGCTATCGATGGTGACCAACTGCTTCAACGATTCAATAAACAGCTCGGTTGGCAGCTCCGGCATTGCCAACCGGCGGGCCGATTGCTGGAAGCGCTCGGCATTATCTTCCGGCCTGAACGTCTTGATCTGGCCGTCGGCGTGCCGGTATGCCTTGATCCCCTCGAAGATCGCCTGGCCATAATGGAAAACGCTGGTGGCCGGGTCGAAAACTAATGGCTGGTACGGGATAACTTTCGCGTCATGCCAGCCGCGTTCCGCATCCCAGTCGATGGTGACCATATGGTCGGTGAAGTGCTTGCCAAAACCAGGGTCGGAAAGAATCTCAGCAAGTTCGGTCGCGGGGGTGGGGTTGGCGGTCTTTTCGATAGCGAAGTTCAACGGTTCCATGTGAAAAACATACACCGCTTATTGCCCCCGCAGCACCCGTGACAGGCCAGTTACTGCCCAGGTGGGGGTGTTAAGCACCGCACAATAGTGATAAAAATTCGGGAAAATTTAACCTATAAGCTGCATCTTTAAGCCACATCGACTTCCGATAGGGCTTTTCGATACCCTAGATGAGTTGTTACTAACCCCCTTCTTTACTTCCGAAAGGATGTATCCCTGTGAAAGAACTTTCACTGCCTGCAACCGGCACGGCGACAACCGTGACCTTTGCTAAGAAACTCCCCAAAGCATACGACGCCTTGTTGGTGCCAGTTTTTAAAGGCGAGGACGGACTGGAACTCGCAGCCTCCGGCCAGTTTTCGGAAGACATCGATGTTAGTATCTGGGAGCTTCTCAGCACTGTAGGTGCAACCGGAAAAGCCGAAGAAATCACCCGGATCCCGGCGATTGAGGGTGTCGATGCGGATTTCATCGTCGCGGTGGGACTTGGCGATAGCGAAAAGCTTGACGACGAAACCCTGCGTCGCGCCAGCGCTGTCGCAGCCCGTTCCCTGAAAGACGTGGAAACGGCGGTAACCACACTAGGCATTTTCGGTATCCAACCCGTCACCGAAGGTTCTGTTTTGGGCGCTTATTCCTATACTGGGCAGAAATCGGAAACAGGCTCCACACCGGTATCCACCATCACAGTTTTGGGTGAGGGAAAGACAGCTAAGGATGAGTTTGAACGTGGCCTCATCGCCGCCGAGGCGGTTAATCTAGCCCGCGACTTAGTCAATGCGCCATCCTCGCACCTGTATCCAGAAAGCTATGCGACTGTCATCACCGAAGTCGCTAAGACTTACGGGTTGGATGTGGATGTCCGTGACGAAAAGAAGCTCGTCAAGCAAGGATTCGGCGGTGTGCTCGCGGTGGGTATGGGCTCTTCCCGCAAGCCACGGTTGGTGCAGCTACGCTACCAGCCGAAAAAAGCAAAGAAGCACGTATCATTCGTCGGTAAGGGCATAACGTTTGACACTGGTGGAATTTCGTTGAAGCCAGGGGCAAACATGGATCAGATGATCTCCGACATGGGTGGTTCCGCCGCAGTCATCGCAACCGCAGTGGCAGCTGCCCGGTTGAAGCTTGACATTGCGGTTACCGTCACGGTGGCACTCGCTGAGAATATGCCTGATGGTGAAGCGTTCCGCCCTGGGGATGTCATCACTCATTACAATGGCACCACCACCGAGGTGCTCAATACTGATGCTGAAGGGCGGCTAGTTTTAGCCGATGGGTTAGCACTGGCGTCAGAAGAAAAACCGGACTACCTGATCGATTGCGCCACGCTAACAGGGGCACAAATCATCGCGCTTGGCGATCGCACCTCTGGAATCATGGGTGATGCGGACTTTGCCGCCCAGCTGGCAACTATCGGCCAAAAAGTAGGCGAACAAGCATGGGCTATGCCGCTGCCTGAGGAACTTACAGAAGCGTTGAAGTCTCCGGTCGCGGATCTACGTAATATCACCCCGCAGCGTTCCGGCGGCATGCTATCAGCCGGTTGCTTCTTGAAAGAATTCGTGGGTGAGTCGATCACTTGGGCTCACGTTGATATTGCTGGCCCGTCGTTTAATACCAGCGCCGCCTACGGCTACACCCCGATGCGGGCAACTGGCGTTCCCGTCCGTACCTTCGTGGCGTTCTTAGAATCGCTGTGATAGCTTTTCGACGTCCCTCCACCGCCTGGATCAGGGACTAAACCAGCTGTCCACCACTGTTTTTCTTCAGCGGTGGACAGCTGGTTTTAGTATTCTCCCCGTTCGAACTTCTCGCGTCGTAATCGCTGTTCTTCCCGTTTCCGCAAAATTCGGTCGCGCTCAATTTTTTCCCGCATGCGTTGGGGGTAGCCGGTTTCTTCGACATCGTAGATTGGTACGTTTAGTTCTTTGGCAATGACATCGATTCCTTTAGGGCCACCTATCCGGCGCCGGGTGAAGTCTCCGGTGACATCAACAAGCACAACGGACATTTCATTCACGAGGGTTTCCGGCTCCACAAAAGCTTCTACAATCGCATGATCGACCACCCATTGTTTCAAATACGCTAAATCCGCTTCCCGGACCGTTTCACCCGGCCCACGTGCGGGTTTAAGGTTAGATTTGGTGCCTTTGCGGCCAAAGAAATTGAACACAGCTAACAATTGTAGGGGGAAAAATTCTTTTCCTTTACCTCGAAAGTCACATTATGAGCGCAAAGCAGGTACTCTCTTAAAGGTATTAAGACTTTCCACAACAAGATTTACTAGGAGTCATGACAACAATGGCGCACTCCGTTGTGATGCCCGAACTGGGCGAATCAGTAACCGAAGGCACAATTACCCAGTGGCTAAAGTCCGTCGGTGACACAGTTTCGGTAGACGAACCCCTGTTAGAAGTCTCCACCGACAAGGTTGACACAGAGGTCCCTTCCCCAGTGGCCGGTGTTCTATTGGAGATCCGCGCTCAAGAAGACGACACCGTTGACGTGGGCGAAGTTATTGCGATTATCGGCGAAGAGGGCGAGGCTCCTGCCTCTGAATCTGCTCCAGCAGAACCAGAAGCCACAGCGGAACCAGCCGCCAAGGTTGAAACAGCCGCACCAGCGGAAGAAACCCCAGCACCAGCAGCAACCGACGTGGTTATGCCCGAACTCGGCGAATCAGTAACCGAAGGCACCATCACCCAGTGGCTCAAGTCCGTCGGCGACACCGTCGAAGTAGACGAAGCACTCCTGGAAGTCTCCACCGACAAGGTCGACACCGAAGTCCCATCCCCAGTAGCTGGAACCATCCTGGAAATCCTCTTCAACGAAGACGACACCGTCGACGTCGGCGAAGTCATCGTCCGCATCGGCGACAAGAACGCACAACCAGCCGCACCAACGGAACCAACCCCAGCACCAGCGGAAGAAACCCCAGCACCAGCAGCAACCGGTGCCGCTACCGACGTGGTTATGCCCGAACTCGGCGAATCAGTAACCGAAGGCACCATTACCCAGTGGCTCAAGTCCGTCGGCGACACCGTCGAAGTAGACGAAGCACTCCTGGAAGTCTCCACCGACAAGGTCGACACCGAAGTCCCATCCCCAGTAGCTGGAACCATCCTGGAAATCCTCTTCAACGAAGACGACACCGTCGACGTCGGCGAAGTCATCGTCCGCATCGGCGACAAGAACGCACAACCAGCCGCACCAACGGAACCAACCCCCGAACCAGCAGAACCAGCCGCCAAGGTCGAAACAGCCACACCAGCGGAAGAAACCCCAGCACCAGCAGAACCGGTAGCGAAAGAAGAAGCGCCAGCAGCAAAGGTCGAAAAGCAAGAAAAGCCCGCTGCTTCGGGCGAGAACCTGCCGTATGTCACACCACTGGTTCGCAAGCTTGCCGAAAAGCACGGGGTTGATCTGACCAAGATCACCGGAACCGGTATCGGTGGCCGCATCCGTAAGCAGGACGTTCTTGCCGCGGCCAACGGTGAAGCACCGGCGGAATCTTCAGCACCTGTGGATTCTGGCCCGCGGGCAAACTGGTCCACCAAGTCGGTTGATCCAGAGAAGGCTGCCTTGATCGGCACCACCGCTAAGGTGAACCGGATCCGTGAGATCACCGCTGCAAAGATGGTGGAAGCACTTCAAATTTCCGCGCAGCTTACCCACCTGCAAGAGGTCGACATGACCAAGATTGCGGAGCTGCGTAAGGAATCCAAGCCAGCCTTCCAGCAGAAGTACGGTGTGAATCTCACTTACCTGCCATTCTTTGTTAAGGCTGCCGTTGAAGCCTTGGTTTCTCACCCGAACGTCAACGCGTCCTACAACGCCGAGACCAAGGAAATGACCTACCACGCTGATGTGAACGTCGCTATCGCGGTTGACACCCCACGCGGCCTGCTCACCCCGGTCATTCACAAGGCCCAGGAGCTTACCTTCCCAGAGATCGCCCAGGCGATTGTTGATCTTGCCGATCGGGCACGGAACAATAAACTCAAGCCACAGGATCTGATGGGCGCTACTTTCACCATCACCAACATTGGTTCCGAAGGTGCGTTGTCCGACACCCCGATCTTGGTTCCACCACAGGCTGGCATTCTAGGAACTGCCGCTATTCAAAAGCGTGCCGTGGTTGTGACTGAGGATGGAGTAGACGCCATCGCTATCCGACAGATGTGCTACATGCCATTTACCTACGACCACCAGGTGGTAGACGGCGCTGATGCTGGCCGCTTCACCACCACCATCAAGGATCGGCTAGAAACCGCAAACTTCGCAGATGATCTTGCACTCTAACCTGGCATAGCTAGTTACCCGAAGGTCGGTGTCACACTGTGTGACACCGACCTTTTCGTGTTTTGCTGGCTGGGGTTCGTACCGCAACTCGACCTTTCTCTCCGAAAAACCACGTGACCAACCACCACACCCCGGATAGGTCGAGTTGCCTCGTTAGTGCCTGCACCAGTTACTTCCCGCAGGATAGCTAAGTGAGGTACCTAACCCCCAAACTTTTCAGCAGGGATGTGGGCTAAGCCAGACACTGTGTGTGGTTAGTTTTATGCACCCAGTCAGGCGTATTTCAGCTGGCTATGCCAGCAAGTTGAGCATCGTCCACCATTGTGCGATGGTGGCGATAAAGCCGTGGCATAATGATCTCTATCACGTACCATTGTGAGCGTTATGCCCATGAATTGCTAAAGGAGACCGTCGCCACCATGACGCAACCACTTTCCTTGTCCAGTTTTCGTGACCGACATATAGGCCCTGATGAGTCGGAAAGGGTGGCGATGCTTGCCCGGCTTGGCTACCCAACCATCGATGCTCTGGTTGACGCCGCTGTTCCTAGCGATATTCGCTCTGATCAACCCCCTGCGATTGGCCCAGCGTTAAGCGAAACTGAGGCGCTTACCCGGCTGAGGTCGTATGCTAACCGCAATGTTGTTCTCAAGCCGTTTTATGGTCAGGGCTACTACGGAACCATTACCCCACCGGTCATTCGTCGCAACGTTGTGGAAGACCCAGGCTGGTACACCGCCTATACCCCCTATCAGCCTGAGATTTCGCAAGGCCGACTTGAAGCGTTGCTGAATTTCCAGACGATGATCTCTGAATTGACTGGGCTTCCGGTTGCGAATGCCTCATTACTTGACGAGGCTTCCGCAGTTGCTGAGGCCGTGGGCTTGATGGCCCGGGTGAATAAGAAAGGCAACCGGGTTATTTTGGACCAGCGGTTACACCCCCAGGTATTAGGTGTTGCTTCGGAACGGGCACGTGCTATTGGGCTGGAAGTAGAAATCACAGAGCTTAGTGCGGGTTTGGTTGGTGAAAACATCGTCGGTGTGGTGCTTGCATATCCTGGAACTGAAGGCGATGTTAAAGATATCCGCCCAATAATTGAGGATATCCACACAAAGGGCGGGTTAGCCGCTGTTGCTACCGATTTGCTCGCACTCCAGTTGCTGGCCTCCCCTGGTTCGTTGGGGGCAGACATTGCGGTTGGTTCTTCGCAGCGCTTCGGCGTTCCGCTGTTTTTCGGCGGGCCACACGCGGCGTTCATGTCAGTCACCGATGCGTTAAAGCGGCAGCTTCCGGGCCGTATCGTTGGTGTTTCGGTAGATGCCGCTGGGAATCCAGCATACCGATTGGCGCTGCAGACCCGGGAACAGCACATTCGTCGCGAAAAGGCGACGTCTAATATTTGCACCGCGCAGGCGTTGTTAGCGGTGTGTGCCTCAATGTATGCGGTATGGCACGGCCCTGAGGGGTTGAAGGCGATTGCGCAGCGGGTTCACGATTTGGCGAGCCGGTTCGCCCACGCGATTGAGGCATCCGGTGGCACGATCGCTCACCAGAGTTTCTTCGACACCGTCACCGTTGTGGTACCGGGTGCTGCGCAGGCAATTACGGATCAGTTGGCGGAAGAGGGCTATTTGGTTCGCCCGATTGGTGCGGATAAGGTTTCGGTCGCGTTCGGTGAGGACGCCGAGGTTGCGGACGTCGAAAAGCTTGCTGCCGCATTCGGAGCTTCGCTTGTCGACGCCCCAGCGGACCGCACCGGACGCGAATTCCCGGCTGGATTAGTACGCACCGATGCCACCCTGTCGCACCCGATTTTCGATTCCGTGCACTCGGAAACCCAAATGCTGCGCTACCTGCGAGCGCTCAAGGACAAAGACTTAGCGCTGGATCGCACGATGATTCCGCTGGGTTCGTGCACCATGAAGCTGAATCCGACTACTGGGATGGAACCGATCACCTGGCCGGAATTCGCCAATATCCACCCCTATGCTCCGGAGAGATTCACTAAGGGATGGCTGGAACTTATTGCTGAATTGGAGGACTGGCTTTCCGCGATCACCGGTTACGCCAAGGTGTCTGTACAGCCTAACGCAGGTTCGCAGGGCGAATTAGCTGGCCTTTTGGCTATCCGCCGCTATCACTTGTCGCGTGGCGACGATCAACGTGACATCATTTTGATCCCACAATCCGCACACGGCACCAATGCGGCCTCCGCCACCCTAGCGCATCTGCGGGTTGTTGTTGTCGCTACCGCCGCAGATGGTTCCATTGACGTGGCGGATCTGGATGCCAAATTGGAAAAACACCGCGACCATGTGGCGGGAATCATGATCACTTACCCGTCAACGCACGGAGTTTTCGAGGATACGGTTCGCGACGTGTGTGCAAAGGTGCATGAAGTTGGCGGACAAGTCTACATCGACGGCGCTAACCTCAATGCGCTTGCTGGTATCGCCCAGCCTGGTGTATTCGGTGGCGATGTATCGCACCTCAACCTGCACAAGACTTTTACCATTCCGCATGGCGGTGGTGGGCCGGGCGTTGGCCCTGTGGCGGTGCGGGAGCATTTGATTCCATTCCTGCCTACCGACGCCACGGAAACCAACCCATACGAAGAAACCCCCACCAATACAGGGGTTCCGATCTCCGGTGCCATGTACGGTTCAGCTGGTGTGCTGCCGATTTCGTGGGCGTATATAGCCATGATGGGCGGTGCGGGGCTAAAAGACGCAACGGCGAATGCCATCCTGGCTGCCAATTACGTCGCTGCGGAGCTTCATGATTCCTTCCCTGTCCTCTACACCGGCGCGAATAACCTCGTTGCTCACGAATGCATCTTGGATGTGCGCGATCTTGCAGCTCAAACTGGGGTTTCGGCAACTGATGTTGCCAAGCGATTGGTTGATTACGGTTTCCACGCCCCAACGCTATCGTTCCCCGTCGCGGGCACACTGATGGTTGAGCCCACGGAATCTGAAGATAAAGCCGAGCTTGACCGGTTTATCGCTGCAATGCGCGCTATCCGCGCCGAGATTGATGAAATTGCTTCCGGACAGGTGGCTTACGAGGAATCGGTGTTGCACCATGCGCCGTTTACCGCGCAAAGTGTCACCGCTGATGAGTGGGATCACGCATTCACCCGACAGCAGGCAGCGTATCCGGTGCCGTCACTGCGCCGTGATTTGAAGTATTTCCCACCAGTACGTCGCTTGGATGAGGCCTACGGTGACCGCAATTTCGTTTGCTCCTGCCCACCACCGTCTGCGTTCGACATCACAGAAGACGAGAATTAGACCGGCTAGAAGAAAGGTTTGTTACGTGACTGATTTGCGCCAATCTCCGCTGCATGCGGAGCATGAGAAGCTAGGGGCGACATTCATTCCATTCGGCCCGTGGAATATGCCGTTGAAGTACGGCAACGAATTGGCTGAACACCGCGCAGTGCGGGGAACCTGCGGAATCTTCGATCTTTCGCACATGGGCGAAGTCTGGGTTAAGGGCCCGGATGCTGGGGCGTTTTTGGACTATGCTTTGATCTCTCGGCTGTCGACAATCAAGGTTGGCAAAGCCAAGTACACCATGATTGTCGCGGCATCGGGTGGGATCATTGATGATCTCATCGTGTATCGCACCGATTTAGATACGTTCTTGGTTGTCCCTAACGCGGGTAATGCCGAAGTTGTTGCCAAGGAGCTGCAAGACCGTGCCGCCGGATTCGATGTTGCACTTGACGATGCCTCCGCCGCAACCGCACTCATCGCGGTTCAAGGCCCCAATGCACAGGCATTGATTTTAGAACTAGCCGCTGACCCACAGACTGTGACTGAGCTGGGGTATTACGCCGCAGTTCCGGCCGTGATCGCCGATCACGATGTGTTGCTTGCCCGTACCGGATACACCGGCGAGGATGGCTTTGAGCTGTTTATTCCCGCGGAGAAAGCAACCGACCTGTGGCAAAAAATCACCGCCGCTGGCGGCCCGCACGAATTGGTGCCGTGTGGGCTGGCGGCCCGAGATTCGTTACGGCTTGAAGCCGGCATGCCGTTATATGGTAACGAGCTCACGTTGCAAACCACTCCACTTCATGCGGGCTTAAGTGTCTTGGTTGCCAAGGAAGGCGACTTTATTGGCAAAGATGCTCTAAGTACGGTTTCGCCGGAGCGCGTGCTAGTGGGGTTGTCGTCTTCTGGCCGCCGGGCTGCGCGTTCCCACGCATTGCTTTTCGACGCTACCGGGACGGAAGTTGGTGAGGTTACCTCGGGCCAACCCTCCCCTACTCTTGGTCACCCTATTGCTTTGGCCTATGTTGATGTAGCCCATAGCGATAGCGGCACTGCCCTAGAAGCTGAGATCAGCGGTAAACGATATCCCTTTGAAGTGGTTGCGCTTCCGTTTTATTCGCGAAAACGTACGTAAACCACGCTACAATTCACCCGAAGAGTGCTACTTAAAGAAAGGCCCTTGTCATGTCTTTGCCTGAGAATTTCTCCTATTCCGCCGAACATGAGTGGATTGACGCATTGGTAGATGATGCCGTCGGCACCACTGTTAAGGTCGGTATCACCTCTGTTGCCACCGAACGGCTCGGCGAAGTGGTATTCGCTGAACTACCTGCGGTTGGTGACCAAGTTGAATCTGGCGAAACCTGCGGCGAGGTGGAGTCCACCAAGTCAGTTTCTGATCTATATTCCCCGGTTACTGGCACTGTCACCGCCGTCAATGAGTCCGTCCATGACGATTATTCCGTCATCAACGCTGATCCGTTCGGCGCTGGCTGGCTGTTTGAGGTGGAAGTCACCGCCGTTGACTCGCTCATGACCGCTGAAGAGTACGCAGCAGCAAACGGCGTGTAGCCCACACCACCGAAGCTCTACCTATTCAAGCCTCCGGATTTTCCGGAGGCTTGCCTATTTTCGACTGGTGTCTGTCGGTTGCGCTTTCTGATTGCACATTATCCAGGCAAGCTACATATAAGAAAATTTGCATGACGACATGTAGTAGGTAGCAGAAGTGACGAAATTGGAATAAATATATTCACAACACCTACATGTCGTCCATATTTATTCCTTATGAAATTTACTAAACCAATAGCAAGAGCCGAAACATTTTGCTCGCAGAAAATTTTCGAACCCACCCCTACCATAGTCGCGGCCAGTGCTAGAAGAGAACGAAACCAGTGGAACACACGGCCACAGCCAGAGAAAAAGCCAGCATGAACAAGCAGCTCAGAAAGGATGGATGTACGGTGAATCGGGCGCGCAGGTGCGCTATCAACGCACAGGTGAAATAGACTACCAACCCGCCAGCAGCGGCAACGCCAAACTCAGGGATCCACACCCCTAAGAGCAATCCAATCGCCGCTAACCCCTTTGCCACGAGCAAAGCCCAGGTCCAGTCGCTGGGAAAATTCACCCCAGCAATACATTCCCGAACAAATGCCGGCGGCTTGAGGCTCATTACAACATCGGCAGCCATAACTACCCCTAAAGCTACAAACAACCACGATACAGCATCCATTTTTCCTCCATTACTCCTGGTTAACTACATTGTTTTTCCTGTGATGGCCCGAAAATCTGCCTCGATTTCAGCCATGAGTTCAGCAACCGTTTCCACTTTCTTCGTCGATAACGTTAAGACGATCCCCACATAGGCGTGATAACACGCGAGCGCTTGCACCCGGTTACCAGCCAACACGACTTGAAACTCTGAAATTAATTGTTCGGAAATTACGCCAAATAACTCCGTCCCCCCGCCACCCATCACGATGATTCCGCCATAGGTCCGAGCAAGGTCAATGCGGCTGATAAAGAGCTCCACAAACGGTGCAACCAGTGACAGCAATTCAGCCACCGGATCCGCACTACGAACCGGCGTGCGGCCCGCATGGATCATGCGGATATAGTGCTCAAAAACCTGCACGAGCAGTGTGTTTTTATCGCCCACTGCCATCACCGTGCCGACGCTTACTCCCGCTTCAAGCGCTATATCGCGAATAGTGGTTGCGGCGAAACCCTTTGTACACATTAGGTCATCGGCAGCCGCTATCACCCGCGCATGAGTTTCTTCTCGTTTTTTATCGCGAGACATAATCATCACCATCATCACCTAAAAACTGAACACGTTCACTGAACATGTTCAACATTAGCTGGTTTGAATATCAAAAGCCACCAAACCACCAACATGACCGATACGAAAAAGCTACAATTTCCACAGTGCGCACGTAACGGGTGCGCCTATAACGTCATGTTCCAGCGTGAAAGTGAGTGTCATACAGTGACCGCCCCCCGGAAACCATTCTTTCCAGCCGATCAATCTATCCGACACAGCGAAACCCCACTCGGTGTCCGGCTGTTGGGAACCATTGATTATCAGGAAGCGTGGGACCTCCAAGCAGAACTAGCCGCCAAACGCGCAGCCGATGAAATGGATGACACTGTTTTGGTGCTAGAACACCCACCGGTCTATACCGCAGGCAAGCGCACCCAGCCAGAGGACCGCCCCACCAACGGATTACCGGTCATTGATGTTGACCGGGGCGGCCGTATCACCTGGCACGGACCGGGCCAGTTGGTCATGTATCCGATTATCAAACTTGCCGACCCCATCGACGTTGTGGATTACGTCCGACGGGTCGAAGAAGCACTGATTCAGATCGTCCGCCGCGCCGGACTTGTCGATGCAGGACGAATTCAAGGCCGCAGCGGCGTGTGGATTCCCGGCGCTACCGCAGCCGATCACCGCAAGGTTGCCGCGCTGGGTATTCGCATCACCAAGGGCGTGAGTATGCACGGTTTAGCTCTTAACTGCAACAACACCCTAGAGTATTACGAACACATCATTCCTTGTGGCATTGCAGATGCGGGCGTGACAACCTTGAGTAAAGAACTTGGCCGTGATGTCACTGTCGCCGACATGATTCAACCAGCGTTGCAAGCACTTGACGACGCCTTCTCCGGCCGTCTAGTCGTGGCAGACCATACATTCGCCTCCGCCCCAGATCCCACCAAAATCACTGCACACAGTGGTGCGTCGAAAAGCTAAGCCTTAAGCGGTTAGATTCATTGTTCGCCATTTTTCGCAACCTTGAGTACATTTCTTAAGTGTGACTACAGCACCAAAAGCACGTAAACCGCTTCGCATTGAAATCCGGAATGCGGAAACCCCAATCGAAGCGAAACCACGGTGGATTCGCACCTCGGTAAAAACCGGTCCGGAATACCAAGACATTAAAAAACGCGTCGCTGGTTCCGGCTTACATACGGTCTGCCAGGAAGCAGGTTGCCCCAATATCCACGAATGCTGGGAATCGCGGGAAGCCACGTTTCTCATCGGCGGCGCAAATTGCTCCCGGCGGTGCGACTTCTGCCAGATTAACTCGGCCAAACCTGAGCCTCTTGACCGGGACGAACCCCGGCGAGTCGCTGAATCGGTGCGGGAAATGGAGCTTAATTATTCCACCATCACCGGCGTTACCCGCGATGATCTCGATGACGAAGGCGCGTGGCTATACGCCGAGGTGGTGCGCAAAATCCACGAACTTAACCCGCACACCGGTGTAGAGAACCTCACTCCTGATTTTTCTGGTCGACCTGAATTACTACAACAAGTTTTCGAGGCACGACCGGAGGTATTCGCGCACAATCTCGAAACGGTACCTCGGATTTTCAAACGTATCCGGCCCGCGTTCCGCTACGATCGTTCCCTTGATGTTATCCGGCAAGCCCGCGACTTCGGTCTTGTTACCAAATCGAACCTGATCTTGGGCATGGGCGAAACCGTGGCGGAAATCCGCGATGCTTTGACCGATCTGCATTCCGCCGGCTGCGACATCATCACCATTACCCAATATTTGCGGCCCGGCCCGATGTATCATCCGATTGACCGGTGGGTAAAACCAGAGGAATTCATTGAGCACCGCGACTTCGCCTATGAGCTAGGCTTTGGTGCCGTGATGGCTGGACCGTTGGTGCGATCGTCATATCGTGCAGGCAAGCTTTATGCCGAGGCACTTGCTGCCAGAGGTGAACAATTGCCAGAAAACTTAAGTCACCTTGCGGAAACCGCACAAGGCTCCACCGCGCAGGAAGCATCAACTCTCCTGGATCGCTACGGTGCATCTGCGGATACCCCTGTTGTTTCTTCTCGGTAAACTTCTTAAATCTTAAAAGCCGCAGCTTGGTTATGTACCCCGGCTGCGGCTTAGGTTATAGTCCAATTCCATTTATCGCATCCCCCAACTAAGGTAATGAGCATGGCTGTTGACAACAAGCAGGCGGCAAAAGCCGCGAAGAAGGAAGAACGTGCGGCGAAACGCGCCGCACGCCGCCAAAATTGGGCGCAGATTTGGCAAGCATTCAAAATTCAAAAGGAACAGGATAAATTACTTGTTCCGTTGATGCTGCTGTCCGTTTTCGGCACTGGTTTAGTGTTCTTCCTTATCGGGTTGCTGTGGAACGGCCAATGGTTCATGCTCGTTACTGGCCTGCTATTGGGTATTGCGGTGGCGATGTGGGTTTTCAGCCGCAGGCTGCAAAACAGTGTCTATGATCGGGCATCTGATCAACCCGGTGCCGCGGGCTGGGCATTAGAAAACCTCCGCTCTGGTTTCGGTGTGGCATGGCGCACTAAAGCTGCTGTTGCTTCTACTACCCACATGGACTTCGTGCACCGCGTCGTCGGCGTTTGCGGTATTGTCTTGGTTGGTGAGGGGGAAGCACACCGGCTCAAGCCACTATTTGAACAACAAAAGAAACGGATCAATCGACTCGCCCCTGGTGTTCCGGTATCCACTTTGATCGTTGGCGAGGGAGAAGGTCAGGTTCCGTTGCGGAAACTACAATCCACCATGGTCAAGATGAACCGCAAGTACAACAAGAACGAGGTATACGAAATCGCCGCGCGTATTGAGGCCATGGACGCCGCCGATCAGCATAAAGCGGCTGGGCTTCCCAAAGGTCCACTGCCTAAGGGCGGCAAAGTATCCGGCATGAATCGCCGGGCACGGCGCACCGCAGAGCGGCAGAAAAAAGCCAAGTAGCCGACAACCCTAAAAGCCTGCGCGAACTATGTGCGATAGTCGCGCAGGCTTTTTGCTGTGACCAATTGGCTGGGGAATCAGTACAATTAGCCGAGAATGACAGCGGTTCCGGTTGCCCTATCGTGCATTCCCCGACCGTCGGTGTCCACCATTGCAGCCGGCAACACGAAGATGGTGAACAGGGTTCGGGCTATCGCCCGAACAAGCCCCACTCGGGCGTTCCTGTCATCGACACGCGCAACCCCCATCCCCAACCAAGCCTGCCCTGGGGTGCGGGCGAAGATCGCCACTGAGGAAATGCCTAGGATAACGAACAGAATCAGTGTGAGGGTGGCCACACCCCCTAGGGCGTTGGTGAACATGTGAATGAAACCAGCCACGATCCAGCACATCACCCAATCGATTAAAACTCCAACGCTGCGGCGGGCGACTGAGGCCAATGCGCCCGGTCCTTCTTTCGGGAGTCCCAATTTTTCACCAGGCCAACGCCCCGGACCACCATCACCATATTCTGCTGGGATCTCTGGGCCATCAAGCCAGCTTCTTTTGCTTTTCGCCATGACTACCAATCTAGCTGGTATCAGTGGTTTTCTCTGCACCAAGAAATTGGGGCGACTACAGACAGTCGTTTTTGGTGGCGTACCGGTGCGTGAGTTAACATTTTATGTGCTTCTTTGGCAAGTTATAGGTGTCATTGCAGCTTGATGGCGCTTAAGCTACCAAAGAACATTCACCTACAATCAAGCGGTAAGTAATTTGCCCATATGAGGAGTAACCGTGGCCTTTCACTCAGCCGACGAGGTACTGAAATTTATCACCGATGAAAATGTCGAGTTTGTAGACGTCCGGTTCACGGATGTACCAGGTAGTGAGCAGCATTTCACCATACCCGCTAGCATTCTCGATGAAGACACCATCGCCGAAGGCCTAGCGTTCGACGGTTCCTCCATTCGCGGTTTCACCTCCATTGACGAATCCGATATGGCGCTGATCCCGGACTTGGCAACCGCCCAGCTTGACCCATTCCGTCGAGCGAAAACTCTCAACATCAAGTTTTTCGTGGCCGACCCGTTTACCCAAGAACCATTCAGCCGTGATCCGCGCACCGTAGCATTGAAAGCGGAAGAGTACCTAGCCTCCACTGGTATTGCCGATACCTGCTATTTTGGTGCCGAAGCCGAGTTCTATCTTTTCGATTCTGTACGTTACGCCACCGAATCCAATGCTGGTTTTTACGAAGTGGATTCCGATGAAGGCTGGTGGAACCGGGGCGCAGAAACCAATCTTGATGGTTCACTCAACCGGGGCTATAAAAACCGGATGAAAGGCGGATACTTCCCAGTTCCCCCGTATGACCAAACCCAAGATGTTCGCGACGAAATGACTCGGGTGCTCGCCGAATCTGATTTTCAGATCGAACGTTTTCACCACGAGTGCGGCACAGGCGGCCAGCAGGAAATCAATTACCGGTTTAACACCTTGTTGCACGCTGCCGACGACTTGCAAACCTTCAAGTACATCGTTAAAAACGTCGCATACCGTAATGGCAAGACCGTAACGTTCATGCCTAAGCCGCTTGCGGGTGATAACGGTTCCGGCATGCATGCGCACCAATCGCTGTGGAAAGACGGAAAGCCACTTTTCCACGACGAATCTGGCTATGCTGGACTTTCCGACATCGCGCGCTATTACATCGGCGGTATTTTGCACCACGCTGGCGCGGTTTTAGCTTTTACCAACCCAACGTTGAATTCTTATCACCGATTGGTACCGGGCTTTGAAGCCCCCATCAACCTGGTGTACTCGCAGCGTAACCGTTCAGCAGCGATCCGTATCCCCATCACCGGTTCCAACCCTAAAGCTAAGCGGATTGAGTTCCGCGCGCCGGACCCGTCTGGCAACCCCTATTTCGGTTTCGCCGCGATGATGCTCGCAGGTCTTGACGGAATTAAAAACCGCATTGAACCGCATGCACCAGTGGATAAGGACCTTTATGAGTTGCCGCCGGAGGAAGCTGCTTCCATTCCGCAGGCTCCTACTTCTCTTGAAGCATCTTTGCAAGCGTTGTCGGAAAACCACGACTTCCTCACCGATACCGGCGTTTTCAGCGAGGATTTGATCGACACTTACATCAAGCTCAAGTACGACCGGGAAATAAACCCGGTACGGCTCCGGCCAACTCCACAAGAGTTCGAGTTGTATTTCGACTGCTAATCGCTGCGCAATTTTGCTACCCTGCGGGCACTAACGCTCGTGGGGTTTGCTTTTCGACGCCCCACCTTCGCATAATGATTACCGTCCCGCTTGGTATCTGCTCTTGACGCTGCGTATAGTAGCTTTTCATGACTGATCTGTTGCCACCATGCCCGGAATGTTCGTCGGAATACACCTATGAAATGCCACCACTTTTGGTTTGTCCTGAATGCGCTAACGAATGGTCGGTGGAGGAAGCCGAAGCCGAGAACGTGATTTACGATTCAGTGGGAAATCCTCTGGCGGATGGCGACGACGTGACTGTGGTAAAAACGTTGAAGGTAAAAGGCGCGAGCCAACCGATTAAATCCGGCACCAAAGTTCGTTCAATCCGGCTCGTTCAAGGAGTCGGCGACCACGATATAGAATGCAAAATTCCTGGTTTCGGGGCAATGCAATTGAAATCCAGCGTGGTGAAGAAAGCATAAATAATCCTGGTAGAACAATGGTGTTCTACCAGGATTATTAGTTATCGTAGCTGTTATAAGTCTGCTATCGATTCAATAATGCGGCTAACGGTGGGAAGATCTTAGCCAACATGGGAGCGGCAACTGCGATCAAACCAATGAGACCAGCAATAGCTGCAGCAACAATGCCAGCGATTACAGGTTTTGAGGAACCTTTGTCGGTAGGTTCTTTCTTGTCACCTGGTTGCTCACTTGGTTTTTGGTTCTGAGTTCTGCCTGGTTGGGTTTGACTAGCGGAGGTTTCGTTACCACGGGTTGGCATACTCTGCGCCTCTAGCTCTTTAGCCTTGGTCTGGCAATCCAAAAGTGCCTTCAATACTGGCGCATTTGAAGCCTCGGTCCATTTCAGGATTACCCGGTACGCTTCAATACCCTGTACATAGTTTTTAGCGCCCTGGCCCATCTCAGCGGCTTTCACGATTGCTTTCAGCTCTTCAATGGGCTTATTTTTCTCGGCATAGAGCTCTGCTGCGCCGAGAGCCGAATTGCCTTTAGTTTGTAAATCATCATAGATTTTCTGACGCTGTACCGCGTCAAATTCTTCCCCTGTTGCGCCCGCAGCCAGGTAGACATCGGAAAGCGCCTTGAGCAGATCTTCTTTTTCTTGATTATTGAATCCCTGTGCGTCGAGTACTTCATCAAGAGGCTTTCGCAACTCTGCGTTGTCTGTTCCTACCCAATCATGAAACTCATCGACCTCGATTCCCAATCGATCGGCTACTGTAAAGAACGCAATGTTTGAGTAGCTTCCCAGTTCTGCGGCCACAGCTTTTTCTTTTTCTGGGATTACCGTGGTCTTATAGTCCGAATAAGAGCACACGACGACACGATTATTACTCTGTGTTACAGTGACATCAGAGGAGACATATTCCTCATAAGCTTTAGCTGGCACAGTTCCACTTAGACCCACTGCAGCTATGCACGAAGCAGCAAGGATCAGTCGCAAATTCTTAGGCATTACGCAAACCTTTCTAGGGTTAAGCTTAAATTTAATTAATATATTAGTCACAATTGAGTCACATTACGCAAATCAGCAAACTCTTTAACAAAGACGTAACGGTGAAACTTCGAATCTCAAAATCGTCGCGTAATTGTGATCTTATTGATTACATATTCCTGAACTTAAATGGGCGTCGCTCCTGGAAAGTGGATATGTTTGTTGTGGTTGGTGGTTGTGATTGTAGTTTAAGCTGCGTGGGCTTCGTAGGTGTTCGGGGCGAGGTATCCGCAGTGACTGTGTCTACGTGGGTGGCGTGAAGTTGTGGTGAACCAGATCGGGAAACAGGTAATGATTCTTTTTCCGAATTGTGGTTTTCACCTTGCGTTTTTACTAAATCCCTGCAATCCCAACGTTTTCATGATCCGTGCGACACGCTTATGGTTAACAGGGCCGCAATCATACACATCAGATAAGTTCCGCAGCGATACGCTTGGCACCATAACACCCATTAGAACGATCAAAGATCGCACGAATACACACAGCCAGCAAGCTATCCTGAAGGATTTTTGCATCCCGTTTGTTCTTCGTGTTGCACCATTTGTAGTACGAGGATCGGTTGATATCAAGGACCTGACACATCCGCTTCACCGAGTACTCGGTGTGGTGGTCATAGACAAACTGGAAGCGGATCACCAGTTTGTCTCTTCTGCGAAATATTTTGCAGCCTTACGCAAAATGTCGCGTTCTTCCAGAACTTTATCGAGTTCTTTATGCAACCGTCGGTTTTCCTGCTCTAACTGCTGGATACGGTCTGTTTCACTGGTGTTTTTCTCGTGCTGAGGTTTCTTGTACGAACCTCGTGTGCGATTGCCTTTGCCCATAGCTTTCACCCATCCAAGTAATGTCGAACGATTCACGCCGAGCTGGTCTGATACTTCCAACAGCGTCAAGTCTAAGTTGTTCTCGTAAAACGCAACCGCATCACGCTTGAACTGCTTCGGATAATGCGAAGCCATCAAAGACTACCTTCCCCACCACACAGACGGAATATCAAGTGCCCACCAAACAAAGGTCAGGTCCAATTTGGCTCATCCGTGGGGTTAGCCTGGGGTGTCACGATTCTTGTTGGCGGGGAAACACTTTTACGACAAGGATGGAGAATTATGCCAAAGGCAATTTCTGAGCAATACAAACAGCAGTGCGTTGATGCGGTGCTAGTTCTGGGTAAGACACGAGAGCAAGTCTCTCGGGAATACGAAGTGTCAACGTCAGCGTTAGGGCGTTGGCTGGCTAAAGCTAGGGGAACTGAAGGTACAGAGAGTGTCTAATGGTTTGTGTGTGAGGGTTCGACTCACATGAGGAGATAAGCCAAAATGACCAGTGTGGCACGTAGAGATCCGGCTGATCAGGTACTGGATGTAAATATTGCCGTTCCTTCTCAAGCCGGACACCCGGTATGAAACCGGCCGAGTGCATCGTGGCGTTAATTTTCTCAGTGAATTGCGTACAAACGTGTTGAAGTTCCGCGAAACTCGCATACTGATCACGCAGATTCGTCGTTGTCGGGACGAGATCAGCCTTCGCGATTTTCACTGTGTTTTCCACCCCACCTTTTGTCTGGGGGTCATACGACACACACGTATGAATCGACACTCCGTAATGCGCGGCAGCGGTCACGATTTTCTGATTCCGCACCGGAAGCTGACACACATGGTCAACAGTGACTGTCTTCTCATTATCAGTCAACACCAAGGACGGCACCCCACCGAAATACCGAAACGCAGCATCCAACGCCGCAATAACACTCGGAGTTGTTTTATCAGCCAACGCCATCACAAACCGAGCCCTCGACCACGGTAACCACGCCGCAAACAACACCGATGCGTGCCCATCAATCACCGGGCCGGAACCGAAATCATACTGCAACCATTTGCCAGGAGCTGCAACAACCGGTTTACTCACCCGCTGATGCGACATCCGCCACGAGTCCTTCATCACCCGTACTGTCCGCTCACAGGTACGCCTCGAACCGGTATACCCATTCGCAACGATCTTGTCGAACACAACCCGCGCCTGAATATCACCATTAGAACGCGCGATTAACTCCGTAATCTCATCAACAAACGGATCGATAATACTTTTACGCACACCCCGACCAATCTCCTGTGGATTGCCCAAAGCACGACGAGTAACAAACTTCTTGACCGTATTCGGCGAACACCCGCACAACCTCGCGGTAGCCCGATATGTACCAACTACATCATAAGTAGATAAAATATCCATGATGGTCCTTTCGGATTTCATCAAGCCTTCCTTAACCGTTGAGAAGAACAAATTGCTTACATCAACTCAACCACCAAGGAAGGCTCTAATTATTTAACTTCCACACATGCACACACCCCCAACCCCGTGCAAAAACACTGCGCACACCATTCAAAATAACCTGTCACCTAACACTGGGTACATCAGCGTGATTCGAGGTTATCGGGACAGTGTGAGCATACTAATTTCTACGACATGCTTGATTCTGAGATCTATCGAATGCGGAATGATTCCTACCAGGTATATGGATCGCCCCGTATTACCGCTGAACTAGCGGATCAAGGAATACACGTTGATAAAAAGACCGTGGCGAAACGGATAAAATTCTAGGTATTGAAGGGATTTCACGAAGATATTCACCCCGATCACCACACAGGCAGCCCCTTCTGCTCATAGAATACCAGACCTGATTAATCGTCATTTTGACGCCAGGTACAACATGGTGACCATCACACTGTGAAACAGTCCTAATGACGGTGCGCAGCAATGCTCGTACTCGGCATCATCGATCAGGCGGGTTATGTCAGTACACTGTTGTGGGTAAGTACGCTAGTGTCAGCGGTACGAGACCTGGCTGTGAATTTGTGTCTTTTCACACTTCATACAAATACACCGCCAGGTCTTACCTGTGCCACCAATCAAGGGGCACAACCACCCGACCACCAAAACCCCAACACCTAAATAAGCTTCATTCTACTAGGGTATAAATACTTGTGGTAAGAAATTAGCTACAGCTGCGACTAGTAGTCCTACTGCTCCTAGAGCTCCGAGAACCCCCAACAGTGCCTTCCACCAGTTAGCAAAGTGTCCACTACTATTTTCGCCTTTTTGACTTACCGTGAGTTCTTTGAATTCCACTAAATCATTAAAAATAACAGTAATTCTGATTTTCCCTGTTGAAGTAGGGGTAAACGACGCTCTATATCTTGTTTTCTTTTCGTAATCTTGTTCAGCCTGCACAATTGTGTTACCAGCATTTACCGATAAACGTTTAGGCAACTTTGCCACCTGCGATTCCGGAAGAGTTAGATCGACAAGAATACTCGTAGATTGACCGACTGAAACGGTTTCTGGAGATACGCTGATATCAATTGATGTAGGTTGAGGCTTTTCTTGCATTTGGATTTCTTCATTAGTTACATCAATTGCCAGACGTTCTGAAATTAAACCACCGATTTGAGCCTCAAAATAGACAGTTTCTCTTTCCGTAAGAAAATCTGAAGAATTTGGAATGTAATTATACCGAAATACCCCACTTTTATCGGTTTGAACCCTCTCACGTACTGGCGTGCGCAAATGCTCATCCCATACAAGTGTGACTGGAACTCCCGCAGTAACTGGCCTTCCATCTTGATTAAGGACTAAACCCGTAATAGTAATGGGTGAGCCAAAATTAACCTTTTCCCGCTGAGTTATGAAATGAATAGCATTTGCTTCGGCAGCTGTGGGTGAAACGACATTAACTGATGGAAAGTCAGATGCACTCGACGGAATACACCTGAACAACACATTGAATTTCTTGCCATGTGAAGAAACAACTCCCGCAGCCGTGAAAGAAACATTCCGAGCAACGTGGTAATCAGTGGTAGATGGAAGAGTAAAATCAATGCGTTGATCCTGTTTCCCAGCCGGTATTTTTAACGTAAGGTCTGGAAAAGGCACCGTGTAGAAAGAACCATTATTCACCCCCGTAATCCCTTTGCTTTCCGTAACACTGTTGATATCCTGCTCTGAAGAACCTAGTGTATCTGTTGTAGCATCTCCAGAAATCCAATGCCGATTTCCTTGAGCTTCCACCTTGGCGTCGCCAACAACTGAAACTTCCGCTGATATGGCTTGATTTCCCGACATAACAAAAGGAACGTCAATGCGAGCATGGGAAATACGTTCAAATGAAGAAGCGCTCGGTTGTTCAGGATGAGCATTCGGAATTGTCACAGTCAAATCCTTTAACGTGTAGTTAAAGTTGGTCTCGCTAGGAACATTTATCGGAGCAACTACTTTTGCGTTTAATTTGACACCGAAATCCGCAAAAGGAAAAAGGTTACGCCCAGCATTTCCGTTATTATCAAGCTTGCAGCTAAGTGGTTGCGATACCGCGCTTTCTTCCATGGCATTTGCAGATACAGTGATTAAAACCGTATTTGCAATCAATGTCGAAAGTACTGTCAGTACAATTTTCCGCATTATTTTATTCAATTAAGTAGTATCCTCTCATTTAATTGAACTGGACAAACTTCAGCGCATACTAGACGTCAGTAGCTACATATCTTACAACAAAGTTATTTTTAACTTATTCCAGACTCACTTAAAACTAATATTTTGAAGCTTTGAGGTTACCCTTGAGTGGTGGACATCTAATTAGTACGGATTGTGTGTCTGTAGGAGAGGATGTTCATTGTGAGTCAACAACGTAGGAAGTTTACCCCGGAGTATCGGGAGTAGGCCACGCGGCTTGTCATTGAGTCGGGTCGCCCTAACACCCGGGTTGGGGACGAGTTCGGCGTCAGCGCGGGGTTGCTTGGCAAGTGGGTGCGCAACGAACGCGAACGTCAAGGCAACGTTGACGGTATGAGTGAAGCTGACGTATGTGCTGAAAATGATCGCCTGCGTCGCGAACTCGCCGAAGCACGTCTGGACAACGAGTTTTTATCAAAAGTAACCACCTTCTTCGCTGCGAAGCAACGCGAACGGAAAAGTTCGAATAATGCAGCAGGAGAAGGCGAACTACAACATCACACGCATGACACGACTCTTAGAGGGAGCATGATCCCTGAAAGGTAGACGCAGCAATCCGGTCATCGGCTAGCTCAGAAACGAGCAGGTAGATCATTTTGACGGTAAATTCGCCTGCGATAAATACGCAGCCGCGCGACGCAACACCTCATTCTCCTGCTCAAGCAACCGAATCCTCCGACGAGCCTCACGCAATTGAGTAGTTACGCCGTCTTTCACCCCGGAAGCAATACGAGCCTTGCGCAACCTTTTATCCAATGAGGTTTTCTCACCAGGAAAATGCGTATGAAACGTTGACCAGTGGTTTTGGGGTTTTGTGGGTGTGTCATAGCAAAAGCACGCGGGGTTCTAGCTCAGAATGGTTTTTGACAAACTGAAAGGAACACCGCGTGCTTCGTTATTGTGCCACACTTTTTCGTCCCAATTTCTACTGCACGTACCATCAGTGCATGGCTTCAAGCCCACCGCAAACACAATGATCGTCGAGTGTGTCAAGTGGTTTGTGTGTGGGGTGTGGTTGGTTATAGGTACTTGTGTGAATCGGTTGGGGTAGGCTACTGCCATGTGGTTGATTGCTTGTTTCCAGTTAGCTACTCGTCCTCCTTCTACCAGCCGTGCGGTTTGTGCGGCTGGTTTTCCTTCTTTGGTGCGTTTTCGTGCGCGTTTGTCTTCTTGTGTTGCAGATCATTAACCATAAGGTCTTAATTGCGGACTCATCATTAGTAAATTGCACACGGTTGCGGGTGGCTTTCCTTAAGTTCATTATTCAGCGACTTATATGGAATTGGTGGTGTACATTAACCTTCCGCGCTGCTGGTGGGAACTGCAGGAATGGAATAAATCATATCCCATGCGTTGTCCCAGACTTTGACTGATTGCGGGTATTTGTGCCCCAAGTCTGATGCGGCGAAATCATCCAAAGCTTTCTTCGCTTCGGCTTCGTCTGTAGCGGTGTAGACGTCTTTTAACGCTGCACTTACCTGTTTGCGGTCTTTATATGTCACCTATCTGTTCGCTGCTCGAATCAGGTGAACAACGAAAGGCTTTGCACCATCGCATGTGGCCATGTTGCTTGCGCAGCCATATCCAGGCCTTTTTAAGGTCGTCACAGCAGACGATGAATACGTCCTTATAACCCCACGGTTAGCACGATAGGGGGCAGGCATGTGCTTAAGTAAGGATGCGCCTTCTTCTTTGTACGATCCATATCCCCAGGACATGTGTTGTGATACCGTCCATATCCACACCAACTACCCATGGTAGGCGGATGTAGTGACTACCCGACCCCCGTCTAAGGACTTTGATCCGGATAGCATCCAAAAATATCACGGGGTAGAACTCGTCTAGCTGGCGGTTGTGCCATACCATCACTTCCTCTCACACCGCATCAGTAATCGCAGAGATCGTTTCAGGAGAAATATCCATCCCAATACTTGACACTAGGTGATGCTGGATGTCGCGAATAGTCATCCCACCGGTGTACAGGCTGATGATCATCTCACTCACGATCAGTAAGCCTGCGCGTTCCTTTGTAGAACCATCATAGGGGTAAACGACCCTTCACGATCACGTGGAACCGCAAATTGTGACAGGACCATACATTCGAGTCCAGAGTTTTAGGATATGACCCATGTACGGTAGTTACTGCTAGCCAAAGCGCTTGTGCCTTCCCGGTCGCCGTGCTCATAACCTAAATGAGCATCCAATTGAAGCATTCAAACCACGGGTAATCGATGCCTGTAACATTCCCCTAACAAAGTCATTCGCATCAAAAGTGGACGTACCCAACTCATCAATCAACTTCGCGATCTTAAGGGTTAACCAGTAGCTTCTTTACCAATTGCATCAACTGTGGCCTTATCAGCCGAAACGCTTACGTGCCACACTGGTCATTTTGGCTTATCTCCTCACCTGAGTCGAACCCTCACACACAAACCATAAGACACTCTCTGCTTCTACGCTGGCTGTATGACGCAACCAGTATCGCTACTATCGCTCGTGATGCACGTATTTCACAACCCACAGGTTATCGCTATATCCATGAAGCACTGAAAGTTGTTTCCGCCAAAACTCCTACCCTTCTAGACGCACTACGGCATGCCGAGGACAACAATAATCTCTTCGTCTGTTTGGACGGCACACTCATCCGAACAGACCGGGCAACACAAAAGAACCCGAACAACCGTCATGACCTGTGGTATTGAAGGCAAGCACAAAGCGTTTGGTGGCAATGTACAAGTACTAACCGACGAAAGCGGGTACCCGCTATGGGTATCCCCCTGAGTTGCACAGTGGTTTGTGGTTTTGGTGGGTTTGGTTGTGGGTGAGCTGGGGTTTTAGGGTGTTTTTTGGGTTTTTGTCGTACTAATTTGGTGGGTTTTTTGGGCTTGTTAGTCTTGTTGTGTGGTGCGGATTAGGAAAGTTAGGACTGCTAGCGGTGCGACTGCCGTGCAGATCGTGCGGGATGTGCATCGCCGAACTGTGGTGGATTATCATGTCGGTTCTGCCCATAACGAGATTGAACTTCACGCTTTACTCAAAAAAGCGCGTGATCTGCTTTACGCTGATCAGCTTGAGTTAGATCTTGAGTTACCAGTGGCAGGTGATACCGAAGACTCGTTGACGGTGGAGTCGATGACTGCTCGCGTATTATTGGATGTTTTTGCTTGTGCGTGGTCGACGCTTGGTTTTGATGCGATCTATCCGGTGGATTCTGTTTTTGCCCGCACTGTTTTTGCACGTGTAGTCCAGCCTTCTTCGAAGTCACAAGTACCCATGGTGCTTCAACGGTTAGGGTTACCTGCTGTTCATCGCAACACGGTTTCAGCTGCAGTGAAAACAGCTTTTGATGAGGATAAGTACAGTGCGTTTTCCCGAGCATGTTTTGATTTCAGCCTGGCACGTGGCACAGTAGCGTGGGTGCTTTATGACGTTACGACGTTGTATTTTGAAGCAGATCGTGAAGACGATTTACGTAAAGTGGGGTACTCGAAAGAGCGTCGTATCGATCCACAGGTTGTTGTGGGACTGCTTGTTGATAGCCGTGGACTTCCCTTGGAAATTTCCTGCTTCGAGGGAAACAAAGCAGAAGCACTCACCATGATTGATGTACTGAATAGCTTTCGCAGGCGGCATAACGTGGAAAATATCATTGTTGTCGCCGATGCTGGCATGATTTCTGCGGACAACTGCAATCATCTAGAAGCGCTTGGGTTTCAATTCATTATCGGGGCAAGAATGTCCAAAGCTCCCTACAAGATGGATATGCCCATCAATGAGACAGGACACGCTATTGATGATGGGCATATCGTCGAATCAACGAAAACAATGGGCCCTAGCACAACTCACCGAACCACACGGCGAATGGTCTGTCAGTATTCACACAAGCGATTTGCCAACGACAAGCACACTCTTGCCAAGCAACGTCAACGTGCTGAAGAAATCGTCACAGGAACGCGGAAACAAAAACGGGCACGGTTTGTTACCCACACCAGCGGCCATTCTGAGTTCAACACTGATGATTTTGAAAAAGCGTCACAACTAGCAGGCTGGAAAGGATACATCACCAACATCTCGGCCGAGGACATGTCAGGTGAACAAATCATTGCAACATATCATGACCTATACGAAGTGGAACGAAGTTTCCGAATGGCAAAAAGCGACCTTCAAGCCAGGCCAATGTACGTACGGAAAGAAGATTCCATCCGCGCCCACCTAAATCTCGTCTTTGTCGCCCTAGCCGTCGCACGTTTCCTACAAGATCTCACCGGATTCAGTCGACAAAAAATCATCAACATCCTCGAACCCTTACGAGACGTAACCATCAACACACCCCACGGCCCGATAACCATCCCCACAAAAATCACACCAGAAGCCCAAGAAATCCTCAACAAAATGTCGTACTAAAACTGTGCAAGTCAGGTTCTAGACGCACTACGGCATGCCGAGGACAACAATAATCTCTTCGTCTGTTTGGACGGCACACTCATCCGAACAGACCGGGCAACACAAAAGAACCCGAACAACCGTCATGACCTGTGGTATTGAAGGCAAGCACAAAGCGTTTGGTGGCAATGTACAAGTACTAACCGACGAAAGCGGGTACCCGCTATGGGTATCCCCAGTATCGCCTGGATCAACTCACGATATCACCGCAGCTCGCGAGCACGTCCTCGATGAGATAAACAATGTCGATATTCGCATCCTTGCCGATAAAGGCTATATTGGCGCAGATCACAACGTATATACACCAATCAAAGGGAAGAATCTGACAGATGAAGAATATGAGTACAACCGTCGCCTTAATAGTCTCCGGGCACCAGCAGAACAAGCAAACGCCATGCCCAAACAACTCAAAGCCCTACAACATGTAACCCTATACCCGAAGACCATAACAGCCATCGCAAAAACCACACTTGTCGTCCTACACCTCAACCACAACAAACCCTGATGAGAAAACCTCAATGTGCCGATATAAATACCAAAATCATCAGCAATCTGATGCAAAGACGTTAACTTATCCCGATTCAACGCAATCCGAACAACATCCTCACGAAACTCCCGAGGAAAACACTTAGCCATAAATAAACATCCTTCCAAAGCTAAACAATACTAGCCAATCCGAATGTCACCCACACCCACAACACTTCCTTTTGATAGTAAAAGTGAACTGCGCAGCTGGCTGCCCAACGGGGAACTAGTCAGTCTCCCACCAGCATCAACCACAGACACACTGCTACATGGCAACACTGCCCCAATAGCCACCAGCGCCACAGTCGCTGTGGGTGGTGCTGCCATGAGCACAGAGACAAGGGCTACTAACAGGCAACACCACAAGAAGAACCGGCTTACAGATCGGTGGTTGGCGGGCCGAGTAATAAGCGTCTGCGATAAAATCATAGCCCCGATACTACTGGTTACCCAAGTCACACAGCCGGACTTTAAAAAGACTCTAATGCTCGCTTCATCTTCGCGTAATTCCTTATACAAAGGGGCGCCAACCAAGCGCTAGCGAGTGCGATCACGTTTGACATAACCCATGCGGGGGCGGAACCCCTCTGGCCGCCGCAGTTGGGCCACCGCATCGCCGACGACAAGCCGAAATCTCGGATTCATAGGGGGCATCTGCATGACAGAGAACCAGCCAACCTCTAAGTTTTCATCATCGTTGACAAAGGCAGCATCACTGCCGACAACACTGCACCGCAACGCGGTGTCCATGTAGCTAGACACATCACCGTTGTCGTAGGTGATGGGCCCTACCGCACCAACACCAAGCAGTGCCTCTACTTTAATGTCCAGTCCGACTTCTTCTTTTGCTTCCCGGACTGCCGCCGCATGGGGTTCTTCACCCGGATCGACGATTCCGGTGACTGGTGTCCATTCACCGTTATCGGACCGTTTGACCAACAATACCTCCGGAACAGCAGTGATAGGAGCTCCTTCGGGCACGTCTTTGATAATGACGGCCGTCACGCCTGGAAGCCACAGGTGATCGTTACCGATCTTTTTACGCAATTCCACAATGAAATCTGGAGTGGACATGGGCTAATTCACCCCTGTCGTATCATCAGTGTTTTCGGCGCCGGAAGCTGTGCTGGCATCGTTTCCGCCTTCTTGCTGGGCAGTCTCCGCCATCATTTTCTTGGTAAATTCTTCCGCAAACTTTTCCGGATTAAATTCGGTGAAGTATTTCGCTGGTGCGGATCGCTCTTGTGCCACTTTCTTACCTACTTCCAAACTTTCCTGAGGTTTCACTCTGGCTCATTAGCTTCGCACGTGAACCCACAAGTTACTGATCTGTGTGCCAATTAGTTGCTAGTCGACGAACTATAGGCGTTCGGTAATGAATTCTTTCACTGTGTTGACGTCGTTTGGCAAGTCAGTAACGTGGCGCTCGGCATCCATCACGTGTGCAAAACGCTCCGGGATTGGTGGGAAAAAACCAGTAGCTTCGGTTATCGTTTCGGCGAATTTTACTGGCAGTGCTGTTTCCAAGCAGACGATCGGTGAATCCACCTGATCGAGCCACTCGCGGGCAACTTTGACGCCATCAGCTGTGTGCGGGTCGATTAAGACCCCGTAGTTGTCAAAGCAGTCTTTAATCACTGCGACCCGATCAGCATGGGTTGAACGGCCGGATAGGAAACCGTAGCGAGTCGGAATAATTCCAAACGCCGGGTCGCCAACCAGGGAGAACCCACCAGTTGGTACTTGGGAACCAAATAGATCTGAGATTCGCTCGGCATCACGACCCAGTAGATCAAAAATGAACCGTTCAAAATTGGAAGCGCGGGAAATATCCATCGACGGCGATGAGGTTTCAAGGGTATCGGCAGCGGAACGAACCCGATATTCACCGGTGCGGAAAAACTCGTCAAGCACATCGTTTTCGTTTGTTGCTACGATGAGTCGATCGATCGGCAGGCCCATTTGCTTTGCAATATGGCCTGCACAAATATCGCCGAAGTTTCCGGTTGGCACGCAGAATGACACTTTTTGGTCGTCCGCATCGGTGACCTTCAACCAGGAAGAAATGTAATAGACTACCTGTGCCATAAGCCGTGCCCAGTTGATGGAATTAACCGCACCGATCCGGTTGTTAACTTTAAACACAGTGTCAGCGGACACAGCTTTAACCACATCTTGGCAATCGTCAAATACTCCGTCAAGCGCAATGTTAAAAATATTCTCGTCGGCCAAACCAAACATCTGCGCTTGCTGGAACGCAGTCATGCGCCCTTTGGGGGTGAGCATGAAAACCTTAATTCCGGTTCGACCCCGCATCGCGTATTCGGCGGCCGAGCCTGTGTCGCCGGAGGTGGCTCCTAGAATATTGAGGGTTTCACCCCGCCTGTTGAGTTCGTATTCAAATAGCTCGCCTAATAGCTGCATAGCCATGTCTTTAAAGGCAGCGGTTGGGCCTTCGGATAGATGCCCAATGTAAATGCCGTCCTGGAGTTTTGTTACTGGCACGATCTCCTCAGTCGAAAATGTTGGGGTGCGGTAGGCACGGGCACAAATGGCTTCGATGTCCGCCTCGGGGATATCGTCGATAAACAACTTGAGCACTTCCGCTGCAAGTGCGTGATAGCCCTGCGTTTTAAGCAATTCCCGCCAGTTGCTCAGAACTTCTAGTGTCAACTGCGGGTATTCCTCTGGCAGATAAAGGCCTCCGTCGGGGGCGAGTCCGCCAAGTAGAATGTCACTGAACGTTGCTGGGGTCTTATTTTTATCGCGAGTTGAAATATAGTGCACGGATACTAGATTAGCGTGCTCTGGCTCAAACCACGGTTTTACCGGGGGCAAATAATTCACCAGCTTTTAACTCATTGAGTATGTTTTTCTTGTGAGCACTTCAAAACAAACCACACCCACCGCTCCAACAACCGTCTCTGGTCGGGCATTGGCGGTATGACTGTGTGGGTGCGCGGTGTATGTGATGGCGGTGGCTGGACGCACGTCATTCGGTGTGGCTGGTGTCGCAGCGATTGACCGCTTCGGTTTGGCAGCTAGCCAACTGGCCTTGTTCATCACGGTTCAGGTTGGTGTCTACGCGTTAGCGCAGGTTCCGGCAGGTATTGTCATTGACCGATTCGGCCCTCGAAAGTTACTGTTCTCCGGTGCGATTTTGATGGCATGCGGTCAGGTCATCATGGCGTTGACTACAAGTTTCCACGTAGCGGTTGCCGCGCGGGTTTTAATCGGTTTAGGTGATGCCACCGCATTTTTATCTGTGATGCGACTGCTACCGCAGTGGTTTCCGTTGCGCAAAGCTCCTATTTTCGCGCAGGTTACCGGCACTATGGGACAGCTGGGGCAGGTAATATCGGCGGTACCATTTTTAGCTGCGTTAGGCGCTGTTGGTTGGACCGCTGCGTTTCTTGGTCTCGGTGCCTGCGGTGTGATCGTGGCGGTGGCCGCTGTTGCGGTTGTGCGTGATAGGCCCCAGCCTGCACCAGAAATAAGCCAAGCTTCCCGAGTTCCGCTACGTCGCGCTTTAGCTGTCGTGGTTCATGATCCAGTGGTGTGGCAAGGGCTGTTTACCCACTGGACTAATATGGTGCTGCTCACGGTGTTTTCACTGCTGTGGGGGACACCGTTAATGCAGCTGGGCATGGGGTTAAGCGTGGCAACGATCGGGACGTTACTCAGCGTTATCGCTGTAACTTCGGTGTGCTCAGGCCCCATCCATGGCCTAATTTCCGCACGTTTGGGTAGCCGTCGGGAATCGTTCTCGTTTGCTGTCGCAGGGCTCAATGGCGCGATTGTCCTCGCGTTTTTCCTCCCGACTTCCCCACCACCTGTTGGTTGGCTTTTTATCTGGGTTATAGTTTTGGCACTTTTGATTCCAGCGTCGGGTTTTGGCTTCGACTCGATCCGTGAATCTGTGGACAACAAGGTTGTCGCCACCGCCACCGGTTTTGCCAACATGGGTGGGTTTATCTCCACCATGATCGCTGGGCAATTGGTCGGAATTGTATTGGATCAATTTCCGTTGCCGCACGGCTGGACAGAATTCCGTATTGCCTGGGGCGCGGTTATCGGCGTGTGGGCAATCGGCATGGTGGGTTTTATCTACTCGCGGTGGCGGGTACGCCGACGTGGCACCCGGCTTCGCACCGCCGCTGAGGGTTAATCCGGAAAGCAGATAAATTTCGCAGTTTCGTGCGGGTTATTGAGAAACTCCTTAGTTGCTGCCACTGACTCGCATTCTTCATACGTGACGTTATCGATGCCGTTTTCGGAGATACACACAATATCAGCCCCAGGAATCGCAGGTAGGATCGCCGAATGGGTGGCGATAATGAACTGTGAACCAGCTTCAGCGGCGTGATAAATCTTCCCCAGCAACGCCATTTGGGCGATGGCGGACAGGCCCGCCTCGGGCTCGTCGAAAAGCATGAAGTGCGGCTTTTTCCACAACGAATCCAGGAACTTTAATACCCCTTCGCCGTGGGAACGTTCGTGCAGCATTGGGTCCACCGCAGCGTTACGACGAAACTCGGTGGCGAAATTAAAAAACGTCTCCGCCCGCAAAAACGCCGACCTGGGCGGATTCTTCGCCCGTGAAATGGTCAGCGCCTTGCCCAATTGCGATTCGGTTTCCGCGTAATTGAAATTCATCAGCGCTTTTGTACCACCCTCGGGGTTGATGTTCATCGCAACCGCGATCGCTTCTAGCAGCGTGGATTTACCCGCCCCGTTATCCCCCACGATCACGGTGACCGGCGCCCGCAGCTGCAACCCACCCATGTGTTTTAAATGCTGCGTCACCGGAAGCTGTGCGGCGTATCCGGTGACTTCAGCATCGACCCGTATCTGAGTAACAAACATTATTCAGGGAAAACTACAGGTTATTGCGCTTAGATTTCAAGACATCGATCAATGAGCTCAGCGCCGCGTCGCCTAATTGCAACGGGTCTAACGTTGTGCTTTTCGACGCCTCCGGCACCCGCTGACCAGGGTTATCGACAACAGCCACAAGTGATGAACCCTCCAGTTTCAATACCCCGTGTGGTTTAATGCCGGCTGCCTCCAACGACCGAACAAAGGCACTTAGTTCCGCAAAAGTGCAGTTTGTTACGTCAAGTGAAAGTGTCAAAGCCATTTGTGTCACATCCTTAAAACCTAGAAATCAGCACTACCGTGCCCTTGGCCCAAGCTTAAGGCACATACCCGACACGAAGCATCAGGGTTTTCCCCGAAGTTTCCCTGATTTATGTCACTGTAGGAAATACAGTGTGACATTAGCGTGCTGGCCTCCAGTTTTGACGATTCGAGAGTAATTTTTGCACCCATTTTTCCTCAAACGAGGTCTCATAGAACCCACCGCACAAGGGCGGTGAGTGTGCTGATCTCACTCCAACTCGACTTTTCCGTCCCCTAGTCCGCAGAATCACCTACTGCCCCACGAAAAAGTCGAGTTGTGCTCAAATCCGGAACGGGTTACCCGTTTGGCTGGAGAGTTTTCTGTGCTTGATCCGCTAGTTTTCGCACGCAAAGTAACAGAAAACACACCACCATAGAATCCCAGCCCGTGCCCAGGGCGGGGTAAATGATTACTGGCCTTATGTCCAGAACTATCCGGAGGTTTAAACCCTAAGCCCCAGTCAAAGACGTGGCGAGAGCCCCAACTCGACCTTTTCGTTGTACTCGCTATGAAACCAACCGCCACACCAGGAAAAGGTCGAGTTTCACCCAGGGATCCACACCAATTGTCTTCCTAGCTGCAGATTCTCCATGCCCACCTCCGCAGCAATTTCAGCGTTAGCGTTTCGACGGCCAGGTGTTTCCACGACAAAATCCCCACCGGCGTGGACCCGATTTCCGTTCGGATTCCACGCTGGTGGGGATTGTTGCGCCGTGACGCACTATGGGATTAGTTATCTGTGCCTAGGGCGGCGAACAAGTTGTGGTTGAAGATGAAGGCATCGGATGCTTCGTTAACCAAGCGGGTGTGCTCTTCGTCGGTTAGCTCCAGCGCATCGAGCTTTGCCCGGTACTCATCCTTGTATGGCTTGAGCTTTTCGATCTCCGGGAAGTCGTAAAAGCTCAACGCATCGGCATCAACATCGTAGTGGCGCTGCATCATGCGGCCAATGACCTGACCACCGGAAAGGTCGCCGAGGTAGCGAACGTAGTGGTGGGCAACCAAACGTGGACCATCAACCGTATCGCGAATGTCGTTGAGCCGGTCGATATAAGCCCGGGTAGCAGGAAGGGTAATAATGCCGGATTCCCAATCGGCGCCGCAAAGCTTTTCAAGGTCGCGGGCTAGGGTTTCCTTACGGTTAAGTACTGGGTCGAGCAGGTCAACAGCGAAACCAGACTCACGTACCGCGTCGGTAGCTTCTTCCAATGCGGTGTAGAACAACCAAGACTGCTGCTGTAGCGCGATGAATGCGTTGACGTCCAGCCGCCCCTCCAGCAAATCCGACATGAAAGTCGAGTGCTCGGCGCGTTCGTGAGCGTCGGCAGTTGAGGTTTTTAGTTCAACTGAAAGGGGCGAAGTGGCAATAGTCATAATTCTCCTTGGGTTTTTGCTCGGCAATTTCTTACACTGTTGTTAATACTGCCACATATATTATTTTAGGCAAGGGTGACCTAACATCAACCGATCGGTTGATTTAGTAATTAACCCTTTGTCAGTGAACACTCCAGTCATCAATATTCACCGTGTTCGGGAACCACTTCACCCCAAAAGACTTCGTCAACAACATTCCGCGCCCGGCGCGTGAGCCGCAGGTATTCTTCCAAGAAGTCTTGGGATTCCTCCGGGTCCCATCCGGCCGCGCCCGCTACTTGCGCCAGTTGTGGTCCAGGGTGTGGTAATTGGTCTTTGCGTTTGCCGCGTACCAACACGATGGCGTTTCGGGCATTGGTTGCCAATAGCCAGGCGTCGATAAGTGTTTGTATTTTGTCAGGTTCCACAAGGTTTTTCGCGGCAACTACATCAAGAACCGCCAGTGTGGAGGGGTTGCGCAGTTCGGGGATTTCATGTGCGTGCATGAGGGTGAGTAACTGGGCTGTCCATTCAATGTCGGTGAGTGCGCCGCGCCCTAGTTTGGTGTGGGTATTGCGGTCGGCACCGCGTGGGAGTCGTTCGTTGTCCACGCGGGCTTTCATGCGGCGTACGTCGCGGATGGTTTTTTCGTCCACGCCGTTGGGTGGGTAGCGGAATTCATCGATCATTTCGAGGAATCGGTGCCCAAGCTCCGGGTTTCCGGCGATCCAGTCGGCACGCAAAAGCGCCTGGATCTCCCACACTTCGCCCCAGCGTTCGTAGTAACTGCGGTAGGACTCTAGGGTTCGCACGACTGCGCCGGATCGGCCTTCGGGGCGAAGGCCGAGGTCGACTTCTAATGGTGGGTCACCGGATGGTTTGCTTAATCGTTTGCGCATCCGGTCGCAAATGCCGATGGCCCATTTCACGGCGTCGGACTCGTCGACCCCTAGGGCTGGTTCGCAGACGAACATCACATCGGCATCCGATCCGTAGCCAAGTTCCGCCCCGCCGAGTCGTCCCATGCCGATGACGGCTATTTCGCAAGGCGCAGGTCTGCCGGATTCGGCGCAAGCCGTTGCTATTTCTGCTTGCAGGGCGGCTTCGAGTACTGCGTCCCAAACGAGTGAGAGGCTCCGGCAGACGTCTTTGACATCCATGAGATTGAGCACGTCGGCTGCGGCGATGCGGGCCAGTTCGGCGCGTCGCAGGGAGCGCGCCACTTGGATTGCCCGATCGGGATTGTCATGGCGCGAGGCGGCGCGGACGAGCGAGGTGGATACGGTGTCGGGTTTGGTTTCTAGTAGTTTTGGCCCGCTCGCCCCGTCGCCGAATTGTTTGATAATATCGGGGGTGGAAATGATGAGGTCGGCAGTGTAGGGGGAATTGCCGAGTATTGTCATCAGGCGTTTTCCGATGATCCCCTCGTCACGCAGCAGCCGCAAAAACCAGGTGCGGTCAAAAGCCGCTTCGGAGAGTTTTCGGTAGTTAAGGAGTCCGGCGTCTGGGTCGGCGGTGGGCGCGAGCCATTCCATGAGGGTGGGCAGGAGCATCGCTTGGATTTTTGCCTTGCGATTCGCGCCTGCGGCCAGGGCGGTGAGGTGTTCGAATGCCCGGTCGGGGTGTTTATAACCCAAGGCGCGCAGCTGTTCTTTAGCGGCATCGGGACTAAGTTTGATTGTATCGACGCTAAAGTTGACGACGGAGTCAAGTAGTGGCCGGTAGAACAATTGGCGGTGCAGGGTGGAAATAATAAGCCGCACCTTACGTAGGTTTTCTTCTAAAATGTCGACGCTGGAGCGGTTTTTCTCTCCGCGGAATCCTGCGGCGTGCGCCAACCACCGCCAGGCGGCGGTGTTGTCGCGTTCGGGTAGCGTGTGGGTGCGTTTAACCTTTTGTAGCTGTAATCGGTGCTCTAATAGCCGGAGAAATTCGTATGCTTCGATGAGGCTAGCGCCTGCTTCGCGTCCGATGTAGCCTGCGTCGATAAGCGCGGCTAATGCGTCGACTGTCGCTAGGGTCCGCAGCGTTTCGTCGGAGCGGCCATGCACGAGTTGCAGCAATTGTACGGCGAACTCGACATCGCGTAGCCCGCCGTGCCCGAGTTTGAGTTCCCGGTATTGCAGATGTTCCGGGACGTTGGCTACTACTTTTCGACGCATGGCTTGCACGTCAGCAACGAATGAGTCTCTCCTGCTGGCCTGCCAGACTTTGGGTGAAAGAGCATCGGAATATTCCTGCCCTAGGTGCATGCAACCGGTCATGGGGCGGTGTTTTAAAAGCGCCTGAAATTCCCATGTGTGAGCCCACCTGTCGTAGTAGGTGATGTGGGATTCGAGTGTGCGAACCAGCGCCCCGTGTTTACCTTCGGGGCGCAGCGCGGCATCGACTTGGAAAAAGCACCGGCCGCCTATTTTTATTACTTCGCTGGCCTGCCGGGTTGCTTTTGGCCCGGCTGGTTCCGCCACGAAGATGACATCAACATCGGAAATGTAATTGAGTTCTTTTGCACCACATTTGCCCATAGCGATGATCGACAGACGGCTATCGACCGGATTATCGCCGTACACCTGGCGGGTAGCAACCGCTAGGGCTGCGGTGAGTGCCGCATCCGCCAGGTCGGCTAATTGCTCGGTTACCTGCCGAAACGGCACTTCGGGTTGCCCTACTCGACGGGAGTTTTCTGGGTAGGTGCCAGCCACATCAATTGCGGCTATTCGCATGAGTAGGGTGCGGTAGTCGCGTCGTAAAGCCGCTTCGGCTTCCGGGCCGTTGATACCAGCAACATAGGTGCCGACCGTGGTGCGGTCGGGGCGGGCGGTATCACACACCCCGGTGTAGCCGATATCCTCGGAAAAATATGCTGGAATTGCTTCAACGCTGGCCAGTAAGGTTTCGAGCATTTCTTCGCGTGTGGGGGCGTCGACAAGCAATAACCGCCACAATTTTGGCTGCGCAACTAAATGATCCCCCAGCACACTCGATGCCCCCAGCAAGGCAAATAACCGCACCCGCAGGCACGGATTCGTGCGAATCTCCGCATCCAATTCCGTGAATGCCCCAGCATCGTCGGTAAGCGCCTGTCTGAGGCGGATCAATTGGTTCAGCGCCAGGTCCGGGTCGGCGGCACCGCTGAGTGCCCACAAAATCTCAACGCTCTCATCATTCCACCAGCCAAGCTGCTCCAAATCAGCAATGGCTTGCGGGCTACTTAAGCTTAACGCTCCCGTGGTAGGTAGGGTCTTACGAGTGGTGCGCGGCGATGTCATGGGCTTTATAATCCTTGGAAACTTTTGCGTTAGAAGCTTAAATTATTGAGCAATTCCCACGAAGTAATTTGCTGCTGGTAATCATGCCACTCGCGCCACTTATTGCGCAGGAAAAACTCAAATACGTGCTCACCTAAAATGTCCGCAACAAATTCGGATTTCTCCATCTCCCGCAACGCCTGATCCAGACTGCCAGGCAAATCAACATAACCTAGGGCAAGACGTTCCCGGCGCGACAACGAAGCAATATCATCCTCAGCAGGTTCGGGAATATCGTAACCTTCGCGGATGCCTTTAAGGCCAGCTCCCAACAGCACTGCCAATGCTAGGTAAGGATTACAGGCGGAATCCGGGGAACGCACTTCCACGCGGCGGGATTGTTCCTTGGCTAGCCGGTAGGTAGGCACCCGCACCAACGCGGAACGGTTGGAAACACCCCAGGTAGCGGCGGTTGGTGCTTCATTGCCGAAGAGGATGCGTTTATAGGAATTAGTCCACTGATTGGTGATGGCGGAGATTTCATTGGCATGGGTGAGAATGCCCGCCACGAATTGCTTCGCGGTGCGCGACAGGCTGAATTCGTCATCCGGGTCGTGGAATGCATTGATGTCGCCTTCAAACAGGGACATGTGGGTGTGCATGGCAGAGCCAGCATATTGTTGGAATGGCTTGGGCATGAACGTTGCCCCTACCCCATTGCGTTGGGCGATGAGTTTCATCAGGTAGCGAAACGTCATGATGGAATCGGCCATCGTGAGGGCATCCGCATGCCGCAAATCGATTTCTTGCTGACCTGGTGAGGTTTCGTGATGGGAGAATTCCACCGGTATCCCCATGTCCTCAAGCGCGAACATGGCGTCTCGCCTAAAGTGCGGCGCGATGTTGTAGCTGGCTTGGTCGAAATAGCCGCCGTTGTCTGTGGGTTTCGGCGCCTGCCCTGCGGTTTGGAGGTTTTCTACCAGGTAGAACTCGATTTCGGGGCTGACCATGCAGCTGAACCCTTCATCGGCGGCGATCTGTACTTGCCTGCGCAGCACCTGCCGGGGGTCGGAATAGGAGGCGTGCCCGTCGGGATTCATGATGTCGCAGAACATGCGGGCCGATTGAATCGGGTGGTCGTCGCCGTCGACCGGCAAGAGTTGGAAGGTGGAGGGGTCGGGCATGGCGATGGTGTCGGATTCAGAAATACGGGAAAACCCCTCAATGGCGGAACCGTCGAAACCAATTCCTTCTGCAAAGGCGCTTTCTAGCTCGGCGGGTGCTACCGCCACCGATTTTAAAGAACCTAAGATGTCGGTGAACCATAGCCGCACTAGGCGAATGTCGCGTTCTTCAATGGTGCGCAGCACGTATTCCTGTTGTGAATCCATATGTCCACGATAGCGCCTTGTTATCCAATTGGGTACGCGCCGCCAGGGTGTAGTTTTCAAAGGCGTTTCCAGCTTCGCTATCAGGAAAATCTGCCCGCCAGCGCGGGCATGTAGCACCTATTGCTTTTCGACGATCCACCGCCTGACACCGGGGTTCCTTATGGGAACTCGACTTTTCCAGACGCAGACCCCAGGTTCACCCTCGCGGTGGCGGATTGGTCGAGTACGTCAGGTTTCACCAAGAATTCTGACCCATAGCAAACCCTTTTTGTTCGTGCTCCAAGCGGGCAACTCGACTTATTCGCAACGCGCATGAGGTTTTCTGCTCCAAGGGGATGAAAAGGTCGAGTTGCCGATAGTGGTAGCTACCGGCTATGGCAGCGGTTTTCGTTTGGCGGGTCACACCCAAGGCAGCGATGATGAGAATCCAGGTAGCATCCAGGTTATGGGACTACATGAGCAACTTGAGGTAGAAGCGAAATTTGCGGTGGATAACGACACTGCGGTACCTGACCTCAGCGACATCGCTGGGGTGGCCCGGGTAGCCAACACTAGGATTCACCGGCTAACCGCAACGTATTTCGACACCGCAGACGTGCGATTAAGCCGGGCGAAGATTACCTTGCGACGCCGCACCGGCGGCACCGACGATGGGTGGCATATTAAACTCCCGGCGGCCAATGGGCGGCGGGAAATCCACCATCCACTTACTACTGACGCGGAACAACCACCCGATGTCATTCTCGCGGCGGTGCGTGCCATTATCCGAAATGAGGAATTGATCCCCATCGCGCAGGTGGATAATGAACGGCACGAATCTTTGCTTGCAGACGACACCGGGGCTATCATCGCCGAATTTTGCGACGACCATGTATCCGCGCAATCCTTCCTGCCGCAGGGTGAGAAAACGCAATGGCGGGAATGGGAAATAGAGCTAACCGATGCCTGCGATGAACCGGACGCGCTGCTGAAAGCATCCGCCGAGGCCCTGCGGTCGGCGGGCGCGGTGGCGTCGAAAAGCCCGTCGAAGCTGGCGATGGCTATAGGCGACAGCATCGATTACGCCCCCACCCCGCCGCAGCTGGCGGAAGTCGCCGAAGACTCCCCCGCCTATGCGGTGCTGCACGCGCTGAAACGCAACCGCGACAAACTGGTTGACTTTGATCCCAGAGTGCGCCGCGACGAATGGGATTCGGTGCACCAGATGCGGGTAGCCACCCGGGAGCTGCGCAGCCACCTGCAAACATTTGAGGGAATACTGGTTGGTGACACCCATTTGGTGCTGGCGGAAAAGCTGAAACAACTCGCCGGGATTTTAGGCCAAGCCCGCGACGCCGAGGTGATCGCTGAGCGGTTCCGCCTGCTGTGCGAACTGGAGGAAACCGGCGCGATCGACGACGCCACCGCTACTTACCTGCATGACGTGATGCGACGGGAATACGAACACGCCCATCAACGCATCGAGAAAGTGCTTGACGACGCACGCTACCTCACCATGTTGGATTTATTGGACGAATTTCTCGCCCGCCCGGAACTAGCCGCCAGTGCAATCGGAACCGGCGCTGACCGGGCCGCATCGGGGAAAATCCTCATCCAGCACGTGAAAGATAATTTTCGTAAACTCCGGAACCGGCACGAAAAGGCAGTATTTGCCTGGGAAGATTCCACAATCCCGCTGCGTGATCGGGAAACATACTTCCACGATCTACGTAAAGCCGCGAAGAAACTACGCTACGCGGCGGAAGCGATCGGCGATGCCACATCCATTGACACTCTTGACCTGTATAAAGCCTGCAAAGACATGCAGGCCGTCCTAGGCGATTTCCAAGACAGCGTCACCGCCCGCGACAAATTACTCAAACTCGCTGGCAATGCACATCGCCACGGGATCAATACCTTCGGGTTTGGGGTGCTTTACCGGCTTGAACACGAATTAAGCCAACACGTTTTGGCTGACTACGAACAAACGTACGCGGCGGTGGCCGCTGCCTTTAAGCAGCTCATCCACCGCACCAACAAACACACCAACGTGAAGAAAAACCGGGGTGCAAAAAAGCGCAAAAAGCGCTAACCAACCACAGGAGTCAGCTTGTAGCAGTTAGTCTTCGTCGTTGTATTTCTCGTCGTACGCATCCGCCGCACGGGTGCGTTCGGCGGCAATTTCAATCGCATGTTCTGCCTCTTCGCGGGTATCGTACGGGCCCATGCGGCTTTCAAAACTAGAAACCTTGCCTTGTTCAACTTGGCCGGTTTCTTGATTATAGAACCATTTGAGATCTTCATTTTGCATGATTATCCATCCTTCATTTCTATTCGGGCTCGGTTGACACCGCACCTATGCTGTCTTCCACGCTACCTATTTTTAAGTTTCTTGGTCAGGTTATCGTCAAGCCCACCCCACATCTGCCCATTCGATTGCTACATTAGTGTGGAATATTGCCAACCCCGCCCTAAGGAAGTTTCCGCATCATGCCAATCTGGTCCAATACCCACAGCAGTGACACCCCCATCGCACAGCGGGTACAAGCCTGGCACTTCGCTAGCTACAGTGTTCCAGCAGAGGCAGTAGCAACCGCGCCAGCAACCTGGTCGCTCATTGGGGAACACACCGACCACGCTGGGGGCATTGTGCTGATGAGCATCGCGGATCTTCATGCAGCCGTATCCATCAGCCCCCGCCGTGACAATGCGGTCAACATTCACGAATACCAACTCACAGCATCAGGCGACTGGGCGGAAACCACCAGTTCCGCGCCGCTGCCACAAAACCAGGATGCCAACGCGACCAATACCTCTACCCGGGCGACTCAACTCGCTGGCCTTGCCACCACCATGATCCAGCGGCAAATGCTCAGCCGAGATGCCAAAGGTTTCGACATAACCATTGGCACCGAAATCCCACCGCTAAGTGGATTGGGCGAAATCGAAGCTATTGAAGTAGCAACCGCACTGGCACTGGCACACGCCATCGACGATATTGACACCCCGCCCGCCAAAACCAAACTCGCCGACATTTGCTACCAGGCCGCCCAGCTCTATCGCACAGAACCAGCCCTCCGGGCACGCTACACAGTGGCACTACGCGGAAAAGATGGAATGATCAACGTCGTTGACTATGCAGATTTCTCCATCACCCAAGCAAGCCACATAGTCGGCAATCTTAATAAAACCGCAGCTATTGCCGTAATCCCCCCGGTTTCTGACTTTGAACCTGCATCGGAGGAGCTTAAGCGTCGACAAGCATTCGTCGACGAAGCAACTCGCGCATTCGGCGCCGAGTCCATCCGATTGCTCCCGGAGGCAAATATCCGCGTCATCGACTGGCTTCGGGCCTGCCACGAGGTCCACGGCACCGACAATCTCCCCACTATTTCGGAAGCCAATCAGTGGATGGATTACCACTGCGACGAACTACACACCGTGCAAACCGTCACCCAAGCAATCCGCTCCCGCCGCATCGCCGACGTGTACCCGGCGTTAGCCCAATCCCAACACAACATGGCCGGACTCTATGGTGTGACCAGCATCGACGATAAAATTGCCCAACTATGCATCACCCGGGGTGCCGACAGCGCCCGCAGTGCGCACAGCGGGCTTAGCCCCGCGGTAATCGCCCTGGTTAAGAGCACCCGCGCCGGTAATTTCATCGCCGACCTTAGCGACGACGGCTTCACCATCGTCGAATTAACCAACGGCACCCCCGCCACACTCTTACAAGTGTAAAAAAGTGAAAACCCTGCGGCTGGTGTTCACACGACACATAACCGGGTGAGTATCAGCCGTTATACGTGGCTAAAAAGTCAACGACATAACCGTTGAGCTCCACCAACGTCTCTGGTGGGCGGCGCGTATCCAGACCGGAATCCAGCCAATTCGTCATCATCGGTGAAACCAACGCCAAATCTGTCAACCCAAGGTGCCCCACCCCGGCTATGTGTTTGTTTAAAAAACGCGGATCGTCGGCCTTAATGAGGCGGTAGTTTTGCTTATACAACGTGTCAGCCGCAATATGTGGATACACCGCGTCGGAATAGATATGCGCAACCGGAATTGGGTACTCATCATCACTAAAAACATATGACTCCCCCGCAACGCTCTCGATATCGTGGATAAACGGTGACTCCAAAGCGACTACCGCCCGCACCTGCTCATGCCGGTTATCGCCCACCGCCAAGGCGGCCGACCCGCCCAAAGAATGACCCGATAACACAATGCGGGTGGGGTCTATGTATTTTTCAAAATCATTGTCAACCTGCCGATCCAGGATTGTGTCCAACACAAAATTCATGTCTTCAACCCGGATTTCCAACCAACCACGCAGTGCCGCTAGATTGGCCTGAATATCCGTTGATTTTTGCAGACTCATCACGTCTTTTAGGAATCCACCATCAACCCGGACGGCCTGCCCACCGGAAAGCGTGGTGCTAAACGAATGATGCGGGTGGTCGAGACTCACCACGACATAACCACGGGAAGCAAGCTCGCGGAACAGCGTTTCATTCGATCGGGAAACGCCAAAAGACCCGTGTGAAAACACCAGTAACGGCTGGCTCTTTTCTTTCGCTCCACGCGGATACCACACCCGCACCGGGATTTCGCGTTCGCCCTCTGTAGTCTGCATCTTCGGAAACGCTGTTTCATGACGATAAAACGCATCCACCGTCAGAACCTCCTTATCCCCCTTTGGTTCCGGCGTCGGATTAAACGGGAACAGATATCCAAAACCGGTGAGCACAATCAAACAAAAAGAAAGAACTAACAGCGCAAATTTCCGCCATCGCTTGCCGAACTTTTTAAACACACTAAAAATAAATAAAACCAGCGACAAAACCAGAGCAATAAGCATGTAATTCATATCTTGCAATTCCGTTCCTAAAATGCAGAATTAATGGCTTTAACTGCAAGTTGTACAACCATCTATCACGCATAGCGACTACACACTTCTATTTGCAGAATAAACCACCCACCGGCACGACTACCACAAATGTTAACGCACCAACGCATTAGCGCGACCGGAAAATAGATGTTTCACGAAACCGTAAATGGCAACAAAGGAACATGATATCCCCTATCAGAGGGCAAAAGCACGTCTGATTTCTTCATGGCTTACGCTTATGCCATGCTCCGCCAAGGAAGGCTTATAGATATAAAGTATCCAATAGCGGATCACTGATCGGAATGCAGATCTCCCATAGTATCAATAGGACTAATCTCCCGAGAATTCTAGATTAGGACCAGCGTTCATTGCCGCGGCACTGGCAGTCTCGCTCCCAATATTTATGACACCAACCCTGGCCGCGCGGGCTTCTTTCGCTTCCGCGACTTTCTTACCGCAAGGAACGACCGATGCGGATACTTCTCACACCTGTAAAGAAACCCACAACGATGAGCCTGTTGCCATGCCGTACACCGCAGCCACTGCCACAGAAGAGCCCATCGTCAATGGATCATTGATGCTTACGTTGTCGCCGCACACACCGAAACCGAAACAAACGTTTCAATCGCCGGACCTCAGTTTCAAGAACTTCGACCGTAGCGACACTCGCTGGTGCTGGTTGCCCGGGGCTTGGCGCGCCCACTAATCAAGCGGTGCGACTAAAATTTGCGGCTGTAGTCCTTGCCACCGTCATGAAGTTGAGGAATTTTGGATAGTCTCTGGTACCCAGTTTTCATCATGGCGTGCGCGGCTATCCTATCCGCCACTGCTATTTCTGCGGCTGTAAAAACCAAAACGAGCCACCCGCTAGTCAGACGCAGATCTGTATCTGCCGCGTGGTGGTTCGTTGTCGCAACCATCGCTTACGTAGCTGCATGCATGCTGTTATTCACAACGCTGCCGCTAGGAGTGCCCATTGGCTGCAGTTTGCTCGGTCTCATCGCTTGTGCAGCGGGGTACATTGCTGCAGGCGGGGGCAGCAGGTGATGTGTGTCAGGTTCTAGGCCCAGACCAAAGCAACCACCGGAACATTCGCTGTAAGGCGTTTTTCCTCGCAAGGCCTTGCGCATCATCTCAGTCGCAGACTTTCAAGGTTCCCCACTCACACCGCGCTAAACCGCACTTCCCGGGTAGCGGGATCGGCTGTGGTGAGCGTGACGGGGCGGCGGATTCCTTCCTCGTCGGTGGTGTTGTCGCAGTCGGCGAAGACTGGTGGTTCTTCGATGAAGATGCGGGCAGCGTCGTTTTTGGGATCAGCCTGAATGATGATGGCGTCGAATTGCTCCCCGATCCACGGTTGCAGCACGTGGGCTTCGCAGTAATCGAGGCAGGCACGGTCAACGGCGGCGGCTAGCCGGGAGCTTTCAGTCATGGTTTCCAGAACCTGCGCAAGGTCCGTTGTTACCCATTCCGGGACGTTGGAACCGGCGGTGATAGCTAGGCAGATTTCGGTGGCGAAGCGGTCAGCTAACCGACGCAGTGGTGCGGTGACGTGGCTGTATACCCCGGTTGCGGTGCCGGTGACACCAGCATGTGGCAAGGGATCACTGTTGCTGAGGTTAAGATAATCCGCACCGCGTAGCAGTTTTTGTGCTTCCCGCATCACGGCCATCCCCCGAGGGGTGCTGCCATCCAGGGTGCGCAGGAATGTCCCTAGTTGCTGCTCATGCGTCGAAAAGCCAAGGCTGCGTACTTCTTTCCAGAATTCGGTTACTGCGGAATTTTCCGGCAACGCTAAGCTTCGCAGCACCCCGATCCCGGCATCGGCCATGATCTGCCCGGCGCACATGCCAGCTAAAAGTGATATTTCGGAGTTGTAATCCATCATTGGCACCCGGGGTTCAATGCGCAGTTCAGCAAGCCCATCGGGGCGGCGGTGTACCCGTTGACTGGGCATATTCAGTGTCACGGCGTCGGCGCGGAGGTTGCTTTCGGCCCGCAACTGTCCGACTTGTGGCAAGAGTTGGATCGCGGGGTGAATCGTCCCTGCTTCGTATTCTTGCTGGGCTTCCTCGTAGTCATAGCGTTTAACGGAGCGGATCATCGCGCGGTCGACGCGGCTGGTTTCGACTTCCCCCGCAGCGTCTAGTTCGATGTGCCACAGCGCGGCTGGCCGGGTTTGCCCAGGCAGCAGGCTAGCTTTGTCTTCGGATAATTCCGGCGGGTGCAGCCGGATAGGTGCATCCGGGAGGTAGAGGGTCTGGCCGCGTCGTAAAGATTCGGCATAGACGGCGCTCCCGGGTCGCACGAACGCAGCGACGTCGGCGATGGCGTATGAAACGATGAATCCGCCAGTCGGGCGGGCAGCGATATGGACCGCTTGGTCCAAATCCATCGAGCCTGCTGGGTCGATGGTGACGAAGGGGATGTCCGTGGCGTCAATTCGATCGTCGGGGAAATGATCGACGGCGGCGGCTGCCTCCGCACGTTGTTCATCGGTGAAGTCCCCATTGAGACTAAATTCCTCGACAATGGGACGAAAATCGACGTCTGCTGCGTATAGCTTCATGATTTCTTTGGATTCGGTTGGGAGGATGGGCGAATGAGCCAACCTGTAAGCCGGATTCTGTACCGGGTTTCCCGGTGGCGATCATCCATCTGGACGGGTTATTGCTAACCCGCCTCAAGCAGCTACCCACAAACTTCAGACGAGCCGCCCTCAAACGTTTGCGCAGCCACACCAGCACGAGTACCAGTGCAGCCTTCTTGCCTTGCTCCAGGTGGGGTTTACCCAGCCACGTTAGTCGCCTAACGTGCTGGTGCGCTCTTACCGCACCGTTTCACCCTTACCTAGTTTCCTAGGCGGTTTGCTTTCTGTTGCACGTGCCCGCGGGTTGCCCCGGGTTGCCGTTAGCAACCACCCTGCTCTGTGGAGTCCGGACTTTCCTCGACCTGACGCTTGCCGTTAACACCCGAAGGGGTGAAAAGGCAGTTCGCACAGCAGGCCGCGATCGCCCAGTCGGCTCATTCGCTTAAGCCACTGTACACCACAATGCTGCCACCTGATCTCCGCCCACACCATTGCCTGTTAATATGTGCGTCAACCAGCTTTATTGTGGTTGTCACTTCGGCTGCGCCAGGTGGGCGGTGTCGTTGAGTAACCGCACGCAGGTCGGCCCGTCGGAATAGAACTCGGCGATCGATATGGATCCCAGATCAAGGTGCATCCGATTCGCCATATCGGCAGCCCCGCCTAAGGCGATGCTGACGATCGCTTTGATGGGGCTGACATGGCTGACCACCAAGACAGTTTTCCCGGCATAGGTTTCCCGCAGCTGATTTAATGTCTGGGCGACCCGTTGATGCGCCTGGGCGAGGGATTCACCACCAGGTGGGGCAACCTGCGGGTCGCTCAGCCAGCTGGCGTGGTGCTTCGGGTTGGTCTCGTATGCCTGGTTGAACGTCAGTCCGTCCCACTCGCCGAAGTCGACTTCGATCAGCCCGGCGTCACAAGTCACCGGAAGGCCCAATGCATCAGCTGTCGCTTGGGCGGTTTCGGTGCATCGTTGCAGCGGCGACGAAACGATCGCCGCGATTCCGCCTCGGGCGGCGAGCCGCTGTGCTGCACGTGCTGCTTGCCACTGGCCAACCTTGGTGAGCTTTGGATCGGAATGTCCTGAGTATTGTCGATTGGCTGACATTTGGGTTTGGCCGTGGCGTAGCAGGATAAGCCGGGTCGCGGTTGTGGTGGCGCCGTTCCAGCAGGTGGGAGTAATCTCAGCACGCTTAGCTTCAGTTGTAGGCGAATCGGTACCCGAAGCGGCACAGGTGGCCTCGTCAAGCGGAATTTCCCCCGGTTTCGCCCCTGCTTCTACTGCATCCATGGCGATATTCGCCAGCGCGTCCGCCCGGGAGTTTTCGTTGCGCGGTATCCAGGTGAACGTCGAGTCGTCGAATTTCCGCAGCAACGCTTGGCACTGTAGCGCGAGTTCTTTCATGTCTGGATGTTTGATTTTCCAGCGCCCGGACATTTGTTCCACCACGAGTTTGGAGTCCATGCGGACATCAACCGCTGTGGCACCAAGTTCGCTGGCTGCCTTAAGTCCGTTGAGCAACCCGTGGTATTCAGCGACGTTATTGGTAGCGGTGCCCACCGCGTAGGAGATTTTTCGCAGTACCCCACCGGTTTCGTCCAGAATAAGGGTGCCGGAGCCAGCGACCCCAGGATTGCCCCGCGAACCGCCGTCGGCTTCAATGATTACTTTCATGCCGGTCTCCGCTTTTAGCTTCGCACTAGGTAGCTGCCGCAATCGGGGCACTGCGGCAGTTCGTCGGCTGGGGTGGCGCGAATCGCGGAAATCTCTCCTGGTGGTAAGACTATAAAGCACCCACCGCAGCTGCGTCCGTTGAATGCGGCGACCCCGACGGTGTTTTCGAGCCGCTGGGCGTCGTATTCCGCAATAACATCGGCGGGGATTATCTCGCGCAGTTCGGCGATTCGGGTCAGCGGGTCGGCGACGTTATCCTGCGGTAACGCCTCAATGGCGCGGCGTGCGGTCTCGACTTTTTCCTGTGCTTCTTTCACCCGCTGGCTACACAGGTCGCGGTTATTGCGCAGCGCATGGATTTCGTTGTGCGCTTCGGCGAGTTCGCTCATCAAGGTGGCGATCCGGGATTTAGCGGAATACAGGTCTTTTTCTAGGTCTTTGCGTAGCTCCGGGTCGGTGGCGGCACCAAGTTGTTGTTTATCGTCGGCTGCGCGGCGCCGCAGTTTGCGTTCGTCTTCCTGGATACGCAGGATTTCCAACTCCATGTCGTCGACAGCCATCTGCGCCGCCCCTGCGGCTTTGCGCTGGCGGTCGAGTTCTTTCTGGGCGGTTTCTAGTTCTTGTTCCTCGGAGCTTGGTTTCCGGGTTACGCCGGTGGCGGCAACTCGTTGCATGGTTGCTAGTTCTAGTAGCTGTTGCTGTAGGTCCGGTTCGAGTTTCATTTTCTACAATGCTTTCCTTGGTTAACGTGATGGATGTGGGGTTGTGTTAAGGCTGGCTTCTTGCACCAGTCGACTAAGCTGCGCAAACGGTTAACGCAGTTTTAGTCTGATTCTTTGTTGGGGTGGGCGGATAGGGTCCACGGGTCGGTGCGAATGGGAAGAATATCAACTTCAAGCTCCGGCAGCGCGTGGTTGAGGATTTCTTTCGCTTGGCTGGTCCACGGGTATTCGCTCGCCCAATGGGCGGTGTCGATGATAAACGGCCCGCCTGCCCGCAGATGTTCGTCGACGGGGTGATGCCGAAGATCCGAGGTGACATAAACATCGACGCCGAGTGCTGCAACGTCACTAAGGAAGCTGTCACCTGAGCCGGAGCTGACGGCGATTTTCTTAACCAGTTTTTCCGGGTCACCGGCGGCGCGTATCCCCCACTCGGTTTCCGGCAGTGCATTTGCGACTTGTTGTACGAAGTCTTTAAACCGCATAGGTTCGGGAAGTTCGCCGATGCGTCCAAGCCCGTAGGCGGTATTGATGTCGGCGGTGGGTTCTAAGCTGGTGATATCGAATGCGGGTTCTTCATAAGGGTGGCTGTGGCGCAGGGCGTCAATGATGGCGGAACGGCGGTTTCGTCCGGCCACAAATTCGATGCGGAGTTCGGTGATCGTGGTGAGTTCACCGATGTTTCCTACCGCCGGGTTTGCGCTTGTCGACGCCTTAAATTGCCCGGTTCCGGGGAAGCTGAACGCGCACTGACTGTACTCACCTATCTCGCCAGCGCCTGCGGCAAAGATGGCGTCTTTGACCGCCTCTGCGTCAGCTTCTGGAACCTGCACCCCCCATTTATCCAGACCAAAGAGTTTGGGTTTGATCGGTCGGGTCGCAGTAATGCCAACTAATTCCGCTAGTTTGTCGTTTACGCCGGGGCGTGCCGAGTCGGCGTTGGTGTGGGCGGAAAATAATGCCACACCGCCAGTGATGAGGGTGTGAATAACCTTGCCTTTAGGGGTGTTCGCTGCAACCGATGTGACCCCGCGCATCAAAAGCGGGTGGTGCACGATAAGCATCTGCGCCCCAGCATCAACTGCCGCTTCGGCGACTTCCTGGGTGCAGTCAAGTGCTAGTGCTACCCTGTCCACTTCTGCTTCCGGGTCGCCGCACACCAGCCCCACGGCGTCCCAACTTTCAGCTAGGTGGGGTGGGTAGGCGGCATCTAGTACCGCCATAATGTCGGATACACGCATGTTCTTTTTGTCCCTATCAGTCACGTTAAAGCGGCGATGAGCTTGTCGACGGTTTGTCGATCTCGTACCGCAAGTCGCCAGTAGTCTAATCCTAGTCCAGGAAAAGTATCGCACCGCCGGATGGCTATTTTCTGGGCTAATAATTGCTGACGTCTCTTTTCATTCCCACCAGTCACCAAGATGAACGGGGCTTGTGAAGGCGAAGCAATCGAGTACCCACTCTCGGTGAGTCTGTCAATCATTTCTTCCCGCTGTTGTGCCACTTGTAACCGCAGCCTCGGCAATTCCTGATCTTGATGGTTAAAAATCGCCCGGACAGCCGCTAACTGCAAAGTTCCAATCGGCCAGTGTGCCCTACCTGCGGTAAGGGTGCGCAATAATTTCGGTGCAGCAACCATATATCCGATGCGCAGTCCCGCCAGTCCCCACGTTTTGGTGAGGCTGCGCAGCACGATGATGTCGCCCAATGCGGTGTCCGCCGCCAGGGAGTTTTCTTCGCTGGCAAGGTCGATAAACGCTTCGTCCACCACCAGAATCCGACCAGGACGTCGCAGCGCCAAAAGGTCAGCTTTATCCCATAACACCCCGGTGGGGTTGGTGGGGTTTCCAATTATGACCAGATCCGCCGCCTCACTAATGCCCTGCAATTGGGTAAACGGCGGCGGCAAAACGACCCGGTCAACGGTGCAACCAGCGTCCGTTAGAACAATATCTGGTTCAGAGAAACCCGGATGTACCACCGCCGGGTGGGCTGGTGCCAGTTTCGGGAGCATGGCAAAACCTTCACTTGCACCTGCCAACAACACGACATGATCATTCGGTACGCCGTGGTAGGTGGCGATCATGCCGGTGACCTCACGGACTTCCGCATCGCTGGGATAACTGGCGAGCCGATGAAGTGCGTCACTTAAGGCGTCGAAAAGCCACGTCGGCATGCCGGGCTGGACGTTGACCGCGAAATCCCACTCGGCACCTGCGGCGTCGATGTCACCGTGTATCCGTGAAAGCATGGCCCATACTTTACAGTGAGTGGTATGCCCCTTTTGCTTCTCGACGTCGACGGCACCCTCATCGACTCCGCACCTGGCATTCACCAATGCCTGCGACGCACCCTCGACCACTTTGCTGTTCCCCAGCCCAACGACGATTGGTTCCGCGCCGCGCTCGGCCCCGGAATCGATAAAACCCTAGCCTCCGTCGGTTTGGGTGCTGATGCGGTGGAATACTACCGGGAACAATACCGCGCGGGCGGCATGGCGCAATCGACGGTCTTCCCCGGCATCCGGGAATTACTGGATCACTGGCGTGCGGCCGACTACACATTGTGCACCGCAACCAATAAGGCACGCGCGGCGGCGGAAGGAATTTTGGAATTACACCAACTCAACCAGCATTTCACCATCATCGGTGCCGCCGATGGGAACCGAACGACCAAGGATGCCATCATCGGAAATGTCCTGGAACAGATCGGCGACGTCGACGATATTGTGCTTGTTGGCGATCGAAGCCACGATACGATCGGGGCAAAAGCACACGGTATTGATACAGTTTTAGTCAGTTGGGGCTACGGCAACCCGACTGAATGGGCTGATGCGACACACGTGGCGCACAGCGTAGAAGAACTGAAAGGAATCATCCGTGACCGCTGGGCATAAACTCCACATCACTGTTGTGTGCACCGGAAATATCTGCCGCTCCCCCATGGGCGATGTTATCTTAAGCCATGCCATCCGCAACGCCGGGCTTAACGACGACGTCAAGGTCGATTCCTGCGGCACCGGCGGCTGGCATGTTGGGGAGAAAGCCGACCGCCGCGCAATCACCGAATTGCGCAAAGCCGGATACAACGGCGACGAACACCGCGCCGCACAATTCGATGACTCCCACGCCAACGCGGACCTCATCATCGCGATGGATTCCAGCCACGTTCAATCCCTGCTGCGGTTAGGAATCCCCGAAACCAAGATTCGACTATGGCGCAGTTTCGACCCGGAAGCGGGTGCCGACGTCGATGTTGAGGACCCCTACTACGGCTACGCTTCCGATTTTGAACTGGTACGGTTACAGGTCGAGGCAGGAATTCCGGGCATAATCGACTGGATTAGAACCGAATTGGAGGAAAGCTAAACCCATGGCTGGCCCACAATCCGGGTGGAAAGTGTTTCTCAACCCCGGCTGGATCATCACCATTATCCTGGTGATCGCCTTCTCCTACTCTGCCTTCACCATTTTGTCCCCCTGGCAACTAAACAAAGACGCCCAAATCGTCGACCGCAACGAACACATTGAACAAGCCTTCAAAGTCGACCCGCAACCCTATTCAGCGGTATTCGATGCCCAGGGGAAAATCACGGACAACCAAGAATGGATGCGCGTTAACCTCAGCGGTCGTTACCTGCCTGAAAAGGAAGTAATCCTGAGGCTTCGGCCAGTCGAATCCACCCCGGCGGTGCACGCACTGACCCCGTTCCAACTCGACTCCGGGGAAACGATACTGATAAACCGTGGTTTCGAACCAGTCACCGCCGGGGTGGAGCCAACCATTCCACCTGCACCAAACGGTGTGGTCACGATCATCGCCCATGCGCGGGTATCGGAACCAACCCCGCAGAACCCACCGACCACCGCCGACCCCATCCAGGTTTATGGCATCAACACTCAACAAATAGGTGAGCTGACCGGGCTGAAACTCGCGCAAGATTACGCCCAGCTTTCCGACGACCAACCAGGGCTGCTTAATTACATCCCCATCCCGAAACTCGACCGAGGCAATCACCTCTCCTATGGGTTCCAGTGGATAGCGTTTGGAATTATGGCACCGCTGGGGTTGGGGTATTTCATTTGGTCAGAGGCGAAGGAACGCCGCCGCGCCAAGCGGGAAGAAGCCGAGATGGCCGCAACCACCAGTACATCCGGCGCAGGCCCCGATCCCAACACCCCGGAACCCGAACTACCCGATTCCCCCGCCACACCAGCCAAAGAAACGGAACCGCAGCCAACTACCCGCTCCAGATCCCGCTACGGCAACCAGCACCCGAATCATTACCGCAGACGCCCATAAACACCGATCAGCCGCACCGACTTCACACACCGAATCGGTGCGGTTTTACACTTCACGCCCGCCGATGAGGTCTTCGGCTCACCTCCTTGAACTTGTATGAGCTGCATAAGTTTTTGTTTTTCGATGTCTCACGGTCAGCGGTTGTATTCATTGGTCGGGTTAGTTTCCCCTTATGTGGGGGTAGGGGTTGTTGTGCACGGTGTGGTGGTTCTTATAGCTTGGTTGCTATTGATCGTTGTTTATGTGACATGAGGGAGTTGGGTGTGCCTGCTGTTTTGTTGCCGGATTTTAGTGTGTTTGATCGTCCTCGGTTTTATATCGGTGGTGATGAGCAGGCGGTGATCTCCTGTGCGCAGCAGTGGCTGGATTTTGCTGATGACTGTTCCCGGGGCGCTGGATTGTTGGTGGGGGCGCAACCATATGGGTTTGTCGGTAGCGAAGGTGAGGCGTTTAACCAACATGTTGGCGAAGCGGTGCCGTCGCAGTTACAGGTTGCCTCCAGCGTAGGTGAGCAGGTGTATGCCGGGATTCGTACCTATGCGGCTGGTTTGGGGGATGCTAAAACGAAGATGGATGCGCAGCGGTTTACCGGCATGGGGTGCCATACGGCGGTGAATACGGCAGCTGAGGCGGTCAATGCTGCTGAAGCACACCTTGCGCTTGCGATATCAACAGGTAATGCTGCAGCTATTAGTGTGGCGCAGGCGAATCTTAAGATGTGCGAAGTAGCCTACACCCAAGCGGTAGCCGAGTGGGAAGCATGCCTTACAGGTGCCGATACCATCAAAGCAGAGTTACTGGAAGTAACCACCCGGGCTGCTGGGCAGGTGACCAGTGTGGTCAAAGCTAGCACCGAGGGGGCGGTGGCGTGTGTGGATCCTTCTGGGCTGTCGCCGTATTTCCAGGTGGTTGTGTGGGAATTAGAGGCACTGGCCGACACAGCAGATCAGGTAGCAGAGCTGGTGGCATCGGGGATGAATCAGATTACCCCGCTGGTGGGTGCGGATGAGATTTCCGGCGATGTTATCACCCAAGCGGTGGACGATACCCGGTCAACGTGGAAGTACGCGGCAGCGAAACTGATGGAAGATATCGAACGTATCGGCCGGCAGGCGGTGATGTTTGCGAGGTTGTATGCCGAGCATGACCAGTATGCAACATCACTGTTTGATCCGATCACAACCATGATGCGGGGAATGTTTCGCAGTATCCTTGACCACCCGGCTGATAAGGTGCAACCGGAGTACTTTGACCCGGATAGGTTATCTGCTGGTTCTGATTCTTATGTGGATGCCGGCAACCGGAGTATTTTCGATCCAACCCTCGGCAGGGTGGTGCCTATGGCTCAGGTGATAACGGATATGCGGATGCTGCGCCCGGGGGTTCAAGGGCCGGTTGATCCGAAAACCCTTCGGCGGAACACAACCAGGAAAACCAACACCGAGGCATACCTCATGGCTAACGGGCAACTACCGTTACCAGACGGGGTGACATCCACGTTGATCCGCCCACCGGCTACTGGTTCTGGTGGGGTTGATGCTGTGGTGCGGCAATCGCATGCCAGCCCATTAGGAAACCCGTACGGGTTTGATAATAACGGTATGCCGTATACTCCTGGGCGTGCATTTGGTACCTATGACCCATCGCACCGGACTGGTGATGGCACACTCATTTTCGATACCCCTGATGGTGGGCATGAAAAGATCTTTCCCCGTCCGCCGCATGGGTCAACCCTGCAGCCGTATCAAAGTTATCAGCGGTGGGATCCGGTAACGAATACCACCACGCAGCAGATTACATATTCTAACGGGATGGTGGTGGAAAATACCTACACTGGTAGACAAGCATCGTTTACCACACCACATGCCCCATACCGGGTAACGAATATGCTCCAACCACAAACCCCACTGGCATCCACCTGGCAAGACGTGTCAAGCGGTAGTCTTAATGTGCAAGAAACACCCCTGAGCCCAGTGATGTCCTATCATCTATCAGAGCCAACTATCACCAAAGAACCCCTTCTTATTCCTCGCGATATAGAAACAGCATGGAACCAAGGAGTCAACCCAGCAGCAACAGCAGCAGGCGGCGCATCAGGAGGCCTAGACGCTATCCAAAAAATCGACAACCTCTACGCCCCTGAACCTTCCGGTATTGCAGCAGCACAACACATCGACGAAGTAGCACACTTCATCAAACCACTCGGGATGGTAGGCCATGTTGGAAACGCAGTCAGTTTTTATAATAGCTACGAGGATGCCAAAGCTACAGATCAACTTACCCCACTGATAGAAGCAGGCGGATCAATAGCAGGAGGTAGCTTGGGCGGAATGGCTGGCGGCGCCTTAGCAGGATCAGTCGTAGCAGGTCCTATCGGTGCGATAGTTGGTGGCGCAGTCGGCGGCATTGCAGGCTCAGAGCTAGGCAAAAAACTCGGACACGAAATCGGCGAAGCAATTGAGGATACTGCTGTTGGAGAATTTGCAACTGAACATCTACTTTAAAAGTCAATGAAAGATAAAGCCGGGGTTTAATTCAATATTGCCCACTTTGATGGAGGGAAATAGAAACGATAGATGGGCGCTTTCAACTATACTGCCTTAGTTTTTTTTCTGGGTTTTTTGCCTGCACTTTTTTATATTTTTACATTTTCCGATCAAAAAAAGCTGCAATTAAAATCCAACCATTTTGGAGGATGGTATTTCCTCTTTGAATTTTCTTTGTACTTTATTTCTGGCCTTTTCCCAGCTTTGTTGATCGATGCGTTTTTCTTCTCCACCTCCATGTCTCCGATACGGAGACTCACGTTTTCCCTATCCGCATTTATTATAATTTACCTGTCTTTTACCTTATCTACATGGATTCGATTATCCGGATTTCATTACAAAACCCGTTTGCGCGATTTTCGGCCTTTTATGCGTGAAATTATGGGTAAAAACCCTTACCCAGATTCTGCTGTAGCTTCGGAAGTAGCGGAAACAAATTCCACGTGGCTATTTAAGGGCTGCGCGACATTGTTCTTTGCAATACCGGTCACGATAGTCGTGTTAATCCTCGTGCTGAGACACCTTTAGACTGAGGTTTTCTCACCGAATAATTGTTTAGTTATTTAGCCAACCGAAGTTAAAACTAATTTCAACGCTTTTAATCAAAAATATATGAGTATCCTTTCCCCAGAAGTGATTTTTATTTTCCTTGGTTTCGTTCCATCATTCATATACATCATTCGCCATGTCCACCATAGGGAACATGAATTAAAAAGAAATCCTTTTGGCGGTTGGTATTTCATTTTTGAACTGATGTTATCTTTTATGGTGGGATTAATTCCCGCATCGTTATTGAGTTTAATTTTCTACTACGAGTATTGGATCCACAAGGGTGATATACCTTTTTTGATAAAGCTAGTTGTCTTTGTGACCCTAATGCTTTTCCTAGGGGATTGGTTCAGATTCAGTGGATATACGCTCCCATTTGGAAAAGGATCGTTCGTGCCTTTTATTCGGGAAAATTTAGGTAAAAAACCGTATCCGGAAACTGATGAAGATGGAACCGAAAAAGTGCGGTTAAGTCCGCTTTTTATGGGGTGCGGAATCTCGTTTATTAGTGCGTTGTCCATAATAATTTTCCTGTTATTAGTATGGGCACATTCGTGAGGATTAACCAGCAAGATGGCCCAGCGTCTTAACGCAAGCGCCGACGTACAAAACCAGCGCCTATCACCCCGGCGGCAACGATAAGCTGCGTGGTGCGCGATAGCCGGACGGCGTCGTGGATCGTCGAAAAGCTAGGGCGCGGGCCTTGCCCTAATACCGGGCGCTGTTCTATTCCGTGCGCGTAAACCGTAGGCCCGCCTAATTGCACCCCAAGGGCTGCGGCGGCGGTCGCTTCCACCGGGCCGGCATTCGGACTTGGATGGTGCGGCGCATCTTCAACCCATGCGCGAATGGCCGCGCGGAACCGGCCTTTCGTTGCAGCGATCGCTACGTGAGTGACAGCGGTTATCCGGGCGGGCACAAACGCCAACACGTCATCGAGTGTGGCCGCAGCCCAGCCGAACTGGGCGTATGTGTCATTGCGGTAGCCAACCATCGCATCCAGTGTGTTTACCGCCCGGTGAAGGACTACTCCCGGCGCACCGAGGCTTGCCCACACCAGCGGTGCAATCGCCGCATCGGAGGTGTTCTCCGCCAGGGATTCCACTGCCGCCCGGGCCATCCCGGTGTCGTCTAATAGCTGGGGGTCACGCGAGCATAGCCACGGCACTAGCGCCCGCGCAGCTTCTTTGTCGCCGCGTTCCAAGGCTAACGCCATTGTGTTGCCGATTCGTTCCAGTGTCGTTCCGCCCAACGCCCAATACAGCGCCACTGCAGTCGATGCTTGCGGCCACCGCCGGTGCGCAACGATCGACGCAGCTACAGGTGGTATGACGCAGCCTGCAACGTAGATAATCCCGGCGCGCCGGTTTGGTTGGTACAAATGAGTTTCCAGCCAGCTGGCGTATCTGCCAAACAGTGCGACTGGGTGCCATTTCCCCCCAGGGTCCCCCAAAACCCTATCGGCGGCTATGCCTAGGAAAATTCCTAACGACATAGCCGCCAACCTTTCTGTGCGCCCTGACGGGCTCGAACCGCCGACCTGCTGGGTGTAAACCAGCTGCTCTCCCAGCTGAGCTAAAGGCGCATGTGATGCTTAACTGCATCGCTGGTAGATAGTAACAGCAAAATCAAGCAACACACAAAACGTATGGTCAAGGCGATTTTTGCCGCCTTTCAGTCGCGTTACTTGTTTCCGCGTGGAACCAGGCAGCTGCCTTGCCAATCGCCTAAGCGTTCTGCCTTGGTTTGCACCATTCCGGCCAGTTGAGCGGATTCGGCAATCTCACCTGGTGCTAGGGCATTGGGTTTTCCGGCGCCTGGGGTGAGTAACCAAACCACGCCGTTGTCAGCAAGTGGGCGAACGGCGTCTACGAGGCCGTCTACGAGGTCCCCATCGTCAGCCCGCCACCAGAGCAGGACTACGTCGCAAATCTCGTCGGTGTCTTCGTCGAGAAGTTCCGACCCGATGATGTCTTCGATTGCTTCGCTTAACGACGAATCGCAGTCATCATCCCAACCAACTTCTTGAACCGAAATTCCGTCCTTGATGCCTAACCTAGCGGCGAGGGCGGACACGGTGTTCTTCTCCTTAGAATCTTGAACGTTCATCAACGGCTAAGAATACAGGCAATTGGGAAGTTTCTCTCGTATAACACTAAAGATTCTTCTCACATTTTCCCCTATTTTCCCAGTTAACACCTCAAACCTCGGTATTAGGAACCTGGCATTTATATGCGTAAAGAGCGAAAAAGGACCGGCACAACGTAGAGTAGAGGGGTATTGCCACATGAATAGCGCCACAAATGTGTATCACGTGGTTTTTCACCTAATAAAAATCAACTTACCCCTTTGGAGGTGTGGAATGGCAGACCCGAACTTCGGGAAGCCCATCGAGGACACGAACTTTGCGCTCATCCGCGATGGAGTCGCGTCCTATCTCAACGACGCTGATCCGGAAGAAACCCGCGAGTGGATGGATTCCCTTGATGGGTTATTGGAGCAGTCCAGCCCAGATCGCGCCCGTTACCTCATGCTCCGCTTGCTGGAGCGCGCATCGGCGAAGCGGGTTCCGCTGCCGCCTATGACGTCCACCGATTACGTCAACACTATCCCCACCACAATGGAGCCGGAATTTCCTGGTGACGAGGAAATTGAGAAGCGTTACCGCCGGTGGATTCGGTGGAATGCCGCTATCATGGTGCACCGTGCTCAGCGGCCTGGCATTGGTGTTGGTGGACACATCTCCACCTACGCTGGTGCTGCGCCATTATATGAAGTTGGTTTCAACCACTTCTTCCGGGGCAAGAATCATCCTGGCGGCGGCGACCATATTTTCTTCCAAGGCCATGCCTCACCTGGCGTGTACGCGCGGGCGTTCATGGAAGGTCGGCTAACTGAGGACGATCTTGATGGTTTCCGTCAGGAAGTCTCCCGCCCACAAGGTGGTTTGCCTTCTTATCCTCACCCGCACGGACAGCCAGATTTTTGGGAGTTCCCAACCGTGTCCATGGGTCTGGGCCCAATGGATGCTATCTACCAGGCACGGTTTAACCGCTACCTACACAACCGTGGTATCAAAGACACCTCCGATCAGCATGTGTGGGCGTTCTTAGGTGACGGCGAGATGGATGAGCCAGAATCGCGAGGCTTGATCCAGATGGCTGCGTTGAACAACCTGGATAACCTCACCTTCGTTATCAACTGTAACTTGCAGCGCCTCGATGGCCCGGTTCGCGGTAACACTAAGATTATTCAAGAATTGGAGTCCTTCTTCCGAGGTGCAGGCTGGTCTGTAATCAAGGTTGTTTGGGGCCGTGAATGGGATCAGTTATTTGAAGCCGATAAGGACGGCGCACTGGTTCACCTTATGAATACCACCCCTGATGGTGATTTCCAGACTTTCAAGGCCAACGACGGTGCATACGTTCGCGAACACTTCTTCAACCGCGATCCACGCACTGCAAAGCTTGTCGAAGATTGGACCGATGAGGAGATCTGGAAGCTGCCACGTGGTGGTCACGACTATCGCAAGATTTACGCTGCCTACAAGCGTGCGCTGGAGATCAAGGATCGTCCGACCGTCATCCTTGCCCACACCATTAAGGGCTACGGTCTCGGCCATAACTTCGAGGGTCGCAACGCAACCCACCAGATGAAGAAGCTCACTCTGGAAGATTTGAAGAAGTTCCGTGATAAGCAGGGCATTCCGATTTCCGATGAAGAATTGGAGAAGGATCCATACCTGCCGCCCTACTACCACCCAGGTGAGGACTCCCCCGAGATCAAGTATCTCCAGGAGCGTCGACGTGAACTCGGTGGCTATGTTCCTGAGCGTCGGGAAAGCTACACCCCCATTGAGGTTCCTGGTATCGACAAGCTACGGAGCCTGCGCAAGGGTTCCGGCAAGCAGGAAGTCGCTACCACCATGGCTGTGGTGCGTGGTTTCAAGGAACTCATGCGCGACAAGGAGCTGGGCAAGCGGTTCGTACCGATCATCCCCGACGAAGCCCGTACCTTCGGTATGGACTCGTGGTTCCCAACCATGGGTATTTACAACCCGCACGGCCAGAACTACGTGCCGGTGGACCACGACTTGATGCTGTCCTACAAGGAGGCTGTCGACGGCCAGATCATGCACGAAGGTATCAACGAGGCGGGTTCCACCGCAGCGTTCATCGCCGCAGGTACGTCGTATGCCACCCACGGCGAGCCGATGATTCCGCTCTACATCTTCTATTCAATGTTCGGTTTCCAACGCACCGGGGATTCCTTCTGGGCTGCCGCCGATCAGATGGCACGTGGTTTCATTCTGGGTGCCACCGCTGGCCGCACCACCTTGACCGGTGAAGGCCTCCAGCACATGGACGGCCATTCGCAAATCTTGGCGTCGACCAACCCTGCGGTTGTGTCCTACGATCCAGCATTCGCATACGAGATTGCGCACTTATTGCATGAAGGCATCGACCGGATGTATGGTCCAGGCCGTGGCGAGAACGTCATGTACTACCTGACCATTTACAACGAGCCGATCTCGCAGCCAGCGGAGCCAGAAGACCTCGATGTTGCGGGTCTGCACAAGGGTATTTACCTCTATGAGAAGGCTGAAGGTGGCACGCACGAAGTTTCGTTGCTGGCATCCGGTATCGGAATGCAGCAGGCACTGCGCGCCAAGCAGATGCTTGCCGACGAGTACAACGTCGCCGCAAACATCTTCTCCGTCACATCGTGGGTTGAGCTGGCTCGGGAGGGCCAAGCCAAAGCGAAGGAACAACTGCGCCATCCGGAGCGTGACGTTGAGGAAGCATTCGCCACCACCCAGCTGAAGAAGGCATCCGGCCCATACATCGCGGTTTCTGACTTTGCTACCGATTTGCAGGAGCAAATCCGGGCTTTCGTTCCTGGCGATTACACTACTTTGGGTGCAGATGGGTTCGGTTTCTCCGACACCCGGCCAGCCGCCCGCCGTTTCTTCAACATCGATGCGGAATCCGTCGTTGTCGCCGCACTTAGCGCTCTTGCACGGGAAGGTAAGATCGATCGTTCCGTCGCAGCCGAAGCTGCACAGAAATACAATCTGACCGATCCAACCAAGGCCTAACGCTTAGCGCCATACAAGGTGGGATAATCAGGAAACTGGTTGTCCCACCTTTTTGCTTGTCGACGCCACACCGTCACCGCGAAAAACCGCTATCATTAAGGTTGTAATGCCGCCCGTTACGACGGGATAGGAAGACCACTTTGGAACCCCAGCCGGACGACTGGACCCAAGGTGGTCGCTTTAATTGTCGTTCTAGGAGAAGCCATGGATCATCCGCACTCCCCCGATACGATTGTCGCGGAAGAATACGATTTCAACCGACTCATCAGTCGCCACTGTGCGAATAACGGTTCGGAACGTAATTTTTTGGTGTCGTTTTGGCAGCAGCGGGTTGATCCAACAGACGAATTCGATGAACTTTATTGGCATGAAACCGGCTATATCTTGCGCGGCGTAACAGATGCCCTTACGGCTATCGCCTGGGAAAAAGAACACGCCGCCGGACGGCATTCAGCCACTTTCGCACTTATACCGGCAGATCCTTATCCGCTAATCGATGACGAAACGTTAGAAGCGTCGACAAGCGACACCCCGCCACAACGTGACCAGGCGATCCACATACACGGCACAATTCCCGACGGGCGAATCCTCAACGATTCTAATTTCTTCGAATTTTGTATGTATGCAGATCCGAAAGTCTTGGAGCAGTAAAAGCTAACGGTCTTCTAACCGGCACTCCCCCGCAACAAGCATATGCTTGTGAACTGGGCAGAAACACGACTCATACCAGCCGTAGTGCGGATCATTGTCGACCGTAAACTTAAGGCTTCCGGCCACTCGTTTTCCGGCCGAAAAATCTTTCTCCAAAGACCCGAAAACGGAACCGTGGGCAGGCCAATCCGCTTGGTAAGGCCCGTCTGAAAAGCTGTTTCCTGCTTGCAATTCTGCGTTAAGCACCCGCTGTAGTTCCGGGCAAAACTGAGCCATGGTGGCTAGTCCTTGTCTTGTTCGTCCCCATACAAACGCTGTACCGCGTTTGTGAGTTTGTCGATGTCGTTTCTCATCTCAGCAAAGAGTTCTTCATCATCGTCCCACGCTTCCACGAAGGACCTGTGGTATTCGTGGTTCGGGTCGATAGTGTCTTCCAAAATCTCGATGATGCGCCGCGATAGCCGCTCGTGCTCATCTGCTAACGGATCGGGCATGATGTAGAAATTGTCGAAGAAACTTAACAGGTGGGCGACTGCGCGAATGATTACGATATCTTCTTCGTTATCGCTGTTAAATTCGTCGACAAGCGTGATTATTCCATCAAAATCTGGGTTCTCCTAGAACCCCGCAAACCAGTCCGCAGCAGAGTCATTCTCGTAGTATTTATAGCCCCATGCGCCCATTGTTTCCCTTAGCACTATGGAAATATTCAAACATATGTCTTAATTGTAGTACTGAGTGTGATTGCAAGGTGCTAGTTTGAAAGAAAATAGTCCACACCCGTATGCTGGACTGAATATCGGCAGCTTAACCGAAGAATTCCGGGTCAAGCATGAGTCGATTGATTGCAGTAGTGACCACCTTGTGGCTTTCCAGTGGCAGCATGTGCCCCGCGCCGGGAACTATTGTTAATTTCGCATTAGGCCAGTTGGAGCTAATAAATTCTGCTTGTTCGACCGGCGTAAAGAGGTCTTTGTCACCGACGATGATTTCACCGTTGATCCCGCGAAGGAATTCCAAGGCTTCAGTTTCGTCGTGAACCTCTAGATCATCGAGGAAACCAATGATCGACGTCAGTGGCGTATTATTGATCAGCTTCATGTGCAGATCCATCATTGCCCGATCGGCCTTGTCGGAGAAGGCGGAAGCCTTAACCACTGGAGCCACTATGTCCATCAGTTTGGCGCGGAAGTCTTCACTTTCTTCTGGGGCTGCTTCGGCGGCGTCCCGGATGGAATCAACAAGCGGTAGTTTTAATAACTGGGCCATGCCGTCAGTGGCAAATGGCTGGGCGGAAGTGGCGACCAGCACCACCCCTTTGCAGCTCACGCGAACCTGCGGGTAACGGCGCAGTAGGTTAAGAACAACCATTCCACCGAGAGAATGCCCGACAAGAATAACCGGACCGGTGATATTAGCGTCGTCAAGCACCGCCATTACATCGTCGGCGGCACCGTCGATCGTGCAGTCCTCAACGGGGCATGTGTAGCTTTTCCCATGACCGCGTAAGTCCATGGCGATGCAGCGCGCTTGCTCCGCGACCGTTGCGATTTGCAAGTGCCATGAGGAGGCCGCGAGCGTGTAACCATGAACGAAAACCACGGTTGCTAGCGCATCATCTTCGCCTTCCGTGTAGTAACGCAAGCCCCCGACGCGGCTACCTTGGCTAAATTGGGCGGGTTTGAATTCTTGATCGCGGGTATTTCGCGCAATCCGCCATGCCCGATACTTTTTGGCTACTTGACGCAACACCATGTAACACAGCGTACCCCTCCCGGTGGGTGCTGTGAAAAATCGGCTGGCTGTGCCGTAAAGTGACACTGAGGAAAGGAATAACCAGTGCCATCACTTCAAGAGCAACTCGCCGCGTTGCAATCCCAGCCTGAAAACGCGCAGGAGGATAGGTCCCTTGCTACGCAACTTCGCGGGTTAGTAGCCAAAGTCACTGGTGGTGACGCCGAAAGCATCACCACCGAGTCGTCGCTTGTCGACGACCTCCACGTCTCCTCCCTAGACTTCATTGAAATTGCGGTTCGATGTGAACAGCAATTCGGAGCAAAAGCCGAGGAGGAAGCCTATCGCAACATGCGCACCTTTGGCGACCTGCTGAATTATTGCACGCCGGAATTAACCAACTAATTCCAACCGAGCTTCGAAACCGTGCTCACCGGCCATCATGCCGAGCACGTCTTCAAAAGCGTTGAGCTCCCGACCGGTGCCGCTGAGCACCTGCCGACAATCCACCGCCCCCACCTTGGCACCAGAGCGTTGCCATTTGGTGTACCAGCTGGCTTCAAGAACATCCACTCCAGGTGTCGTGCACATGGGTTCGGATGTAAGGACATCGACCATAGCCTGTTCCACACGTGCTCGGCATACCCGCGGCATACCTTGGACGTGCATGACGGCAATGCGTTGCACTTCTTTTTCCACTGTAATTACCGTTTTCTTCGCTTAGACGAGACGGAAAATAATCCGCCAAGACGAGGTTCGTCTTCCCCAACGGCCTTGTCTGAAAATGGTGCTATCCGAAGAATGTAGAATGTCACAGTTTTATAAACGCGATTCAACAGCACCATTAACAGACCATCAACTCTCAACTAGTACTTTAACCCCCATTCCTTCAAGTTTTAGTTGAGAGTTTCCCCAGCCCACACAGCGTCGTTAAGCTCCTGCCACAGTGGCTTCGCCCAGTCGCCAAATGCCCGGTCAGTGAGCACAACCATGCCGCGTCGCGAAGCTCGATGCAACCATAAAAACGTGCCCGACTGCCCGAAATGCCCCACCACATCTTCCGGCATCGTTACCCCCGTCCAGTGCGGCGATTTCGTTCCACGAAGTTCGAAACCTAAACCCCACGGGCACGGCTTTTGCATGCCATACCCCGGAACGATACCCGCAAGACCTGAGAAATGGTCACGACACGCCAACGCCACGGTTTCGGGGGAAAGCAACGTCGGCTCCACTACCTCATCCGCAAACGCAACGAGATCCGCAACAGTCGAACGCGCCTCATGCCCAGGCGATCCCCACAATGTCGTAGCTGTCATTCCCAGCGGCTGAAAAACCGCCTCCGCAAGATACTCGCTAAAAGGCATCTGCGCCTCATCTGCCACTTTCTCCGCCAAAATCTCGAAACCATAGGACGAGTACACCCGACGCGTTGCCAGTTCCCGAATCGGATCTCCCTTTTTAAAGCCAACTCCGCCCGCATGTGCCAAAAGGTGGGCGACGGTGGCGCCATTGTCCGCCACCGGTTGGTCAAGCTCGAAAACACCCTCCTCAACGGCGATGAGGAAACCGTAAGCCGCTAGAAGTTTCGTCACAGACGCCAGCTCATATACTCGGTGAATGTCTCCGAAAGTTTCCCCTGCCTGCGGCCCACCAATGACCGCTGCGGAAACATTATCAACTGGCCAAGATTCCAAACCCGCACTCATGGTCTTCATGCTACGGGTTTTCACATTCACCTTCGAGCGGCGCGGCCGATTTTCGCCCCAACTTCCACCCCTTTGTCTCGGAACGACCAATCAATTCCCGCACCTGGTGAGCGGTCATATTCACCGGCGCCCACTCCCCACTGCGAAAAAGCACCCAGCCTTTCCAATAGGACAGGATGGCTAGGCCTGCCCCCAGGATCGGCGCAACCATCATGCCCGCCGCATCCAGCTCCCACCAGTGAAACAACACCATCGTTACTGCGCTCACCGTGGCAGGAACCGCATACAGGGTGCCGCCACCGAAAATGCTAGGAATCTGTCCTGTGACAACATCGCGGATCATGCCGCCCCCGACAGCCGTTAAGACTCCCATGAATACGGCTGAGATCACCGGCATGTCGAAGGTTAGTGCCTTCACACAACCGGTTACCGCCCATACCCCCAATATGATCGCGTCGCCGTGCACTTTAAACAGCTCCCAGGCGCGACCTTTTAAATGGGTAATCAACGCGATGAACGCGCCGAAACACGCCAAAAGTAGATATGTTGGGTCGGCGATGGCGGCCGCTGTGCCTTTTTGCATCAACACGTCCCGCAGCATGCCTCCGCCGAGCGCGGAGAATAACGCCAGGAACACGAAGCCAACGAAATCAAAGTTGCGTTGGCGGGCGATCGTGCCACCGATGATGCCGTTAAGCACCACCCCGATCAGGTCGAAGGTTTGGTACAAGTTCCAAATCAAAGGATCAACATCAGCCACGAAAGGCCATACTAGAGCGAAACCCTAAACAACTCTAAAACCCCACCAACAATGCACTACCCGAACTGTTGGGTTTTTGAATCTACTTTTCGACGCCCTTCTTAGGGTCAAATCGTTATTTCAATCAGAATATCCTCAATTACACGCACACTACTTTCGTAATAACCGTCCCCGGTTGTACGTGGCCCGCTCAACACTTCATAGCCATCGGTGTGTAGCCGCTGAGTCAATTTATCCACGGCTTCTTTGCTGCCGACGCTGATTGCCATGTGATGATACCCCAGGCGATCGCCACCGTTAGTGGTTTCTGTAACGTCCGGCCGCTGCATCAACTCAAGTCGGGCATTACTAGGGGTGCTGTTTTCTCCCTGCGCATCATCGAAGCTAAGGAAATAGGAACGAAAATTGGTCACAGGGTTGTGGTACATGTCGTTTGTCCTAGCCCCGAAGTACGTGACGAAGAACTCACGCACCGCTTCTAGATCAGAAACATACACTGCTAGATGTTCGATTTTCATGGTTTCTCCTTGTTCATCGTTATGCCCGGTATATTCCTCGCGGGCTTGCGGTCGCCTCATTCTATTCTTGCGAAATAACGCCGCGGGGTCGGTGACGGTGGTAGGAATAAGTCCGCGTCACTACCCTGGGTGTTAACCTCCCATTTACGCCAGCGGCTTGACGAATGGCCGTGAGAATATTAGTCGAGGTCGCCATGACTACTAACAGGATTCTGTTCTACTTAGGGATTATTGCCACGGTGTTTGCGGCGGTGATTGCCTACGTGGCCGATAATTACGTGGCCGCGACGGCAATTTTGTTCGGCTTATTGTGTTTCCTCATCTCTGAGGTAACCGCAAAAACCCCGCATGTGGACTTCGGCGGCGAAACCATCAATGTGGCCGAGGTTAAACGGTATCGGCGCGCACACCCCAACGCTTCGCTTTTCGACGCCATCCAGGCCGTCGCCGACCAAAAGCAGCAACAGGACTAACTGTCATCGGGTGTTGGTACGATGCGCCCGTCGGCGATGGACAGGCTGCGATCAGCGAGCCGGGCAACCTGTCGATCGTGGGTGGAATAAACTACGGTGGCAGGTATATCCATTAGCAATGACATCACCGTGATTGCGGTATTGGTATCCAACGCTGAGGTTGGCTCATCAACCACAATGATGGGTGCTTTTTGAATAATCGCCCGGATTATAGCGATCCGCTGGCGCTCCCCACCGGATACCCCGCTATTGGCGGCCCCGACCTCCCGCCGCAATCCGGACTGACTCGCAAAATCGAATAAGCCACACTGCCGCAGCAACTCAATTAGTTCAGAATCGGTTGGTGGCTCCGCAACTCCAAGTAAGAGGTTTTCTTTTAGGGTTCCGGGCAAAAGATTCGGTTCTTGTTCCACGTAGGCCACGGTGCCGCGCAAGTCAAACAGTGACTGGTCTGCGATGGTGGCGCCGTCGACAAGTATGGTGCCGGAGGTAGGTTGATAGAACCTAAGCGGCAAGGACAACATCGTGCTTTTGCCGGACCCGGATGGCCCCATTAATGCGACTTTCTCCCCGGCACGCACATCAAGGTTTGTGTCGCTCAGCACCTGCGCATCGCGGAAACCGTAGCTAACGCTGCGAAATTCAAACGGAAACGCCGCAGCTATCGGCGCTTTGTGCTTGTCGACGCTTCCGCGCGTCGGCTCGATATCCTCAATGGGCAAGGTGAAAAGCTCTTTAATCCGCACCATCGCCCCTTTCGCCTCAAAGAACGACGAAAACGCGACTGACACCTGCCCGATCGGAGCCATGACGACAAATAGCGCGGTGGCGAACACCACCAATTGTTCCGTGGAAATCGCCCCACGTGATACCCGTATTGCGTCCACCACAAGCACCACGATTAGGGCAACATACCCGGTCAGAGTACTCAACGGCATGAGTATCGCCTCAACGACATTCATCTTCTTGCGCGCCTGGTAGCAACTGGTGATTTCCTGGTCGAGCAACCCCACGACGGTGCGTTCCGCCCGCAGCGATTTAATAGTGCGAATCACGCTCAACGAGTTTTGAAAGATCTCGCCTAACCGGGACAGATGGTCTTGGACGGTTTGGGATAAGCTACCGATCCGGCTTGACGCCGCGGCGATAATCCCGATTGATAGCCCCACGACGACAACTACCACGAGCAACAGCACCATATCGACAACAGCGCCGATCACTATCGTTATGCCACCGATTGTGTCAACCAATGCGGAGGAAAACGCGGTGCTCACGATGGTCGTGTCACTTGTAATCCGGGTAACGAAACCACCAGCGCCGCGTTTTTCGTATTCAGCGACGGTCAGCGCCATCAAGTGACGACTGAGCTTCCGGCGCAATTCTCGCACAGCTTTATCCGCCGCCAACGACGAAACAAACATTGTGAGCCCGCTGAGTATTGCGCCCCCGACCAGCACACCGAGCAGCGTTATCAGCGGTGCTGTGATCTCACCGCTACCAGCGGCGGTCAGAAGCATCCCGACATAAGCAGGTTGCAAAAGCGTGACAGCTGTCGTCAACAGCGAAAATACAACCGCAAGTGCAATGAGCTTGCGGTTGGTTTTAATAAGAAATGCGAAATTCAAACGTTCCTCCCATCGGAGTTAGAGTGAATGAGGCACTGGCACCCGGTTGGCGTTTTGGTTAGTCGTGCGCGGCAAGAATCGGCTGCACCCGAAACCCTCCGTGGAATCGCGTTAGCGTGGTTTCTTCGGGATTGCCAAGCCGACGGCCATTCCGATGCTTAATCCGATTGACATGGACATTAGGCTCCACATGGACGCACCGGGGTTCCCGCCAGGTAACACGAACACCATCACAGCAGTACCAATGAGCATGCCGAGTAACATTCCTTCGCCCATGTAGGTACCGTTCGATTCTTTCTCCCCCGCACCAGTAGCTTCGGACAGAGAAGCATCGGTTTGCGCAGTTACATCACGAACATCACGGTTGTCAGCTTCGTTATTCATTTCGCTTTCCGTTTCACCTCGAATCACAGGTCGTGGCTGCCAGGCTACCAAAGCCTTACTGATCTGTCTGAAGCAGCACTGTTACTGAATCGAAGAAAAATTAGTTAGGATACCCGTGGCTGCACCAAAAGCCCCTAGTCTCAAACGATTTCGGAATTATCTCCGCCCTCTTTAGCTAGGTGATCAGAATGTTTCAGTTCCCTCAACGAACCACCATCTGGGAATAAATACCGTGCGACGATAGCAGCCAACCCCACGATCTGGACTACTACCGCAGTAAAATACGCCACAACCATAGGTGATTCAGCTGTGCCTTTGCAAACCAACGCAATCATCGTTCCATTTGCAACCACAAGCGAAAAAGCACAGCTGAAGATAATTGCCCAGAAAAATACCCAACGTTGCTCATTATCAGCTTTTTTACGGTTTAATTCTTCTTGTGCTTGCGCCTCAATATATCGACGTGTTTTAGACGCCTCTTCAGAAATGCTAACGTCTTCCGTTGCGATTTCTTCAAAAACTCTATTCTCCGCAGTTGTCCCGTTACGCCCAGCGTCACGGACAGATTCGTTGAGGCGCCGTTTCAGTTCTTTAACCGAATCAACGTCGGAAACCTTTATTTGTAGCTCTGCGTCCTCAGCAATTCCATGCGCAACGGGGTTTTCTTCGCAATAACGCTCGCTAGGAGTGTTCAATTAAGCTACACACCCGCCAGTTCTTCCGGCTCGTGAACTTGTAGTCGACGAAATCTCTTTTCCACCGCAGATAATGAAACACCGAATTTATTCGCAACCGCGTATTTGCCATCTTCAAAGTACGCCGTCAAAAATGGAAGCGCTGGCATCAGGAGCTCACATGCAAACTCATCAGCGAAAAACTCGTGAAGACCGTCTCGTTCTTGGCGATCCGAACGTTGATCCCGGTAATCCATAAAAGAATACTCTGGATCGTCATCATAGACGACGCGCCGGTCAACAAGGTGCCCGATTTCATGCGCCAATGTAAACCGCTGCCGAGTCAAGGTGTCATTGGAGTTGATGAATATATTGGCAAATGCATCGCTAGGCTCGCGAATGATAAATCCAGCGAGATTCTTCTCAAGATTTGCAAAATAGACTTCCGCGCCAAGCTCAAGAGCTATCTTTTCCAAATCTGCTGTTCCACTCCGACCCACCTCGAAGCCACGCCGAATTTCCTTTGCTTCCCGACGGGCTCGTTGATAAATCATTTCCGCCATTTGATACACCTCCTTGCTGATGCCCCTGAGTGTACCGAGCACACCTGACATAAATCCATGTTTAGGTAAGGAGACTTGGCATTTTGACGTAAAAACCTCAACTCGCCCAAGTTGGCAGGTTGAGGTTTTTGTAAGTGGGGCCACCGGGGCTCGAACCCGGGACCAACGGATTATGAGTCCGTAGCTCTAACCGACTGAGCTATAGCCCCACGCGCTTCTAGCGCACGCTTAGGAAGTATAGCCATGTCGGTGCAGAAAAAACCAGCCGAGGGCCCACCCCATTCCCCCGCGATGGAAAATTCGTTAAAGAAAATGCTCCCTGCCTGCTAATTTGCTTAGTTTCTTAGGGTGGATGTATAGTTTTCAACGTTGCCAGGAAGCAAAGCACGTTAAGGCTTCATGGTGATGGTTATTCCCCCATAGCTCAATTGGCAGAGCATTCGACTGTTAATCGAAGGGTTACTGGTTCGAGTCCAGTTGGGGGAGCTTTTCATTTTAGGCCACCATAATCGGTGGTCTTTTTCGTTGTTTGCGGTGGTTTTTGTGGGTAAGGTTGGAATCCTCACCCTAAAAGTTATTTTTAAAGAAAGTGTGTCAACTTTTATTATGATTCAGTTCGTTATTGGTGCCGCCGCAGGATATGTTTTTGGAACCAAAGCTGGGCGCAAACGGTACGAACAAATAAAAAAGGGGTATCAAGCCGCCGTGCAGTCCCCTGTAACGAAGCAGGTTCTCACCACTACCCGCCGGGTCATTGCCAACAAAATTGACCCACAGCCCCGAATGAAGGAAGTAAAAAACGTAAAGAAGTCTCGTTCTGAAGACATCACAATTTTCGAACCCGATTCAGATTAAAACCGGCTTTAGGCGGTTTTGTACCGCAATTATATTGATTCTTCCCATATAATCGCTGGGACTAGGTTCTCCCCTTCCACTTGAAAGGTTGCTGGAATACATGATTCGCAACTTCCACCGTTCCATTCTCTCTGCCGCAAGCATCGCGGTTGTCGGTATTGGGTTAGCTGCTTGTTCACCACCAAATGAAGTCGATTCTGACGTTAAGGTAGATACTGCTTCTTCGGTAGCCGCACCTGTATCTTCTGCCGCCAGCAGCTCCGCAGCACCGTCGAGCGTCGCAAAGCCTGCGGCAGCACCAGTGGAGGTAAAGGTTTCTAAAACTGAAAATGTTATGGAAGGCGAAGCGCTGACCATTAACATTGCAGGTTTGAATACAGCTAGCGGTTACTACGCTGCCATTTGTGCAGCCGAGAACCCGGCTGGCCCACCTGCCTGCACCGGCACTCTAACCGACCCCAGTACCGCAGCATGGATTAACAACAAGGGCACTGGCACAGTCGCGCTTAACGACGACGGCACCGCAGTCGTTGAGCTTACCGCAACTGCCATAGGTGATGGTCTAGATTGCTCCACCGATAAGTGCGTTGTCAAGGTCTTTGGCGATCACTCCGAAGGTTTCCGCGATGTTGCAGCTGTTCCGGTAACCTTTGCTTCCTAAATCCGACATATTACAAAGCCGGTAGGTGAGTATTAGCTCCCCTGCTGGCTCTTTTCTTTGCCCTCATCGCCGCAGTTTGCTGCGCGGCATGCAGGTCTCGAATAGGAATACCTGGCAGATACGCATTTTCTGGACAATCAACTGCCTATTGGTGCTGAAATTATAGGAACGGGGCATCATTAAATCTCCCACAATGCGGGTCGCTCGTGCAGTTTTACGGCCAACTCGACCTTTCCATGGTTCGACGGGCAGTTTCGTGGCTTGGGCTTAAGAAAAGTCGAGTTGGTCTTGCCACACAAGCTGACTGCTATTTATCACGCCTCGTCATGTGTTTTCTTAGGTATGCTTGGGGTAGCTAGCACAGCTTGAGGTAATGATCAGATACTGAGGAGGCAACAATGAAGGATCATAAAGGCAACAGCACTGTTGTGACGTGGATTCTAGTTGCGCTTCTAGCTGCGATCTTCATCGGCAACGTGCTGATCAATGATGCTCATCAATCAACTTTTATTAGCTGCTCAATGATTGCCGCTCTCGCCGCGTTGGCATTTGTAGGCTTTCGGCAACACGGAAGTTAAATTAATGCCCGCGAGGTCACTTAAACGCCCGCTCTAAAAGTTCCCGGCGCGCTTGTTCCAAGGCAATGAGGTCTGTGAACATGGCGTTGTACGCCTGTTCGTCTTCGCTTGGGCGCATGCGTTGCAGTTTGCTTTTCAGCAAGGCGATTTGATTACCCACTCGTTGTTCATGTAGCCGAGACAGGGTGCGGTCGGTGTGCTGCATGAGGTTATCGGAGTCAGATTGGATGGGTTCGACGATCAATTCCGAGACAAGGGAACGGCCAATAATGTCGTCGATTTCCGAGGCAACGTGTGCCACCCACTCCTGTTGATTATCAGCTGCGGCGCAACCGCCAGCTTTGGCGATGGCTTGGCGGACCACACGATAGGTCTCGAAGCTGAATGCATCGTCAGGGAGCCCGTCGAAATACGCACCAGCAGCGTGAGGGAATTGCAGGGCAAGTTTGAGGCTTTCACGTTCCGGCCACAGTCGAGGGTCGCGGCGGTTGGGCTGCGGCAGCATTGCTTGGGTGGGGGCTTGATTATTCACAGTGGCGGTATCGAAACGTTTGGCGCGGCGTGGTTCTTGGTTGCGTTTGGGTTTGCGCGCCTCTTCCCGCACTCGTTGTAAAACATCAGCTTCGTTGTGCCATCCGACCCAGCCGCAGAGCTGCCGTGCATATTCGGTTTGTAGTGCTTTGTCATGAATGTCCGCGACAATAGGGATTGTGCGGCGCAGGGCTTGAAGGCGGCCTTCAACGGAGTCGAGTGGGTAGTCCGCGATGATAGTGCGGATGATGAATTCAAACATGGGTACCCGGGTTGCCACGAGGTCGCGCACCGCGGTGTCGCCTTTTTTCAGGCGGAGGTCGCAGGGGTCCATGCCTTGTGGGGCGACCGCGACGAAGGACTGGCCGGTGAATTTTTGGTCTCCTTCGAATGCCCGCATGGCGGCTTTCTGTCCGGCTTCGTCGCCGTCAAAGGTGTAGATGAGTTCACCTCTAAAGTAATTGTCGTCAAGCATGAGGCGCCGGATCATTTGGAGGTGCTCGTCACCAAAGGCGGTGCCGCAGGATGCAACGGCAGTGGTGATTCCGGCAGCATGCATGGCCATGACATCGGTATAGCCTTCCACCACTACACATTGGTGGCGGGTGGCAATGTCTTTTTTCGCCATGTCTAATCCAAAAAGAACTTTGGATTTTTTATATAGCAATGTTTCTGGGGTATTCATGTATTTGCCCAGGTTGTCGTCGTCGAAAAGCTTGCGGGCACCGAACCCGATAACGTCGCCGGAGGTGTTTTTAATCGGCCATAACAATCGGCGATGGAATCGATCAATCGGACCGCGTTTTCCCATGGTGGAAAGCCCAGCCGCTTCTAGTTCCTTGAAGCTAAAGCGTTTAAGCAAGTGTTTGGTCAGAGTATCCCAGCCTTCTGGTGCGTATCCGCATTCGAATGCGTATATGTGTTCTTTGGAAAAACCACGATCAAGTAGAAATTGCCGGGCTACTGCGGCCCGCGGGGTTTCTAATTGCTCCCGGTAGAACTGGTGGGCTGCCCGATTTGCCTCGATGAGACGTTTACGGGTGCCTGGTTCGACGGCTGGGGCACCGGTACTGCCGCCTTGGTAGTTAATCCGGTAGTGAATGCGCTCAGCAACCGCCTCGACTGCTTCGGGAAAGCTTAGATGTTCTACCTCCATGAGGAAGGTAAAAACATCCCCGCCTTTGCCTGTGGAAAAGCAGTGGAAGTAGCCGTGGTTGGGTCGGACGTGAAACGACGGGGTTTTTTCGTCCTTGAAGGGGCTCAATCCTTTGAGGGAGTCCGCGCCAGCGGGTTTCAGCTGGACATATTCCGACACGATGTCTTCGATCGCCACTTGTTCACGAATCGCTTGGATATCAGAATCGGGAATGCGTCCTTTTGCCATGCTGTATAGATTACCCGCTGTGTCTAACTGAACGATTTTTTAAAATGCTTTTCGACGCCCCACCGACGCCATTTCCGCAGGCAAAAGCCCTGTTTTCAGTAGATATACAGCTGTAGCGCACGAACACCACAAGGATTTTTTACTCGGATGTAACCTCGTGTTAACCCCGCCGGGCCACAGTGGTAGGCATGCGTTTAAAAAACAGTGATACTCGACCCATTGGCCAGTTCAATGCCAATGAAGCAGAAAAAATCCGACAGTATATCCGAAAGGAAGGGGCGAAATTCCTCCAGGATCCTAATGTCACCTCCGTCGGAATCGGTTTTAAAACCACCGATGGGAAACCCACCGGAGAAGTGGCGATTCAATTCACCGTTGCAAAGAAGCTCAGTCCCCAAGATCTGGAAAAATCGGCATCTACGTTGTTGCCGGAGTCCATCGAGTTCGATCAACTTGTCGTGCCAACCGATGTGGTGGAAGCAGATTTCGCACCCAGTGTTGGCACCTCCACCACAAAAACGCTAGCGCCGCAACAAGTAAGCGACCCGGAACGAACGAAACGCCGGGATCCGGTTGTGCCCGGAATAAGCATTGGTAATCTCAACACTTCGGCAGGTACGCTCGGCGCCATCGTCTACGACAACACGACGAAAGCTGCTGTGGGGCTCAGCAATTGGCATGTACTACATGGCCCGGATTCTGAGGTAGGTATTACCACCGTGCAGCCAGGTGCGCATGACGATCCGAATACATCAAAGAACACGTTGGGGAAATTGCTACGGTCACATTTAAGCGAAGCAGGTGACTGCGCAATCACTTCCATCGAACAACGCGCATTTGACCCCACTGTGCTGCAATTAGGGGTTATTCCTGACTCGATCGGTGATCCGGAATTAGGGGATAAAATCATCAAATCAGGTCGCACAACTGGGGTAACCGAGGGTGTGGTGCAACGCGTTGACGTACTCACCCGAATCGACTTCGGCGGAAACGTTGGAGAGAAAAACGTGCTTGGTTTCGAAATTGCGCCTGCCGCAGCTGGCGGCACCGTCAGCGAGGGCGGCGATTCCGGCTCCGTGTGGCTATATCAAAACCCCGACGGATCCACATCCACCACCCTGGTCGGCCTGCACTTCGCTGGCAGTATCGCAGGCCCCTCGGTGGGAATTGCGTGTTTGCCAGAATCGGTTTTCGCCAAGCTGAATGTCAGCATTAAACCCACATAGCCGACTTAGGCGCTAGGGGCAGGCCGCTTATTACTTAGCGGAAAATGAGTTGAACGACCACTTCAATCCCCTGCCCCACCGTTTCTCGCCAAAGGCGACGCCAGCCACGCCGAATCGCGCTGATTCTCCGTGGGGGCTCAGCATTATGATGTTGCTTTGCGACGCGGCGGCGCTTCGATTTCACTTATTCAACGGTGACGGATTTAGCCAAGTTGCGCGGCTGATCTACGTTATATCCCTTGGCTTCTGCGACGGTAGCTGCAAAGATTTGAAGCGGAACTGTGGCTAAAAGTGGCTGCATTAGCGTTGGGGCTTGAGGAATCCGAATCACATGATTGGCGTATTGCTCAACCGCATCGTCGCCTTCCTCCGCAATAACAATGGTGATAGCGCCCCGGGCACGTACCTCTTGTATGTTGGACACAACTTTGCCATGCAGCGAATCCCTCCCACGGGGAGACGGAACAATGATAAACACCGGCTGGCCTTCGTCGATAAGCGCGATCGGGCCATGTTTTAATTCACCCGCCGCGAATCCCTCGGCATGGATATAGGCTAGCTCTTTGAGTTTCAAAGCACCTTCCAACGCCACTGGGAAACCAACGTGGCGGCCCAAAAACAGCACCGATTCCACGTCTTTCATACTGCGACCTAGTTCCTTGATCTGGTCCTCGGTGTCGATAACTGATTGAATCTTATCCGGAATAGCACGTAGCTCATCAAGGACTTTCAGCACTTCATCGGCAAACATATTCCCGCGTAACTGCGCAAGATACAGCCCCAATACATACGATGCAGTAATCTGCGCCAAAAACGCCTTAGTGGAGGCCACTGCAATTTCCGGCCCAGCATGGGTGTAAATATTCGCATCCGCCATTCGCGGGATCGACGAACCATGCGTGTTGCAGATCGCGATAACCTTGGCCCCTTGCTCCTTGGCATGACGTACTGCCATGAGCGTATCCATGGTTTCACCAGACTGGGAAACCGCGACCACCAGGGTCTTTTCGTTCACGATAGGATCGCGATAGCGGAATTCATGGGCCAATTCCACCTCGGTGGGAATCCGGCACCAGTGCTCAATGGCGTAACGGGCAACCTGGCCGGAATACGCGGCGGTGCCGCAAGCGATGACGATAATTTTGTCGATGGATCGCAAAATAGTTTCATCGATTCGCAATTCGTCCAAAGTCAACCGACCTTTTTCATCGAGTCGGCCGATCAGCGTGTCACGAACCGCAGCGGGCTGATCGTGAATTTCCTTTTCCATGAAGGAATTAAAACCACCCTTTTCCGCAGCTGCCACGTCCCACTCCACCGTAAACGGCGTACCTTCAGCACTATTGCCTGCGAAATCAATGATGTGGTAAGAATCGGCGGAAATCGTAACAATTTGGTCGTTATCCATCTCCACAGCAGACTTTGTGAAGTCAATGAAACCCGAAACATCGGAGCCTAAGAAATTCTCCCCCTCACCAAGTCCGATCACCAGCGGCGAATTCCTGCGGGCAGCAACAATGCGATCCGGGAAGTCCGCATGAACCGCCAATAAGGTGAACGCACCTTCCAGCCTGTTGCAGGTACGACGCATGGCCTCGGTGAGATCGCCAGCCTCAGCAAACTCGGCCGCCAAAACGGTCGCAGCAACTTCCGTGTCCGTTTCAGAGACGAATTCATAACCTGCCACACTAAGCTCAGACTTTAACTCAGCGTAATTTTCGATGATTCCATTGTGAACCACCGCGAGTTTCCCACCAGCAACCACATGCGGGTGCGCATTACTGTCGGTGGGTCCACCATGAGTAGCCCAACGGGTATGCCCAATCCCTAGCAGCGCATCCGGCAGCGGTTGACGAGAAATTTCTTCCTCTAAGGCCGCAACCTTTCCAGCTTTCTTTCGGTGCTCCACGGCTTGGTCATGCACCACGGCAATACCAGCGGAGTCATAGCCCCGGTATTCCAACCGACGCAGCCCCTCCAGTACCACATCTTCTGCATCATGGCCACGACCAGCGATTTCAGGGTTTCCTACATATCCGACAATTCCACACATGCGGCAATCATAGCGTATTTCCAACTCATCGCTTTTATCGAAAACCCGAGAACACAAAAGGTCAGACGTTTTTATGAAAGCATTCTCATATAGACACCCCTCATTGTTCGTGTTTCGCGACTTTTGATAGAAGATCACCCATGGTTTCTACCGCGTCACTACCGACACTCACTGTAAGCCACGCGGTGAACACGTTAGCCGAAACCTTAACTCGACCTATTCGTCTACCAAGCCCCGAAACCAACCACCACACCACGAAAAAGTCGAGTTGCCCCTAGAACCCCAACACAAATTACCCATCTAGCTGGAGATTCCCCGCGCTTATCCCCGACTGCAGCACGGAAATGGAGCAAGTCGGGTAAAAAATCACCTTTGCTTACCATGGCGCCATCAGGTGCTCACTCAGTCCCCTGTTTTCGTGCCACAATGTTGTCTATGTCCGTTCCATGGAAAAAGATCATTCCAGCAGTCATAATCGCTGTCGTTGTTTTTATCGTCGTCATTGCGATTGCCAACTTCGCTACCACCAATCCCTCACAGCAACAGGCTGCTTCGTTCATGAGCACCCAGGAAAGAACGCAGCCGGCGTCGAAAAGCACACAACCACGCGCCGACGCAACCAACCCCAACGCGAAACAACCCAAGGCACAACCAACTGGTTCGGCAAATACCGAACCGCAGCCTGGTAATTCCGCCAAACCATATCCGTCGGAGAAAAACAGCGCACCGAAAAAGGGCTTTGAAGACTTCCCCACCTGCGAAGTGCTGGAATTACCGGTCGAGGCGGAGGACACCATTGACGATATTTTGGCAGGCGGACCGTATCTCTATCCTCAAAATGACAACCGCCGATTCGGAAACTACGAGCAGATCCTGCCGAAGAATAACAAAAACTACTACCGGGAATATACGGTGGAAACCCCAGGACTTCGGCATCGCGGCGAGCGCCGCATCGTCACCGGTGGCGGAACCGAAACTGATCCCGAGGTGTGGCTATATACCGATGACCACTACGAAAGTTTTTGTCTGATACCTGATGCCGAATATTAAACAATCCGCCAGCGTTATTGCCCAGATTAACCCCAGAAGCTGGTTAATTCTGCCGACTGTTTAGCTAGTCTCTCCAACCGCGATTCGGTCATCGACGCGATCTGGTCAACGATTACCCGCTGCCGGGCAGCAGGGGTTTCGGCCTCAAGCCACCAGTGCCGAAACATCGGGTCCAAAGCGCCGGGGGCGCCTGCGGTGAGATAATCCGCCACCCGGTAAATCCGGTCCCGCTGGAAACTCTGACGCTCCATGTGGGTTTTCGTGTCCATGACGTAGAGCACCGCGATGGTTTTCAGCAGGGTCACTTCAGCCATCACCTGGTCAGGAATGACCAACCGACCGTGGGCGCGGCCAATCGCGCCGATGCGGACATTATCCGGATCGGCTTTGGTCGCTTCGATCACCGCGCCGACATATCTGCCCACGAGTTCGGAGGTCATGGCCTTAAGCCCGATATGCCCTCGCAGGCTACCGTCGAATTCCGCTGCGCCGCGTACCACCGCCAGTTCGCGTAGGTGATCGGCCGCGTCCACCATGGCTTCCGGGGTGCCGCCGAAGGCACGGGCACCTTTGTCGGCGAGGTTGGCTAATTCCACGAAATCCCACAACACTTTCAAATCGATGCGTCCCGAGATGATCCCGTCCTCCACATCGTGTACGGAGTAGGCGATGTCGTCGGAAAAGTCCATCGTTTGGGCTTCCATTGCTGGGCTTGTATCGCCATGTCCGTCGCGCACCCAGGTGAGAATATGGCGGTCTTCATCGTAGCAGCCGTATTTCCGGTTGATACTTCCGTCCGGGTTGGTCTTGGTTACTGGGTATTTACAGGCCGCATCAAGCGCAGCACGGGTGAGGTTTAGCCCTACGGAAGTGTGGTTTGGGCTAAGTACCTTTGGTTCTAACCGGGTGAGTATGCGCAGTGTCTGGGCATTTCCTTCAAACCCACCACAGCTATCGGCAACGTCGTTCAAGGCGCGTTCACCGTTGTGTCCGTAGGGTGGGTGGCCGATGTCGTGTGTAAGTCCCGCCATTTCACACAGGTCCGCATCTAGCCCCAAACCGGTACCGATGCCACGTGCGATTTGTGCGACTTCAAGGGAATGGGTGAGTCGGGTTCGGGGGGTATCGCCATCGCGGGGACCAACCACCTGGGTTTTATCGGCTAGTCGGCGCAGCGCGGCTGAATGCAGCACCCGCGCCCGGTCGCGGGCGAAAGGGCCGCGCCCATCGGTGTGGTTAATTAAGGAGCTGCCTTTTGATGGTTCGTCGTAGATGCGAGCAACGTCGTGCGCTAAATAGTGGTACATGCTTTAAAGTGAAGCTTTCGTTATTGTGCGCGGAGTTTTTCGTGGCGGGCTACCCGGGATGGCCGTAAAAGTCCCTGAGCGTAACGAAGCCAATCTTCGATAACGGCTGCTATGCGGCGGCCAAAAACGGCGTGGCTTGCGACAACAAGCAATCCGCCTAATTCGTGACTGAGGCTTAAAAACCACGATTTTGTGGGAAAGGTGGTGGGACAGTACGGGGTCGGTGAGGATATTGCGTTAATTCCCACCAGCCGGGCAAGCACTTCAGCGCGCAGAGCGTGATGCGGATCAGTAACGATCAGTGCCCTGCCAACCACGTGAGGCTTCAGCGCCAGATAGGAACCCAACGTGTCGTTTCCTTCTGGGACTGCAATCATGCAATCGGGATCGACTTTGGCTTTAAGCAGTGTGGTACGACCAACTTCCGCCTCGGTGAATGTATCACCGGGAAGGTTTCCGCCGACGGTGATGATGGTTTGGGTTTGATGTTGGTGCCATAATTCGGCGGCCCAGCGGAGTCGAGCGGCGAATTGCCTGCCTGGGATTCCGTTGTATTGTGCTGTCCCCAAAACGATAATAGTGCCGTATGCAGTGCGAGTTTTATTGGTAGGTCGGAAATGTCCACGGCTAATGATGCCGACCAGTGCGGTACCGATTACGGCTAGTGTGGTGTTAGAAATCACCCGGAGCGCCTTCATAGTTGTAAATCGTAGTGGTTTTTGCCTGTTGCTGGCACTTATGGCTGCCGTGTCGGCCGGTGCGACTATCCTGTATGACATGAATCCTTTTGCTTTAGCTTTTCGACGCCTCACCGTCCGCCGCCTCGGCACGGTAGTGGCCATCGCCGCCGCACCAGTTGTGGTTAGTGGGCTAGGAAATCCGCTTGCTGCGGCGGACACAATTACGGTTATTGCCCAGAGTTCGTCGGTCTCAGTGACAGACGATTCAGGCCGGTTGTCAGAATCCGACATCAGCACCATAGAAGACGCCGCCAGAGAGTATTCCCGCCAAACTGGGGGCGCAGTGTCAATCGCGTTTGTTACTGATGCTTCTGGCACCGATCCGGTTTATTACGCGGAGCAACAACGCGACAGCATGGGTTCGGGACGATACGACATTGCCCTAGCAGTCGCCGACAGCACATATGGGGTGGCTTTTTCCAACCCATTTACAAATTCGGAAACTGTGCAGATTGAGAACGCCACTCAAGGAAAATTAGCGGACGGAGACTTCCCAGGGGCAGCTTTGACCTTTATCTCCACTGCTTCCGAGATTGCTAGCGGAAGGGCACCTGGTGGCGTCGGCGGCTCCGGTACCACCGGCAGTGGTGCGTCGGGAAGCGACGGAGCGGGTGCTGGCGCGGTTATTGGCGGAGTTGGCGCGCTCGCTCTCGCCGGTGGCGGCATTGCCTACGCGGCTAAACGACGCCGGAAGCAGGAACAATCCTATACCGAGGCGACTATCCAGCAGCTTGATGCAACGGACTCCACTTCGGTGGCGCAGCTGGATATTCGATCTTTGGAAAAACTCGCTGAGGAAGAACTGGTCAGCACTGATGAGTCCATTCGCGCGGCTCGGGCGGAGTTAGATCTTGCCGTGGCGGAATTTGGGGCGGAGCGCACCCGCAATTTCACCCGCGCTATGAACCATTCCACCACAACTTTGCAGAAGGCCTTCGCGCTCAAGCAGCGAGTTGATAGCCGCCAGTATGCCAACGAGATCGAAAAACGAGCTTTATTGGCCGAGATCGTATCCAGTTGCGCCCAAGCCGATGATGCCCTTGATAAAGAAGCAGAATCTTTTGCGCAGATGCGGGACTTACTTGTCAATGCACCAGCAGCACTTGACCGGCTCACCCAAACCACCATTGACCTACGCACCCGTTTACCTAAAGCTACTGAGCAGTTAGCAGAACTGAACCGCACCTATCCGGCTGAAACATTGACATCAATTGCAGGCAACGTTGATATTGCCACCGCAGCGATAGACGAGGTGGAAGCAAATGTGACTAGGGGGCGTGAATTAGCTGCGCTTCCGGCTGGCGAGCAAGGCGGATTGGTCGATGTTATTCGCTACGCCGAAACAGCTGCTGATACTGCAAACCGGATGCTAGCTGCGGTGGAAAACGCCCAATCCGATATTGCTGCAGCCAAGGTCGGATTGCCTGCGATTATCAAGGAAGTACGTGACGAGATCGCTGAAGCGAAGTCCATCAAGGCTCAAGGCACCGGGCAGGGCACTGAGCTTAATTGGGAGGCAGTAGATGGCACGGTCGCCCGGGCCGAAACCGCGCTGGAGCAGGCCATGAGTATTCAAAGCTCCGATCCGCTTTCGGCATGGACCCAATTAACTGACATTGACTCCCAATTGGACGAGATGCTCGATCAGATCCGCGCCGGTACCACAGACCATGCCCGCTTACTTCAGGTCTATGACCAACAGTTTGCCGCCGCAACATCAGCAGTGCGGGCTGCCCAAGATTTCATTTCCACCCGCGGCAAATACGTCCAAGCTGGAGCGCGAACCAAACTTGCCGAGGCAGAACGACTCTATGCCCAAGCCCAGCAACTACGAACCAGTCAAACCCGTACCGCTATCAATCATGCGCGTTCTGCCACCTCAACCGCCCAGCAGGCGCTGCGGGACGCACAGCGCGACGTCAATTCCCACAACCGATACAGCAGCGGCGGCGGATCCAATACTGCAGGTTTCATCGCTGGTGTTGTGCTAAGCGAGCTCCTTGATAGCCGAGGCCGCAGCGGCTTCGGTGGTGGATTCGGCGGCGGCGGTTTTGGCGGCGGCGGCATTTCCCGCGGCGGTGGTTTCGGTGGTGGTGGCGGTATCTCGCGTGGCGGTAGCTTCTAGTACCGGAGGTTTTTCACGGCTGCGTCGATGAGAACGCAGCCGTAGCTGAAAAATGCTAGGTCAGCCACGGGCACTGAGACGGCGTCGAAAAGCGAAACCTCCACCACACCGGAAATTTTCGTTCTAATTTTCCCCAACGCCTCTCCAGTTTCCGAACGTATCGTCCGGGTTGTTCGCCACAGCGAATCGCGCTCTAGAGTATATTTCCGATCACCGCAGGTAACTTGCAGTAACCGCACGGTCATGGACGCCTTGCGCAGGGTGAATACCTTTCCGCCGTCACTGGTGGCACGCAACCGCGCAACCCCCATACCAGTACCCACTGCGGATTCAAGTAATAATTGGTTGCCGTTAACTACCAATAAATCCGCATTAACGTGGGCGATTACCTGACCATTGTGGGCTCGCAGCTCGTTATCGACCCACGAAAGCGGCGAAAGTGAAGAATTCGTTGCAGTTTCCATCACTTTCTAAAGTAGAGCAAAAACCACAATCGGGATGATGAGCAGCAAACTCACCGTTAAAATCAATGTACTAGAGCCGAGCTTGGCTTCAAGTGCGGTTCGGGTTACCCACGATAAAAACACCCGCTCAGAGTGGTTTAATCCAGCTTCTGGCTCAAATTCCGTGATGGAACGGCGCACCCCGTTGTTGCCGCCGGAGAATTGCCCAAGTTTGACATCGGCGGAATCAACATACACCCAATCGGCGCCGCCTTCGTTTACAGCAGTAACGGTTTTGCCACCCAAGTCAACATTGATTCGTTTTGCCCGGCTAAAGGTTTTCCCAGTCGCCACAGCCTGGTAAGCCGTTCCATCCGGCAGCGCTGCCGTGATCGTGTTGCCATCATGTGTGAGCCGCCAGGTATCCGAGCCCACCGTAGCCACATTGGCTTCGGCAGCTTCGGCGGAGATCACCTGTGGAAACGTTGCGATTTCCGCATCGGCGTCGTCATGTAAATGCACGACGGCTTCGCCTTTTACTTTTCGACGATCACACCACGCCGTGTAATTCATCATGATCCTTTTCTTCTAGCAGCCAATCAGGCGGGCAGCAAGATAGGCTTCAAGATCGGCAATCTTCACCCGCTCCTGTTGCATCGTATCGCGCTCACGCACCGTAACAGCTTGATCTTCCAAAGTGTCAAAATCGACTGTGACACAGAATGGCGTACCAATTTCATCCTGACGGCGATACCTGCGACCAATCGCACCAGAGGTGTCATAGTCGATACTCCACAACTTACGCAGCTCAGAAGCAATCTTTTCTGCAGTTGGGGTTAAGGTATCTTTCTTAGACAGTGGCAACACCGCAACCTTGATTGGCGCCAACCTGCGATCCAGGCGCAATACCACGCGCTTGTCTACGCCACCCTTAGCGTTAGGAGCTTCGTCCTCATGGTAGGCATCACACAGAAATGCCATCATCGCACGAGTCAAACCGAAAGATGGCTCGATAACATGCGGGACGTAGCGGGTATCAGTATTCGGATCGAAATAAGTGAGGTCTTCGCCTGAGTGTTCAATGTGGCACCCTAAATCGTAATCGGTGCGGTTAGCAACACCCATAAGTTCGCCCCATTCGGAGCCCTGGAACCCGAAGCGGTACTCGAAGTCGATGGTGCCTGCGGAATAGTGCGCCCGCTCCTCTTCCGGAACATCGAACTGGCGGATATTGTCTGGGTTGATACCAAGATCAATAAACCAATCCCAACACGCCTGCACCCATTCATCGAACTTCTCTTGTGCCTGCTCAGGGGGAACGAAGTATTCGATCTCCATCTGTTCAAATTCGCGGGTGCGGAAAATGAAATTACCTGGTGTAATTTCATTTCGGAACGCTTTACCCACCTGTCCGATACCAAATGGTGGCTTCATACGAGCCGTCGTCATGACGTTTTTGAAGTTAATGAAAATCCCCTGGGCGGTTTCCGGGCGCATGTAATGCAAACCCTGCTCATTATCCACTGGCCCCAAGAATGTCTTCATCAAACCGGAGAACATTTGCGGCTCGGTCCATTTTCCTGGCTGGCCAGTTTCCGGGTCCGGCACATCTGCCAACCCATTTGCAGGTGGATGTCCGTGCTTCGCCTCATAGGCCTCCAACAAGTGATCGGCCCGATACCGCTTATGGGTATGCAGCGATTCCACCAGCGGGTCAGTAAATGTAGCAACGTGGCCAGAGGCTTCCCACACTTGGCGCGGCAAAATAATTGAAGAATCTAAACCAACCATGTCAGCCCGACCCTGGACAAAGGTACGCCACCAGTGCTTTTTGATATTTTCCTTCAATTCCACACCAAGCGGACCGTAGTCCCATGCAGATCGGGTTCCGCCGTAGATTTCACCACAGGGATAGACCAATCCGCGACGCTTGCACAGATTGACGACGGTATCAATGACACTGTTTTCTGCCATGTGTGAAATCTCCTTGAATTATTCTTCTGGCCACCTTGAGCCAGGTAACTTGATTACCTTCTTACATAGAAGGCGACCACCGGCGGTCATCGCCTGACATGAGCTTTGCCGCGACAAGCTTTTTAGCAAGGCACAACAGCTATGAATAAGCAACGGTACTTACTGTACTATTTTTGCCTAGGTTTTTCGCTTTCGCTTAGTGCTACTACATCACAGCACACATTCCAGGAGCCACCATGCCTTCAGAGAAGCCGGATCAGCCGTCAAGGCGTGCCCTACACAAAGATTCCCCTCAATCCACTAGCAAGAAATTTGCTACTAATAGATCATTCAAATAATCCCCCAATGGAATATATGTGACAAAATCCATGTATTAACAAAACGGAATCACCCACACTTTGGGGTGATTCCTGCAATGATTCGCATACTTTTTGCAAAAGCTATGGCCTAGGACTTTTCAGTATAACCCCGCCAAGCTGGGAAGTTACAAATAGATAACAAGATACAACTTTTGCATACTCATTTTATTAATAAAAGGGATATATTATTGGCTGCAAGAATGCTAAGCTGACTTTAATCGCCAAAGGCACCCCCACCCCCTCTTGGCAGGAACTTCTTCGGCACCACCTGTAGCCTTCCCTCCCGCCAATCGCCTTGAACCCCGATGACCACACAGACAACTAGGCAGGACGACGATCATGCGAAACGGTGACCAGCAGACTACGACCCGCACTACGCCAACCAAACGCCCCAGTAAACCCGCTCTTCTTTCCGATCCGCAGAAACTCATCGAAACCGCTAACCTTTTCAAGGCCCTGGATTCTTCTATTCGGCTACACATCATTGAGCTTCTGGCGCAACGTGACCACTTCGTCTACGAGCTGGTTGAAACTTTAGGCAGCAGCCAACCGCTCATCAGCCAACATCTACGGGTACTACGCAAGGCCAGCATCGTGGATTGCCAGCGTAACGGGCGACTCATAACATATAGCCTCTGCTGTCGCGACATTCTCAAAGTGATTAATCTGGCCGCTGTAACCTGCAAGAAAGCAAAGCCCAATTAGGTCCGCTTCATAGCTACAGCCCATAACGGCAGCAACCGGAACGCTGCGCACTCACGATTGCAACCCTCATGGTGAATTTTCACCATCGTTATTTTTCAATAAAGCCCCAGCTGAGCACGAAGATGGAAATATTATTTCGTTCAGCTGGACAAATACCCTTTGCTTAATTTTCAATACGCGCCTAGTCTTGGAGTAAGGCGTGCAAAAAATGCACAAGTCCATCGGTTAGTGCCGTCGCTTGTCACCTGTATCAGTAATCCCCTCACCCGGTTTACTTACCTCAAGCACCAACGGCATTAACGCTTGACGACGTACTTTCTTGTCTAGCGTTCGCATCGGGAAACCTCACACACTTCCCAGGAAAACTAGCACTGGAGGTTCATCTCAAGCCACCGCTTCTGGCAGTTTTGTATGGTCGCCATTTTTGTAGTGATACATAATGTCAACCGAAAATACATCCCAGAAACTTTAGTTAGTGCTACTCATACAAGGGTTACCTTGTGAAAGGGACACCGTGAAAAAAGCCATGGAACATACCGTGCCGAAATTAGGTGTGCGCAGTACTCGCCAGCGCACCGCAGTGGTGAATGTATTACGAGAATTAGAAAACTTCGCTTCCGCAAAAACCATCCACCAAGAACTTACAAACCGAGACCTTAAGGTCGGATTAACCACTGTTTACCGCACGTTGCAATCGCTATCGGAAGTTGATGCGGTAGACGTACTACACATGGCTAATGGCGAAACATTATATCGTCATTGCCTCAATGGGGATCACCACCATCACCTGGTATGTACCCAGTGCGGGCGCACCGTCGAAATCGACGGTGGCCCAGTCGAGGAATGGGCAAGCGAAATCGCAACCAAATTCGGTTTCCAGCTTACCGGTCATGACGCAGAAATTTACGGTCTGTGTCAGGCCTGCCTCGAAGCGAAATAACCCAAACCAAAACTAAAGTCGTGGTGGCTTTGTCCACCACGACTTCTTGTGCTTAGTTAACACCTACACGCTAAGTAATCGTCGCCCCAAATAAGCTACCTAAGCCATAGGTAATCCCAGCCGCTGCCATACCGATGAGCAATTGCCGAACTGCGCGCTTGAGGGGGCGCTTACCGGATAAGATGCCAGTGATTGCCCCGGTAAACATCAGTGCGATCCCCACCAACACGATCGCCAACGCACTTGCCCACGCTGACGGAAAATCGAAAATATAAGGTATCACTGGTATCAATGCACCGGTGCCAAACGACATAAAGCTAGAGCAAGCCGCAGACCACGCGCCATTTGATGTGGCGGTTTCTGAGTGGGTTCCTTCCCAAATATCTTGCTCGCCTGGTTGCTTGGTGTGAATATGGGCGAAAACTCGGGCGGCTTTCTCATCCGCCTCGGTGGCGCTCATCCCCCGGGCACGGTAAACCAACGCTAATTCATTCGCGTCGACATCAAGCAGCGTCACTGCCTTCCCTGCCTCCGGATGCGGGTGCGACGCCTCTAACAGCTCGTTTTGCGATTTGACGGAGATATACTCCCCGGCCGCCATGGACAAAGCGCCGGAAAGCAACCCAGAGATACCAGTCAGCAAAATGATATTGGTGTCCACCCCAGAGGCCATCACTCCCAGAACCAGCGCCAGATTAGACACTAAACCGTCATTGGCTCCGAATACGGCGGCACGAAAATTTCCGCTCATCTGCTCCCGACCCCGGGCAGCCAATCCCCGCACAATTTCGGCGTGAATTGCTTCATCGGCTTTCATCTGCTCGGTCGCATCTGCATCGTCGAAATATGGGCTACGTGATTCCGCGGTCTGCATCATCGCCAACGCAAAGACGGTACCAAACCGCCGCGCTAGAAAAGCCATAAATCGAGTAGAAAAGTCGGGGGTACGCGGCATACCTACTTCGTCGCCAAGTAAGGTGCGCCAATGCTGCTCATGCCTAGCTTCTGCCTCGGCCACAGCAAGGAGGATATCGCGTTCTTCCCCGTCTCGTTTACGGGCTAGTTCTCGGTACACGGCAGCTTCGGCGCGCTCGTTGGCAAGATACTGTTGCCACCTGCGGATTTGTTTCTGGGTGGGATTGGAGGCTTTTTCCCCCGCGTTGAGCGGTTGGTGTGGCATGTTATTTAGTCCCCCCAAACCGTCGGTCGCGTTTGGCATATTCGATTACGGCATCAAATAAATCCTGCGGAGTGTAATCCGGAAACAGCTTGTTCTGGTACACCATCTCTGCATACGCCGATTGCCACATAAGAAAGTTTGAGGTGCGTTTCTCTCCGGATGGCCGGAGGAATAAATCCACGTCGGGCATTGTCGGTTCGTCTAGGAATGATTGAAAATTCTTTTCCGTAATATCCTCGGGCCGCAATGTGCCTTCTTGCACCTGTTGAGCAATAGCCCGGACGCCGTCGATAATCTCTGCGCGGCCACCGTAATTCACGCACATGAACAGCGTCATGCTGGTGTTGTTTTTGGTTAATTCTTCGGCGGCTTCAAGTTCTTTGATCACACTGCGCCACAAACGGGGTCTACGACCCACCCACCGCACGCGGACGTTACGCTCATGCAACCATTCCCGTTGCCGAGCCAAAACGTCACGATTGAATCCCATGAGGAACCGTACTTCTTCCGCGGAGCGTCGCCAGTTTTCGGTGGAAAAAGCGTAAGCCGAGAGGTTTTTTACCCCAAGTGCTTGGCACGCCGCGACCATATCAAGCAGCACCGCTTCACCCCGCCGATGCCCTTCTGTACGCTTAAGTCCCCGTTGCTCGGCCCACCGGCCATTTCCATCCATCACCAGTGCGATGTGTTGTGGAATAAACTCCGCCGGAATGTGTGGCGGCACTAGTTGTTCAGTCACGCCTAACATTGTGCCATCTGTCCCCGATTTTTCAATGCCAGATGAATAATTTTTTCGCACAAATTTTCTTAATATTACGCCTGATCTAGCACGTTGAGGCTATGGAGTTTGCGCTCAACATGCCATTGCAAGTGAGTGCGGGTCAAAGTGTGTATGTTATCAACAAACAATTGGCCTTTTCCGCGCTCAAATTGCTCTCCTATTATTTCCCAGGCACGCGTCCACTGGCGAGCGATAAGCAACCACATCACGTGCAAAACCTCTGGATCGACATCAATGGCGCCGGGTAGGCGACATGTAGCACACAACGCCCCACCCGGGGCCGGGTGAAATGCCCCATGTGGGCCAGGCGCGCCACAGTTACCGCACTGGAATAGACTTGGCGCCCACCCGGCAAGCTCCATCGCTTGCAATAAGAACGCGTCGAGCCTAAGCGTTGGCGTGCTGCTAGCTTGGAGGTCTGCCAGAGCATCGATCACTAAATCGTATAGCGAGTCGCCGTCACCGCCGACGTGGGCTAACGCGAGACGTTCGGTGGCTTCAAGTACCGCACCTGCGGCGGAGTAGCGACCTAGGTCTTCGATGATGCCAGTTGCAAAAAATTGCACCGTATCCGCGCCTGTGATGGACTCCAGGCTGCGGCCAGCGTAGAACTGTACATCTAGTTCAATAAATGGTTGCAGCCGGGAACCGAAGCGGCTTTTCGAGCGGCGCACTCCTTTTGCCACTCCTCGAACCAGCCCGCGTCCTTTTGTCAAGAACACGATGATTCGGTCCGCTTCGCCGAGATCATAGGTCCGGATCACCAATGCCCGTTCCCGATATGACTGACTGCGTGCCATTTCGTATCAATGCCTTCGGTTAGCCGGCTAATCGCGTCCGCATCTATATCTCGCGGCGGACCTTGTCGGCTTGTTCTTTAAGGAGGTTACTTTACTTCCTGCCCTAGAAGCCTAGTCGGCCCAGCTGTTTGGGGTCGGATTGCCAGTTTTTCAATACTTTGATCCGCAGATCAAGATACACGTTCGTTCCTAATAATTCGCAGATTTGCGGCCGAGCGTTGTGAATGATCCGCCCGATTCTACGTCCACCTTTGCCGATGAGGATTTCTTTCTGGCCAGGACGTTCGACGTAGATAACCACATGAACATCCATGACACCAGGCCGATCTTCGTTCGGAATGATCTCATCAACTTCCACTGCCACGGAGTGTGGAAGTTCGTCTTTAAGTCCAGAAAGGGCAGCTTCGCGTACTAGTTCGGCGATTCGGGTTTCGGTATCGTCGTCGGTTATGTGATCGTCTGGGTAGAATTTCGGCCCTTCGGGCAAAAGCGACGTGATGACCTCGATGAGCACGTCGCGCTGCTCGCCGGTGACAGCCGAAACGGGGACAATCTCGCTGCTTTCACCCAGCAGATCGTGGACTGCCATGAGCTGTGCTGCGACTTGATCGCGGCTAACTTTGTCCACCTTGGTCACGATCCCCAAGATGGGAGTTGTGGGCGCTACCTTGCGAACGTTTTCTAGAATCCATCTGTCGCCGGGACCGATCTTTTCGTCGGCTGGAATAGTTAAGCCGATCAAGTCCATGTCGGCATAGGTGTCTTTGACCACCTCGTTGAGACGTTCCCCCAATAGGGTGCGGGGCCGGTGCAAACCGGGAGTGTCAACCACGATGATTTGCGCATTATCGCGGTGGATAATGCCGCGAATAGGATGCCGGGTGGTTTCCGGCTGGTTGGCGGTAATCGCGATCTTTTGTCCCACCAGCGCGTTTGTTAGCGTTGATTTTCCAGTGTTCGGTCGGCCAACAAAGCTAACGAAACCGGACCGAAATCCCTCGGGGGTTGAACTAAACGAATCGGTGGCAGTCACCTGGCTCCTTATATTTTTTGGTTTATTGTTTTATCGCGGCTCCAACCGCACGAGTCATCAGATTGGTTTTTTAAGCACCAGTAACGAAAACTGATACCTAAAAACCAACACTAGTCACCGACACCGGTGGACCAAGCATGAACTATTTGCGGCATCTAACCGACGAAACGGCGGTGCTGGTGTCGTATCGGTTCTATTCTAGGACACCCGCCCCCATCTGACCCAGCAGCACCGCCGCCGCACGATATGGCGCTGCCTGACAAGCCGTACTTAGGCGATCTTTTCCACCTTAAATTGCAACTGCGGTTCGGCGAAGCGATCCTGAGCGTCAATGAGCAATAATTCACGGGAATCGCGGGCGTGAGTTAGTTCGATGAGGTCATAAACGGCGGAGGCGGTGCGCGCTAAGGCGTCTGCTGCGTCGTTACTGCGGATGTAGTGACCAGTAAACAATGCGGCGGTGACATCGCCGGAGCCGTTGCGTTTAGTGTTGATAAACGGAGTTTGAACTTTCCACGCACCATTGTCATTAACCGCGATCATTTCGATAGTGTTTTCATCGCGGTCGGGGCGTAACACGGAGGTCACCAAAACGGTGTGTGGCCCCATCGCACGGGCTGCTTCCACCGCGGCGAGGGTGCTATCAATAGTGGATGCTTCCACTCCGGTGAGGTATGAGAGTTCGAATTGGTTTGGGGTGATGATGTCTGCAACCGGCACGACCTTATCGCGCAGCAATGGTGGGATGAGGTCGGAGACAAAACACCCTGACTTCGCATTCCCCATCACCGGATCGCAGGCGTAAACAGCATGGGGGTTTTCGGCTTTGACCTGTGCAACGGTGTCGATGATGACATCCGCAATATCACTTCCACCCTGGTAACCAGACACAATCGCCTCGATGTTGGCGAAGGCGCCACGTGCTTTGATTCCATCAATGACGTTTTTAACCTGAGTTGCTGGTATGAGTTCGCCTCCCCATTCGCCGTAGCCGGTGTGATTTGAGAAATTGACGGTATGAACAGGCCACACTTCGTGTCCGATGCGTTGTAATGGGAATACGGCGGCGGAGTTTCCTACGTGCCCATAGGAAACGTGGGATTGGATGGAAAGAATAGTCATGGTTCTAATCATGACGGTTTTGGCTATAAATAACAAAGCTTTACTCGCGCTTTTCGACGCCTCCCAGGCGCCAAACCACAGGCAACCATAAAAAAATAAGGTAATACTATCTTTAATTAGCATTCGCTTGCTATAATGTGTCTCGGCTTAAAGTTTTACAACTTTAGTTTGATGAATATATAAAGGAGAATCAATGCGAAAGCTTCGACTGCTGGGTGCGGGAGCGCTAATCGCGCTGACCGTAACCGCCTGCACCAATGGCACCGATACTGGATCAACCACGGCGGAGACGTCGAAAAGCACCGATACTGCGATCACCGTCACCGATGTCAAAGGTCGCACCGTCACCTTCGACGCCCCACCAGAACGCATCATCTTAGGCGAAGGCCGTGGCTTATTCGCCACATCAATCCTGAATAAAAACAATCCGATCGACAAAGTCGTTGCCTTAGGTTCCGACCTGACCACCGCCGCCCCATCGTTTAAAGAAAAACTGGTGGAGAAACTTCCCGCCGTTGCTGAACTACCCGAAATCGGCGGCATTGCCAAGGGCGATGTCACCGTGGAGAACCTCATCGCCCATAACCCTGACGCCCTGGTCATGACCGCCGATCATTACGACGCGGCCGAAACCACTGGCATGTTGGAAAAAATCGACGCGGCTGGAATCAAATACATCGTGACCGACTTCCGGCAGCACCCCATGACCAACACCACCACCTCCATCACGGCACTAGGTGAGCTTTTCGGCAAAACCGAGGAAGCAAAGAAATTCAACGCCGACTGGCAAGAAACGGTTGATCGGATCACCGAGCGCACCTCAAAACTCAGCGATGAGGAACGACCCAAGACTCTACTGTGGCGGGCCGCTGGGCTCAAAGATTGCTGTGCGACGGTCAATAAATCGAATTTAGGCGAATTTGTCAACGCAGCTGGCGGCGACAATCTGGGAGACCATATTCTTGACACCGAATCCGGTGATATCACCGCCGAGAAGGTCATCGCGGAAAATCCAGACGTCATTATCGCCACCGGCGGTTCCTGGGATCCAGAAAAAGCCGGTTCGAAAGACGAAGAAAAGAAGCAGGCCATCCCGCACGTGGAATTGGGCTACTCCGGCACCAAAGAACGCGCCGCCGAAACACTGCGCGGACTGCTGCAAACCAATGGCTTCGACCAGCTTGATGCCCCGAAGCAGGAAAAGCTGTATGCAGTTTGGCACCAGTTCTACGATTCCCCGATGAATTACCTGGCGCTGGAGCAATTCGCAGTATGGCTGCACCCAGATCTGTTCTCCGATATTGATGTCAATGCCCACTGGGAGAAAGCCCACGACGAATTCCAGGCGTTCCCCGCCAGCGGCATCTTCTTCACTGGCATGAACCCGTAGCAACTACCACAAGGCGCTAGCCTTCCCGCAACCGACCACCCACACTGCTAAGGACAACAGTGAGTACTTCCCCACACTCGGTCATCGACGTGGATTCAACCCCACCTGCATCGAATCCACCCACATCCGCCGATTCGACGCAATCGGCAAGCCAATTGGTTTCCACCCATCGGCGCACTACCCGTCGACGGTGGGCGATCATTGTCGCGCTCACAGCCATTGCGTTAGTGGCGTTCGTTGTGGCCACGGTGGTTGGCCCCACCCAATTGGGATTCGCCGGTGTTGTACGGGGGCTTATCCAACCAGATTCACTCAGCCAACAAGAACACACCGTGCTCTACACACTGCGGCTGCCCATGTCAGTGATGGCACTTTTGGTCGGTATTACTCTTTCGCTGGCGGGTGCCCAGATGCAAACCATCTTGTCCAATCCGCTGGCGGAACCCTACACCCTAGGCATCTCCGCCGCTGCTGCCTTCGGCGGCGCCGCAACCATCGTTTTAGGCTGGACGGCGATCAACCAACCGCAATTCAACCTAGCGGTTATTGCCTGGCTCTCGTCCATGATCGCCACCGCCGTCATTGTTGGCGCGTCGATCTGGCGCGGTGCCAGTGCGGAAACGATGATCTTGTTGGGAATCGGTTTGGTCTTTCTGTTCCAGGCGCTGCTCGCCTTGATCCAATACCGCGCTTCCACCGAAGCCCTCCAGCAAATTGTCTTCTGGTCGATGGGGTCCATGACGCGGGCGACCTGGGCCGGAAACCTTGTGTTGGCGCTGGTCTTAGTCGTCATCATCCCGATTTTCGGCATCCTCTCTTGGCGGCTGACTGCCTTGAAGCTGGGCGACGCCCGCGCCCAGGCCATGGGGGTCAACGTCGCCCGGCTCCGGGTTATCGTGTTGATTCTCTGTTCGCTTCTGGCCGCGACGGCAGTGGCATTCTCCGGGATCATCGGCTTTGTCGGCCTGGTCGGCCCGCATATCGCCCGAATGCTGGTTGGCGAAGACCAGCGCTATTTCATACCGGCGGCGGCCGCTGCCGGTGCGGTGATGCTCAGCGCCTCCCACGCCTTGAGCCTAATTATCATCCCCGGTGTCGCCGTTCCTATTGGAATTATCACCGCACTCGTCGGCGTGCCGTTCTTTATCGGTCTCATCATCACCAGGAAGCGCAACCTATGGTAAACGAACTGACCATCAGTAACGTCTCGGTCGGCTATGGCAAGAACTCGGTCGTTTCCGACTTCACCGCCACCCCGCTTTCCGGCGGGACGATAACCGCATTACTCGGTCCCAATGCGGCTGGCAAATCTACCCTCATCAAAGCTATTTCCGGAATCCTACGGCACACCGGTGAAGTCGAGTTCCGCCGGGATTTAGAAACCTTCTCCGGCAATAGTTTGCGACGCCATATCGGCTACGTCCCGCAGGACCTCCCCAGTTCAGCGGCACTTCACGCCTTCGAAACCGTGCTGATCGCTGCCCGGCGCGCCACAACAGACCCGGAGTGGAGTGCCGCGAAAACCATGACCTCGTTAGGGATCGCCGATCTTGGGCATAGGTATCTTGGTGAATTATCCGGTGGGCAGCGGCAATTGGTGGGTGTGGCCCAGGCGTTGGTTACGTCGCCTTCCATCGTCGTACTTGATGAGCCCACCAGTGCGTTGGATCTCAGGCGGCAGCTTTTCCTCTTGGATTATGTGCGTCAGTGGGTGGCGGAGACTAATGCGATTGGGCTTATCGCCATCCATGACATCAATCTGGCCGCCCGGTTTGCTGATTCGATTCTCGTGATGAAATCCGGGCACCCCGTCGCCCAAGGCTGCCCCACCGAGGTGTTGAACCCGGAGGTTATCAAGGATGTCTATGGGGTTCACGTGGATGTTTTCTCCCACAACGACATGCACATGGTCGCCCCGATTTCGGTTGCCTGATAGTGGCATAAAGTTAAAGGAATGACAGAAGAAACCGAAGCTGTTTACCGCACCATTTTCGCCCGGCGCGACGTTCGCGCCGAGTACACCGGTGAGGTCATTTGCGCCGATACCTTAAATCGCATTCTTTCCGCAGGCCACGCCGCCCCGTCGGTGGGAAATTCCCAGCCGTGGGATTTTGTGATTATCCAGGATAGGAACCGGTTGGCTGAGTTTGCCGCCCACGTAGCTGAGCGCCGAAAAGCATTTGCGGACGAGTTAGCGGACGACCGCAAGGAAGTATTCAACCCGATCAAGATTGAGGGGATTAGGGAGTCTGGCACCGGTATCGTGGTCACTTTCGATCCACGCCGGGGCGGGCCGAACATCCTCGGCCGACATACTATTGACGACACCGGGGTTTTTAGCGCTGTTTTAGCTATCCAAAACATGTGGCTTGCAGCTACCGCCGAGAACATTGGTATGGGATGGGTGAGCTTCTACGAGGAGGAGTTTCTGCGCAGCTTCATCGGCTGCCCAGATCCAATCCGCCCTATCGCCTGGTTGTGTATCGGTCCAGTCACTCATTTTGAATCGGTTCCGGACTTACAACGTTTCGGATGGCGGGATGCAAAGCCGCTGAGCGAGGTTATTCACCGTGAGGTGTATCGCGGTTAAGGGTTTTGCTTGTCGACGCCCGCCTGTGCCCCGTAGCCTGACCACAATGCTGATCTTTTTTAATTACTGAAACTAAAAGGTCTTCAGGCGAATTCGATGGTTACCGCTGGTGCCTCTGCCGATTTTGAGCATACAAACGGGGATTCACCCCTTCCAAATCTAGGCATTTTGATGGAAGGAATGAATCCCCGTTTTTCTCTTATTACTGAGTGAGGTTGAGCTGGAATTCCAGGTCGCCGGTCTTGTCAACAACGGCGAAACCTAGGTCTGGTGCTACGATGCCGAAGTCACTCCAGGTCATTGGAACGGTTCCAGCTACTTCAAGCACGGAATCGTTCTTTGCAATTTCGAGGGTTGCGGTAACTGGCTTGGTCTGGCCGTTCAGGGTCAGATCGCCGGTCACTTCTACTGGGCCTGAACCGGAGCTAACCTTTACAGGCTCGGTAACGACGAAGGTAGCGGTTGGGTTGTCGTTAACTTTGAGGATCTCATCGCGGAATGCCTTGTCGCGGGCATCTTCACCGGAAGTAACGCTAGCCAAATCCACCTCAATGGAGGCTGCCAAAAGGGTGCCGTCGTTAAGGGATGCATCGCCGGTAACATTCTCGGTGCGACCAACTACCACGAGGTTTTCGCCGTTAAGAACCTTGCCTACGCGGTAACCTGCGAAGGAGCCGTCACCAACGGTCCAGGTTCCGGTCAGATCAGCGGAATCCGCTGGCTTGGCCTCAGTGGTCACGCTAGGTGCTGCGACGTTACTGTTGTCGTATTTGGATGCGTAGTATTTGGTACCGAAAATAACGCCTGCGATAGCGACCGCCGCTAGAACGGCTGCTGCAATAAGTCCTTTTTTCATGAATCTTTCCTTGAGATAGATAGTGTTTACATTAATATGTGAACTGTCCTTGGGACACAACAAAACCCAACCAGCAAATCTACAGCATGATTGCGTGATGGGCGAATGTTAGCCACAAAATAGTGACATGTACACAATGTTGCCAAATTTCTCCCGAAAAAGCAATAGGACCACTCGATGAATACCGAAGAATTCCGTAACCGCGCCGCAGCCGACCCCACCTGGCATCCCGGATTCGACACCATCACAGCAGAATTCCAACGGCTCTACCCCGGTCAAGAACCCGAGTGGTATCACCATGCGATACCACCATCACTGGGTGGTGATGGCTACATTGAGGAATTCGCAAAATTCCAGTCACCAGCCGGTTACCAGCACATCGTCACATTCGGCATGACGGAACTGGGAATCGAAGAAGAAGCACTCGGCGGCGAATACAGCGGTTGGGGCTACGAAATGACGCTTAAACTTCCCGATACCTCCGCCGACTGGTGGTGGACTATCAACCTGTTGGAGTTTTTCGCCCGTTACACCTACGAATCCGGAAACTGGTTCAAGCCCTACGCCACCATCAGGCTCAACGGCAGCCCGATCATCGAAGACGAAGGGTGCACCATCACCGCATTCGTCACAGCGCCCGATACCGAGGCCCGCACACAGCAAGGCATTTACGGCAAAACCTCATTCGTCCAGCTTGTCGGGGTCACCGAAACCGAAATACAGCACCTCGACGGGCTACCCGAAGAAGAAGTCAAGGCATTCATCGCAACAATGCAGGCCGATAACCCACATTTGGTTACCGACCTATTTCGGACAAAAGAATATCTAGAATACCGTGTGGTCTAAAACCTCACGCCCACACTAGCTTTCGTACATCCGAATCACCTTCGGGGCGAGCAGAATCAAACCCGCCCCCACGGCAAGAGCTGCCGCGACAATCGGAAGCGCACCCGAAAAAGTAAAAGCATCCGAATCCCCCACCGCAGACGAACCGAGGTTCAGCATCCGGGTAACCAATGCCTGCGGAATGACATGCTTGCCATACACCAGGGGCGGCGCGCTCGCCAGGACTCCAAAACCAGCAACACAACCAGCGAAACACACCGCCACCGGCGCGGCAAAGGATTTCAAACGAGCTGAGAGCAACAGCTGCAGCACCACCAGCGGGAACGACGCAACCACCGCAAGCAGCCCAATAACCAGGTAATACAACGGTGGCATGGAGACGTCGTCAAGCACAATCAACCCGGAAATAAACGTGCCACACACCAACACAAGCTGCATAACCGCCAACGGAATCGCAATGACAGCAGTCTTGGCTAGAAGCAACGACACCGCACTGGTGGAATTAGCACGCAACAAATTCCAGTTTGTACCTTGGTGCTCCATACGCCACGCCGCAGCACACATTAGCGCCACAGCCATCGAGAAATAAAACAACGAATAGAACAGGAACACCTGGCTAAAAAGCGACACCCAACCGCTATTGAGCATCTGCTTGTTCGACCAGTAGTTAATGCTGCCCGTAATAATTGCCAGCAGCGGTAAAATCACGACCACCACCCACAATTGCGAACGTTTCAACTTCAATAGTTCCGCACGAAACATGGCATTCACCCTTCCTATCGTTCCAACCGATCAAACCAGCGCACTGCTACTACACCACCAACCAGCATCACGGCGACCAATCCGATAATCGACGCATAGGGCGGCTGAATATAGACAACTTTCTCTAATCCCCCGAATCCCACCGGCGAAATAAGCGCATAGCATCCCCACGGAATAAACCGCGTAATCGTATCCGGCAGAAGCAACGAAAACACCGAAATGAAAGCACCTAAAACACCGATCCCGATATTGACCAATTGATTATCAACCGTGGCAGCAATCACGACATGGAACACCACAAACACAATATTGATCAACGCCAGCCAGCTAAAATACCCCCACCATGCTGAATTATTGACCGTCTCCGGGATCGCATCGCCAATGGCAACAGCGTATAACACGCTGGCTTCCACAATCACCGCGACCGTAATAATCGCACTAACCAGCAGGATTTTCAGCGCACACAATCGACTGCGGCTAACGCCCGCCGCCGCCATCAAATGCCAGCCATTACCTTCATGTTCGACTTCCACCAACCGGGAAGCAATAATACTGACAAACACCGGCGACAACAGGGCCTGCGCCATCGTGACAGCGAGCAACAACCCCGCCATATCCACGCCGTCCGTGTCTCTAAACAGCGTCGTTGAACTCAAGGCAACCACCGCAACAACCAAGACCGCAACCAACCACGGTATTTTCAACCGACGTAACTTTCGTAATTCCACCGCAATCATCGCAACTGTCCTGTCGCCGTGAGATCCATAAAAATTTCCTCCAACGATTGCTGCGCCCGCTTCGCCTCATACACAGGGACAGATTGTGCTGCCTCGGCAATCAACTGCGCGGCTTGCGGCTGCGTGAGCCCTGGTACCGCAACGCTTGACGACGAATACCGGCGCGCGCCGGGAATACGCAGCAGATTGGCCACATATTGTTCGTCAGTGGTGACGATCAAATCTGGCACGCTGTGACCGTATAGTTCTTCCCTACTGCCCTGGAAAATCAAGGAGCCGCGATCGATAATTCCCATCATCGTTGCGGTCTTATCCACCTCATCTAGCAGGTGGCTCGACACCATGATGGTAATCCCACGCGCCGCTAGGTCGATTATCAGCTCACGAATCTCCTCGATACCGGCCGGATCCAGCCCATTAACCGGCTCATCCAAGATGAGTAGCTCCGGGTTACGAGCAAGCGCCATCGCGATCCCCAACCGCTGCTTCATGCCGAGGGAGTAGTTCTTCACAAGCTTCTTGCGGTGCCCGCTTAGCCGAACCGTGTCCAAGGCTTCTTCAATCTGCCGAGTTTCCAAACCCAACATGGCCTGCACGATCTGCATGTTCTCCCAACCGGTGAGGTGACCATAACCGGGAGGGGCTTCAATCATCGACCCCACGGTGCGCAGCAGTGCCGCCCGACTGGCCGTTTCCAGTCGCTGCCCAAACAAGTGAATCTCTCCCACTGTTGGACGCATGAGACCAAGCAGCATTTTCATTGTGGTGGATTTGCCGGATCCATTCGGCCCCAGGAAGCCGTATATAGCACCAGCTGGTACACGAAGATCCAACGCATTAACCACGACCTCCGAACCAAACTGTTTGGTGAGCCCACTAGTGTGGATCACATAATCAAGATGTTGCTTCATACTTTCCATCATGGCCAATTGACGAATGAAAATCGTCAACCCACAGGCAGAAATTGCAGCTCATACCAGGGGTTGAAGCTTTAGTGGCACGTCTCATACCTACGAATGGGTATGTCAGCCAACGGCTTGGTCAACAACGTGAGGCAAACGATTCACCAAAGATCATCATCAAATTGATGGGTACACCTACTAGGTCGCTAGCCCTAGGCAATCGGTAACGTCTAAGGCATAATCGATAGTGATCAGAAAAGGAGGTAACCATGACCGCTCCAATGTTGAACCCCATGAGTAAAAAGGAAGCTGAAGACAAGCTCCATGAATTAGAAACGACGATTCAAGGCGGGATTGAAGAGTTCGAAGAACGAGCACGTTTCTTTGATCTTTCTCCATTGGAGCAGGGAGTATGGGAACGAATCTCCGAATTGCGGTGGCTTCTTGGACGCTCCTGATTCAAGTGACGAGCGCTTCAAGGAAAATGTAAAAGCGTTCGATGATGAAATAACGACGTCGTTAAAAACATTCGCAGGGGAATGCGTGCCGTTTGAGTACACATATCTTGACAACGACAAAGCAATCACAGTATCTATCCGTCTTGAGCAAAAAGATAATAAGCCCGGCATCGTTCCCCTCAAATCTCAAGGCAGAGCCGTAATCGGCATCAAACCCGAATACAAGTGCACTTGGGACACAACTAACAATTTTCTTGCTGTCGAAAACTCTACCTTCGCGGTATACCCCTTGAGCAAACCAGGTAGAGATCCGCTTTTTCGTGTGGAATACGTGCGGAATCAAAAATCTTATCTACCAAGTTCGCATTTCCATGTTCATGCTCACCGTGACGAATTTACTCATCTCCTAGGATTTGCAGCAAAACTCAACCCCGAAAACAACTATCAGGTAAAAAAGTATCTTAATACTCCGTCGGTACTTTCAGCTTTTCATTTCCCTACAGGTGGGCATCGGTTCCGCCCATGTTTAGAAGATATCCTCGAAGTACTACGGGTGGAATTTAACCTAGATGTCGATAACAACAAGTGGAAACCACGCCTTGAAGAAGCACGGTTGAAATGGCGCAAGATACAAACGGCCGCTGTCGTTCGCGATTTCCCTGAAGAAGCGCTGCGCGTTTTGGTAGAAGAATTAGGCATGCCAATCCCACAAGATTGGGAATGCCCTGAACTCGATAAGCAAAAACTAGAAAGACTAATTAGGAGTTAGAAGACCTAGCCAATGTAACGCCTCGGCGGCCTCCCGGAAAATTCTGGAGGCTAATTCAAAATTGCTAGTGCCCAATTCCAAAAATAGTCCGAAAACGTGAAGTTAAACTACGATTCGTTCTTTGCCTGGCGTGCTTATTTATTTCCTTATTTATTTCATCGAAATTGCTTTCTATAATTCGGGTAATCTCACCAAGACCTGGCGTGCGTCGATGGAGTTTACGAATTACACCTATTTCTTCCTTACCGAATGGCATCGTCATGATCGTTCCTTCGTAATTTTCCGTTAAAGCATCGATAACGCAATCCGTATCATTCCTTTTCATCCAGTCCTTCACAGACTCGTCACGTTCGTCAATTACCGTTAATGAAAGCACCATTAAATACCCTTGTACAGGGTAGAATCCGATTCCCAAAAAATAAACATTGTCTTCACCGATGAGTCCTCTTAACCGCTCATCTACAATCTTTCGCTGCGGGGATTCGCCCGTTTCATCCACATTGAGTAGCTCTTCGGCAAATTCGCGTTTTACAGTATCTAGAAAAAAGACTTCTCGATCGGAAGTATCATTTATCGGATTGTCAAGGAAAGATGAGAGAGACCCTGAGGGAATTTCTGCGATCATTTCTTGGTTGTCTGCAACATTTATCCCCCGCCGATGTAACAACATAGCTGGGCCGTTATCATTGATTACAACGGTCAGGCATCCAACTGCAACGAGTGCAAAATGGTTTTTTACAGTAATATCTGAACAACCTTTTTCTTGCACCCACATTCGTTTTCGTAAATTCCGCAAAGATCGGGAATTCGGATTGTGTGCTGCCAGGATCCCCATTCCGATGCAGGAGTTATAGTAATCCTCGTATTCGCCTTCATATAACGTGAGTGTCACACCATTTTTATAGTTGCCAGAAATTTTACTAACCGCGTACACCTTTGAGGACCATTTCGGCCCTTCATTTAGAAATACCCTCACATTGGAAACTAAGTCCCATTTTTTGTTCGGAAGAAGTGCGCTTCGTTTAAGCAAGTTTGGAAACAACAACTTATCCCTCGTTTTCCGGACAACTTTGCAAACCCCTCTACTTTGATGACCAGCTGGTTCCACAAGGGCTTGTACGACATCCAGATTTTTTAACTCCCCTCCAGAAAAACACCATCTTTCAAAACCAAGAAGTCCACCAGAATCCTCATTATCACTGGGGAGAGGCGGCAAACCACCTCTTTGATTGCCAGCCGTTCCACCCTTAAGGCCTTTAGCAAACATTCTGTCAAGAGTGGGTGAATCCTTCTGAAACGCCAAATAGGCAGCTCGTAACTTATTTCTGCGGACTTCTCGCCGATCCGACATGAACGTCAAACCTGCTAATGTCGTTACAACCACCGTCAGAAACAGGGTGGAAACTGCAACTATTTCGTTAGAAATATTACATAACGTATCCATGCCACCACACTGTAAATTGGTACAGATTTTTCTTAGTTTTATCCTAATTTATGAATTTCAGTTTTCTTAAATTCATAACGGCCAGACTATTTGCGAGTGTCTGCTACGAAGGATTTTTGAGTAGCTTGACAGGCGTACGGGAAACCCATCCACTATTCAGAATGCACTGTTTCCGAAATTTCGTTCAGCACATCAAGAATTTCAATGCCTACCAATTTTCCTTCTTTGGAATAATCACGGGCTCCGGCCAGATCGCCGTTGTTCCAATGGAGTGTTATTGATCCTTCGACTGCAGTCCCGGCTCCAGAATCCACATATACGTGCCCATCGATAAAAGTAGCTATAACAGGAATTTTCTGTTTCATATTTCTTCTTTCACAACAGTTTCGATTAACGTCGTTACTTGTTCATTGTCCCCAATAACTGTGACTACGGGAACAAGGTGTAACGTGCTCTTCCCACGCTCAAATCACACTTTTCCCAACAACGCCGGAAGTTTTTCGCTATAATGTTCGATATGAGCACAATAGTCACCCCAGGAATGATCACTGTTGATTGCCGTGATCCTCGCTCGTTGGCGCAGTTTTGGTCACAGGCTACTGGTGCGCCAATCCTTGCGGATTATGACGGCTTCTTTGTCATGGTTGATGGCAACCCTAAGTTGGGTTTCCAATTGGTTTCTGAACCGACACCGGGTAAAAACCGGGTTCACGTGGATTTCCACACTGACAATCGGGTAGAAACCATAAAGTGGCTGCAAACACTAGGCGCCACTGTGGAGTCGGAGCAAACGCTTCCGGACGGCAGCTTTTCGTGGACGGTGCTCCACGATCCCGAAGGAAATGTGTTTTGCGTAAGTGACCAGGAGCATTAACCACAATGGATGTACTTGATTCCTTTGAAGCACAAACCGGTGCCACGTTCCCGGCTGATTACCGCCGTCTTCTTTCCGAATTTGAGCAATTCATGACGTGGTTCCATGACGGAAAAGAAGTCGACCTGATCGCACGGGCACGGCTTCCGGAAAAATCCTCTAGGTTGCTGGATTTTGTCAGAATACCGGTACGTCGGCACGATGCTGATGGCGAAATCCCCGTTGAGCGGTTGGAAAACTGCTTTATTTTCGGAAGCTACAGCGACGGGGTGTATCTCTACTTCGACCCAGAAGATGACATGTCGGTATGGAAGGTATGGATCGACGAGGGCACCGTGGGGAAGCTCTGCGATGATTTCGCGGAATTGGTTCCTGCCCCAGATGAGATTGACACTGAAAAGACCCTTCTGGCTTAGCTTGTAGTCGCCTCGTCAATGTCGGTTTCCGCTGCGGCAAGCACGGTCACGATGACCGACCGCACCCGCATCCTGCCGCGTCGATCCCGCCCACCTTCGGCGACAAGCCGTAACCCGCAGGTTTCCACGGTGGTGCCGGGTAAGGGCACGCGGCCTTTTTCAAAGGCAATAAGGCCAGCAACGGTGTCCACCTGGTCGGTGATCTCATCGGAAAAATCGATGGTGACGTCATGGTCTTCGTTGATTTTCTCCGCTAGTTCTTCCAAAAGTAGGCGGCTGACCACCCGGTAGCTGCGGGGATCGTCCTCGAATTGTTCGATGGGCGCGATTTCTCGTTCATCGTATTCGTCCGCAATTTCGCCGACGATTTCTTCCAAAATATCTTCGATGGAAATCAGCCCGGCAATCCCGCCGAATTCATCAACCAGCATGGCGATATGGAAGCGGTTGGTTTGCATTTCGTGGAGCAGCGCGTCGAGGTTTTTAGAGTCCGGAATGAAAGTGGCTGGCCGCATGACGTCGTCGACAAGCACGCTGTGCCCACCATCGGCGTCGTGGTAGGTGCGTTGCACCAGGTCTTTCAGATACACCACGCCCACAATGTCGTCAACGCTTTCGCCGATGACCGGGATGCGGGAATGCCCGGAGCGGACACACAACGTGGTTGCTTGTCCTGCGGTTTTTCCGGATTCGATCCACACCATTTCCGGCCGGGGCACCATGACTTCCCGGGCGATTCCGCTGGCGAGATCGAAAACGTTTTGGATCATGCGGCGTTCTTCGACTTCCACCACGCCGTGCTCTTGGGCAATGTCCACCATTTCGCGTAATTCAACTTCGGTGGAATATGGCCCATCGCTGAACCCAGCACCGGGGGCGATGATATTGCCGATCTTGATTAGCAATTTCGGTATCGGCCCCAAAATAGTGGCCACCGCATTGAGGATAAACGCTGAACCAAGCGATACAGAATAGGGGTTTTTGCGGCCCACAGTGCGGGAAAACACCCCGATGATGGTAAACGACACGAGGGTAACACCAATGATTGCTGCTAGTAACGCCCAGCTTTCGTGTTCCATCACTTCCAGTGCCAGCATTGCTGCAAACACGGCGGCGGTGGTGTCAAGAAGATACCTGCCCAGCACAAGGAGGTTGATGTGTTCCGCGCGGCGGTCTAGCACTTTCAACAGCGACCTGGCGGTGGCAGTTTCGTTTTCTTTAACAATGTTTTCCACCCGCGCGCGGGAGATGGAGCTTACGGCCGCCTCGACGGTGCCTACTAGTCCGGAGAAAAGCAAGGCCACCAACGTGACGACCCCAAGTAACAGCGGGCTCACTTAGCTACCACCATGAGTGGTTGTCGGCTCTCCGATTGCGGGAATGCCGCCACCAGGAACCAGTTTATCCAGTTCCGCGCGGTCAGCCGCCGATGGGAATGCCCCAGGCCCGGTGGGTTTTGGTTGGTAGCTAACGCCACGTTTTTCGCAGTCGCTGTACCAATCAGCCAGCAGCTCGTTTTGCAATGCGAACATTTTTTGTTCTTCGGCAGGCACCACGTGGTCGTAACCTAACAGGTGCAGGCAACCATGTGTGGTGAGCAAACACAACTCGTGGCCTAAATCGTGGCCTGCTTTTTCGGCCTGTTTCTCTGCAAATTCGGGGCATAAAATGATGTCGCCAAGCATTGCGGGCCCGCTATCGGGGGCGTCGGGGCGCCCCATGCCGGGGGTTAATTCGTCCATAGGAAAGCTCATCACGTCAGTGGGCCCTTCTAAGTCCATCCACCGAACGTGAAGATCACTCATGGTGGGAATATCGACGATCGAGATCGTAACTTCCGCTTGGGGGTGGACATCCATTTCACCCAGTACGAAGGTGGTGACGTCGATTAGCGACTCCTCGTTGACGCCGGGGTAGCCGGATTCGTTGATAACTTCGATCGTCATTCAGCGGACTCCTTTGCTTGTCGACGCTCGGCTTGCTGTCGTTCCAGTTGCTCTTCATAATCGTCGTAAGCGGCTACTATCCAACCAACAAGTTTGTGGCGCACGACGTCTTCTGCAGTTAGCTCACAAAAAGCAACCCCTCTGACATCACGTAGGATATGGCGCACTAGCCGCAGCCCCGATTTCTGGCCGCCGGGCAAATCAACCTGGGTGATATCCCCGGTAACAACCATCTTTGAGCCAAAGCCCAATCGGGTAAGAAACATTTTCATCTGGGCTGGGGTGGTGTTTTGGGCTTCGTCAAGAATGACGAAGGCGTCGTTAAGCGTGCGGCCTCGCATATATGCCAAAGGTGCAACCTCGACGATCCCGGCTTCCATGAGTTTCGGAATAACCTCAGGCTCCACCATATCCCGCAGCGCATCATGCAACGGCCTAAGGTAAGGGTCGATTTTATCGTTAAGAGTACCTGGCAAAAACCCCAGTTTCTCTCCTGCTTCGACCGCCGGACGGGTGAGGATGATCCGGGATACCTGTTTGGTTTGCAGCGCCTGTACGGCTTTCGCCATCGCGAGATAAGTCTTGCCGGAACCGGCGGGACCTAACCCAAAGACAATGGTGTTGTCATCGATGGCGTCGACGTATTCTTTCTGCCCGTAGGTTTTCGGCCCGATTGCCTTGCCCCGCCTGACAATAATATCGCTGGCAAGCACTTTCGCCACTGATTGTGGCGGGTTCACCGTGACGATGGAAATGGCGTTCTTCACGGAATCAGGGCTGATAACATGCCCGCGTCGTGCCAAAGATTGAAGTTCCTTTAGTACATTGACTGCCCGAGCTACCTCGTGGTCGAGCCCGGTGAGGGTGACGTTGGTTCCCCGCACATGAATCTGGCAGTCCAATTGGTCCTCAAGCACCTTGAGGTTTTCGTCATTGATCCCAAGAATCGTGTGAAGATGGGCGTCGTCAAGCGACACGACGCGCGAAATCTGCTGCGCTGTTTGCACCTGGGTTGCCACTATGGTTGATCGACCTGCCTTGAAGTTTGAAAAATTTTCTACTCGGGAATTAAGACTAGCAGGGTTCAGCTGCCCACCGGTTAGTGGTAGCACCAATTGCAGCAAGCGCTACCATTCCCGCCGTCGCGGTTCGCAGCACCTCCGGCCCCAGCTTGACTAGATTTGCGCCAGCCTGGCGGAAGTTCTCGGTCTCAGCCTCAGTGATGCCGCCTTCAGGGCCAATGATAATGACGACGCTGGTGGCTAAGGAAAGATCAATGCTAGTAAGTGCCGAAGTAGCGGTTTCGTGAAGCACAATCGCGTGATCGTACTCGCCCAACCGGGCAGCTATCTGCGCGGTATCATGCAGCTGGTCGATGGTTGGCAGCCACGCCCGCCGCGATTGCTTCGTCGCCGATGCCGCCATAGCCTGCCATTTTGCAATCCCCTTGTCGCGTTTAGCACCAGTCCATTTCGCCACGCATCTGTCGGCCTGCCACGGAATAACGTGATCCACTCCGGCTTGAGTAAGCAGATCGATTGCTAATTCAGACCGGTCTGATTTCGGCAACGCTTGCACCACCGTGACCTTAAGCTGGGGTCGGGGTTCGTGGCGTACTGCAACGATATGACCATGTAGGGTGTCTTTGCCGTTAAGTGCCACAACTTCAAGTTCGGCGCGGGTGCCGTGGCCGTCGACAAGCTCAATATGTTCCCCGACGGCAATCCGTTTGACGGAAACTGCATGCCGTCCTTCCGCACCGTTTAAGCTTATCGACGCCCCCACCTGGGCAATGTCTAGGCTGGGGGTGTCAAATGCGGTATCGAGGTTATAGATAAAAACCGGCAGAGACATCAAAACCTACTTGCGGAACCGATTTCGGAACCGGCTAAATAGCCCGGAGTCGGCGTCCTCCTGGTTTAAAACCCCCGCCTCATCATTTCGATAATCACGGTAGGAAGTAAGCAGCTCACGCGCCTTATCGTCCAAGGTCTTTGGAATAACCACGTTGACGTGGGCAATCATGTCGCCAAACCCTTCACTGCGCACATGAGGCATGCCTTTGCCCTCTACGATTAACCGTTCGCCTGGCTGAGTACCCGAGGGAATAGTGAAAGTAATCATGTCACCGTCAAGGCCTTTGACGTCAACCACAGAACCCAGCGCAGCGTCAGCCATTGGAACATTAACTGTTAGGTGCAAATTGTCACCATCGCGGCTAAACACTGGGTGCCTGCGTACCGCAATTTCGACGTAGAGATCACCTGCCGGGCCGCCGCCGTGACCGACTTCGCCTTGACCAGCCATGCGCACCCGCATGCCCTCGTCAATACCTGCTGGAATCCGCACTACCTTATCGCGGCGGGCTTTCATACGACCCTGGCCATCGCATTTATCGCATGGATCAGGGATCACTTCGCCGAAACCATCGCAGACCGGACATGGCGCAGAAGTCATCACATTACCAAGGAAAGAGCGCTGTACTTGCTGGATTTCGCCAGCTCCTCCGCAGTGGCTACAGGTGACGGGACGTTGTTTCGTCGCAGAACCAGATCCCTCACAGCGATCACAGATCACCGCAGTGTCAATGGTTATCTCATGGTCCACACCGCTGAAAGCTTCTTCCAACGTAATCGAGGTTCGAAGTAGCGCATCATGACCTGGCTGTACCCGACTGCGTGGGCCGCGACGACCACCGCCACCGCCGAAGAATGCCTCGAAGATGTCTCCGAAACCACCAAAGCCCCCCGGCGCGCCGCCAGCGCCATTTTCCATCGGGTCGCCACCCATATCGACGATTCGGCGTTTCTCGGGGTCAAGCAATACCTCCTGTGCGATGGAAATCTCGCTAAACCGCTCCGCCGCTTCCGCAGTGTCATTGACATCTGGGTGGTATTGGCGGGCCAGTTTGCGGTACGCCTTTTTGATGTCGTTTTCGCTTGCGTTCTTGTCGAGGCCAAGAATGCCGTAATAATCACGTGCCACGGTGGTGGACAACTTCCTTTGCTCTGGTTAAATACTTGTACTTCTAAGCACCTCCGGCCTGCGTGTTATTTATGTGGCTAACCGAAGGTGCGCTGATTAAAAACTGCCAGTTATTCTAGGCGTAACCGGGGAAAATTTACGCATCGAGTGACCATATGTTCGCTACCGGCTTACGTGTTAGCTGGTTAACACCTAAACAACACCAGCTTTAGGAGCGACCCAACACCTGGCTGACATAATGGGCAACGGCATGCACTTTGGACATCGCCTGGGAATAATCCATGTGTGTAGGCCCCACTACCCCTAATCCACCTAAAGTCGCACCATCCAAGCCATATCCCATGGCGACGACCGAGGCGCCACGTAACCCGTCATCTTGCGTTTCATCCCCAATGACGACGCTGACATGCCCTAAATCCTGGACGTTGGCCAGAAGTTTCAAAATGACAACCTGTTCTTCCAACGCTTCTAGTAGGGTATGCAAGCCGGTGGGAAAATCCCGTGCGATTCGACTGAGATTTGAAGCACCGCTTAAAATCAGCCGATCCGTTGGTTGTTCTACCAGTGTTTCTTTTAGTACCGTCACACACCGTGAGGTATGGGAATGATAGACCGCCTCATCAAAATCCGCCGGTTGTGCGTTATCGGCTTTAGTAAGGATCTGTGTTAACGCCGCGGAGGCTTCGGTAAGTGTCTTTCCGCCTAGCAATTGATTGAGCAATTCCCGCAACCGTGCCACGTGCCCGGCGGTGCATTCATGCTCTAATTCGACGTTGCGTTGCTCCACCCGGCCTGCATCGGTAATGAGCACCAAAAGCACTCTCACCGGGGATAATAGCACCACCTCGCAGTGTTTCACTCGGGAGGCATTCAGGGTTGGCATTTGCACGACGGCGGCCTGTCGGGTTAATTGCGATAGCAACTGCACCGAGCGACGCAGAACGTCTTCAACATCGACGCCGCCTTCAAGAAAGCTCACGATGGCGCTGCGCTCTGCTGACGATAGTGGTTTTAGCTCATGTATGGAATCGACAAAAGCCCGATAGGCCTTTTCGGTGGGGATTCGGCCGGAGCTTGCGTGTTGTTGCACGATTAGCCCGGCGGCTTCCAATGCCGCCATGTCGTTGCGGATGGTTGCGGGTGATACGTTGAACCGATGCCGTTCTACCAACGCTTTCGATCCGACTGGTTCGTGGGAGGCGATATAGTCGGCGACGATTGCACGCAGCACGTGCTGTCGACGTTCCTGCGCAGCACCAGCCATGTCCCTGCCTTTCGGTTACATCTGTTTTTAGGTCGTGAGATCGCACTAATTAGTCTAATGTCTCTCCCGCGACCAGAATGTCAGCAACCATGCCGTCGGCAAGCAGTCGTCCGGCATCAGTCACTGCGATTTTATCGCCGGATACCACAAGTAGCCCCTGCTTAACGAAGTCCGTGGCGCGCCGCAATTCAGTCGGCGTCAGTTCGGCCACATCAAGGCCTTCTTTCAAACGCAACCCTAACATGAGCCGTTCCTCATGCCGGGCATAAACGTCTAATTCTTCCACTTCCGCCAACGGTAATTCGCCTTCAGCTAATCGACGCTGATAGGTGGCCGGGTGCTTAACATTGAAAAACCGGCGGTCGCCCATGTGAGAATGTGCACCAGGACCCGCACCCCACCAATCGGCGTCGCGCCAATATCCGAGATTATGGCGGCACTCACCGCCAGGTTTGGCCCAGTTCGATACCTCGTACCAGGAGAACCCGGCGTCGATAAGCGCGGTGTCTACCATGTGGAACCGATCAGCATAGACGTCTTCGTCCGGTGGTGGTAACACCCCGGTACGTACATTGCGGGCCATTCGGGTGCCGTCTTCGACGATCAACGAATAGGCGCTCACGTGGTCCACCCCGGTTTCTAGCACTCGTGCCAGGGTGTCGCGGACGTCTGTATCGGTTTCGGTGGGCGTCCCATAGATCATATCAAGGTTAACGTGGGAAAACCCCGCCGCGATCGCTTCTTTCGCTGCGGCGAACGGGCGACCAGGGGTGTGCACCCGCTCCAGGATTTTCAGCACCGCCGGACTTGCCGATTGCATCCCTAGCGAAATTCGGGTGAACCCGGCAGCCTTGAGACCATCGAAAAACTCCGGGCTCGTCGATTCCGGATTACATTCCGTAGTGATCTCAGCGTCATGCTCAATACCCGTGGTATTTTTAATCGCTTCTACAATCCGCTTGAGCCCATCCGCCCCCAATAGGGAGGGGGTACCACCACCGATAAAAATGGTTTCCGCCTGCCGGGTGTCGCCGACAGACGCCCTAAGCGCGGCGGCTTTTTCCAGTTCTTTTTCCAATGCCACCAGATACGATTCCGGTGAGGCGGCTGTCCCTAACTCCCCCGGCGTGTAGGTGTTGAAATCGCAATAGCCACACCGCGATTGGCAAAACGGCACGTGAATATACACACCAAACGGAACGTATCCGGGGTATGACAGTGTGAGATCAATGGATTCTAAGGATGAGTGAGCCATAGGCATTAAAGCCTACCCAAGGCCAAAGCGGGAAATGAAACTTAGAGCCGTGTTTTCCGTTATGAATCCAGCTGAAGATAGTCAGCGATGAGCTGCTTATATGCGGGCAGGAGGTTATCAAATCCCAGCGCTTCTTCGGGTCTGATCAACGCCAACCGGGAGTGCTCAGAGCTTGCTGCGATTTCCGGCTCGGCGCTATCGATAGTGGCACCATAGGCAACGATAGCAACTGGATTCTCCACTTTCGGGTCCCTAAGAATGAACGCATTAATCAGCCGTTGCGGAGTGATGGTTATAGCGGCTTCTTCGCGGACTTCCCGGATCGCCGTTTCTTCAAGCGAAGCATCTTCCTTATTCGGCCAGCCGCCTAGCAATTCCCAATCTCCGCGAGGATTGCGTCCCAGTAATACCTTCTCGCCAATAACCACGACGACTTTCACACTGAGGTGCATGAAGTACCAGCCGGTTACTGCATCAATCATGGCAACCTTATCCCCTCACAGCTCCGGTTAGATGGGTTGACAAAATCGCAATCTGTTAAGCCGTCGAAAAGCTCTCAGACTGCGGATTCATCGATTACCTCAGGAGACGTTAGCCCCGGCGGACTTACCGCCGCCCAGTTTCTCTTTCACCCGGGCAACCACCGCGTCCACCCGGGCGCGTTCGTTCAAAAACGCCGGTGGATTGGAACCACGCATGGTGCGGGTGTATGCCGGGTGATCGCCTGCGACCGCGACCAGCCACGCATCGGTTGCTGCGTAAACAGCCTCGGCGGTGCGCGCATAGAGCAGCGGAAGCGACAACGCATCCGGGTCGCGGGCGGCGCGCTCCGTCTCGGCGAGTTCCCACTCCACGATATGGGCCAAGTATTCGCCGATGAGATCGGTGCGCGCACCCAAGGCTTGGGTTAATTCCCGCACGATAACGGCTGGCGAATCCTGGATTGGGAACCGCTGCCGCAACGACTGAGCGTTCACCAGCACGGGGCGATCCACTTGTTTAACTTCCGGGCTTGTCATTGATACAGTTCCCGATGCCAAACCGGAAATCAGGGCTTGCCGCAGCCCGAACAGCTCCGCAACAACGGAGCGGGAATCGCGGCGGGCTTCCTCAATGATTTCTTCGAATTCGGCGAGACAATCTTCAACCAGTTCAGCGTCCCAATCGGCCACTGCCTCAGCAATGTTCTCGATGTAGGTTGCTACCTCATCGCCGATATTGAACACCTCTTGGGTCAACTCACGATGACGCTTGGTGGCATCAAAAACCTGCATCGGTGTGGTCACCCCTTACATCCTTTTATCACAGCCAGTGACGGTGGCTTAAAAATCACAAACAATAACCGCAACTGTTGAGATGCACCTTAGAAATCACTGTTGGCAGACAAATGATTCTAAGCTTTTGCATAAACAGTTGTGCTTACGTCGAATGACTCTAAAGCACCTTCGGCGTAAATGGGGCATGGCTCGCCGGAGTTTTTAGATTCATCCCCCTTTTGGCAAGAAAATGCGCCAAACCGCTGGCGCAAGGCGCGACACAAAAGGGGGTAATAGGGCGCGTCGTGTCGCAATTACCGCTTGTAAAGCTGGTCGATAGCGTCCGCGTAGCGACGCGCAACCACGTTTCGCTTCACCTTCATCGTGGGTGTCAATTCATCCGCTTCCTCAGTCAAATCCCGATCAAGAATCTGGAACTTCTTTATAGCTTCGGCATGCGAAACGGTGGAATTAGCCGAGTTAATAGCATCCTGAATTTCCGCACGAAGAACTGGGTCGGTAGCTAATTCCGCAATGGTGCGCGATTCCGGGATATTCCGATTAAGTTTCCACCGTTTGATCGCCTCCTCATCCAAGGTAACCAGCAAACCAATAAACGGTTTACCGTCGCCAACAACCATCGCTTGACTAATGAGTGGATGGGAGCGAAGTGAATCTTCCAATGGTCCGGGCGAGACATTCTTACCGCCAGCTGTAACAATCAGGTCTTTCTTGCGACCTGTGATAACAAGGTGCCCAGATTCCAAAAGTTCACCTAGGTCACCGGTGTTAAACCAGCCTTCGCCATCGAAGGATTCGTTGGTGGCCTCGTCATTATTCCAATAACCGTCGAAAACTGTATTTCCTTTGATAAGAATTTCCGAATCCTCGTTAATCCGCACCGACGTGCCACCAATCGGCGGGCCAACCGTGCCGATCTTTTGGTCAGCGAAGTCCACCGTTGCCGCAGCTGAGGTTTCGGTTAAACCATAGCCTTCATAAACGGGTGTGCCGATGCCCCGGAAGAAATGCATAATGTCCGGGCTCATTGCCGAACCACCGGAGATGGCGTATTTGACCGAATTACCCATAGCTGCACGGATTTTGGAGTAGACCAACTTATCAAACGTGGTGTGCTTGAGTTTCAGCGCTCGGGACGGCCCCTCAGCCGTATCTAAAGCGCGCGAATAGTCGATAGCGGTTTTCTCGGCAGCAGCAAACAGTGTGGCTTTAACCGCACCCGCCTCGGCAGCATTTGCGGCAGCAGAATTGCGCACTTTTTCAAAGACCCTGGGCACCCCCAAAATAAGGTTGGGTCGGGCGCGCTGAAATTCCACACCCAAGGTGGAAAAATCCGACCAGTGGGACTGGGTTGCCCCACCGATGGCGACCGCAAGTGAAACCGCACGAGAGAGTACATGGGCAAGCGGCAGGAAGGTCAGTACGCGCGAACCGGGAACGGCGATGCCGCCGATTGGGTTGGTAAGCAGGCCATAGACCTCAGAAAGCCAGTTTGCGTGGGTAAGGCGGCAGCCCTTCGGCCGCCCGGTGGTACCAGAGGTGTACACCAGCGAGGCCAGATCCGCCGAGCGGGTTGCTGCGATTCGAGCATCAACCTCCTCATCCGAGATCGGGCGGCCTTCAAATTTGAGAGTGTTAATCGCCGAGGAGTTGATTTCGAGCACCCGCCGCAATTGCGAAGTGGACGTGCTAAGAAGCGGCTTTCCGTCGTCGCCAAGCACCAAGTTTTTCATCAGTTCGGTGTGATCACGGGTTTCAGTGACCGCAAATACTGCACCAGAATCTTCGATAATCCACTCGACTTGGCTTAACGACGATGACCCATAGATCGGAACACTCACAGCACCGGCAGCCCAGATTGCGTAATCCAACAGCGACCACTCGTAACGGGTTTCGCTAAGTAACGCGATGCGATCACCTTGCTGCACGCCGTTAGCAATGAAGCCCTTGGCTACCTCATACACTTCGGCGATAAATTCTGCGGAGGTGACATTAACCCACTCGAAGTTTTTAGGGCGTGTGAACATCACGCCATATGGGCGAGCCTTGGCACCTGCTAGTAGTGCGGTCAAGCATGTGTCTGACTCACCGATGGTGTAATCGGCCGGGGTGCTCACTTCCTGCATCTGATCTTTTCCGTTTCTCTATGTCGGTTACATTGGCGCAGCATCCGCAGCGAACTGCCAGTTTGTGCAATCGCTGCATCATGATGATGGAATCATGATATGCCCATCCAACGAATCTACAGCTTTTTAGAACAAAGAGTGAGTTTTATCTCTATCTAACAGGGGCTTCTCCTTGCATCTTCATTCGATGACGACGGCTATTTGGTTAGCCACTTCACAAAAATACCAAAAAATAAGAAAAATGTGAGAATTTTTAGACATATTTTAAAGAAAAATTTTAGTTATGGTGACAACTAATTGCACAGATGGGGCAAGTCAATGGCAGAATAGATCACTGTGGGTTATCAAGAGACATTACGAGAATTAGCAGGCGCACACGCCATTTCAACTAGCTATACGGGTTTCGGTGGCAACACCATCGATGTGTCCGACGACACGCTCATAAAAACCCTGCGAGCTCTTGGTGTGGACTTAGGAACCGAGGAGTTCCCCAGTGAAGAAACGCTGAATGAAGCTCTTAACATTCGTCACGATTCAGAATTCCGCCGCCCGCTACCTAGGTGTATAGTCACCACCGATGCCACCACGCACGCATTCAACGTACACGTCCACGACGGTGCCCCCGCCGAACTGACCATCACCTTCGAAGACGGCAACGTCACCGAAGTGACCAACCAGCTAGAAAATTGGACCCCGGCGCGCACCATTGACGACATAACATGGGGCGAAGCCACTTTTGAGCTTCCCGCCGGATTGCCACAAGGTTGGCACACCATCACACTGGTCTCCGACGGCGTGACTGACAGCTGCACTCTCATAGTCACCCCAGCGCGGCTATCCACCACGGACACCTATATCAATTCCCCAGTTGCAGGTGTCATGGCGCAAATGTATTCGGTACGTTCGGAAAAATCTTGGGGCATCGGCGATTTCAACGACCTTGGTTTCCTCGGCGAAACCATCGCTAAAGAAGGTGCTGGGGATTTCCTCCTTATCAACCCCATGCACGCTGCTGAGCCCTTCCCTCCCATTGAGGATTCCCCGTACCTGCCCACCACCCGCAGGTTCACCAACCCGATTTACATTCGGGTTGAGGATATCCCCGAGATGGAATTGCTTGACGAGAACACCCGCTCCGACATCGACGACATCGCCGCCGAATTCGCTGCCAACAATCGGGACAGCGAGAACATTGAGCGCAATCCCATTTACGAAGCCAAGCTGCAGGTGCTGCGTGAAATTTTCCTCGCTGGCCGAGATGAAACCCGAGAACAGCAATTCCGCGACTTCATTCACCAAGAAGGTGATGGCCTAGCCGAATTTGCCAGCTGGTGCGCCCAACGCGACTTGAATGAGCAAACAGGACACGGCAACCACGCCGCTGTGCCAGAGGTAGAAGAGCTGACCGAGTTCTACATGTGGTTGCAGTGGATTTGCGATTCCCAACTCGCCGCTGCACAAGCCCGCTGCATTGAGGCTGGCATGAAGATTGGCATTATGGCGGACCTCGCGGTTGGGGTGCACCCAGGTGGTGCCGATGCAGAGAACTTAGCCGCAGTACTTGCCCCCGACGCTTCAGTTGGTGCACCACCGGATAGCTATAACCAGCACGGCCAGGACTGGTCCCAGCCACCGTGGCACCCAGAGAAGCTCGCTGAGGTTGGCTATAAGCCGTGGCGGGACATGCTGCGGACCGTTTTGCGGCACTCCGGTGGCATCCGGGTCGACCACGTTTTGGGGTTGTTCCGGCTGTTTTGGATTCCGCGTATGCAGCACCCATCGACCGGCACTTACGTCAACTACGATTTCCACGCCCTTGTTGGCATTCTCGCCCTTGAGGCGGAGCGCGCTGGCGCGGTTGTCATTGGTGAGGACCTTGGCACCTTTGAGCCGTGGGTGCAGGATGTTCTTGCTGGCTACGGCATCATGGGCACGAATATTTTGTGGTTTGAATCCTCACCACACCACGGCGGTGCCCGCCGGAAAGAGGAATACCGTACCGCCGCCCTGGCTTCGGTCACAACCCACGACCTCCCACCAACCGCTGGTTATCTGGAGGGTGAGCATATCGCGCTGCGGGAACGGCTGGGCCTGTTGATTACCGACGCGGAACAGGACATCGCTGAGGATTTGGCGTGGCAAGCCCAGGTTCTCAACCGGGTTCTGGAACAGGGCGGCTTTGACGGTGAGGATTTTGAAATGGATACCTTCGAAGGCCGCGCCCGCAACGAACGGGGCGACACCGATGTTCTGGTTGCTGCTACACACCGGTTCATTGCCCACACCCCAGCTGCTTTGTCGTGTACCGCTTTGGTTGACATGGTCGGTGATCGCAAGGTACAAAACCAGCCCGGCACCACCAAGGATCTGTATCCAAACTGGTGTGTTCCGCTTAGCGACGCCGAAGGCAACGTCGTCTTAATCGAGGACCTCGCTTCCAACCCACTGTTTAAGAAGATCGCCGCCGCCGGTAAGCGCCCATAACGCAGATAAAACCAACATACGCCGCCGCACCACCTTCAACGTGCAGGCGGCGTTTTCCTACCGATAAAGCACAATACTCGCAACCCCACTACAGGCAGAACTAGTTTGATGTGAGTTGATGTGGGCTTTAGTATGTGGGGACTGTTACCGGACTGGTAGTTTAAGGTGGTGCACAACTGTGACTGTGTCTTTTGCGATTTCACTTAGCGGTGAATCATTCCCATCGTCGATTGCCTCGCAGATAACCGAAGTATCTCTTATTCGCTCCGAATATCTGTTTCGTGCCAAGGGGTACTATCCAACTGCGGACAGTGCACAACAAGTGATTTCCCCTTATTTAGCTGCCGTGACCGAATCCTTTCTGGGCCCCGTATGGTACCGCACTCTTGATGTCGATACTGCTGAAGCCAATGTACTTTCCGGTTGTGAGGAAATAATCATCGAATCTGATCGGCTGCGCGGCTTACGCGGAATCCGACGGTCAATGAGATTTCCAGACGCATTTGATGCGGAATTACGCGCACTCGCCCAATTCGAACACGAGAATCTTGGGGTTATCGTTCCATTCCTTTCGACGATTGCGGAGGCTGCCTGGGCGATCAAACGTATACGCCGATTCCTTCCGAGCGTGCCGGTGGCATGCATGGTGGAGATTCCATCGCTGATTTGGCACATTGACGCATTGGCAGAACTTGGATATTCCCGCATAGTTGTTGGATTGAATGATCTAGGGTCGTTGTGTTTTGGCACTATTCGAAAGGTTCAGACTCCTTCGGGACTTCCCGAAGAATTCATGACGATATTGCGCGACATTGTCCAACGGTGCCGTAACGCACAAGTGGAATGTGTTGCGGCTGGTTACATGAATAATCAGATTGTTGACGTATGTAATGCTATCGGTTTCGATTCGATCGCAATTCATTACAGTGACTTGACATCGCTTTTTGGTATTCCGCACGAGGACCTCCCTGATTGTCACCTTCTTTCTCAGATTAAGGCCAAAACGAGGCGAGCGATTAGGGAGTTCAATGTAGCTAATGGCACGAATCAAGTGCTTTTCTAGCCGCCTCGTTTTCTCAACCACGTTTGTCTATCTGTTCAATCCTCTATGAGGCAGTTACAAGTCGGATTTTCGTTAACACACCCTGCCTAATCTCTTCCATCTATCCCGGGTGTACCGCAATCCCCGACTTCATACACTGCTGCCCCAAAAGCGTGAGGATCAGAAAATGCTATTGTGTTAGGTTTTCCGATAACCCGTGACTATGGACGACATGTAGCAAGTATCAAACGTGACCACATTGGGTTATTTCTATTCATTTTCCCTAGATGTCGTCATGCAAATTTTCTTATATATTCGGCGGTTCCGTTTAAAGAGGCGACGCACCGAAATGCGCTGACATGTCCAGCGCCCAAAACACCAACAACCGCAGCCCGTGTCACGATGCGACTTAGGCTGCGGTTGTGTGTGGTTAGCACGGTGTGTTTAAAACAGGGAGATCAACCACGCAATGATTACCAGCGCCAAAAGCAGGTATAGGGACTGGGTAACCCGTGACTGTGGGTAGGTGCGTTTTGGCTTCGGCAACTGCTTGTCTTGTTTCCGCAGTTCTTCTGGGTTAGCCATGATGTATCCTGCAAGCTTTCTACTTGTGGTCGCGGGTTGGGGATTTAGCTTTAAGGTTTTTCAGCTTAGCGTGTCCTGTGTCTATCAGCCGTAAATAGGCGGCACCGCAGACGTCGACAAGCCGTAACCACACCATAGCCAATAACGCGCATATAGGCACAACCACCAAAAACATGATGGCAAATTGCAGGGCAAATGGAATGGTGGTGAGAAACTGGCTGATGCTGTCACCCATCTGCGTCACCATACTCATCAGGTTACACCGCGCCCGCTAGGCCCCGGCGACGCAGCAGCGGCGAGACGTCCTTGGCCCGCCCGCGCAGCGCAGTAAACGCTTCCGTAAAGTCATCCGCCCCACCCCGAGAAAGCACAAGGTCCCGGAATTTCTGCCCCGCCGCCCGGGCGGCTGATTCATCAGCGCTTACACCGGCGGCGTTTTCTTCCACGAACCACTCGAAACCATCGGCGTCGAGCGCTTCAGCCCACAGGTAGGAATAATAACCTGCGGAATAGCCGCCACCGAAGATATGGCTGAAGTAGGTGCTGCGGTACCTAGGTGCCAGGTTCTCAACAACAAGGCCCGCTTTTTCCAGGGCGCGTTCTTCGAAGGAATCAATGTCAGCGGTGGTAAGTGCCGCCGCTTCTTCTTCCGATAGCGAATGCCACGCTAAGTCGATGATCGCCGCAGCAAGATACTCGGAGGTGGCGAAACCTTGGCCGAATTGGCGGGCAGCGGTGATGGCGTCGACAAGCTCGTCAGGGATAATCTCACCGGTATCCACATGGCGGGCGTAGTTCTTTAAAATCGTCGGATCAAACGCCCAGTTCTCATTGATCTGGGAAGGGAATTCCACGTAGTCACGCGGCACATTCGTCCCGGCGAAGCTGGGGTACTTCACCTTGGATAGCAATCCGTGCAGGCCGTGGCCGAACTCGTGGAAAACGGTACGCAGGCTATCAAGCGACAGCAAGGCATCGGAGCCGTCGGCGGGTTTGGTGATCCCCATGACGTTAACGATCACTGGTTTCGTGCCCAGCAGTTCCGACTGGTCGACGAAGCTGGACATCCACGCCCCGCCGCGTTTCGACGGCCGACCGTAGTAGTCGGTGATAAATAACCCGATGCCGGTGCCGTCGGCATCTTTGACCTCCCACACATCGACACCGTCGGCGTACCCGTACAAATCTTCACGCGGCTCAACGGTGATGCCGTATAGCCGGTTGGCGGCGAAGAACACGCCGTCGCGCAGCACCTGGCCGAGCGGGAAGTACTTCGACAGCGCGTCCTCATCAACGTTGTAATCGCGGTTTCGTACCTTCGCTTCCCAATACGGCCAATCAGCGCCCGTCACCGCTACGTCGTCTGCGGCTTCGACCAAGAGTTTGTGTTCATTGATGGCATTAGCTGCGGCGGCCGGGGCAAGGTCGAACAGCATTTGCTCCACCGCCTGCGGCGTCTTGGCGGTTTCCTCCTCAATGACGTACTCCGCGTGGTTGGCATAGCCAAGTAGCTGTGCTTTTTTGGCACGCAATTGCACCATCTCGATCAACACCTCGGAGTTTTCCTCCTTGCCGCGCAGTTGGGAAGCCTCATACAACGCGGCGCGGGAGGTAGCCTCCTCCAAGTTCGCCTGCTCAGACTGCACGCTTGGCAGTTCCAGCGGTAGCACAAACCCTTCCCTGCCCAGCGCTTCAGCATCGCTGCGTGCCGAAGCAATCCGGCCTGCGTTCAAGCCGGCGAGTTCTTCTTCCGACTCGAAGCCCACCGCCAACTTCTTCGTGGAGGCTAGTAAATTTCGATTGAATTTATCCGCCAGCACCGACAGCCGCTCATTGATCTCCTGCAAGCTGCGCTTACCGGCCTCGTCCAAGTTCGCTCCCCGGCGCTTGAACTGGCGCACAAGATGCTCATGCAGCCGCTTGGATTCCGCATCGTCTGGAACCACAACAGCCTGAATGCGCGCGAACAACACATCGTTTAGGTAGATGGAATCGTTGTGTGCCGATAGCTTCGGGACGATCTCCGAGGCGATTTCCTCCATCTCGTCGGTGGTGTCGGTATTGAGCAAGTTGAAAAACACATTAGACACCCGGGACAATTCCTGCCCGCTCTTCTCCAACGCCTCAACGGTGTTCTCCCACGTTGCCGACGCATCGTTGCTAGCAATAGCGTCGATTTCGGCCGCGTGGTTGGCGATAGCCTGGGAAAACGCGGGCCGGTAGTCACTGGTCGTTATTTCACGAAACGGTGGGAGTAAGTACGGCAAGGACGATGGTTGCGCAAATGGGTTAGCAGTCATGAAAAGACATGGTAGTTGCTAGACTCGCTTTCATGGAAGACAGCGCCACCAACAAGCTTGTAACCACCTGCCCTAGAGGAATCTGCCATGGTGTATCCAGTGCTGGGGTGGCTGTCTACCCCCGCGTCGTCTATGCGGCCGCACCCCGATTCGCCGCGTCCGGTTTGGTGGAAACAACAGCCGAGCCAGAACACCCATTGGTGCTGTCCATCACCACCCCTGCGCACGCGACACCACTGTCGGATTACCCCGTCTTGGTTTTTATCCACGGTGGCGCCTACGAAGGCGGCGACTATCAAGAGCCATGGCTTAATGCCACCACGCTTTCGAAAGCCGGAATTATCACCGTGAGCGTGGAATACCGTACCGGGATCGACGGCTTCGTCCCCTTCCACGACGACACCCCGCACCACTACCGCGGCATTGATGATTGTGCGCTCGCCCTGGATTGGGTGCAAGAAAACATCGAAAGTTTCGGCGGCGATCCCACTAACGTCACCCTCATGGGGCATTCCGCCGGTGCCGGGATCGCGCTGTGGCTGGGGCGAAAAGACCACTACAAGGGAACTTTTCGACGCATCTGGGCACTGTCCCCGGCGTTTCCGCACACCTCGGCCAAGCGTCGTAAAGCAGCTTTGCGACGCGCCCTGACCGCGCCGATCACCCGCACCGGCCTGTTGAAGAAAACCGACGAACAGCTACAACGCGGCTACCGCCGCTACCAACGCTTCGTCTTCTTCGATCTACCACTCGGCCCCACCCCTTTCCAACCTCACGAGCTAGTCGACATACCAATAATCATTAGCTGCACCCGCGAGGAAATGCTCAGCCACAACACAGCACGCCGCTTAGATACCAGCTGGTGGCGCGGAATAGCCCGGCCGATCTTTCGCAACGGATTTGGCCTGTCTGGTAGCTGGCAGCCGCCGCGGCTAAGCAATTACCTCGGTTACCTCATCGGCGACGCCATGATCCGCCGCCCCGTCGTCCACGCACTAGAACACGCGCCGGGGCAGTGTTGGGCGATCGAATACCGAGGCACCCCCACCCAACCGGTGGTGCACTGCGCGGATATTCCGTGGGTTTTCAACAACACCGAACTGCTACCACCGGGCATTCCGGAAATCAACTACACCCCGGCCGAGCGATTAGTCGACACGGTGCATCAATACGCAATCACCTTCATTCGCGGCACCCTGCCCGATTGGCCCACCTACAGACCTAAGCGCAGCGTTCTGGGCATCGATATAACCGGCGAGGAAACGATACTGACCGACCCGTTCGGCTATATCCGGGACAGCAGCACCTAGTTTTAGGAAAACCCGTGTTTGTTAACGTCCTGTTAGCTTTCATGTGCACCGCTTGGCAGACAATTGCGAACAATGTCGTTATGGCATAACTCTTCCCACACCCGGTTCACCGGCGCGGACGCCAGGTGTTCCGGCAGCGTTTCCACGCAAATATCCCGGACCATGCCGGGCAGTTTCTTCGTGGTCACCGACGCGTGGGTAAACGCTTCAAGCGCAAGCGCCGGAAGCAACGACACCCCCAGACCAGCGGCGATCAACGACTGCACCGCCACATAATCGTCACTTCCGTAGCCGGTTGCTGGGTGCAACCCCACCCGGTGCAAGACCGCGTGCATGTGTGCGCTGCATTGCGGGCAGCCCAGCAACCACGTGTCATCGGCATAGGCATGAAGATCAATGCCCCGGTAGTTTTCCTGCGCCACCACCAGATACAACGGATCCTGGAACAGCACCTGGTGCGTCGTGGGAAAATCCCCGTTCAGCTCCGGGTACCGAAACGTCAACGCAATATCTGCTTCATTGCGCTCAAGCAATTGCCGGGCCACCAAAGGTTCCGCATCAATAATGTCGAAATGAAACGTCGGCATGGCCCGCATGAGTAGTGGAACCACCTGGGAAATCGCCGACGGAAAGGCCGCTATCCGAATCGTCCCGTGTTCGGCGCGCGTCACCGCCGCTATGTCTCGTTCCAGACGGGCAAGCTCCTGCACAATCACAGTTCCTCGGCTAACTAACAGCTGGCCTTCCTGGGTCAGCTGCAAGTTGCGCCCCTTTTTCACCACCAGAGTGGCCTGCGTTTCCTCCGCCAGCTTGGCCAGGTGGTGGGACACGGTGGGCTGGGAAATATCCAATTCGTCCGCCGTGGCCTGCACCGATCCTAATTGCGCGAAAGTTACCAGGACGTTGAGCCGGTCTACATTAATCACATAGACCAAATTAATCTAAAACATCATCTACATCCATTAGACCTAAGTGTTTTTCTGCTTCACACTTAAATCATGACTAACGCAACCCCCACAACAACCACCATCACCTTCGACATGATCCGCCGCGCCCACGACGACTACTGCGCACACCTTAACCCCACCGCCAGTTATTCCTACCCGCTGCTTAACCACCACTTCGACCGTGAGATAATACTCAAACACGAAAACACCCAGCCCACCGGCGCCTTTAAAGTCCGTGGCGGATTAGCACTCTTCGCCCTACGCGGCACGGCCGCATTAGAACCAGGCATCATCAGCGCCAGCACCGGCAATCACGCCCAATCAATGGCCTATGCCGCCACCCAGCACAACACCCGCTGCACCATAGTCATGCCGCAGGACACCCCCGCCGAACGCGCCGAAGCGGTGGAATTATTAGGCGCCACCGTCGAACTAGTCGGTATGGACATGTCCCAATCGCTGGCGCACGCCCGTGCGGTCGCCGCCGCAACCAGCCAAGTATTCATCGCCCCTACGGAATATGAGATCATCGCCGGTCACGCCGGGGTGTATGTGGAATTATTCACCGACCACGCCGACCTTGATGCGGTTTTCGTCCCCATCGGCTCCGGTTCCGGCGCCGCCGGTGCCTGCCTGGTACGCAACGAACTAAGCCCCACCACCAAAATCATCGGCGTGCAATCAGCCCAAGCGCCCGCCGCCCACCGCGCGTGGAAAGACAACGACTTTTCCGGTGCCCCCGCCACCACCTTCGCCCTTGGCCTTGCCACCACTTCGGCGTGTACCCGCACCCAGGAAATCCTCCGCTCCCACCTCGACGACTTCCTGCTTGTCGACGACCCCGCCATCGAAAAAGCACAACGCCTCCTCGCCACCACCGCCCACACCCTCGCCGAGGGCGCTGGCGCCGTCGCACTCGCCGGGCTCGCAGCCTACTCCCCCATGCGCAAAACCGCCGCCATCATCAGCGGCGGCAATGCGACAGCGGCAGAAATCGTGGGGCTTGCTTCTGCGACTACGACGTTTTAGCAGACGAAAAACATAGCAAAACCAGCAGTAATTCCACTTTTCGGGGCTAGCCAGGTCTTCGTCAATTACTTCTCCCGCAAGGGGTGTGATCAGAGAAAATGACTCACCATCAGCTGTTTCGACACCGATGTGCGCGGTTTAAGAAACCAACGCGTCCCGCAGTTTCTGGTGCCCTAGTTGCTCCACCATCCACGGGCTAAAGGCAAATGGGGTGGCATCAATTGCGGCGAATAGGTCGCCTGGTTCGACCCAGTGATAGGAGTCGACTTCGTCCGGGGTGGGGTTGATGGTGGCGGTTGGAATCTGGGCGCGGAATACTGGGCAGATTTCCCACTCCACAATGCCGCTGGAATCGACTGCGCGGTACCGGAAATCCGGCAGGATACATTCCGGCGCATCGATCGCGGGAATGCCGAGCTCGTGCGGCACCCACCGGATCACCGCTTCGGCGGCGGTTTCACCGGGGGCTAGGTGCCCGCAGGCGGAATTGGTCCACACGCCGGGCCAGGTGCGTTTGGAAAGGGCGCGGCGGGTGATAAGAAGCTGCCCGTCGGGGTTTTGCACGTAGCAGGAAAACGCCAGGTGCAGTGGGGTGTTAGCGGTGTGGACGGTGGCCTTTTCGGCGGTGCCGATGGGGTTGCCGTGATCGTCGGATAAGACTACAACGTCGGTCATGGTATCGAATCGGCTTACACGCCGGCGAGGTTGCCCTGGAAGATGAGGTTGCCGATGGTGAATTTTGCGTCGTAAAGCTCACCGTAGCTGGCATCGAATGCGAACTGTAGGTTCGTGGTGGCGCCAGCGCCCAGCGGCAGGTCAAGCCCGACCGTACCGGCAGTGACGGGGCTTGCGCCTTTGAGCGAGACGGTGAGCACGTCAGGCGGCAGTGGAACGTCGTTGAGGTTTTTCACCAGGAGGTAGATAACAGAGCCAGCGCCCTCAGTGTTGGCACCGGTGGCCTGAAGCGTGACTTCGATGTTGAGGCCGGGGTCGGTTTGCGGTTCTTTGAGATTGGTTACCGTGACCGGGCTTGCTTCTTTGGGTTCAAAGGTTTTGGTTTCTGTAGCTTTCGTGGCGGCACCGATGGGAGTGTTGGGGTCTAGTGCTGGGTCGTCCGAACAGGCGACGAGCCCAGCAGCCATGCCAATACATGCGATCATGGTTGCTACGTTTCGTTTCATTTCTACCCTTTCGGCCAACGCCACGAATAGTGTAACCGGCGACGATTGTGGGAATTTCTTGGTATTTCTCCGATAACCGTCGACGTTAAAGTCTAACTTGTAGTTAATATACGTGAAATAAAATCCGAATCCCACTTAGGAACCCAAACCTAGCCCGGTAAAAAATGTGAATATAACCTTCAAGTCATGGTTTCGCACGGGTTAGCATGGTGGGCATGCTTTTCCCTGATTATGACGAACTTGTCGCCCGCCACACGATGAAATGGACCAGGTATCCAAAAGACGTTATTCCGTTGTGGGTGGCGGAGAGTGATTTTCGCACCTGCCCGGCGGTGCTTGAGGCGATTACGGATGCGGTAACGCGGGAATCGTTCGGCTACCCGCCGGATAATCCGGGAGTGTTAGCAGCTACGGCGGAATTTTACCAGGATGTGTATGGTTTCCCGGCGCGCCCGGAGTGGGTGGTGGCGGTGCCGGATGTGGTGCGGGGGTTGACCATCGCGGTTGATCATTTCACTGCCCCGGGTTCGCCGGTTATTATTCCGATCCCGGCGTATCCCCCGTTTTTCCAATTGCTTCAGGCCACGGGCCGAGAGGGGATTTTCGTTGATTTCACTAACAGGTTAGATATTGCCGCGATTGAAGCTGCTTTTGCCGCCGGTGCGGGTTGCTTGGTGCTGTGTAATCCGTTTAATCCGCTGGGCTTTGTTTTTAGCGAGGCTGAGCTTAAGGCGGTGTGTCAGGCTGCGGCGAAGCATTCCGCCCGGGTGCTTGTCGACGAAATTCACGCCCCGTTAGTTTATGACGGCACCCATGTGGTTGCCGCCGGGATTGATGAAACTGCGGCCAAGGTGTGCATCACGGTGACCGCCACCTCAAAGGCGTGGAATACCGCAGGATTAAAGTGCGCGCAGATTATTTTCAGCAATGAGTCCGACGTGCGCCGCTGGGACGGGATTGATGGGGTGACCAAGGAAGGCGTATCCACTATTGGGTTGGTGGCTGCCGAAGCCGCGTATCGTCATGGTCGGGACTTTTTGGCCGACGAAGTTGCCTATCTTAAAGCCAATCGGGACTATCTGATCGAGGTACTACCGGAGGCAATTCCCGGCGTGAAGATTATCAAGCCTGCGGCGACGTATTTGATGTGGTTGGATTTGTCGGATACGAATATCCCAGGCAATAAAGCAGAGTTTTTGCTCACACATGCCAAGGTGGCGGTCAACGATGGTAATTGGTTCGGCGAGATCGGCGATGGCTGCGTTCGGGTGAATTTCGCCACGTCACGTGAGATTTTGGAACAGGCGGTTGGCCGCATCGCGAAGGCAGTAGCAGGGCTTGCTGCTGCTGGTTAACACCAGTGGCCGGTTTTCGTGTTTGATGGGCGCCCAGTTAAAGTACCAAATATTATTTGCCATGCTGCATACTGTGCCCACCTGATCGAAATTTATTGGAGAGCCACATGAGTACTGCCGATAACCCGCACCCGAATACCACCGTGGGGGCGTCGAAAAGCACGACCGGGGGCATTCGGATCGTGACATTGGTGCCCATCGCATTGATGTTGTTTTCTATGTTTTTCGGCGCGGGCAACTTGATTTTCCCACCGCAGCTCGGGGCGCAATCGGGTGAGAATTTCTTGCCCGCAATGATCGGTTTCCTCATCGGTGGGGTTGCGCTTCCGGTCATTACGATCATCGCTATCGCGTTGTCGGGTCAAAGTGTGCGTTCATTGGCTGCACGTGGCGGCGCGATTTTCAACGTCGCATTCTCTGTTGCTGTGTATCTGTCCATTGGCGCGTTTTTTGGTATCCCCCGCACCGGTGCGGTTAGTTTCTCCACCGCGATCGCGCCGGTCACCGGGGTCGATTCGACCGCTGCATCGGCAGTTTTTAACTTGTTTTTCTTCGGCGTCTCGTATTGGTTAGCGCGCAACCCAACCGATTTGGTGTCCCGACTGGGTAAAATCCTGACCCCAAGCCTGCTGATCCTGCTGTGTGTTTTGGTGGTCATGTCACTGTTTAAGCTGCATGGCGCAACCCAACCACCCACAGAACAATACGTCGAAACCCCACTGGTATCTGGACTGCTAGAAGGCTATTTAACCATGGATTCCATCGCCAGCTTGGCATTTGGCATCCTGGTGATCTCCGCGATCCGGGGGCACAACCCCACGCCGGATTCCGATACTTCCCGCTTCACCGTTGTAAAAGCAACCGCCATCGCGGCACTCATCGCAGGTTTCCTGCTGGCGGTCATCTACGTCGGCTTAGGTGTCATGGGCAGCCGCATCCCGGACGGCCAATCCTTCTCGGACGGCGCGGCACTCCTGTCGGCAGCGTCGCTGTCCACCTTGGGCACCACCGGGCAGATCGTCTTCGGCGGCATCGTCTTGCTGGCGTGCCTGACCACCTCAGTCGGCTTGCTCGCCGCCACCAGCGAGTTTTTCAATTATCTGGTGCCTAAAGTCTCCTACCAAGTATGGCTGCTGATTTTCGTTTTGGTGTCGTTTGTCATCGCAAGCCTGGGCTTGGATGCGGTGTTTAGCATCGCGGTTCCGATCATCGTATTCCTTTACCCCATCGCGATTACCGTGGTCGCCGCCACGCTTATCGACGCCGCCACACGCAAGTACTCCATGTACTTCGGCTTCCGGGTGCCGGTGTGGGTTGCTGTTATCTGGTCCATGCTGACCACCGTCGCCCCGCAAACAGTCGCATGGTCACCCGGTGCCACCATCCAATTAGGCTGGGTCATTCCGGTTGCAATCGCCATGGTCATCGGCATCATCATCGACCTGATTAACCCCGCCGACGCCCGCAAGCGCAGCACGGCCGCGGCGGCACTGGTTAAAGAAGCCCCGCTTACCTAAAACACCACGGGCTACGTGTGGTTGCACAAGATATGTCCGACAGCCCGACTAGTACCTTGTGCTTGTCGACGCAGTCTGAACGAGGCATCTTACTACCAGTACACTTGAGCGCATGTCTACCCCCAGCTTGTCCCTCCTCGACCTAGTTCCCACCTATCAAACGCAACGCCCCGGTGAGAGCCTTGCAGGAAGCGTCGAACTAGCGCAACTTGCAGAACGCTTCGGGTTTAAGCGGGTCTGGTACGCCGAACACCACAACTTCCGGGCAATCGCGTCGGCCGCACCGGCTATTATCATCGCCCACGTTGCGGCACACACCAGCACCATTCGGGTCGGCTCCGGTGGGGTGATGCTCCCCAACCACGTGCCCTATATGATCGCCGAACAATTCGGCACCTTGGCTGAGCTATATCCGTCACGCATTGACCTCGGCGTGGGCCGGGCACCGGGAACCGACGGGAAAACCCTCGCCCAGGCCCTACGGCGGCCCCCTGAGGCGGCAGGGAACTTCGAATCGGACGTCACGCAATTGCGGGCGTTTCTATCCGATACCTCCCCCATCCCCGGTATCCAGGCGTTTCCCGGCGCGGGAACCAACGTGCCAATATACATTCTGGGTTCGTCGCTCTACGGCGCAGGCGTCGCCGCCCGGCTGGGCCTGCCGTTTGGCTTCGCCTCGCACTTCGCCCCGGCGGCGCTGCACCACGCGATTGCGCACTACCGAGAGCACTTTGTGCCGTCGACAAGCGCCCCTGATCCATACGTGATCGCCACCGTCAATGTCATCGCCGCGCCCGATTCGGAAACGGCACGGCATCGCCACCAGCAGGTTGTGCGCCAGTGGATACGGATTATGAACCCAGCCGCAGCACAGCTTGACGACGCCCAGATCGACGCGATCATTAGCTCCGGGATGGTGCAACCGCTAATGGACATGCTGCGCTACACAGCGGTTGGAAACCCGCAAGAAGTACGCGATTATCTGCAAAAATTCGCAGCCGACACCAGCGCCGACGAACTTATGCTGTGCCTTCGCGCCGTAAAACACCAGGATGCTAAAGAAAGCCTGATGTTGATTGGGAGCTAGCCCGCGTTCAACAGTAGTTTTCTTCTCTCACGCCTACTTCAGAAGAGGAGGGTCACCATGTTCTACCTCGTTTCAGCATCGCTAATTGCCAGCAGTATCATAATCGCGGCCCTTGGCAATGAGTCCCGCAAAGGATTAAAACGCAACTGGTGGGCCGGGTTACGCACCCCCACCACAATGGCTAGTGATGAAGCTTTTCGTGCAGCAAACCAGAAAGTGTGGAAACTCTATTTCGCTATGGCAGCGGTGCTGTTTATCGAAGGCATCGGCGTCGCGGTCTTAGAATACGCAAAAGCGAACAATGAAACCCTCGCCACCTTCGTTTTATCCAGCACTTTTATCGTGTTGCTCATCGCCCGTGCCCAATATGTGATTGGCACACGGGCTGCGAAATCGATCACTTTCTGAATACCAACTCGGACATTGGCCGTAGAAAGTGTAACCTCTGCCATATGATGGCACCGCTTAATGCTCCCAAATACCGTGGTCACACAGCTTTGGAATTCAAACCTGGTTTTAAGCCCTTCATCCCAATCAATCATTTTGTGCAAACGGGTTCAGTACCGGGAGTCAACCCCGCTTTTCCGACCCACCACATTTTATGGTTGGGGGCATAATGACTCCACGCGCAGGCGGAGAAGCTGACAAACTAGGCAATCAGTATGAGTTTTTATGGGCAGTCCGGCACGCTCTTTATTGCCTTGCTGATGACAAACGTTCTCTCACATATGAAGACCCAAACACTGATTTTGGCGAGGGGTCAGAATTCACCTACAAAACCGAATCATGCGTTGAGGTACATCAAGTCAAGCGACAAAACGGCATTCAAAGTAATTGGTCAATCAGGCGATTAATCGGTTTAGAGGTGTTCGACGCCGCGCGTCATCATGTCTCTAACGGTCGAGAATTCCATTTTGTCTCCACTGTTCCGCCTCAGGGACTTAAAGAACTTTGTCGTCGTTCACAACGAGCCAAAAATGTTAGGCAATTTACCGCAGCAGGGTTTCTATCCAAAGAATTGCAGGAGCAATTCGATATCCTCGTCGAATTAGCCTTCCAAAAAGACCAGCAACAAGCTTGGCAAACTCTCCGAGGAATGAAAATAAGAATCGAAGACGAAGATACAGTTGTTCAAACAAACGCCATTATTGCTTCGTCCTTATTAGAAGGCGCAAATGGTGAAAACATTTCATCCATAATTGGTGACATTCTGATTTCAAATCTTGGAATAGAATTGAACCACTTTGAGCTTGTGAATCAGCTACATACCAGAAAAATCTATCTGCGAGGCGCTGAATCACAACGTAGTTCTATTGAATTAATTGAGGGTCAGACAGCCAAGTGGGCCAACTCGATCAAAAGAGACATGCTTCGTCCCAGTATTAAGCGTCGCGAAGTTGCAGAAATCTTGAGGAAGTTGCAAAACCACAAAATAGTTCTCGTATCTGGTACAGCAGGTGGCGGCAAAAGCGCTGTTCTGGAACAAGTAGTTGAAGAACTACAGCGCGAAGGTAAGCAAGTACTTGCGCTACGGCTTGATCGAATTGATAATTTCGTTTCCACAATCGATTTAGGTTCTAGCCTTGGCCTTGATGCTTCGCCTGCTGTTGTTTTGTCTAGGGCGAAAGGAAAAGGTAATGGCTACCTAGTCATCGATCAGTTGGATGCCGTTAGTTTGGTGTCTGGCCGTGCACCGGAACGCTTCGATATAGTCGTTGATCTCATTGACGAAGTGCGTCGTCTTAATGAGAAGTTAGAACTTAACGAAATTAAAGTAGTTTTAGCTTGTCGCGAATTTGACATACGAAATGACCACCGGATTCAGTCGTTGGTGGATGAAAATACAAACAACGAAATCCAAGTTAATCTTTTAACTGATGAGGAGATAAATGACGCAGTATCGGCGATGGATCTCGACTCAACAAAGCTCACTCCGACTCAACGCTCGATCTTACGAACACCACTTCATCTCGTGCTTTTAAAGTCATTGGCGAATCATGGTGACCCCCTTGAATTCCATTCAAAAAACTCCCTATTTGATAAATACTGGGACCGAAAGCGAACGGCAATTAGAACAAAGGGGAGAAACATTCGCTTTGAACCAGTTTTAAATCGAGTAGCAAGCATTATGAGTGGCCGACAGATGCTGTCCATCCCTGCCGAGTTTCTTGATGAGGATGACCTCATTGACGACGCTCAGGTTCTAGTCTCTGAGCATGTATTAGCGTTAGAGGATAATAAGATTGGGTTTTTCCATGAAAACTTTTTCGACTACACCTTTGCTCGGTTATGGTTTTCAAAATCTGAATCACTTGTTGATTTTCTTCGACAAGATGAACAAGAGCTATTCCGTAGAGGACAAGTTCGCCAAATCCTCCAATATCTCTACGAACGTGATCCATATCGATTCCGACAGGAAGTTAAATCAGCATTATCCAGCGAATATGTTAGATTCCACATTAAGAAAGTCATATTGGCTGTTCTAGCAAGTCTTGAAGCCCCTAGTTGCGAAGATGCCGCCATTATTTTCGATGTATCCGAAAATAATCCAAAACTGCAGAACGAGATTTGGGCGAATATTCAAAGTACGCCTTGGTTTAAAAGGTTTCTTGAGGACGGCAAGATTTCCAAGTGGATTGATAGCGGTGATCCTGCACTCCAAGATCGAGCAATTAGCCTGATGGCGGAAGCTGTTAGAGACTTACCTGACGAAGTTGCTGGCGTTCTTTATAACTACCGTTCGATGCCGCATTACTTTACTTGGATATGTTCGGTCAGCCGTTATGCTGATTTGTCTCAGAGCCGAAACTTCTTTGATCTCGTACTCGATGCTGTTCGAAAGGGACACTTTAACAACCAAAGGCCGAATTTATGGTTTACTGCCAGTCAACTGCCCGAGCAAAAACCACTTTGGGCTCTAGAATTATTGAAAGCTCAAGTCACAGACAGTGTCGATGCTTTTAAGTTAAGTGAGGCAGGTCGAATTCAAATTCTGTGTATTCGTGATTACCACGCATCAAAATTCGTAAAAAAGCTAGCTGAAAAGATATCTTTACCTTTTGTTCAGACGTTTATCCCGTATTTGCGCGAGGTTATGGAAACTACAAAGCGCAAGCCTAACGTACTTGGTTGTATTAAAGATCCACATTTCCATTGCTATTTCGACACGCAAGGAGTTAGTAATGAAGAACTAGGGTTAACGCTATTCATGCAAACCGTTTTCGCGCTGAGATCTCTCGCTGACTCGAAACCTGATGAAATTCAACTGATTCTTGAGGAACTGGCACAGGACCCATATGAAGCTTCACAGCTTCTGCTTTATCAAGCGATGGCAGCAGGAGAACGGTCTTTTTCTAAACTGGCTGTCGAAATCCTCCTCACTGGTGGAAAGAGGCTTATTTGTGAAGATCAGGTAGTAGATCAATTAGTGAAGGCTATTTCACCTCATATATCTGAAAACGAACATAATCAGCTTGAGATCTTATTTCGTGATTTATCTGGCATTTACAAAGGTCGTAACAGTTCAGGAAAATTAGCCTATCGTTTGTTGTCTTCCTTGGAAGAAAAAAGATTAACTTCTGTAGGTATCCGTAAATTGGGGGAATACCGAAGAAAATTCGAAAAAGATCAATCTGACGAAGATTTTTTCGTGAAATCGGGAACCATAAGTTCACCTATCAGAGCCGAAAAAGCTGCTAGGATGCCCGATGATAATTGGCTCAAAGCCATGCAAAAACACAATGCTGATCGGATGACAATCCGGGAAAATCCTACGGGCGGCGCAGGCGAATTATCGGAGGTCCTTAGAGATCAAGTTGCAGCTAATCCCGAGAGATTTGCCAAACTAGCTTTACGCTTCACACCAAATTTAAATCCTAAATTTGCGATTGGTATCCTACGTGGACTATCTGACGCTACTCCAACAGATGAAACAGCGTCGTTAGTGTTTGAGGCAGTTCGACATCTTGCATCTCTCGGACATGATGACATTTACAGATTCTTAGATGATGCTCTGTCTCATTATTACGGCAATGTGCCTATTGACATTTTTGAGTTGTTATTACAACGCACTCTTGATTCATTAAAAGCTGAAAAAGATACATCTACCTCAACGGGCGTAAATGAAAACCAAACCTTTCATGAAGACATGTTCTTCTACGCCATAAATACAATTCGAGGAAGTCTCGTCTACTCCCTTGCTCGAATGTTGATGTCTGATGTAACCGGAGAGCGAACTAATCTAATTCGGCCTCATCTTGTTGAGCTGGCGGAAGACCCGGTACTTGAAATTCGGTCTATGGTCGCTGGGCTTCTTTTAACGGTTTTGAACTCGACACAAGCCGAAGTTATTTCAGCATTTGAAAAGCTTATCGATACCGACGATCGGATTTTCACCGATACCTCAGTGCAAGCACTTTTAATACGCGTTGAACAACTAAAACCTGAGACAATTACCCCGCTGATTGAACGAATGTTTATTTCAACAAACAGAGAAGCTAGAAAAGCTGGTGGCGAAATAGCAGCAGTATGTGGTTTCAGATGGGGTAGAACTGACCTTCTGGAACGAGCCCTCAATGACGATTCTGCTATTAGGGAAGGTGTCGCCGAAACATGTGTCAACTTTATTGGTGATACGTCGAAAGCTGGCAGTGTTTCCAAAACGTTAATCCGCCTCATGGAAGATGAAGAAGAAAATGTTCTTAAGGCTATTACTAAAATCGCTCCTAGCCTACGCGGTAAGCCGCTTCGTCCCCATGCCGAGCTTCTGAACAGGTTAATTGATTCACCTGCGTACCCTTATGATGTAACACAGCTTCTCTTCACCTTAGAATCTGCTCCAGACAATGTTGACGATTTCATCCTGAAAGCGTCGCAACGCTTTATATCTGAGTTTCGTTCTGAAATAACAGACCCAAGTTCACACGTCCCTTTTGATGCGCTTCATGTTGGTGAGCTTTTAATTAGAGCTTTGACACAATCGCAGAACACGGATTTTCGTGGCGAGCTACTTGATGTCCTAGATGAGATACTTGAACTCAATGTGTATGGAGTTGAAGGAGCACTTGCAGATGTAGAACGCTCGTAGTCGCATGGGAAGGCTAGGATGCAACCAGTTGTAAGAGCCTACGACATTAAGAAGGCAAGGGAAAAGTGACTAATCCAAAACCAGCTGTTCATCAATAAAATCCCGCAGGTCCTCCGACTCTTTGGCTGTATGCAGCACCACGATAACAACGGCGTTGTGCTGGTTGGCGGCTGCGTGGAGTCGCTGCATTGCTGCACGTTGCGCGTGTTGTGGCAGTTCGGAGAGGGTTTCATCGAGGACAACAACGCTGGTGGCTACTTGGGTTTCGGCATAGTCCACGAGCGCCTGTTGCCGCGCCTTACGGGTGTGGAGGTCGCCGTGAAGCCATGCGGGTGAATCTGTCGATTCATCTTTTGGCGCGAATTGCAGCACCGCCAAGTCATCGGGCACGATCACCGGTGCCGGGTCGCTGGTTGCGCCGTAGAGTACTAGGGCGGTTGACTTCCCCGCCCCGCTTCGCCCGGAGATTTCCACCACGCCGCCGGTTCCATCGTTGGTGCGTACTGTTTCTTCGATACGCTGCGCGGATTGGCGTGTGTGTTCCGTGGCGAATTGGTGGTGGGGTGGCGCAAACTCCGTTAGGTTCAACACCCGCCCCGCCGTTATCAGCGCAAGATCGAAATCCTGCAGTGCACTGATCACGGTAGGTACTTGGGTGGCAAAGCTATAGAACAAGTAGGCCACAACCGCCCCACTAATCACGTTATCCGCCGGAAAGAACACCACCGAGGCGACGCCGATGCATAAAATAGCGGCACTGAGCAGGCTTAAATCCCGCCCCCGGGCAAGCTGCGCGCCGATGGCATTTTTTGTACTGGACTGAAAAACTGCCCGCACCTGTTCAAACACTTGAATCCTGGCGTGCTGAACCAAGGTGGTGCTGGGCAATTGGCGGCTGGTAATAAGCGCGGCGCACTCGCTCAGAAACGTATCCCGACCGGTCGCTTGCACATCAGAGGCGTGGGTTAACCGCGCACTGCCACGCCGATACAACCAGCCGCCCACCACGACAATGGGAAGGATAATCACCACAAGCAGCAGGCTTTGGCCAGCCACAATGGCACACAACACCGCCACCGAGGCGACTGCGGTAATCATGCTGACCAACGCGCCTGGAATTGTCATCTGCATGGTGGAGAAATCGTCGCCGAACCGGCCCATGTATTCCCCGCGCCGGGTCGGGGTGGAATGGTTGACCGTTGCCTGTGCGGCCTTGACATGTAGACGGGAAAAGTTTGTAATCGGTAGCCGGAACTGCACCAGGCCGGTGACCACCGGGATGACCAGGCAGGCCGCGATGACCAGAACGAGTAATCCGATGCTGGTGGGTGAAACCGTGGCAGCGGCGGTTTCTAACACCAGCGGCAGCCCGACGGAAAGAAGTGCGCTAAGCGCCCCGACCAGCAGCAAGGCGGTGGTGCCGCCGCGTCCGAAGCAGGCGGCGAATACCTTCTGCGCTAAACCTAGGCTTGGCTTGGGCTTAGGGACACCCGCGCCCACCTCGTTGTTATCAGAGTTTTCCATCGGTTGTGGTGCTTCCGGGACACGTTGATGGTTGTTGGTTTCCAACACCATAGTGGAAACGCTGTCTGCCACCTGGTGTATGTCGCCTGCGTGGTACTCGAAAACCGGACAATCACCTACCGAAAGTTTCTTGGTGCCAATAAAAACGATCGGGACGGGACTGCCTAGCACCGCAGAAAGCACCCTCATGCGGGTGCGGTTATCCATCACCGCGAGGAACCCATCCGAGAAGAACACCGCCGAGGTGGTGGTGTCGTCGTTAAGCGCAACCATGAGCGCTATCCACAGTCGGGCTTTCTCCCCCAGCGACAGCGAGGCGGCGCGCCCCTGCCCGAGCTGGGTTGTGGTATCTGGTGGCAACCCAAAATCCGCGACCAGCCGACGCCAGTTATCCCGCTGCACAATACTAAAGCCACCTATGAGCTGGTTAACCAACGACTCCGGGATAACGTCGGGATTGTCGATAACAACCACATCCGCTAAGTTACGGGCGGCGTCGAGTAATTCGGGCGCTTCGGCCCCACGTATCACACAGCTGGTCTCAAGTGCTGGAAGTGGCGTCTCCGAATCGCCAGACGTTGTCTTCGCGCTTGCTTGTCGACGCTCATCCCACTCGTTTAACATCGGGACAGCCAAGCGGATCACCCGGTAATTGGCGACCACTTCCCCCATCGCCGAATACAGCAAGGTCGAGATCATCAAAAGCGACAAATAGCTATCGGAAGTTTTGCCGGTCACAAGCGCCACCAACACCGCAGTAGCCACCACCACTGGAACCGCTGACTGCAAGACCACGGCGTTAATGGTTTGCAACTTCGCGCGGTCTTTCATGATGTGTTCTTGGTGTGTCCGTTTCTGGTGCAGCCACCCAAAAACTAGGTCGGTGAGCTTAGCCATGCGCAACCGCCCGGCGTCGGTGGCTATCGCATTGATCAGCTCAACCCGCGCAGTTTCGCTGTCGATATAGCGGTGGAATACTACACCGATTTTGCGCACCATGACGAAGGAGAAATAGGTGAAAATCCCAATTCCTATGACCGCCCACAGCCCGGTGTCTTTATAGGCGATAATCGCAACAACCGCTAACCCCACCGACTGTATGATGCTTAAGACAAAATCCACCACATACGCTAGCTGGCTTATCTGATTCGGTTGTGTATTCAACCTGCCGATGGTGTTTTCGGAAGTGTTGCTGCGTAGTCCGTCGTCTAGAAAGACGCGAAACGCCAGAAACCGCACCCCTTGAACCAAGGATAATTCGGCATAAGACTTCAACCAGGAAAACCCCAGCGCGCCTATAAAGCATGCGATAAAAATCGCCGCCGTCTTGTGCGTATGAACACCCGCGGTCAGGCTGCGTTCGAACGCCTCGAAGTTAAACGGCAACACCAGATAAAACCCGGTGGAAAGCAAACCCCATAGAAAAACCGCCGCGGCTTTCGCCGGAAACGCCGCCACGAACGCAAGCCACGCCGACCACCCGGACTGGCTGGTTACCTGAGAATTGAACCTTTCATACTGTGCATAGGAGCCAAACTCGCCAAACTTTCTGTCCCAGCCGTATCCCCGTTGTGCCAAAAGGTGACCCCACTTCTGTTCGTGTTTCTTTCAGGCTACTTTGCAGGTAATTTACCATCGGATAAGCAGATGTACAGCGAAGACTAGCACGGATAGCAGCTCAAGGCACTACCGGTAACTCCCAGGGTTCTACTCACGACATCGCCACGACACAACTCCACGTCCTTGATAAGTTCCCTGAATTACCCAGTCCGCTCACAAATCTGCCCATATTAATAGCAGTCCAATTATTATGGACAACGCACTTAGAAGCGAGATTCCACACCCCATAAAAAGCGGACTCAGCCGCACTTTTTCACGTCTATCTTCGCCAGTTTCCGGATACGGTTTTTACCCAGATTCTCCCGAGAAACGGCATAAACGATCCTTTTCCAAACGGGAGGGCACAGCCACTGAATCTGAACCAGTTAAAAAACAAAAACACAGAAGAAGCGCATATCACTACCAGCATCAAAAATGGAATATCCTTTTTACTCGCCCAATTAATCATGGAAGAAAAATAGGCCCAATAATGACGCGGGAATTAACCCCACCATAAAAGATAAGGAGCTTTATTCAGCCGCCCATACACCCACGATCGCTATTACCGCGGCGGTAACGATCAGTAGCGACACGCTGCATCCGATAAATAAGCCGGTTGGTTTGACAGTCGTTTCCGAAGAGGAATTTTCAGGTTCATATTCCGGCTTCTTGCCCATGATTTCGCGAAGGAACGGGGCAAAGCTGCTGATTTTCAACGGTAAGGAAGGGCCAGTTGTACGTCCCCATTGAATTATGAAGAAAAAGACAAAAGTCACAGAAATGACCCCGATCTTATGTGGTATTTTTTCGGCCGACATCCAGGAATCCGGGTAGATGATTACAAGAGCTAGCGCTATGGGAATCAGCCCGACGCAAAAAGAAAGGAAAAATTCAAAGATGAAATACCACCCACCGAAAGGGTGAGCTTTGAGTTCTTTTTCACGTGTTTTCTCATAGTAGGAAAGGTAAACAAAAGAAGGTAAAAGCCCTAAAAGTATTAAACCTATTTCCCCAAAAGATATATTCATAATCCGTCCGATCTCGCGGCCCCGAATCCATCTCCAGATCTTCGCTAAGAATACCTTTATGGCAATTCTCGACTACTTCTAAACGGTGTATTATGGGGGTCGGCCGCTTACGCTATTCAACTGTTGCAATTTATGTTATAGCGGCGATGTAATTGTATTTTTATTTTAAAATTTTTTAATTTTACACCTCCCTCGATTTATGAGTTTATTCATCAAGATTTTTACCTAATTCATGCCCTACTTCTTTTAGCGCTTCGGAGCCTGCGAGTGCGCCTATAGCACCACCAATTGCAGTTCCAAGCGGACCCGTGGTGAAAGTGCCAGCTATGGCGCCGCCTGCCATTCCGCCTAAGAATCCTCCACCCACAGAACCCGCCGCCTCGGTAACAGGTGTGTATTGACCCGTATCCATATATCCTTTCGCCCCTTGGTAAAGGGTGATCCCATCGCCTACAATACCTAATCTTTTGAGAGGTTTAACGTAATTGGCTGCTTCATCGATGTGTTGGCCCGTGTTTATTCCTGCGGCTGCGCCGCCTGCTGCTGTTGCGGCTGGGTTAGCGTATTTCCAGGCTGTTTCCGGGGTGATTCGTGGTCGTGGTTGTGTTGGTGGTTCTGGGAGTTGGTAGGTGGTTACTGGGCTTAGTGGTGTGTCTTGCACACTCACGATGTTACCCAGCAGGTTCTGCCAGGTCGCAGCGAGCGGTATTTCTGGTTGGATAGCATTAAGCCCCCGCCCCGCCCTGATCGACTTCATGCTATCAGGGTTTTTACCCGGGTAAGTATTTTCGATCACCATACCATTTGAGTACGTAATCTGCTGCGTGGTGATATTCGTTACCGGATCCCACCGCTCATAGGTCTGATACGGCTGCAGAGTTGACCCATGCGGTGGGCGAGGAAAAACCTTTTCATACTCACCATCAGGGGTGTCAAATATTACCGCACCATCAGCCGGATACAGCCCAACACGTACCCGTGACTGTTCACCGACAGCAACAGGGATTCCATGTGGATTAAATTGGTACAGGTTTCCCAACGGGCTGGCATGGGATTGCCGTAGTCCAACGTCCATCCCGACCAAACGATCAGCAGGCAGAGCGATAATTCTTGAGCTCACCCCGTCCGGTATCGGTAGCTGCCCATTAGCCATAAGATATGCCTCGGTGTTGGTTTTCCTGATGGTGTTCCGCCGAAGAGTTCTCGGATCATCGACTATCCCTGTTCGCATCATCCGCATATCCGCTATTAATTGTCCCGCAGGTACCATCATCCCAAGGCTTGGATCATAAATATCGTGCCATAACACATCCTCATACGCATCCACACCAGGAGTAAGCGGCTGCTTCATATACTCAGCAGGCATAACATCATCTGCAGGGTGGTCAAGAATACTGCGAAACATTCCCCGCATCATGGTTGTGATCGGATCAAACAGTGATGTTGCATACTGATCATGCTCGGCATACAACCTCGCAAACATCACCGCCTGCCGGCCGATACGTTCGATATCTTCCATCAGTTTCGCTGCCGCGTACTTCCACGTTAATCGGGTATCGTCCACCGCTTGGGTGATAACATCGCCGGAAATCTCATCCGCACCCACCAGCGGGGTAATCTGATTCATCCCCGATGCCACCAGCTCTGCTACCTGATCTGCTGTTTCGGCCAGTGTCTCTAATTCCCACACAACCACCTGGAAATACGACGACAACCCCGAAGGATCCACACACGCTATCGCACCCTCGGTACTATCGGTAACCACACTGGTCACCTGCCCAGCAGCCCGGGTGGTTACTTCCAGTAACTCTGCTTTGATGGTATCGGCACCTGTAAGGCATGCTTCCCACTCGGCTACCGCTTGGGTGTAGGCTACTTCGCACATCTTAAGATTCGCCTGCGCCACACTAATAGCTGCAGCATTACCTGTTGATATCGCAAGCGCAAGGTGTGCTTCAGCAGCATTGACCGCCTCAGCTGCCGTATTCACCGCCGTATGGCACCCCATGCCAACAAACCGCTGCGCATCCATCTTCGTTTTAGCATCCCCCAAACCAGCCGCATACATACGAATCCCGGCATACACCTGCTCACCTACGCTGGAGGCAACCTGTAACTGCGACGGCACCGCCTGGCCAACGTGCTGGTTAAACGCCTCACCTTCGCTACCGACAAACCCATATGGTTGCGCCCCCACCAACGATGATGCGCCCCGGGAACAGTCATCAGCAAAATCCAGCCACTGCTGCGCACAGGAGATCACCGCCTGCTCATCACCACCGATATAAAACCGAGGACGATCAAACACACTAAAATCCGGCAACAAAACAGCAGGCACACCCAACTCCCTCATGTCACATAAACAACGATCAATAGCAACCAAGCTATAAGAACCACCACACCATGCACAACAACCCCTACCCCCACATAAGGGAAAGCTAACCCGACCAATGAATACACCTAGGGTTTCTCGTACGTTGTGGACTGAACTGCCCTTGGTTTTATTGCGGTAAAGCTCAGGACAACCAAGGTTGATGTCGTGATGATGGTAATGAGGAACAGTAGGTTACCCGATTTAGTGCCGTGAAGTATCGGCCAGGTTTAAATAGACCCTTTCCACACCACCCGCACGTCGGGCCGGGTGTCGCGGAAATGGTCGGCCAATTGGGTGGGTTTGATATTCGGCTGTGCTGGGAATGTAAAGGTGTATTCCGGATAGTGCTGGTCATGGCCCACCACATGTTGGGGAATGAGGCTGGCGAAGCTGGTACGTCCCTTGGAAAAAATTTCCACCAAGGCGAGATCGGCGGCGGGAAAATTCACGCCGGTTTCAACAATGGTGATGGTTTCCCCGATGGTGCACACCGGTGTGCGGTAGCGGCGAAACGCCCCGAATACGCTGAAAATGGTGAGCAAAATCCCCACTGCGGGTATCCCTAACGCAACGGTATAGAGGGTGTGCCACACCCCGGAGGCGTCGTAAAGCAGGATGTATGATAGCGCCGCGAGGAGTGCCATCAGCGCGATAAAAATCACGAATAAAGCCGCTGAGCGGGTGCGCAGCAGCGCGGAATACGGGGTTTGTATTTTCAGTACCATGAGTGCTTGGTAGTTTAGGTCGCGTTGGGGACCGGTTTGTCACAGACACGCCTTAACCTGACTCTTCAACCCAGATGGGGTTAAACCACGCCGCTTTTTACCCCAGGTAAACCTATGTATTCTCTAGGAAAAATAATGCGTAGCTATCACAACGTCATTGCGTAAAGCACCACCGAAACATATACCCTAGAAAGCGTCATGAGAACTTTATTTTTCCCTCTTCGGCGCACGGCCGCATATGCGCTTGTGGCACTGTGCATACCAGCGTTAAGTTCCTGTACCGCAGGCAGTACCGCAAGCAGCGGGGTCAGCGCCGATTACGCGGCGGCACCGGCGAGTGGCCGCCCGCTGAGTACCGTCACGTTGGGTACCACGGCGGCACCGGCATCGTTAGATTTCACCACCACGGCAGGTGCCGCCATTCCGCAGGCGTTAATGGGTAACGTCTATGAGGGATTAGTACACATCGACCAATCCGGCGATATTCAACCGCTACTGGCGAAAAATTGGCAGCTAAGCGACGACGGCACGGAGTACACGTTTTACCTGCGTGAGGACGTTCATTTTTCCAACGGCGAGCTTTTCGACGCCCACAGCGCCAAATTCTCCATCGACCGCGTAAAAAGCGACGCATGGAGCAATGGACTTAAAGCCCAGATGGATAAAGTAGCCGCCACCGAAGTCATTGATGATCACACCCTAAAAGTTCGGCTTCATTCTCGTTCCAATACCTGGTTGTGGTCAATGGGTACATTGGTGGGCGCGATGATGAGCCCTGCCGGAATTTCGGAATTGGCAACGAAGCCCGTCGGTACCGGCCCTTATGAAGTCTCACAATGGGCGGTGGGTACGTCACTGACGTTGAAAGCACGGGATGATTATTGGGGGCAACGGCCGAAAAACGACACGACAGTATTTCGCTATTTCGGCGACGCCATTTCGCTAACCAATGCGGTGCGGTCTGGCACCATTGACGCCGCTATCGGATTACAGTCCCCAGAATTATTAGATTCGTTGCGCGCTGACCCACGTTTGCAGGTTGAGGTAGGAACCACCAACGGCGAAGTGCTGCTGAGCATGAATAATGCTCGCGCACCGTTTAACGATGTTCGGGTTCGCCAGGCAGTGTTGTATGGGGTTGATCGACAAGCGATCATCGACACCACGTGGGAGGGGTATGGAACCGAAACTGGGGGTACTCCGGTTCCGCCTACCGACCCGTGGTACACCGGTACCAGCGCCTACACCTATGATCTGCCCAAAGCGCAGCGGTTACTCGCCGAAGCTGGTGCGGTGGGAACCCCGATTACCCTGTCGGTGCCATCGCTTCCCTATGCGCAATCTGCAGCCGAGATTCTCTACTCCCAGCTACGCGATATTGGCTTTGATGTTCGCATCGAATCAACCGAATTTCCGGCCGTCTGGTTGGCGAAAGTATTTAAAGGAAAGGATTACGATATGTCGCTGGTGGCACATATCGAACCCCGGGACATTCCGCAGCTTTTCGCCAACCCGGACTACTACCTAGGCTTTAATGACCCACAGGTTGAGGAATTGATCGCCGCCGCCGATCAGGCTGAAGATTCCGACTACGTGGACTTAATGCAGCAGGCGGTGGATCGCATCATGGCCCAAGCTGGTGCCAATACGTTGTTTAATCTGCCCATGATTATCGTCGCTGGCACCAATGTGTCGGGTATTCCTCGTAATTCTGTCTCCGATGGCTTAACCGTCGCCGGGATAACAAAGCTGCAACCAACGTCAGCTGGACAAGAAGAAGGCGGAAATCAATGACCACTACCATTCCGGTTTTTCGCGCCATCGCTCGCTACGGGTTAACGCTAGTGATAGCCAGCATCGTTATCTTTGTTGCGCTTCGCGTTATCCCCGGTAATCCTGCCGAAATTGCGCTCGGAGTAGGCGCAACGGATGAAGCGGTAGCGAAGCTTTCTACGCAGATGGGAATCGACCAACCCATCTGGCGGCAGTACATTGATTGGGTATCAGGGCTTATTCGAGGCGATTTGGGGACCTCCCTGACCTCCAATACCGACATCTCATCTATGGTTTTTGACCGGCTTCAAGTCTCCATCATTTTGGTTGGTAGTGCGATGGTTGTGGCGCTAGCGGTCGCATTGCCGGTCGGAGTGTGGGCTGCGCAACGCGCCCGCCGTTTCGACGGGGTTGTTATTTCCATCATGAGCCAGATCGGCATCGCCATCCCCAGCTTCCTCGCTGCGGTATTGCTGGTGGCGGTGTTCGCGGTGCAGCTTGGCTGGGTGCCCGCTAACGGGTGGTCGGTGCCAGCTGAGGATTTCCCTGGGTTTATATCGAGGTTAATTCTGCCTGTCATTTCACTGGGGATCGTTCAGGCGGCGATTATGACCCGCTATGTGCGTTCAGCGGTACTAGATGTGATGAACGAGGACTTCATGCGTACCGCCCGAGCCAAGGGGCTAAGTCCCATGCAGGCATTGCGAGCACACGGGATACGAAATGCCGCACTACCGGTGATAACCGTTACCGGCTTGCAGCTGACCAATGTGCTTATCGGTGCGGTTGTTATTGAGAAAGTCTTTGTCATTCCGGGACTAGGCACGATGTTGCTAAGCGCGGTGACCTCTCGGGATTTGCCAACCGTTCAAACCATCGTCATGGTTTTGGTGATCTTCGCCGTGGTGGTTAATGCCCTGGTCGACTTGGCTTACATAATCGTTGATCCTCGCACCCGAAAGGAAACTTCCGCATGAGAACCAGATGGCCGTTATCCGGCGTGGTCGGTGGTGTGATTGTTATCGGAGTAATTCTCATGGCGATTGTGTCGTTGTTGTGGACGCCCTATGACCCGCTGCAGGCGTATCCGGCCGAGCGGCTTGCCCCAAGTAGCACCAGCCACATTTTTGGTACCGACCGGTATGGCCGGGACGTTTTCTCCCAGATCATGGTGGGGTCCCGGATTACGTTGCTTGTCGGCGTTGTGGCGGTCACAGTTGCCGCGATCTTAGGTGTGCCGCTGGGTATGTGGGCAGCAATGCGACGAGGTGCGGTGGAAACCGTAGTAATGCGGGGCTCCGATTTGCTTTTGGCGTTTCCTGGCTTGTTACTGGCGATTATCGCCACGGCTATGTTCGGCGCCACCACGGTCACCGCGATGGTCGCCATCGGTTTGGCGAGTGTGCCCGCCTTTGCTCGGGTGGCACGTGCCGCCACACTTACGGTGATGTCATTGGATTACGTCGCTGCGGCCCGCACCGCCAAAAAATCCGGGTGGTATATTGCCAGACGTCATGTATTGCCTAATATCTTCGGGGTAATTATTGTCCAGGCATCCGTGTCGTTTGCACTAGCAATCTTGGCGGAAGCTGGTTTGAGTTTCTTGGGACTAGGCACCCCACCGCCGGATCCCAGCTGGGGTCGAATGCTGCAATCGGCGCAGTCCTCGTTGGCTACTGCCCCTACCTTAGCTTTGTGGCCGGGGTTTGCGATAGCGATCACTGTATTGGGGTTTAATTTGCTTGGCGACGGCCTCCGGGACCTCTACGACCCGAGGTTTAGCCGAGGTATGGCGGCTAAACGGAAGAAAGGGGCAGTTTAAGATGGCTGTGCTGTCAGTAACTAATCTCAACGTCAAAAACGTTGTAAGCGACGTGAGTTTTGACATTGCTCCTGGTGAACGAGTGGGGTTGATTGGTGAGTCCGGCTCCGGAAAGACACTTACCGCCCTGTCGATCATGCGGCTAATCTCATCAACCGGTGCCATTACGCTCAGCGGACACCGGATTGATGCGTTTGATGAAAAAACCATGTGTACCATTCGGGGCAAGCGGGTGGCTATGGTGTTTCAGGAACCCATGACTGCACTGAATCCGCTGATGAAGGTGGGCAAGCAGATCACTGAGGCAATCATGATTCATTCGCGTGTTCCCAAGAAGCTTGCCCATGCTCAAGCGGAGGAGCTTTTAGAAAAAGTGGAACTAGATCCGCAGCTTATGCGGCGCTACCCACATCAGCTATCCGGTGGGCAACGACAGCGAGTGCTTATCGCCATGGCGTTGGCTCACGACCCAGAACTGTTAATTTGCGATGAGCCAACAACGGCTCTAGATGTCACCAGCCAACGGGCAATCGTGGACTTGATCGTGAAATTAGTTCGAGAGCGCGGCACCGGTTTGTTGTTTATCACGCACGACCTGGGCTTGGTGGCGCAGACCTGCGAACGGGTGCTGGTTATGCGCCGGGGAGAAATTGTGGAATCCGGCGCGGTAACAGACATCCTGGAAAACCCACAGCAGGACTACACCAAGACTTTATTAGCTGCTTCCATTTTGCCTGCCGCCAAGCCCGCGCAACACAGCGACGAGGTAGTCATTCGCATCCAGGATGCGTCGAAAAGCTATCGCAACACTGTCGCCGTCGATCATGTCAGTCTTGATGTTCATCGCGGGGAACGCCTCGGTATCGTCGGTGGCTCCGGATCGGGTAAAACAACTACGTTGAAACTAATTGCGGGACTAATCCGCCCGCAACAGGGCACGATCGAAGTTGCCGATTCCATGCAGATGGTTTTCCAAGATCCCATGGGGTCACTCAACCCCCGGATGCGGATCAAAGACATCGTCGCAGAAACCCTGCCCACCCCCAACCCACAACGGGTCATTGAAGTGCTCACTGAAGTGGGGCTGGATGCGACCGACATGTTGGATCGATTCCCACACGAGTTTTCCGGTGGGCAGCGTCAACGAATTTCCATCGCACGGGCGCTAGCGCCAAAGCCAAAAATTTTGCTTGCCGACGAACCAGTGTCCGCGCTGGATGTATCCGTGCGGAAAAAGGTACTAGAGCTAATCGATACTTTGGTATCTGAACATAACCTCAGCCTAGTTTTCGTCTCCCACGACATTCAGGTGGTTCGGAGTGTCTGTACCACGGTTGCGGTAATGAATCAAGGAAGAATTGTTGAATATGGCCCTACTGCCGAGGTCCTTACTACCCCCGCTACCGCTTATACACGCTCTCTCATCGACGCCATCCCCAGCTTAAATACGACCACTTGTAACGCCCGTAAGCTGAGCTTAAGAGGACTGAATTAGTAGTAACACTGAATCGTCGAGAACATGCTCTTCGTCGTACTCGAATATGCTTGTCAGCTCGTCGAATTCAGCCGCTTCAGCCGAACTGATGACAATCTTTTCTCGCATAGTCTTCCATTGTAACCTAAGGCAGCCACCACCTAAGGAATGTCGATCATTACCCTAGATCGACTAGGTTTTTATCGCGCGGATACCTTTCTTGCGATGTAAAAAGAAAAACCGCACCCGTGCCGCAACACTATCAACCAGGTTACAGGCCGAGGGGTGGTGGCCTTTTCACCAGGGTGTTTACTTCCGAATAGTGATCATTGTTATGTGTTTTAGGAGTAATCCGGAAGTGTTGCACCAGGGTACGGTTTGGTGATGCCATAGCAGCAACACCGAGGATTAATTTATGCCATAGATCACATAATTTCAAACCTCGCGGGTGCCATGGGGGCACCCACACGACTAGTGGTCGGCTATCTTTTCGTCCAGAATCTCCGCAATACCAGCACCATCATGACGTATGCCATCATGCTGAAAGTAATTGGTGATGTGCGCACGCAGATCCCGGAATTTCGAAGCGGTATCCATCGAGAACTCAAAGGGGACGAAAATATCATCGACATACACAGCCGCAGCACACACGGGTGCCGAAGCGCTACCCAAGGCATCCTTATCATATGGCGAACGTTGCCACTGATGCTGCGCAAGTTCCTCCGCCACCGCCGCAAGCGGGCGCAGTGCTGGATCTTCTTCAAATTGCCATGGGTAGATATGCTCGCCTGTTAAGTAGTATTTTTCTGCACTGCGCGGATCCGAGCCTTCCTCGAAACCGGGAATCTCCGCCCGTATCCGGTGCGCGGACCACCGCGTTGCGGAATCTAGCGCTACCGTCTGCCCTACCCCACCATAGATCGACTCGTGAATAGCAGCATAAAGCGGTGCCGCCGCAAAACTAACAGCCCCACCAACATGGCTTAAGAAATCTGTTTTCAACTTCTTTTCGCCCCGCACAATACGAAACGGATCTTCCAAAGCATAGGCCAGCGACAAAAACCCATCCCCACGGCCTAATTCAATGCCAATGGTTCTAAACCGACGAGAGCTTAACCGTTCACCGGTGGGAAGAATCTCCTCCGCATTATCCAAATGATGGCCAATTTCTCTAATCCGATCCGCAGCCCACGGAACCTGGTGGAAAAATTCCTCCTGGCGGCGAGCCAATGTCGTATATGTTGCGCGATAAACATCATCAACTGGGGCTGCGACCGCCGGCAAGCCACCAGTGAGGTAGGCGTAGGTAACTGATTGCGGAAACAGCGAAAGATAGGTGGTAATACAAAACCCACCGAAACTTTGCCCAAACAACGCCCATTTTTCAATCCCTAAGGCACGTCGTAACGCTTCGGCATCGTGCACAATATATTCCTGACGCAACCGCGAAAGCCGCGCCAGGCACAGATCCTCAACGGGGCTGTTTCCGTCTATCCGATGCGACCTGCCAGTGCCACGCTGATCCAATAGAATCCACCGGAACTTACCCAACCCCCATCCAATCACGCCGGAGGCTGATACCGGCCGTGGCGCCGGAAATCCCGGTCCGCCCTGGAGATACACGATAACAGGGTAGTTTTCACCGCCATCTGGAACGATTTCGCGGGCGAACAATTCAAATGTGTCGCCGTGGGGGTCATCCGGCTCCCACGGAACCTCAATTCTGTGTTCGATAATCTGATGCCCAAAGCGGCGCACCGCTGGTGAGCTTTTGACAGTGGGAGTTACTGCGGTATTGGTCATGCCACTTATTGTAAATGCACTGAAAATCCCCCAACCCTATGCCAGTGGATCACACGGTACTGCCCACGGCTCAAGTTGGGGGATGATGTTGCGACTGAAAGCTAGCGAAACACGATAGCTTTACTATTTAGCCCTTATTTCTTGAAGAAATCAGCAATCTTCTGGAAGAACTTAGCAAAGAACTCCCACACTGGCTTGAAAATGCCCTTCAGCTTGGAGCTGAAGCTGTTGTCGGAGGACTTGTCGTTGGAGGACTTGTTGGAGCTCTTGTCGTTGGAGCTCTTATCGTTGGAGCTCTTATCGTTGGAGCTCTTATCGTTGGAGCTCTTGTCGTTGGAGCTCTTATCGTTGGAGGACTTGTCTTCAGACTTAGCGGTGGTTGCTGCAGCCTCTGCTGGAGCGGTCTGTGCTTCCTGAGCGAAAGCAGCAGGGGTGGTCAGCGCAGCAGCGGTGATAGCAGCGGTGCTGAGCAAAGCAATCTTACGGGTGATCTTCATGGAATAGATCTCGCTTCCTAATTCGAGGTTTCGCAGCGACATTTGTGTAAATGTTGCTGTGCTATCGCAGGCTAATGGGGTGAACATACCCCAGTCCACCACCTGATAAATCCCACAGCTTTAACTAACTTAAATCTCATAAAATAACCCCCTATCCGGGGGATTGTGTCACAAAACCGCAGGTTTACAATGAATCAAAACCCAGTTTCTTAATAAAAGCTGATGTTGAAAAACGCTACCTTCACACCAAGCCAACCACCCCCAAGTTGACAACCATGCCCATTGGGCACCTTTTCACCAAATAAAACATCACTGTTCTAGATGTGGTTTTCACGCACAATTCTTAGCCCCCATCACCAATATGTAACGTTTTCAAAACAACGATTTTTTGTTACAGGGCTTGCATCGAGAATACATGCACGTCAATAAAGTATAGAAAATTTGAAGCGTTTGAAATCTAAGGAAATCATATGAAAACTTCCGTCGGCGACAACGGGGACACCTAATAACGGATTCAACCATCAGACAATAAAAAATCGCTACAAACCAACCCTCATGAGGTTGTGTCGGTGGTCTTTTCATCGGCGCTAGTAATACACACTGCAAGATCGCTTTGACGGAATTAGAGCAATTCGTTTCACTGCAGCTTGACTTGCGACACGTTAATGCCGAAATTGCCCGGTCGAATATGGGAAATCTGCCGTTAGACGGAAAAATTCGTGCTGGCCCATTAAACGCAACTCGACTTTTTCATGCTTCGGTGGATGGTTTCGTAGCGTGGGCGACGAATAGGTCGAGTTGGGGTATATGCACTCAAACTGCCTGTTGCTTTTGCAGTGGGTCACAAAACCTATATCCGGGAAACAACGCGGAAAAGTACTTTTGCATCATCGAAAACCCAGCGCAATGCACTAAACATTCAGAGCATTGCCCGCAATAACGTAGAGATTCGACTACCAAACAATAAAAATCGCTGATTAACTCTCATGCATGAGTGTTAATCAGCGATTATCACTTACGTTAGGCGGGGTGGGATTTCAACACCGTACTGGTGTGATTAAGGCAATGAGCTTAGCTGCGAGCTGTTGTGCTCACTACTGTTAAGGGTGCTGATAACTGCAGTGCGCGCCAGCCACCGCATGGCCAATTGGACCTGCCCCAACCATTTTCCAATCGGGCCGAAATTCCCCAACCACTCCGCAGACATGATTGCAGTTTCCATCACTTTGTCGTAAGCGGTGGTGATGCCGTCAACGACGGAGCTGCCAGCGGTATGGGTGACCACAACTGGTTGCGGTTGTTCGGCCTGTGCGGGTGGGGTGAGCGTCGTAAAGCTCAATGCAGCAGCGGTGACGAGCCCGCAGGCAAACCGCGACATCTTCATAGTGACTCCTTATAACGAACAAATATTTTAAGACTCGGGCTAACAGAATGGGCGGTACTACAAATTCGCGCCACCTGCCGCGACACAACCAACGGTTCAAAAATCTGTTACTTAGATCTGGTTGGCAAAACCCGTCAACGCGAGCATGTCACGGCGCACGTGGCGTATCGGTCATAGCCATTCTAACGATTCGGTTACAAAATACCTATTGGAATCTACTATTACCCTGTTACAAATCCCATATATATCGCATGGTGTTAACGGCACCGACTACACTGTGCAGCTATGTCAATGCCGAGCACAGTTGCAGAATTTCGAGCAAATTTCTCCGCCGTATCCAGCACAGTCGCCGAAGCTGCCAGCGCCGCCGAGAGAAACCCAGAAGAGATTAGGATCATCGCTGTTTCCAAAACTTTCCCGGTCACACAAGCCTTACTGGCAGCCGAAGCCGGAATAAAAACACTCGGCGAAAACCGGCCGCAGGAGTTGACGGAAAAAGCCGCCGAATTTAACCAGCGTGGCATCACCGATGTCACCTGGTGTGCCATTGGTCACCTTCAACGCAATAAAGCGAAAGATATTGCCCAATGGGCGGATGAGTTCCATGCCTTGGACTCGGTGCGGCTAGCGCAGGCTCTTGACAGTCGGCTTGCAACTCTTGGCCGCACCCTTGATGTGTTTATTCAGGTCAATACCTCCGGCGAGGAGCAAAAAGGGGGCCTTGCCCCAACCGATGTAGAAAAATTTTTGACCGACATTGTGCCTCTTAATCATCTGAAGGTTCGGGGATTAATGACAATGGCGCGTTTTAGTAGTGAAGAAACTGTTGTGCGCCCCAGCTTTGCGGCACTGCGTAACTTACGCGACACGCTTTCACCTAACCTGCCCGAAGGTATGTCGTTAGCGGAGTTATCGATGGGGATGAGTGGCGATTTTCACTGGGCGATCGCGGAAGGTGCCACCAGCGTCCGCATCGGAACCGCCATCTTTGGGCATCGCCCTCATTCGCCGTACCAGAATTAAGCCTTACAGGTAGGGGAAGCTTTCGCGAGTGGCGAACCGGCATTTCTAGCACCCTTTGCTGTTAGCATACCTTCTACATGGCACCGGGTGTGCTGGGTAATGCGAGCAGCTGTGCGCTTAATTCCGTTATGTCAGCTACCCAGTATTCGCGGGGTCGGGGCCGAAGGCTTCCCGGACCTGGTTGGCAATTATCCACCACGGTTTTCCAACGATCTGGTATGCCGCTTGCCCCGCACACTGAGCCGTAAAGCGCACCACAGATTGCCGCATTGGTGTCAGTATCGCCACCACATGCGATTGTCCGCACCAGTGCTTCTTCAAAATTCGCAGCAGTGGCCAGCTGGTATAGAGCGTTTCGAAATGCGATTATCACCCAGCCCATATGGGTCTGATAATCCTGTGGCCTCACAATATCACCGGGGTTGAACATCGCTAATACTTCGGTTTTGTCCACCCCCTCCCCCACTGCGCGGGCGATAGCTGCGGCGAATTGTTCATTAATGGAAATACACCATGGATGTACATGAGTTAATTGTGCATCGCGGGCGGCGGCGTTTCTGGCCGCTTCTTCGTCACCGGCAAAGGCTACTCCTATGGGGCTTACCCGCATGAGTGCGCCATTGGCTTGGCTATCCGGATTGAAAACTCCACGTAGTAATGCATCAGCACAGGTATTCCCAATATCGAAGGGGTCTGACTGTGCCCAACGGCGATAACTTTCTGCCACATCGGCGACGTTGAATCCACCGCATCGCACCATACTGCGGGCTAAAGCTAGAGCCATTTCACTGTCGTCAGTTGCCTGTCCTGCGCTTAAGTTAAAGCACCCGCCATCGGTTAGTTCCCGCACCCCACCCGGATAGTCTGTTGCTATTTGTGCCGCCGTTTGAAATTCCACTAAGGAACCAAGACTGTCACCAATAATCTGTCCGTATAAAACTCCCTGTGCCCGGTCGAGTTGCGGTAAATCAACGGGGTGGTTGTTTGGCTGCCCCATTGTGGTTCTCCTCTTTTGAAGTTACTGCCGTTATGCAACAGATAGTTGCTTGTTTTGACTTTAGGTGCGATTACCAGCACACGGTAGCCGTAGTTGGGGCTTAGTGTCGGTGTGGGGGCAGGGCTTTTGTCATGTGCCATCTTGCACTTTTTATCAAACCGGCGCAGGCTAGGTGATCGAAGTGTGGTTTTATTTTTCTGCGCTGTTTTTTCTGTGTCTGTAATTTTGATGTTTGTAACCGTGGCTATAAAACTGGCGCAGCCGGTGTTAGCGCGGAGATTGGTGGATACCTGATGGTTGGTGTGTTAGAAGGCTTTGTCATTATTTTCACCATCATTTTCATTGGGTTTCTTCTTGCTAAGTTTCGGGTGATTTCTTCCGATGAACAGCGTTTGGTGCTTAATCGGGTAGCGTTTTTCGCAGCGACTCCGGCGTTGCTTTTCACTGTTGTGTCTAATTCCACACCGGAGGAGCTCTTTAGCTTAGTTATTTTGGGTTCCTCATTGGCTGCCTTGGCCACTGCTACGGTCTTTGTGCTGTTGTCCCGACTATTTTTCCGCATGGATCGGGGTAGCACGGTGATGGGCGCGGCGTCGACTGGCTATGTTAATTCCAATAACATTGGTTTGTCGGTAGGAATGTACGTCCTTGATAATCCGGCCTATGTAGCACCGTTATTAGTGGTGCAGATTGTGTTGTTTACCCCGTTGGTTCTGGCGCTGATAAGTGAGCCGAGTGGAGCTAAGAGTCGGCCGCGTCAGATTGCCAGTGCCATTTCTGCTGGGGTGTTTAGTCCGATCGTGGTGGGGGCGGCGTTGGGATTGGCGGTGACGGTCACGAATTTTTCCACACCGTTGCTGGTAGCTGAACCGATGCGAATTTTGGGTGGGGCAAGTATCCCGATGATTTTGCTCAGCTTCGGCGCTTCCCTGTATAAGGCAACACCGTTGGCTGATATAACGCAGCGGAGTGCTACGGTGACGGCAACGTTGTTAAAGGTTGTGGTTATGCCGTTGTTTTCAGCGGGTATCGGCTGGTTATTGGGGTTGCAGGGTGATTTGTTGTATGCGGTGGTTATTCTGGCGGCGTTGCCAACAGCCCAAAACGTCTACAACTATGCGGCGACCTATCAGCGGGGGATGACGATTACCCGCGACACTATTTTGTTGTCCACGTTCTTAGCGCTTCCAGCCATGTTGGTGATAGCTGCGGTGTTTGGTCGTTAGAGTTTCGCTGTAGCTAGGCAAGGTGGTTACGTATCAGTCAGGTTGAGCGATACATTCTAGGAATTAAAATTAACGGGTCCGATTGTGAGGTTGTTGTGAAGAAGGTTTCGTCTCGTTACGCTCGTCGATTGCGGTTACTATGTGTTCCGTTTCTTGCTATGTCGCTTTTCGACGCCACCACCGTGGCCGCCCAACCAGCGGTCGTGTCCGGCTCGACGGATGTAGGGCATTCGATCACTGCTGATCCCCGCACCGCTGAGCTGTTTGAGCACGTGGTTACCCAGCGGCAAAATTCCCCGTTCAAAGATCTGCCACTGCCGCCAATCTTTGAAAAGGAGGCGTGGTACCCCACCGCAGCGCCTCAGGATTTTTCCGCCCCACGGTTGGTGGGTATATCCGACGATAATGGCCTTCGGTTGCAACGTTGGTTTATCGAATCTCCCGCTATGCGACGCGTAGTTGAGGTACAGATCATGCAGCCAGTCGACGCCGAGAAACCAGCACCAATGCTATATCTTCTCGATGGTGCAACTGCCTCCACCAGAAGCGGCTGGGTACGTAGCGGTAAAATCGACGAAATCATGGCTAATGAACAAATCACTGTGGTCATGCCGACCCAAGCTTCGGGCAGCATGTATATGGATTGGGAGAAACCCGACCCGGTTATCGGCCACCCGAAATGGGAGACGTTTCTCACCACAGAATTGCCCACCATATTGGAAAACCCAACACACGGTTTACGGTTTGACGGCAAAAGAATCATCGCTGGTTTATCAATGGGGGCCAGTGGCGCAATTCGGTTAGCCAATGCGCACCCAGATTTATTCCACGGCGCTATCGGGCTTTCGGGATGTTATTCCTATACTTCACCGATGAGTATCTGGAAAACAAAGGCCGTTGTGGAATCTGTCCGTGCCAACCCGGCTAACCTGTGGGCTGATGGTTACACCGAGCAGGCGCGTCGAATGGATGTGGTGCACAACCCCACCGGTTTACGCACGATGCCGGTGTATTTGTTCACGGGCAACGGTGTAATTGGGCAACAAGAAAAACATCTGTATAACGGCCATGTCACCACGGATATGATTGGCGGGGTTGGGTTGGAATTTGCCACAGATAAGTGCACCCATGAGCTCGATCAGTCGATGCGAAACCATGGCATTACTCACCAGAAATTTGTCTATGAGCAAGGAATCCACGACTGGCCGTATTACACCACTCAGTTGCCGCGCGGGCTGGCACATATTCGATCCGCGTGGGAATAGGCGCGGCTATACGTCGACTAAAAGTTTCTGAGAGAACCTGGTCAAGCTGCTGGGTTACCCTATGCTCTCCCCCATTATCGGCCAATGAGGTCGCTTTGGGTTTCAGTAATCTTCCCCTCACCTTTAGAATTGATCGGCGATGAACGATAAACCTGGTGCCACTCGACGCTACTGCAACATAGTTGCAGCTTTTACTAACGCCCCTATTAGCGGTGCGATTATTAAGGCGGGTATCGCTACAGTTCAGAAATTCCCTAGCATTTGGCGACGCATTCCCCCGATCTACTTAGAGGAACGCGCTCAGCCAGCTTCCGGCTCCATGCGTTTTAATACACCGCGTCTTATCGACAGGATGCCGGATGAGGATCCTCGGGTTCAACGGTGGTTCGTGGAATCCCCAGCTATGCAACGCATTGTGGAAGTTCAAGTTATGCTTCCAACCCGCCTCGGCGAACCTGCCCCCATGTTGTACCTCCTTGACGGGGTTTCCGCACCACGCCGTTCGGGGTGGCTGCGGGAAGGCAGAATACTGGAAATAATGGGTGACCAACAGGTCACAGTTGTTATGCCTACTGAAGCATCCGGTTCTCTTTACGAGGATTGGCTTTACGACGACCCGATCTTAGGTCGGTGCCGCTGGGAAACTTTCCTCACTCAGGAACTCCCCCAAATATTGGAACATCCAGATCAGTGTTTGGCGTTTAATGGCAAACGGATCATCGGTGGATTGTCCATGGGGGCTACTGGCGCAGTACGAATTGCAGCAAAAAACCCCGAGTTCTTCCACGGTGTCATTGGGCTATCCGGCTGCTATTCCACCACCTCAACTATGGGCCGTGGCATGACGCTGGCCATGATCCGGTCGGTGGGCGGTGAACCAGACAACATTTGGGGTGCGGGACGCACCCCACGCAGCATCGCCGCCGATGTCACCCGCAATCCGGAAGGCTTGCGTAATATGCCAGTGTATTTATTTACCGCGAATGGGCATATCACCAATCACGATATTGGGCTTCATTTAGGGCGCCCACGTCACGAGCTGCCCGGCGCGGTTCTGCTAGAGCACGCAGCGTATGCCTCGACCAAGGAATTGGAGGCTGCGATGCGCCGGGCGGGAATGACCCACCAAGTGGTTCGTTACCAACTTGGTGGGGTGCATGACTGGGCCTATTACGGACCAGAATTGCTTAAAGGTTGGGAAACGGTCTATATCCGTCATCATTCCCGGGTGCGGTAGGTAGCCATTCTTAGGCTGCCGGACTGTTCATAAACCACGATCAGGTTGCCTTCAACATAAAGCGCGTCACTGTAGCCGAAGGCCTGATCGGTGATGGTGGCCACGGTGCGCCAGGTATCGTCGTCAAGCACAGCGATATGCCCGCCGATACGATCCGGACCAGCGTAACTCAACGCAATGGTTCCAGGTAGCTCCACTAAAGCGGCATTACACGCGGCGGCCGGTAGGCTGTTATCCCACGCGAGATCCTGCCAGCTTCGACCGAAATCGGTACTTTCGGCTTGCCACCGCCCCAGTTTTCCACTGGCATAGGCGCTGGTTGACCTCGCGGAAAGAAGCAGCCTAGTGCCGATTGTCGCCAGTGCCGTTTCGTCCATATCTATTCCGATAGGCTGTCCGGATTCCCACGTCTGACCAGCATCAGTGCTGATAGCTGCAACGAAGCTGGTGGTGCCGTTTAGGTTGCGGGCAATCATGGGAAAAACCCAATCGCCATTCGCTGCGATAACTCCATGTCCGCTGGTAACAAACGCTCCGGAAAACTCCCGCGCCACATCACCGGTAATTGTGCTTATAGACCAGCTTTTACCCGCATCATCAGAGCATGCGACGTCAATGTGTAACACGTTGCGGGCATCGTTTCCTGCCGGGTTATCACACCAGCGCCCAGAGCCGAAGAATCCAACGTCAGCGCTACGCGCGTGGGCAATGACTACCCGATTACCCGACGTTATTATCGCAGGATCGGAAAACCCACTCCGAGGGTCGATGCTTCCCTGCCGCAGAACAGTCGGTTCCGCCCAGCTGATCCCGCCTGCGATCGTGGCATCAAGACGCCCACGTAGCAAAAGGAGGGAATTTGGGTTGGGCAAATCCGCTGCCATGGCACCGCCTATGGCCGCCCAGTCATCATCGACTGGAGCCAACCGCGCGTCACATGCAACCAGGATCTCACTGGTTCCCACCTGCGCGATGGCGGGTACCCGCACTTCTATCGCGCCAGGAACCAAGTGTTGTATTGCTGCGGGACTGAGCAATGGTTCATCGGTGAGCTTAGTAAAGGTCACCATTTTAGTTACGGGAGTCAATAACTACTTCAAAGGACATGAGTGTTGCACCAGTAGCTGCTGGTTTGCGCTCGGCATCGTGGGCTCCGTGCCCACCATGTGCCCCATGCCCACCAGCTTGTGCCTCGGCTGCGCGCCACGCTTCATAGCTTTCCTCGTCGTCCCATTCGGTCACCACAAAGTACCGATCTTCACCTTCGACTGGCCGCAACAGTTTGAAGCCGCGGAATCCTGGCTGGTTATCCACTGCATGCTTACGTGCGGCGAAGCGCTTTTCTAGTTCATCTCGGTTTTCTGCTGGCACTTCAAGTGCGTTGATTTTTACAATGCTCATGCCTTTAGATCCTAGCCACGTTTTAGTAACCTGCACTAGCTGAACCGCATGGATTGAAGATTTCAAAAACCCCGCGGCGTGGGCGATATAATTGCCACAAAATCTTGTATTGAAACTTTTTAAGGGCTTCAAGTGTTTAACGTGTTTTCTTCAATTCACCGGTATCGTCCGACGACACGCCGCTTAGCTACAGTGGTGGCGGCGGTTATGGTTTCGGCCTCAGCAACGACAACCTTGTTTGCGCCTGCGGCTTTATCCCAATCGGTTTCCGGTTCCTCAGCACTTGACGAGGCTGGTTACAATCTTTCATCCGATGCGTTGGCTTCATGGTCTTATAATCCGCAGCTGGGCCAGCAGCTTAATTCCATTTTTCAGCAGTTTCATGCCACATCACCGTGGGGACAGCTGCCTATCCCCAATATTTACGGCTCCCCCACCCCATATCCGGCCAATTCGTTGCGCGATTACGACCAACCGCGTCTAATCGATCGCCGCCCAGATGACCGGTTCCCCTTTGTGGAACGACTATTTATCGAATCACCAGCAATGAAGCGAGTGGTTCAAGTACAGGTGCTCTACCCACGTGATCGTTCAACTCCCGCCCCAATGCTTTATCTGCTGGATGGGGTAACTGCACCTCAGCAATCTGGGTGGTTACGTGAAGGTGACGTCCAAGGCGCGATGGCACACGAACACGTCACCGTTGTCATGCCTACTGAAGCCACCGGCTCCAATTACACCAATTGGAATACTGACGACCCGTACCTGGGCCGTAGTCAGTGGGAAACGTTCTTGGTGGAGGAGCTTCCTTCGGTTTTGGAGGCACCACAATCAGGTTTCGCATTCAACGGCACCCGCTACATTGGTGGGTTGTCGATGGGTGGTTCTGCCGCGATTCGGATTGCTAATCTTTATCCCCAACGGTACTCAGGCACTTTTAGTGTCTCAGGTTGTTATTCCACCATTAACACCTCGGGCCGCGAGTTTTTCAATTTCATTACCCGCTCGGTCGGAGGTACCCCGGATCTGATATGGGGTGCGGGGATAACTAAAGAGCGTCGCCGCAATGATGTAGTATCCAATCCAACCGGGTTAAAGAACATGCCAGTATATGTGTTTACAGCTGACGGTAATGTCACTGAGGCAGATAAAGCACACTACCGACCGCATGGTGCCCACGAATTGGCAGGGGGAATCATTTTGGAAAAGGTAGTTCATCAATGTACCCGTGAATTTGATGATGCGATGCGGGCCCACGGCATGACGCACCATAAGGTGGACTACCAACGCGGTGGTATTCATGATTGGCCGTACTATAAGGCACAACTACCCATCGCATGGAAACATATCAGTTCCAAACCGCAGTAGCTTAAAGATACCCCTAGGGCGTCGACAAGCTGTATCGCCATTGCTTGTCGACGCCACCCTGGTTTCATTTAGCCACCTGTACCCAAAGACCTAGGCGTTGAGTTGTGGGATATGAGCAATACCCTTCACATCCCAGCTAGGGTCGGATTCAATTCCCTTGTCCACCAACGCCGGGTCAGCTGCAAGCGGTGTGCGCAACTTCGGGTACCGATGATCCTTGTGCCACCACGGCATGGTGCCCACCCAACCGTCGAGCGGCGGCGTTGTTGTCTCTGGCTGGTAACCCAATTCCGTCGGAGTTTGTCTAATCATGTCGGTGACAAAATACTTATCCGCATCGTCAGCATGTTCCCGCATGATGGTCTTGAATTCACCCAATTCAAAATACAACGCATTGGTCAATGGGTTTCGCTTGGTACGGACAATCTTGTATAACCAGTAGCCAAATAGCGCCACGTTAGATACCAACGCTGCCCATGCACATACTTGGTTTGCTACCGGATTCATGGTGGAGAAATTTGTCATGGCAGACGGCGGCACCAAGAATTCCGGTAAAAGATTATTAGCGGCGATCCAGAACATCAGTGTAAAGCACCTAAACCAAATCCACTGCCCCTTAGCCCACGTAAAGGCAGGTATCGTGCAGGCCAGTAACAATGCCAGGGTGCAATACCAGGTGTAATCGGACAATGCGTTATATAAAAACGCGTGGTTCCATAGGTCATAAGCAATAACCCACGGCCATACCATATCCACCCAGATCAACCCACGTACTTTCTGGTTGGCGTTGGATGTAATAAAAATCTTGCCCAAGCCAGTGATCGTAATGATATTGAGCACCCCAGCCACAGCAGTGATGAGGTTCCAATAACCGCCAATGGTTCGGAAGCCTGTCTCCGGGTCAATTCCGACCCCGGCTGCGGCGAAATTGGCTGCCACAGCGGCATACCACCCATCAGTGCCGACAGCTTCCGAAACACCACGGGTTTCCGGCAGACCATTGATCATGTCGATACCAACATGGGCGTCGTTGATAGCTTTTAAGCACTGCGGGTCAGCCGCGCAGCGCAGGTATTCTTCAGCATGGAAATATATGGTGACGTCTCGGATATTGGCTTCCATGATGTTCATGGCTAACCCGACCCAGAGTGCTACTCCGAACCAAACTGCATATCGATGAGCTTTCAGCGGATTGCGCTTTCCGTACCACAATAGGTAGCCGGTCATCGTGGCGGTAGCCACCATGATGACGTATTTACCAAACGGGAACCACCCCACCATGGGGGTACCATGCAAGGCAGCATACGGCATCAGCGCGATTCCGCCGATAGTCCACATAGCAAAAACCGTCCAATTCCAGCGGCGGTTAATTTCCGCCACTATCACCTGGGCCAGAAATACTATGATCCACAGGAGATAAACAGTGGGAGTTCCTATTTCCCACAAAAATAACGAAGACACAATCGTCTCCTTCATCTATGAATTTATATCGTGAAGACTACTTCTATGCTAGCACCGTGCTATCTGCAAAAATACCGAATGAAACATAGTAGAATAAGTAACTAAATGGCGGTATTGACCCGATAATATTCTTTTTGTTTACCTAATTAGATACACAAATACATCCGTAATTTTTCGCTACTTTCTCAAAAATTTCATCGAAATAAAATTCGTTTTTCCGGTGAAAATTTCGCTCTTTTTACATATCCATATCGACCACCTACCCAAGGAGGTTTTCACCATGCGTTCCCACCGGGGACTACGCGGCATGGCAACGTTAGCCACCGCGATCAGCGCGGCTCTAGCAGGCGGCATGTACCTTTTTAGCCAAAAGTACAATCAGGCCACCCCGGAAGAAAAGGCATGGCGTTATCCTGCCGATGATTTGATCGACGCCAATTACACCAACGCCTACTCCTCCACCTACGCCATCACCATTGACGCTCCCGCTTACGCCGTGTGGCGGATCTTCAAACAGATCGGCGCGGATAAATCCGGTTCATTTTCCTCCGAATGGTTGGAACGTGTCTTTGCCCGGTTGCCGTTTTTCAACAGCTACGAAATCCAAGAGGAATTCCAGCAACCCGACAGCCTCATGCCAGGTGACATAGCTGCCTTTGATTTTCACGGAATGTCCATGGAGTGGGCAGACGTGGTTCCCGGAAAATACCTGGTGCAGTGGGTTGACACCAAACACCCGCCCGCAGCGCCAGGCTCGTTTGCATTCCGCTACCCCAGCATGAGGCATTTCGCCGCAGCGTGGTGCTTCTACGTGGTGCCACTTTCTGGTGAACGCACTCGCCTGATCAATCACTGGCGCATTGGTTATGAGCCTGATGCACCGCTACCGAAGATCATCAACTGGGTCAATATCGAGCTCATTGGTGGCGTGATGACACAACTGCAGAACATCTATGTCAAACGCACGGCTGAATTTAAGAAAAAGCAGCAACACACTGGCAAATTCATGCGGGGTATGCTCGGCGGCCGATTCTTTAATTCCGAAACTCCAGCTGGCCGGTGGGATGGCACCCCACTATTTGAGGACACCTACACCCAGTGGTTCCGCTACGGGCGACGCAACCCGGCGGTAACAGAAATCCGGGAACCGGTAACTGATAACCCCAACTGGCCACCTACCGGACCGGGAACTCCGTGGGAAACAGAAGTCGACACCGATTACTTCACTGACTGGCAGGAGCCAGAGTTCTCCTGGGACGAGCAAATCCGACAGAAGCAAGAACGCAGCTATCTCAAAGGATGGGGGAAGAAGAAATAGTTTTTAGCAGGTCAGACTAGGCGGTGTCCTCGTAACGCTGCCATTGCGTTACGACGACACCTAAGTCCCACAAATACCTGATCGCTACAGCGAAAATACCTCTTTAATCTGCGCCAAGCGTTCCGGCGCGATGCTGCGATCAGCACCGATCAGCTTGCAATAAAACCCGAGTTTGCTCACGTGCTCTAAGCGTTCCATCTGATAGTACGCGTCCATGACTGAGCCGCCCCAACTGAGCGCGCCATGGTGTTCAAGCAGGCATACTGAGCTTTGCGGCACAATCGCGGAAATGGAATCAGGCACCTCTTGGGTGGATGGAACTGCAAATGGGGCTACCGGAATAGTGGGCATGAGCACTACAGTTTCAGCTACCAAGTCGGTTGGCGGTGCCGCACCGTTAACAGCAAATACCGTGGCGAAGGTGGGGTGGGCATGGACGACGCCGTGCACTTCCGGCGCCAACTCGTAGACCCGCAAATGCATTTTCACCTCAGACGATGGGTGGTTTTCCCCCGCGATTACTGCCCCGGATGGGTCGAGCAGCACGAGATCGGCGAGCGTCATTCCGCGTTTCGAGATTCCGGTCGGCGTGCACAGTATCCAGCCGTTAGAAAGCCGGGCAGAGATGTTGCCATCGTTGGCAGCCACCATCTCCCGCTGCCATACAAGGTCACCGGCAGCGATGATCTCTAGCGCACACTGCTTAGCTTCTTCGGCGACTTCCGGACTTAGGTCTGTAAGGATAGCTGGTAGTGGAAGGTTTTGTGTCATGTTGCCCGTTCCTTAGGAAAGTATCGATAGGTAGACCGAGTACCGGGGTGGTTGCCTATCCTGCACAACAGCTTCGCGTTGCGCAATTCCATTTGAAAATCTGGTATTGGTACGTTCCGCATGGACGATTTTCTGCCGAAACAGGTAACAACTTTGTCCCGTTACTCACCAGCATAACCCAAACTTGTATGACAAGTAAGTTAAATTAGAAACAACTTACCCAAACATAGCAAGCACGTAGTGAATGTATTAAGACATCATGAAACCGAGCGATGTACTGTAAAGGTATAGCGCCCTTCAATGAAATACGTCTGGCTATAGAGCAAAAGTTCACCGCGTGCGTCGTAATGCAATTGCTTCAGCAATACATAAAGATCATGCGCTGACTCTTCTTTACCCCAACCAACATGGCGAGAACTTACCGCATGCACCTCCGCAACAGACGAGTGCGGAAATAGGCCAAGATCATTTCGGAATTGCTCAAATAGCGACCCACCAACGATACTGGGGTCAAAATCCTTAGGAACAAGTGCGGCCGGAATGAGGTCGTAGGAATACGCAAGGGTAACCCCATCGCCGCTGATGATTCGCCTAATCTCCAATACCTCTTCACCGGCTGGCAGATTCATATATTCAGCTTCAGCAGGCACGACTGGACGCCGCATCACCATAGAATATTCCATGCCCGGTACCCGACCAGAACGTCTAATCGACTCAGTGATCGAATCCAATTCCTCCAAACCCGCCTGAACGTCGGGTCGCTCTTGGACGAAAGTGCCCGCTCCCTGCTTGGACTTCACCAATCCGATGGCTTCTAGCTGCTTGAGTGCGGCACGTACCGTCGAACGGGACACACCATAGTTTTCGCACAATTCATTTTCGCTGGGCAGTTTCTCACCGCCTGCTATCTCGTTGCGCATAATCGCAGCCTGAATATCTCCCGCAACCTTCCGAGACAGACTTTGCTGCGCCATTATTGCTCCTTTTACCCTGTTGCCGATTGGACGGCATTAACGTTGTGAAAATTTTAACCCACACAGGGGCATACAACTTTGCCGAAGCTATTGACACCCTGCGCATTTCAGACTTACCATCAACATAACTTGTAATACAATTTCCAATAGGGGGGATACAAGTCGTGTTCAAAGCCATTGAATGGGTTGAGTCCCCGCAAGAAGCCATCCGGCTACTTGATCAAACCGCACTCCCATCCGTCGAAAAGTATATCGACATTATCGAAACTGCTTCCCTAGTCGACGCGATTCAACGTCTTGTTGTCCGAGGCGCACCTGCACTTGGCGCTTCCGGTGCCTACGGTGTAGCCCTTGCCATGTCCGAAGCCGCGCGCAACAACTGGACTAAAGACCAATTGCAAGAAGCAATCCAATCCGTGCGTGATGCCCGCCCCACCGCTGTCAATCTCGCCTGGGGAGTAGACCAAGTACGTGATCTCGTACCCGATGGCATCGAAGCTGTTCTCACCGCCGCGCACCTCATCGCGGAGGCAGATGTGGCGAATAACAAGAAACTCTCGGAGCTCGGTGCTGATTGGATTTTAAAAAAGACCGGAAAAGACAAGGTCCGGGTGATTACCCACTGCAACACCGGCGGACTTGCCACCGTCGGCTGGGGTACTGCGCTTGGCATCATCCGCGAACTACATGATCGTGGGGCGCTAGAAATCGTCTATGCGGACGAAACCCGGCCTCTGCTACAAGGAGCCCGCCTGACCAGCTGGGAGCTGAAACAACTGGGCATCGACCATTTCGTCGAAGCCGATGGTGCGGCTTCCTCCACGATTCTCCGGGGGCTTGTCGACGTCGCAATCATTGGGGCCGACCGCATCACCGCTAATGGCGACACCGCAAACAAAGTCGGCTCGGTTGCACTCGCACTCGCCTGTCAACGCGCCGGTATCCCCTTCGTTGTCGCCGCCCCCGCCTCCACCGTCGATCTTGATACCGCCACCGGTGACGGTATCCACATCGAACTGCGCACGGACAGCGAGGTCCACGAATTCCAAGGAATGCGCGCCACTCCCGAAGGTGTCAAGGGATTTAATCCCGCCTTTGATGTCACGCCGTTCGATTTGATCTCCGCCATCGCCACCGAAAACGGCGTGGCAGAACCAGCCACCGCCAATGATCCCCGTGTGATGGAAACAGTCGTCACACGTTAATCCCCCTTCCCCCAATGTGAGGAACCATAATGAAAACATCCAAAATCTTAGGCGCCGTCGCCAGCGTCATGCTGCTTGCCGCGTGTACCCAAGAAACCACCTCTGATGCGCCTGCAACGAAAGCCGCAAACGAACCTTCCGCCTCGGTTGCCGAAGCAAGCGCCGATATTCCTGATTCCGTAAAAGGTGCTGCGATCGCCATCGTCCAAAACACCGGCCAAGGTGACTATTTCCAGCAATACCTCAATGGTACCCGGCAACAGGCCGCAGCACTTGGCATGGAACTAAGCGTCTATGATGCTCAAGGCGACAATTCCACGCAGGCTTCCCAACTAGATCAAGCCATTGCGTCTGGTGCCAAAGGAATTATTGTGCGGCACGGCTTTGCAGACACACTGTGCCCTGGCGTGAACAAGGCCATCGATCAAGGTATAACCGTGGTTGCGTACGACGTGGAAATCCAAGGCTGTGCGCCACGGGCCGTCCAAACCCAGCAGTCCGATGAACTCATGGCATCGTTGGTGCTTGACCTGATGAAAGAAGAAGTGCCATCCGGCAGTGAGGTTGGTTACGTCAACGTTGCTGGCATCGCACCGCTGGATCGTCGTGACGCGGTATGGCGTAAATATGTGGAAGAAAACAACTGGTCAGAGAAGTTCAAGACCGGCAAATACACTGCCTCCACCGCTACCGACTCCGCACCAATGGTGGACAACGCGCTTAAGGCAAACCCAGGGGTTACCGGCATCTATGCGCCTTACGACGAGCTGACCAAGGCAACGCTGACCGCATTGGCACAGAATCCGGGGCTTACCGACAAGGTCTTTGTCTACGGTGCTGATATCTCCACGGCGGATATCGCGCTCATGGTTGAAGATGGCAGCCCGTGGCGAGCCACCGGCGCTACCGACCCGAACGCCATCGGCGCCGCAGTGGTTCGTACCCTTGCCTTGCAATTGGCCGGGGAATTGACGGAAACCAAGGTGGAATTCCCGCCGATCCTCATCACCCAGGATTACCTGCGGGAGAACAAGATCACCAACATGGATCAGTTGCGCGAAAAGAACGACAAGTTGAATATCTCCGACGTTTCCAGCGCCGACTGGATTCCGGCAGTGACGTTCTAACTACCGCATGTCACGCACTGCAATAAGCGAGAAGTTTTAAATGTTCTATCGCAGTTCACCGCCACCCGGCTTTCTATTAAGCGAGGCCACGCATGTCTAACCACACCGACCAAGCGGTTTTGTCACTGGAAAACCTGGAAAAGTCCTTCGGCAAAAACCAAGTTCTCAAAGGTGTTTCCTTCACACTGCACCCCGGCAAAGTCACAGCGTTATTGGGGGCAAACGGGGCAGGAAAATCTACCCTCATCAAGGTGCTTGCCGGTTTGTACCCGCCTTCTGGCGGCACCGTCTATGTGGGCACCGACCCGGTGACGATCACCAGTCCGCGCGACGCTGATGCGCACGGCATTCAGGTTGTGCACCAGCGAGTGTCCGATTCCATCGTGCCGGGATTAACGGTGGCGGAGAATCTGTGTTTCGAGGAAATTGCCGCTAACGTTATCCACCCATTAACCAGCCCGGGCAAAATCATGGATCGGGCCCGAGAGATCATAGCCACCTTGGAATTGGAGTGGGATGATTCCTTCCTGCGCACAGACGTCGCGGACTTAGGCATCGCCGATGGGCAGCTACTCCTGCTGGCTCGGGCGTTGATTCACCAGCCAAAGGTCCTTATTTTGGACGAGCCCACCTCTACCCTTTCGCATAGCGAAGTGGAGCGACTGTTTGAAAAAATTCTGTGGCTGAAGAAAAACGGTGTGGCTATCTTGTACGTCTCGCACCGCATGGGCGAGATTGCCCGCCTAGCAGATGATCTAGTGGTGTTGCGCGACGGCCGGATTGTATTCGCCGACACCCGCCCCTTTGAATTAGGCCGCGCCATCGATGCGATGTTGGGCACCCAACCGACCGCAGCTGGTGCGGTCGGTGGCGTTGCGGCCGCCGGGGATGCAGCAGCAACTTCCTCCGATTCGGAGCACATCGTCGTCGAGGAGCAGCGCGGCACCGAGGTGACGATCGAGCTTTTCGACGTCCAAGTGCTCCCGCGCAGCGCACCGTTTGATTTGGAAATCCGCAGCGGTGAAGTAACCGGCGTCCTGGGTCTGATCGGCTCCGGAAAAACCGAGCTTGCCATGGGAATTTACGGGGTGCGCCCCTATATCGCAGGTTCCATCAAACTCCACGGCCAGCCGTTTACACCCCGCCACCCCCACGATTGTGTGGCGCGTGGAATCTACCTGGTTCCGGAGGACCGGGTGGAACAAGCAATGCTTCCGGATTGGAGCATCGCCGACACAGTGAACCTGCCGTTTTTGCATCGGGTCAGCACGAACGGAGTATTAAGTGCCCAAAGGCAAGCCCTCGTTGGTGAAAAAGTCATCGATAACCTGGGCGTAATCTGCACCGACGTTCACCAAAGTGTTGATTCGCTATCCGGAGGTAATCAACAGAAAGTAGTCGTGGGCCGGTGGTTGGTTAATGACCCGCAAATCTTCATTCTTGACGAACCATTCCGTGGCGTTGATATTGGTGCCCGCCGTGAAATATCCCGCCAGTTGCGCGAACTGGCGGCGGCTGGCGCAACAGTGCTGGTCTTGTCCTCCGATGTCGACGAAATCCGGGAGGTCTCAGACCGGGTATTGGTGTTGGTCGATGGTTCAGTCCGGTTGGATTCCTATAACAGCGAACTTGCATTTGACACAATCGTTGCAACTATGTCGGAGGTAGCATAAATGAATACCGAAAAGGCACACCCAGCCCGCTCTCTTGACTTGAAAGAAGTACTGGTCAAATGGGGCTTCATCGTGATTACGATCGTGCTATTTATATATTTCTCGGCCACCTTGCCCGCTTTTAGAACCACCGATTCCATGTTCGCGTTGTTGAAATTCGCATCGGTGACCGCGATCCTTGGGCTCGGGATCACGATCTCCATGGTTGTTGGTGGGCTTGATATGTCTATTGGTTCCACCGCCGGGTTATCAGTCCAGCTGGCCGCCATGACCATGGTGTTTTACAACTACACCGGTGGGGTGGCCATACTGGTAGTTCTGATCGGTGGCTTGATCGTGGGACTGTTAAATGCTCTTTTGATCGTGGTTCTTAAGGTTCCCGACATGTTGGCAACCTTGGGCATGATGTTTGTTATTCAAGGGGCAAAACTTATCCCGGTTGCTGGGCAATCGGTCTCTGCCGGAATGGTCATGAGCGATGGTTCTCAAGCACCCGGAAAATTCACCGAATCGTTCCTCATGATTGACCGGGGTGCTATTGGGCCAATCCCGATCCCTGTCATCATCATGATTCTGTTAACGGTCGTTACCTGGTTCTTCCTGGCTAAAACTAAATGGGGTCGGATCATGTACGCGGTGGGTTCTAATCCCGAGGCCGCCCGGATCGCTGGTGTGAAAGTAGGTCAATACCGGGCCATGGCGTATATCCTCTCCGCGATGTTCGCTTCCATTGGTGGCTTGATCCTTGCTTCCCGCATCGGCCAGGGCGATGTTAATGCTGGTGCATCCTCCCTTTTGGAAGCCGTCGCAGTTGCGTTAGTCGGCACCTCGGTCTTGGCCATGAATAAGCCGAATGCATGGGGCACTCTGCTTGGTGCGGTACTGATCGGCATCGTGCTGACCGGACTTACTATGAACGGTTTCCAGTACTACTACCAGGACACCGCCAAGGGGCTGGTGCTGATTCTCGGTCTGATCTTTGCTTACACCCTTTCTAAGAAAGCTGTCCGGTTTAAACCGGCGGTGTGACACTCGCTTTTTTAAGTTACGTCGATTTCATCAGGAGGTTTTGACGTGGTTTCCACTTACGGCTATGAGGCGATGAGCCTTGAAGAACTCGGTTCTTATATTGCTTCTCGCCCACAACTTGCAGGTCTTATCGATACCGATAATCTCACAGTCACCGAAGAAATCGGCGACGGTAACCTCAATTTCGTCTACCGGGCAGGCGATAACCAGGGGCGGTCTTTGATAGTTAAGCAAGCGCTCCCGTTTGTCCGCATGACCGGTGAGGGCTGGCCTATGACTCCAGAACGTGCCCGCTTTGAAGCTAGTTCGCTGAAGATTCACGGCAATCTGGTTCCCGATCTGGTGGTGCGGGTTCTGGATGAAAACATGGATCGCTATATTTTCGTGATGGAGGATTTGGCTGACCATACGGTATTGCGGAAATCCCTCAACGCCGACGAATCCATCGCTGGCGTTGCTGCGAAAATTGGTGCTTATGTCGGCGCGCTCGCGGTGGATACCTCCCCGCTCGGCGTAAACCGGGAGGTTTTCGGCACCTATCAGGCAGATTTCGTCAATTCGGAGTTATCTACCATCACCGACGATTTGGTTTTCACCGAGCCTATCCACGACATCGGCCGCAATTCCACCTTGGATGCCAATAAGGCCGACGCGGCGGATTTCGCAGCTGACCCGGTAATGAAGCGGCTTAATGCTAAGGCTAAGTGGGATTTCCTCACCCGCAAGGAGGCGCTGATTCACGGTGATTTGCACACCGGTTCCGTGATGGTGCGTGCCGATGCTGATGCTGAGCCAAGCGTAAAGGTGTTCGATTCGGAATTCGCCTGCTTGGGCCCGGTCGGTTTCGATCTCGGCGCGATCATGGCCAATTACGTTATTGCCGCCGCCCGCGCTGTGGCGTTGGAGCAGCCAGACCGGGCACAGTGGCTGGTGGAGCAATGCCAGGAGGTGCTTGATGGTTTCGACGCGGAGGTTAAGCGTCGAATAGCTGCGCAGGATCCAGATCCGTTGTGGGATACGGAGTTTATTACCCGCCATCTGCATCAGCGGCATATCGATGCCTGGATGTTTAGTGCCTGCAAGATGTCGCGGCGCGTGGTAGGTGCTGCAAAAACCGCCGACTTAACCACCCTCGACCCGGCGGTGCGCGAGGGAGCAGACCGGGGAGTTTTGCTGTGCGCCCGCCAAATCGCTCAGTGGACCGTTGGTGAGGAAACCGGCGACGATCTGTCTACCCGCCCGGCGCGGCTGTTGGAGATTTTAGCCAGCCAGCACTAAAACTTCGCGGTAGTAATCCCCATGTTCCCAGTGAAGATGGGGATTGTCGCTTTTCGACGCCGCCCGTGCTAGTTGTTCATCGTCGTGGTCGTGCGGTGAAGGGTTGTTGGAGAGCTTGCGTATAAGAAACCGGGGTGGTTACGCTGACCCATGTAACCAAATGTCGAAACATTTAGACGAATGGAGTTTTAGTATGACGCCCCGCCACATCGCCGAACCGATCACCCTGCCATCTGGTGCCGTTGTAAAAAACCGTTTCTTCAAATCGGCCATGCACGAAGCTTTGGGTACTACCGCAGGTGCCCCCGATCCGAAAATAGCGCAACTGTATCGCACCTGGGCTGAAGGCGGCGCAGGGGTGTTAGTGACCGGCAATATGATGGTGGATCGCAATCATCCGGGCGAGCCGGGGAATGTTTTTATTGAAGACGAACGTGACCTCGCGGTTTTAAAGGAATGGGCGGCAGCGGGCACTGTGAATGGCACACATTTGTGGATGCAGATTAATCACCCTGGCAAGCAAAGCCCCAAAAGCGTTAACACCGCACCAGTCGCACCCAGCGCGATACCTATGTCGAGTGATGCCGATGCATTCTTCGCCACGCCCCGAGCACTGACAATCACGGAAATCCATCAGGTACAACAAAAATTCGTTACCACCGCGGTTATTGCCCTGAAAGCGGGTTTTACCGGAGTGCAGATTCACGCCGCCCACGGCTATCTGGTCAGCCAGTTTTTGTCCCCGGAACACAACCAGCGCACGGACGAATATGGCGGCAGCCTGGAAAACCGCCAGCGTTTTCTGGTTGAGATTTACCAATCCATGCGGGAAGCGCTGGGGGCCGATTTCCCCATCAGTGTGAAAATGAACTCGACCGACGGAACGAAAGATGGGTTCTCCACTGAAGATTCGCTGGCCACGGCCAAAAGGTTGTCTGAGCTTGGGGTTGATGTCATCGAGATTTCCGGCGGCACTTACACCTCGCCGATCATGATGGAAACTGGGCAGTATAGCGGCGGCCGCAGCAAGGCCACCTTCAGCGACTATGCAGTTAAGCTACGCTCCGTAGTCTCCACTCCGGTTGCTGTGACAGGTGGATTCCGAGATGCCGCCGGGATGGAGCAGGCGCTTGCTGACGGCGTTACCGATTTCATAGGGATTGCCCGGCCGTTGGCGCTGTATCCAGACCTGCCGAATCAGATTCTTAGCGGCAATACGCAAACATACCTCCTCCCTCGCTTAAGCACCGGTATCAAAAAAAATCGATGACAGGCTTGGCAGTTTGCTGGGCATTGTTGGATACGAATTGCAGATGCACAAGATAGCGGAAGGCAAAAAGCCGCAGATCACGCGGTTTACCGCAAAACAGGCGCTGCTGCATGCACTGTGGCATCATGGCAAAGCCGCATTGGCTACTCGCCGGGCCTAAAAAGGAAAGTTTTATGCCTAAAGAATTCGAACCGCAAAGTCTGCCCTATTTACAAGAAAGTATCCCCATCTTTGACGCGTTAAAGGACGAACACCGACAGAACCTCTTGGTCACATTGGTCTGTCAGGGTCGGTTGAATATGACTGAGCTTGCACAAAGTTCCACACTTTCGCGCACCGCAGTGTCCCATCACGTGAAAATTTTGGAACGGGTGGGGCTTATCACAGTGACCAAACAGGGCACCACCCGCTTCTGCGAACCCAACCTGGAGCAGGTTCTCCGGCTCTTACATTCACTTGCCACTGCACTGGATTCTGATTTGGCTGCGGCGCGCCGACACCGGGAAGATTCGCCACAATGACAAAAACAATTCTGCATGTTGTTACCAATGTTGATGCTTATCAGGGCCACGATGTCCGTCCCACGGGTTTGTAGCTCACGGAACTTACTTATTCCTAGAAGGTGTTCGAAAAAGCAGGCTTCACGCAGCTTTTGGTCAGCTTCGTGATGCTCATACTAAAAACTGGATCGCGGAACCGGCTAAGTACTCACAAACGATCGTGCAGATTCTGCCCCGTTACTTCTTAAGGGATGCAGGGATTGTTGCGTGACGACGCCGCCATCGTCAGCTGTTTATCACGGTGGCGGCGTCCACATTGGTTAGGAGTGCGCCAATGGCCGAGCTATGTCGGGACTTATTTCTCTTTTTACCCTAAAGCCTAGTTCTTCTGCTTCTTTTCCTAGGCGGCTGGCAATGAGATCCATGTCCTCATCGGTGGCGTGATCGCGCACCATCTCCACGGATTCGGGTAGGTCAGAGTAGATTTCCTGTGTGAGCGGATTACGGCGCAAGGTGATAATCCGGTACAAGTGCCAGGCAAACACGCCGATATTGAGAGCAAGCGCAAGGGCCGATAGCGCAAATAGCGCGGTGGGGTTATGGGCGGAGCGGTGCGCAAACATGGAGTCGTGCATGAAGTGCGGGAAGGTGAGCACCACTGCCGACCAGAGGGTGAGGGTGTAGGCGCGGTATTGAATCCAGGAACCTTTGCCGAATTTGAAAAGCACCGGAATGGTACAGGCGGCCAGTAAGGCAACCCCGGAGTACCAGGCGCGGTCCGCAAGGCAGTTATAGACATAGGCGAGGTTCCAGGCGTCGTAAGCCAAAATCCACCAAATATTAAGATCGGGCCAGATGATGGCGCGGGACTTCCCGTTAGCAACAAAGATTCCCACCCAGCCGGAGATTGCCAGCAGGTTGAGCACCCCGGCGGCGGCGTTCATGAGGTTCCACGGCCCACCCCAGGTTGCCATGTGTTGGCTGGGGTCTATCCCGTGGATGAAGTAGCACTGGATGTCGCGGATCACTGCTTCAATGATATTAAGCGCCAGTATTGCTGGCGGGATAACCAGGTACCAGTAGTTATGCCGGAGTTTTTTGCGGTATTGCAGTGCCACGAGGCACAGCGATCCGGCGAGTGCGGAGTACTGCTTGACTATAGGGAACCATCCGGCGGAGCTAGTTCCCTGGGTTGAATGGGGCCACCAGAATATGGTGAGCAGGATGGGGGCTACAACGAAAACCGCGAGCACTACCCATTTATTGCGCTGGGCAAGCCACGCGGTGAATGCAAGGGCGAAGGTGACTACTGCCAGCATGGCGTAGTCCCACCATTCGCCGGTTTCGAAGAAGAATAGGGTGGCGTATTCCGGTGCCGGGATTTCAGTCCACATGATGGATAGGTTCTTTCACAACTAGTGCGGTGGATAGGAATGCAGCCCGGCACGTTAATGGTGATACGTCTTTTAACCACTGGTGTTTACTGTAGCGGTGCCCGTCGGTTTGTATTGTGCGCAAACATTTCTACGGCGCAGGTGTGCCGAACTCACTTCCCATTCTAAGCCCCACTCACGGTTAGCGACACATGAAACTTACCCCCAAACTGGACACATTCAAACTTTCTTATATAAAACTATGTAGGTTTGATCCACCTTTCCAATAACGAGCAAGGTTACGGTAACCAAGCTATAGCTGCGCGGTTAGAGCTGTTAGGATTACACACCTCACCAGCTGTCATACCAGCCCCCACCCGGTTACTAAAAGGTCGTTATGCGTTCGTTTTTCCAAATTTTCTCCACCACCCGCACGTTGTGGCCGCTGTATATCGCGGTAACGCTCACCTCCGTGGCAACAGCGCTCCTGGCGTTGGTCACGCCGTTTTTGGTGCGGGAAGCCACCGACGTCATCGTCGCGGCGGTCGGCGGGGAACCGACCAACTCGCAGCTTTCACCGACCACCATCGTGTTGCTGTTGGCGCTGGGACTGCTTGCCGCGGAGGTGGGCAACACCATCGTGCATAATATCGGCGGCTACATCGGCGACGTGTTGTCCGCCCGGCTGCGGCAGATTCTCTCGACCCGGTATTTTGCAAAACTCCTGTCGCTGCCGCAGGGGTATTTCGATAATCAGGTCACCGGCACAATCATTGCCCGACTGGATCGATCGATCACCTCGATCACCAGTTTCGTCCAGGGTTTCGCCAATAACTTCTTCTCCATGGTTTTAACGGTTGGCGCGGTTTTGGCGGTCACGGCGTATTTTTACTTCCCCATCGCGGTGCTTCTAGCGATCGTCTTCCCGATTTACATGTGGCTTACCGCACTCACCAGTAGCCGGTGGCAAAAGTGGGAGGCGGAAAAGAACGAGCAGATCGACGCCGCCAGCGGCAGGTTCGCAGAGGTTGTCGGCCAGGTGAAAGTGGTGAAATCCTTCGTTTCCGAAATCCAGGAATTAGCCCTTTTCGCCCGCCGGTTCGCCCGCACGATCACCGTCACCACACGCCAATCCCGGTGGTGGCATCTGATGGACATCGCCCGGGGTTTGGCGGTGAATGCGATTTTCTTCGGCATCTACCTCCTACTTTTCCGCCGCACGTTAACCGGTGATTTCTCTATCGGCACGATGGTTCTGCTGATCCAATTGGTCACGATGGCTAGACAGCCGATTTACCTCATGAGTTACCTGGTGGATACCGGGCAACGCGCGGTTGCTGGTTCCAAGGATTACTTCGCCGTCATGGCGCAGATACCGGAACCCACCGCTAACCCCCAGCTCGTTGCCGCCGCAACCGCCAGCGGCCCGCTTTCGCTTGTCGACGAACCCCCAACACCCCTTTCACCCGGCGAACCCGTATTGCGGCTTAGCGGGGTGTCCTTTACCTACCCCGGCGACGACCAAGAAACCCACGAGGTGCTTCACGACGTAAGCTTCGTCGCCCACCAAGGGCAACGCATCGCATTGGTAGGGGAATCGGGTGGTGGCAAGTCCACCCTGGTTAATCTGATCCTTGGACTCTATTCCCCCACCGCTGGCACGCTGGAGGTCTGCGGCCACGATATTGCAGGCGTTCCCGCCGATTCACTACGCGCCAGCGTCGGCGTGGTATTTCAAGAAGCAAGCTTGTTCTCCGGCTCCATTAAGGAAAACATCGCCTATGGCCGTCCCGGCGCGACTGACGCCGCGATCATCACCGCCGCCCAGAAGGCGAATGCCCACGATTTCATCGCGGAGTTTGCTGATGGTTACGACACCATCATTGGTGAGCGTGGTCTGCGGCTATCAGGTGGGCAGAAGCAACGCGTCGCAGTCGCGCGCGCCATGCTCAAGAACGCGCCGGTTTTGGTTCTTGATGAGGCCACCTCCGCACTGGACACCAAAAGCGAACGCGCCGTGCAGCAGGGGTTAGAAGAGCTCATGGAAAACCGCACCACGCTGATTATCGCCCACCGGCTTTCCACCATCGCTGATGTTGATACCATCATCACCCTCAAAGACGGCCGCGTTGATGAGATCGGCTCCCCCGCGCAGCTCGCCACCACCGGCGGCATCTATTCGGAACTACTAGCGATAACCGATAAGGAGAAACTCAAGAGCTTCGGATTGCAGTGATCTTTCATCTATCCCTCCAGCTGGAACTCGATCCTGGGCCCGGGATTTCCGCTGGCCTGCACAACGAGCGCATGGTCGCCTGGATACAACGTGCGGGTTTTAACTTCTTTAAACGAGTGGCGTTTTCGCAGTTCAACCTTATCCCCTGCCGCTATAGTCACCCTTGATAGTTTAAAAACCGTGGGCTTGAGCAAGCCATCGGCTTTCCGGTAGTGCAGCTGATAATCAACGATCACGTCGCGGTCGACATCGCCATCGTTACGCACCACCACCGCAATTTCAGCACCGGTTCCGATACGCGGATTCACTGGTGTGATACTGCACTGCTCGACGTACACCTGCGGGTCGGCCTGTACCCCGATAACCGCCAGCGCCTCCGGGTGCCCGGTTTTAATAAGACTTCGCAATCCCTTTTCCACTATCCACCGGGTTCGTGGACTATTGCTGTTGGCAAGCCATTGACGTGCGGTTTCCACCGCATAATCGGGGTGATCTTTGGAAATGTCGTTGAGATTATTTGCAACAGACGTCCGCACGTAAGCCGATGGGTCGTCGATAAGCACGGTGATGACATCAATGATCGGCTGCGGGTTGGCGATAAACGGCGCAAACCGCCCGGCCCACGGCAATCGGCTGCGAATCCCCTCGCTGGCAAGCCTGCGCACGTTATGGCTTTTCGACGTCGACCACCGCTTAACGTGCGCCATCGTCAGATCGTGCCACCGATCCAAAACGGCCGGATGGCGAACTCCCCCGTATGCCGCCTGGTTATCTGTTCGATCGCCGCGAGCGACTGCTCAGGGTGGTCCCCGCCGTAATCCTCAACCAATTGCGCAACCGGCATCAGATACCAGGATTCGGTGAACATCCCCTGGTCCTCGCGCAACTCCGGCCCCAAGGACGCAACTAAAATGTCCAGCTTTTCGACGTAATCACCCGGCAACCGTTCGTACAATTCCCGGGCGATAATCCGAACCCGATCTTTTAATTCCAAATCGGGAATCTGCCGCTCCACCGCGGCGCAGAAATCTTCCACATCCACGCCACCAGCCCGATCCCCCACCATCGCGCAGATCCTTCGGACGCAGTCACCATCAAAGTGTCTCTTCAACGAGTAATCGGACATACCAAACAGGCTACGCGAAGAGGCGAGCACCTGGTTCGACGTTCATACGGGACAATCACGCGCTTGAATCAAGAAGACTCTAGCTCGACCACAATGTTGACTTCGGATTCACCGCACTTTGCCAGATAAGCAATTGCCTCACGCATTTCGTCTACGGCTTGGTCAAGACGTCGAGTTTGAGAAACCGCACCCACCTCGGCGCATTCAAGAACCCATACGTCACCGGCACCTCGCTCAGCAGTGACTGTAAAAGTAGACTTCACGCTGACCTCTTTCCTACCCTTTTGAACAAACTGATTACCCCGATCCTGGTTTTTACAGATTCCAATCTTCCGGAGTGGACTTTGCATATTGAATACCAATCGCATCAAAATGACGACGTGCAGCCTTAATCTTTGCCCGTTCCGCTGGACGCAATGAATTCGGATCTGCTGTACTCTTTGTCTCGCGAATCATGTAAATACGATCCTGCCCATTTTCGTGTTTCAAAATCGCCCAGTCAGGATTATAAGCACCAACTGGAGTATCGATTTTAAACTTTGGCGGCAGCTTCATAAACAACTTGATGTCTTCGCGGTTATCGAGCAATTCAGCAAATTGCCTTTCTGTATCTGAGTCATAAACCACGTAATCAAAGTCGGTCTTTTCCTGGTTTTTCACCTTATACATGGCATCAATAAAGAACTGCTTTTCTTCTTCTCCATCGCGCATCAATTCCCGCAGAGCATACACACTACCGTTCTCGAGTTGCTCATACTGGACACCATCAATAACAATTTCGGCGAGAGCTTGCGTAATGCAGTCTTTCACCATCTTGATGAAATCATTTGGGTTCGCCAAAAACTGTCCAAGCTTTCCGCTGCCGATCAGAATATCAATGATGGTTTTTCGGGTAAGTGACGTGGCCTCTTGCAGTTCCCCAATAATGTCGGGAAGATCATAGCTACCTTGGAGACCCGTCTCTCGCTCACTGACGGCTACGCCTTTTGCCCCACCACGAGTCAGTTCTAATTTCGCCTTCGTTACCCTGATTCGTAGCGGTTTAATATCCTCCCGTTCCTCAATGTTCGCGATAGCATTCTTGATCAGTTCGTCTCGATCAACACGAACGGAATATGTCGTTTTCCTACTAATCGAATTCCAGAACTCTTCAAATAATTCTGAATTATAGATCCGTTTATTTAATTTACGAGTCTTGCGTTTTTCCGTTCTCTTCACAAACCGTTCAATATTGAGATCCTTGATCTTTTGGATGACAAACGGCTCCAGCCATGACAACTCACTTGGAAGGTCCAGAGTAAAACCAGTCTTGTCAGGTGTAAAAAGATCCGTTAAATGCCCGTCTTTATCGATGAACCCCTTGCGCCGCAGTTCTTCCCATACAAGCTCCGATTCAACATATCCGATCACTTCATTTTCGGTATCCGGAACAGGGATTTTTGCGAATTCTTCACGACGCACAACACCGATTTTGACCCCGGCCTTTTCGTATTCTTTTTGCAAGAATTTCGCGAAGCTCTGGTAGCTTTCGTCGGCAATCACGGTTAACTGAGCAACTGACCTGTCGATCACACGTGCACCACTGCTATCAACAGGCAAGCGCAATCCACGCCCAATTGTTTGGCGCCGTTCCGTTTCCTGCCCCATTTCCCGCAAAGCGCAAATTTGGAAAACGTTTGGATTATCCCACCCTTCGCGAAGCGCCGAGTGGCTAAAAATAAACCGCACTGGTTCATCTTCGGAAAGAAGTCGAGCTTTATCTTTCATGATGAGCTCGTAGGAATCGTGGTCAGCTTTCGATTTACCAGTTGTGTCGTTGAATACGCCTTTTTTAATTTGCGAAAAATAGGATCGGCGGTATTCCTGAGGCGAATCGGGAAATAGCTCACGCAGCTGTTGTCCTAGTTTGTCTCGTTCTTCTTTGAAAATCTCATCAAACCACTGAGCGAATTTACCATCAGCCGTGTCATTTGAAACACCATTACCGAGGAAATTGGCTACTTTGTCCACGAAAAACAGGCTTAGAACTTTTATGCCTTTAGACCGAAGAAGAAGATCCTTTCGGAAGTGTTCACGAATTGTCTCACGAATCATTTCCTTGTAGATTCCATCCTGGTTTCCGCCAGTTTGCTCACCTACGGCTAATCTACCGAAGTGGTTAAGCTCGATATTTTCTGGCTCGATCGATATTTCAGTTATTCGCCAATCTGTATAGGCATCGTTACCAGTTAGCCGAGCAAGCTCTTGATCGGGTTTCACCCAAAGCTGTTTTCGAGTTAATTCTCCTTTAGCATTTCGAATCGCAAGTTCAAGCTTCGCTTTGAATGGGTTCCCTTTGACTTCAATTAATTTTATGTATGGCGCAGCGTCAGCCCCCACCTGAACAGCTTCTGATACAGCAATTTGCTTAACCAAGTTCAGTTCATGGGCGGCAACTGGATCGAGTTGGTACACAAGATTTCTTTTTTTACGATGCGTCGCCGAATACCGCAAAATAGCCGTCGGCTCAAGATCACCGATTGATGTTTTGGATAAAACCGATTCCATGTTTTGCGGTTCATCCATGATGACAATTGGATGTACAGCTTGTAAGAAATCCACTGGCTTTAATCCGTTTAGTTTATCTCTTTGCTGGTGAAATACACGATGATTAGTATCACCTTTGATCGAGTCGATAGTCACCACCATAATTTGGATTGATGTTGCAGTCGCAAATGAATGAACTTCCTCCGGATTACTTCCGGAGTAAACAAAGTGGTCAAAGTTCAGCGACGGATAGAGCTGGGCAAAGTGACTCCGCATCAGTTCGATACTCGTGTTCACTCCCTCTCGGATTGCAACACTTGGCACCAAAATAACGAACTTCGTGAAATTGTATTTCTGAGCCAACTCAAAGATAGTGCGTAAGTAAACATAGGTCTTTCCAGTGCCTGTTTCCATTTCTACGTCGAATTGCAATCCATCAATCAATTGGTTGGAAATTGGCAAACCATTTCGTTCTTGAACCCTTTTTAGGTTCTCAAGGATCATGCCTTCACTCAGCACCAAGTTGTTTCCTACTGCACCAATTTCCTGTTGGATATCCAACGCAATTTGGTCCTCGGGCATGACCATGCCAGCCCTATGCGTGATTAAATCTACAAAGTTTCCATCAATCTTTGGTTGCCCCTCAAACAGATCAATAATCGAATTAATAGCATCGACCTGATATTGCTGGTTGCTTTCAAACTTGAACTTCATTCTGCTTCTCCCCTACGCAGTCCAAAGCTCAACGTTATTGGTCTTGCACATTTGAGCAAGATTTGTTTTCAATTCGTCGCTTCCCCCAAAGCAATCTTCGAGGATAATGAAACTAGTCGGTTTAGTGGCAATTACTTCCCGCAACTGTTCGATCGTAGGAGCCCTGTGCTGATCCAAGTAGGCCAGTAAAGCGACCCCCCCCCCGCTGGATTCATGGATAGCTTTCAATGGAAGACCCGAAATCTCGACATCACCAATTTTCTCCGTCAGTGAAAAACCCTGCTTTAACAAAAGCTCTATCAACAAATCATCAATAGACGCCGCACTATTTGCGGAATCATGAAGTTCCAAAAGCTGTTGCTCAAAATGGCGTTCGTCGATATCGCTAACTATATCCCACTTCGCGAAATTGGTTTTGGCCAGTTTAAAAGCTCGAAAACCTCTGTCAAAAGGCATCTTTCGCCTCTGCAGAACCTCAAAATAGTCCCTTTGGATTTGAGATGCAGCCCGTCGAATCCTCTCCCGAGATATGTTCGGTACATTTTCGAAACCTTCTTTTCTAGCCGTACTCTTGACACCGGTCGGCTCAGGCAGCTGAATTTGAATAAAACTTCTTTTACCTCCATCTTTGGCATTCAATTCCATAACTGCGTGTGCAGTAGTACTCGATCCTGCAAAAAAATCGAGAATAATTGAATCTGAGTGACTAGCCATCTGTAAAAGATGAACAATTAACCCAACAGGTTTCGGGCTTTCAAAGACTGCAGGGTTGCCAAATAAGGTTTCAATTTCGAGGGAACCAGATGTATTCAAAGGAGCAAAATCCCAAAGTGTCGTCCAAGTCGTACCTGGTTTAACAGAAGATAGGAATCGTTTGAGTTTAGGAGCCCCTTTTCCGTCTTGGCCAAAAAAGATTTCGCCATTTGAAAGCAATTCGTCCATACGAGTTTGACTAAATCGCCAATTTCCGTTGTTTGGAGGGTAATACTCTTTACCTGTATTGGGGTTAATTATTGGGTAGTTGAGACTCTCAACGTAACGCCCTCCTTTCACATTCGCACTCAGATCACCTGCTACCCATGGCCCTTTTGGATGCCCATCGGGATTTTTATATCTTGCAATTTGTTCCTCAGTGCGTGGACGTAAATTAAAGCCGCTGAGGTTCCGTTTTCCAATTGCTACCAAATAATCGTGTTGTGCCCCGATAACGCGATCGTTTGGTGGGGTGTTTCTTTTCTTCCAAATTATGTTAGCAGCAAAGTTATTTTCACCAAATAGTTCAACGCAGATTTGCCTTAAATTAGCAAATTCTGAATCGTCAATAGAAATGATAATTACACCATCATCTTGGAGTAAGTTTCGAGCAACTTTTAAACGCGGATACATCATATTTAACCAGTTAGAGTGATATCGTCCCTCCGACTGTGCATTGCTCGACAGCTTCTGTCCCTCTGCATTTACCTGTTTGGTCCACTCCAAATAGTGGCTTACGCTATCGCGATAGTCATCTCGATAAACGAAGTCTTTACCCGTGTTGTACGGCGGATCAATGTAAATCATCTTTATCTTGCCGTAGTAGTGGCGTTGCAAGATTTTGAGGACTTCAAGGTTGTCGCCTTCGATAAAGACGTTTTCAGTGGTGTCCCAGTCCACAGAATTTTCAAAGTCAGGCTTTAAAGTAGCTGTGGTTGGGGTTTGAGCGATGCGAATAGCTTCCCGTTTTCCTGGCCAGAACAAGCCAAACCGTTCCGGTGTTGTAGAAACATCATCGCCCAGAAGCTCCTTTAGTTTCTCAAAATCAACCTTGCCATCCGCGATGGCTTCAGGTGCGATCTCAGCAAGTTGCTTCGCTAACTCGGTTCGGAAATCTGGTGAAGCTGCTTCAATGGAGTTAATATCGTCGAGGTCCTCATCGATGTAGCAATCGTCAAAATTCTCGTTCATTTTTCTTCCTCTCGTTCAATACTGTTATGAGAATTATTCAGTTATACGCCATCTAATGGAAAATAGATGTTCTTCCTCTTCGCTGCCTTTTAGAGATTGCTCAACTGAAACCAAATAATCATCGGATTCGTCGCGAAGCTTTCGCTTTTCTCTTCGGAAACTCTCATCAAGTTCGTCAATTTTGTCCTCAAGTTGGTTTGCCTTCCTCTTCCAGGCCAACGACTCCATCGCATCGGTAGCTTGTTTGGATTGTTTCCGATAGTCTTTGATCTTCGCTTCCAGCTCACGAATCCGCTTTTCGTGTTCAGCTTTCCGATCTTGGATATTGCGATGGATTACTTCCTCTTGTTCATTGAAGTAATGAGAATTTCGAGTCTTGACTTCATTGTCGTAGGTTTTAGCCTGCTCCGCCAACGCAAGTTCTAGTTCCGATTCCCGGATTTCAGAGCTTTCAGAAACATCGGTCACCTGGAGATTTAGAATATCGTCAACGAATTCGTTGTCCAGAAGCTGACCATCATCTGTGGTAGCTGCTGCCAAAAGGTAGGATTCAGATAAGTCCTCACCATTAGCTTGAATCTTGAATGTAAGCTTTTTTACCGTGAGTTGGCCGGATTTGCCGGATAGCTTTTTCACGGCGGTTGAGACACGTTCAGAATCAGCAAGGCCAAAAGAAAGTTCCACATTTGGTGTTTCAGCCTCTAACGCACTATCAATGACGAAACGCGCTAATGGGCTGACGTAACGATACTGGTGAGCATTATCCCGTGGCGTCGACTTAAAATAATAATCACCGGTCTGAGTACCGTTAACCGGCGCTGTGTGAAGCCTGAAGTTATGACCATCAGATTCAAAATCAGCGAAGTTTTCAAGTTTGTATTGGGTGAGTGCAAGCAGCAACCGCTCGAATTGATTGAGCACGATCCCAGATTGCCTGTCGTAATCCTTGAGTCGATCCTGCACATGTGGATCTAAGTTATCGAAAACCTTGGCCTTGGCTTTTGACATCTCCGCATTGATTTCTTGAGAGTATTCCTCCGCCAATCTGTCGAACGCGGCATTGATTTCTTCGGCGGTTTTAAATTCCGACAATATTTCGTTAATCCGGCGCTCCATGTCGATGCCGTCCTCGATAGACCCTAGGATTTCATCGGAAGCTCCAAATACCGAGCTAAATAGCTGGAATTTCTCTCCTAATAGTTCAAGAATGCGTTGTTCGGCGACATTTCCTTTATTAGAGAAATTGGCTATAACCACATTAAATTTCTGCCCGAATCGGTGGATGCGACCAATCCGCTGCTCCACTCGTTGTGGGTTCCAAGGCAAATCGTAGTTAATCAGCATTGAAGCGAATTGCAGGTTAACACCTTCTGAAGCCGCTTCAGTGGCGATCATGATTGTGCCGTGCTCACGAAAATAATCAACAAGAGCTTTTCGGCGATCAGCGGTTGGAATTCCGGTAATAATGTCGCTGCCTTGGTTCTCCCGAAGCCAATCTTGGTAAATCTTTGTAGCAGCCTCTGAATTGTTTGTGCCGTTGAAAAGAACCAAACCATCACCATAACCAATGGTTTTTAAGTGTTCCGCCAGATATTGTTGCGTGACAGTGGAGTCTGTGAAAATGATTGCTTTTTCTGGGGCGCCTACTTCACGAAGCTTTTCAAAACCACGATCCAAAGCCTCTTTAACATGGACGGCTTTTTGGTTAAGGGTGATTGAACGTGCCAGTTCGGCAAAACCTCGTAGGTCGGCGATTTCCGAGCGAATTTCATGCTTGATAGCAGAATCGATGGTTTCTGGTTTATCAGCGTCTACAGCTTCAAAAGCCTCATGTTCATCACTGGTTAGATCATGGGACTCATAGTCGAAAAGCGCACCACGACTGTTGCGAAGAACCCCTGCATTAAGCTCACTTTCAAGGCGATCGGCAATATTTTCTAGCGTTGCAGCTACAGCGTGAGTTGAAGAACCAAGGCGTTTGCGAATAATCATCGCGGAGAGAAACCGTTGTGAACTCGCAAATGCATACAAATTATCCCGTTGCAGATAATCATCTACAAGGTTATACAGTTCTTTTTCCACCGGGGATGAATCAAACTCAATAGTCAGCGGGATTCGCTGGGTGAAACGAATATACTTTTCAGCATCACGTCGCAGCGTTCGCTTAGAAATACCACGAATTCGGTCAGCTAAATCATCACCACCAACTAGGGCGTTTCCTTTTATGTAACGCTCCCGAAAAGCTTCGATCGAATGGAAAAACTTCGGATCAAAGGTAGAGACTAAACCATACAATTCCTCCAATTTGTTTTGAAGAGGTGTAGCTGTCAGCAAAACAACTTTCGAAGCATTTCGGAATATTTCGGCCACCGCTTCAGCAATTTTTGAACGGCCTGTCCAAAAATTTCGAAGCCGATGGGCCTCATCCGCCACAATCAGATCCCAATGGCGTAACAATTGTTCTTTGTTTGCGCAAACGAATTCATATGAAGCGATAAGTACAGTGGGATTATTCGACGAAGCAGCACTGAGTAGATTTGGCAGGGATTTTTTGTCTAAAAGTTCGGCAGGTAAAAAGAACTTCTCCCATAGTTCCTGTTTCCACTGTTGCCGCAGACTGGCAGGTGCAACAATAAGAATCCGGCGTTTCCGCTCCGCCCAGTACTGAGTAAGGACGATACCAGCTTCTACCGTTTTGCCCAGGCCAACCTCATCCGCCAATATAACCCCTTTCATATAGGGGGTTTGTAATGCGAATAGTGCTGCATCAATCTGATGTGGCTTTGGTTCCACTTGCGCATCAAATAAGAGGCCAGCAAGTTTTCCTACATGGTCGTTAGCATAAGAACGTTCCAATTGATTGGCAAAATACTTTGCTTGATGATCCGTTAGGCCGGACAGGGCATTTTTGCTCACGATTTCAAAGCCTATAGAAATATTGCGAGATTACGACAATCCAACATTAGCTTGTCTGCCCTACAACAAGAAGAAACTCTTCTCACCGATTAGATCAATGATTCGAAAAGCGATAAAAGCAAAGACTGATACGGATCGGACTGACGACCTATCAGCGTTTTCCCAGTGCAGTAACTTAAGGACTATAGGCTATATTTCCCTTTAATTATAGCCACTAAGAAGACATCAACACCACTCATCGCCCCCAAATCGGGAACAGATTCTCCCGCCCCGGTACATAACCGATCGAAAATATAACCCCTTTTGGGTTGATATATATTTTCGATTAGCGGTAACTCTATCTTTTGCAAGCAACGACTTCTGATAGACCCTAAACCCGCACTTCATTTCCATTTCGCATTATCGACAGCCATGTCCGCTTGGACGTGGCTGTGCCTTGTGATTAATTGGACATTCACTCAACCCCTACACCGCCTGCGTTATCACCACCAGGAGTAGTTCCGCGCAGGTGACGGGGTTGTTCAGGCTTAGCTCGCAGACTGTTTCGATTTTCTGAAGCCGGGTGCGCATGGTGTGGCGGTGGATGCCAAGCAAGTGGGAGGCATCCGCCACGTGGTTCCCACTGCGCAGGTATGCCGATAAGGTGGCAACAAGATCGGAATTGGTTTTCTTGTCGTAATCGGCAAGCCGCCCAATGGTTTCGGCGGCACGGTTGCGCAGCGCCTGCTGCACGGAGGGTTCGTGCAACCAGCTAAGGCTGGTGGAGTCGGCAGTAGCGGTTCCCCCAGGTGGCAGAGCAAGGGCGGTGGAACACAATGCATCGACCGTCGCCGTGGTGACTGATCGCCAGGATAATACCGCACCGATGGCGATTTTTAGTTTGGGTTTGTGTTCGGCAAACATCTCGACGATTTCTGCTTGCGGCAGGGCGGCGGTAAGGAGGAATAGCTGAAAACCGCCAGCAAGCGGCATGGTGCATTGGCTGTAGCCGCGCAGTGCAAGATGCGCGTCGCAAGAGGCGATGGCACGAGCGGTTGTGGTGGCGCTGTCACTATGAATGACGACAGGGCGAACGTCGTCATTCCCGTCGCTCAAGGGGGAGAAAATTCGCGCCAACGCGCTTTTTCCATGTGTGGTTTCGTGCTTTTCGGCCAGCAGCATCTCCAACGCCAAGGTATTAAGTTCATTTCGGCCCTGACGGACGTCGACAGGCAAGTGCAACAAAATATCCGCCAAGCTGGCAGCGTAAGAAACAATGCGGTTGGCGAGTTTGGAATACGGTTGCGGCGCAGTGGTCACCAACACATAGCGGGACGCCCCTTGGGTGGAGAGCTTTTGAATGAGATGGTACTTTCCAGCGGTGGAAAACGCCCGGCTTAACGCCAGATCGTGCGGCGGTTGCTTCGCTGTGATCTCTGTCGCGTCCATGCCAGAAAACGAGACCGATTCCACCACGGTGCCATCAATATTGCATAGCGCCACAGCAGCAGAAATCTCATTAGCCAGGGTGCGCAATAAGGACGGTATACCACCAGAGATTGCGGCGGCATGCAGCTTACTTTGCAGTTTCAACTGAACTGCCTGCTGTTGACTTTCCCGCCGGGCGAATTCTTTGCGCACAGTGGTAAGAATCGACACGAACGGCACGTCACGCGGCACCTCGAACAGTGCGAGGTTTGCCTCCCGGGCGGCGTCGACAAGCGCGGGCGGAACGGTATCGAAACTTAGTCCCGTACCAAAACCGATAGCGGCAACCCCGGCTTGGGAAAGATTGCGCACATAGTCGGCGAACTTCGCAGGCGCCGACTCAAAAGCCAAGCCGACCAACAGCACAAGAGCGCCGGGGCTTAAAAACTCACTAGGATTCTCCAATTCCGTTGGCTGCACCACGGTGAAGCGGACGTCGGTGCGGGTGAGCTTTTTCAGCTTAAGTTTCTTCTGATTCATCAACCACTCCAGGCTGATGGTTTCACTTTCTGTCACCGCAGATTGCACCACCATAAACCTCCCGCCATTAGGTAGAAATGCCTCATTCCTTTTCGCCCAATGGTACATGGTTTCTTTCGGTATGCACCCCAGATAATGAAGCAGAAAACCAAAATTGAGCTGGCAAATAAAAGCAGAAAGCGAGCAGCGCATGATAGAAATGGACTTCCGTATCCCACAACAACGCGAAGTAACTACCGACGGGTTTGGGGCAAAAAGCGCCGAGCTAGATTCCCGGCGGCAGCATGCTCTCCCCCGAGCATTAAGCCCTGGCCTACCTGGATACGTCGCTGACGCTGACGGCGGTATCCTCGCCGATGTAGACGGCAACCGCTTTATCGACTTCGCCTCCGGCATCGCCGTGACTTCCGTGGGTGCCGCAAACCCGGCGGTCATCGCCGCAATCACCGAAGCCGCACAGCACTTCACCCACACCTGTTTCATGGTCTCCCCCTACGAAAGCTACGTGGCGCTGGCGGAAAAACTCAACGAACTCACCCCCGGTGACCACCACAAGAAAACCGTACTGCTCAATTCCGGCGCAGAGGCAGTAGAAAACGCGGTGAAGATCGCGCGGGCCTACAACGGCAAGAAAGCTGTCGTGGTTTTCGACAACGGCTACCACGGCCGAACGAACCTCACCATGGCAATGACCGCGAAAAACAAGCCATACAAGACCGGTTTCGGGCCGCTCGCCAGCGACGTCTACCGCGCGCCGATGTCCTACCCGCTGCGCGACGGCCTCGACGGGGCCGCGGCAGCACGCAGGTCCATCAAAATGATCGAACAGCAGGTTGGGGCAGAAAACCTCGCCTGCGTTGTCATCGAACCAGTCCAAGGTGAAGGCGGCTTCATCGCACCCGCGCCGGGCTTCCTGCCAGCGATCGCTGAGTGGTGCCGGGACAACGACGTAGTATTCGTCGCTGACGAAATCCAAGCGGGATTCTGCCGCACCGGCGACTGGTTCGCCTGTGACAACGAGCAAGTGGTGCCCGACCTCATTACCATGGCAAAAGGCATCGCTGGCGGTATGCCAATCTCGGCGGTAACTGGTCGAGCTGAGATCATGGATGCCCCAGTACCCGGCGGTTTAGGCGGCACCTACGGCGGTAACCCAGTCGCCTGCGCCGCAGCGCTTGCCGCAATCGAGCAGATGGAAACCTATAACCTCAACGCTCGCGCGAAGGCCATCGAAGGGGTCATCACCGAGGTACTCGGCCCGCTCACCGATCTTGACACTGTGGCCGAACTGCGCGGCCGGGGCGCAATGATCGCCCTTGAGCTTGTCGACGCCGCAGGGGATCCGAACCCTGACCTTACCGCCGCCGTCGCCGCCCGTTGTAAGAAAGAGGGAGTCCTCATTCTCACCTGTGGCATGGACGGTAACGTTATCCGACTGCTGCCCTCCCTTGTCATTCCGGAAGCTGTACTTCGGGATGGTCTTGAGGTACTCGCCACCGCCATTAAGGAGCTGTCTTAACCTATGACTTCACTACCCTGTGCCGTACCACTCGGCGTTCGCCTCGGATTCGCCGAGGTGACCACCGCCACTACCTTCGACGTCATCGACCCGGCCACCGAAAAAGTCCTGGCTGCCGTTAGCGACGCCACGTCCACTGAATGGAATGCGGCGTTAGACAAGGCCGTCCCAGCGGGTGAGATATGGGCCAAAGCAACACCCCGCGACCGCTCTGAGGTACTCCGACGGATTTTCGACCGCATCCATGAACGTGCCTCAGATTTCGCCGAGGTTATGACCTTAGAGATGGGCAAACCTGTGGCCGAAGCCAAAGGCGAAGTCGCCTACGGGGCCGAATACTTCCGGTGGTTCGCCGAGGAAGCTGTGCGCATTCCCGGCCGCGCCGGAACCGCCCCCGCCGGAATCGGCTCCATGATTATCACCCGTACCCCTGTTGGTCCAGTTCTAGCCATTACCCCGTGGAATTTTCCACTGGCAATGGCGACCCGCAAAATCGCACCCGCCCTGGCCGCAGGATGCCCGGTCATAGTCAAACCCGCCCAGGAAACCCCCCTGACCATGCTTCTGCTTGGCGAAGTCATTACTGAAGTTTTGCAGGAAGCTGATGCACCCGATGGGCTTGTCTCCATCATCCCTACCACGAAATCCGCTGATCTTTCTGCGGAATTAATGGCTGATCCACGGCTACGCAAAGTCACATTCACCGGTTCCACCGCCGTGGGTCGACACCTGGTACGGCAATCCGCCGACAACTTATTACGTACCTCCATGGAACTCGGCGGCAATGCGCCATTCGTGGTCGCCGCCGACGCCGACCTTGACCTGGTTCTCACCTGCGCAGCCCAAGCAAAAATGCGCAATGGTGGCGAAGCCTGCATCGCTGCCAATCGGTTCTTGGTGGACGAGTCCATCGCGGAGGAATTTACCGAACGGCTTACCGAGGTCATGGCGTCGTTTAGCACCGGCCACGGGCTTGACGACGGCACCAAGCTCGGCCCCATCATCACCGCGAAACAGCGCGACAGCATCCACGCTCTGGTCACCGACGCCATCGACAACGGCGCCACCTTAACCATCGGCGGTGAAATTCCCCCTGGACCTGGCTTCTTCTACCCGGCAACAGTTTTGGCCAATGTCCCACATGACACCAAGATTCTGCACGAAGAAATCTTCGGACCTGTTGCCACGATCGCCACATTCAGCACCCTGGACGAGGGCATTGCCCTAGCCAATAACACCCCATTTGGTCTCGCAGCTTACGGGTTTAGCGAAAACGTGCATACCGCTACCCGACTAGCCAACGAGCTCCAAGCAGGAATGGTAGGCATCAACCGCGCCGCTATTTCTGACCCAGCTGCCCCGTTTGGTGGGATCAAACAATCTGGATTCGGCCGCGAAGGTGGCACCGAAGGGATTGAGGAATACCTCGACGTGAAATACATCGCGCTCCCATAGCACCCTAGCTGAAACGAAACCCCAGTTGTTAGATCACAAGATCCTTATACAACTGGGGTTTCACATGGCGTTGCCCACCTTCATTTCTGAAGTGTCTCTGCGGCACTTCCCTTCCCCGACCTTCGAATTTGCTCATTTCGGCGCCTTTTATATTCCTTAAAGACACCCCCGCTTTTCTCACGGAAAAACTATACAAAAAGCCCACTTTCGCATTTTCGCCAGCGCTACCATGAGAAAGGTTTTCCAGCCAGACCATTTTCCTTATCAATTCACCCTTTGAGGACACACAACAATGAAAAAGCATGTTCTTGTAGTGACTGCACTTTCTTTCCTACTCAGCGGATGTGCAGCTATCGATGTTGCGAAAACACTACAAAAAGCCTCAACACAATCAGTCACGGCAAGCACCACCGCTACAAGTGCAACGACAGTAAGTATCCCGCCGGAAAAACCAAACAAGCCACGTGAAACTGCGATGGAAAATGACGATTTAGATGTTGGCTTATACGATCTCCGCGCCCCCGATGGTGTCCTTGATGTAAAACGCACCCTAAGCACCGAACATGACTTCACTGCGGTAAAAAATTACCCAGAGCTTTTGGACTACGATCCGTACTACTCAAAGTGGACGGGTGAATACGGAACGATGCCTTTCGAAGAGCTCGTGACGAAGGTTCGCGAGTCCCTGGAAAAAACCCATCCATCGACAACCATCGACGGCATGGAATACACGATAACTGAAGACGCACCCAACCCACTGGTCAGCGACACCATAGTCCCAGGTGCCATCTACTCCAATTTCGAATACTGCTGGCAAGAACAAATCGGTGAAAACGTCCACCGTATCCTCTACGTCGAAATCGAAGAAGTGGAATCTGAGTACGAACGCACCTCCGCTGTGAACTATTCCTATGTAACCCCCTCCCCATTAACCTGTGAGATTCAAAGCCATGGGCGACTAGATTACAACGCGGATATGTAACAACAAGCCTGATTCTTTAACAAACCCCCACCCACCGGATTTTCCCCCAATGGCTGGGGGTTACTTACTGCTATTCGCGTACCCAGTTTCCGATAACACCTGGAATTACTTTGGGTTGTTCGCCCAACAACGCTTTGAGGTTCACGTCTCGTTCCACGCTCGTGGTAATACCCCGTATCGGCTTTTTACGTTTCCGCTGATTCTCATTATTGTTGTTGTTCTGCCCACCGATCGGTGCACCTATCATCGGGGTACCCGCACGCCCGCCACTGTTTGCACCACCAGCACCAGCGGCTGACTTCGCACCAGCACTGGTGCCGTTTCCCACACCACCACTGCCGCTACCGGTTGCGTTCGGGGTTTTCGGTGACACACCAACCCCACCACCAGGACCCATGCCGGTGCCAAAGCCACGACCACCACTGCCGAATGCGCGGCCACCAGCACCACCGGTTCCGCCTCGCATGCCAGACGAACCAACCCCACCGGTCATACCGTAACCACCGAGTCCGTTCATACCGGCACCCATACTGGTACCAGTGGTACTACGACCACCACTGGTAGCGGAGTGCCCGCGGCGGAGCCCACCAGACGCAGGAACACTCCCACCACTGATACCACCAGACATACCTGGGGTGAGTCCACTAAACACCGGCGCATGTGTTGACGCACCGGAACCACCTGGTCCTGCTCCAGTAGGAAGCCCCGTGACCGGTGGCATACCCGGTGCTGGTGCTGCCGGTGCACCCACCCCACCACCAGTAACGGGGAGTGTTGCGGTTGATGCTGCCTGCGTGCCCACCCCCGCTGGATTAAGCGTACCTGTCGCTGGTGCTGGTGGTGCACCAGTAGAATCCGACCCAATCGCAGCACTACCACCACCAACACCATGACTGTTATCCATCATCAAATTCCGAATCACCGGCACAGCCTGAGACAACGCAGCACTATAGAACCCATGGAATGTGGCTAAATACGCTTTTTCGGCTGCTTCTTTCTCCGCAGGATTCGCAATAGTCTGCAACGCAGACAATGCTTGGGATGCCTGAGTGTGAAAATGCGGAGCAATCGTCGACAAAATCCCCACCGATCTCGCCATCTCTGTGGCGTTCGCTGCGAAATACATAGCTTTCGCCGCAGTAGCCTTCATCCCAGCAGTCGCCCGCAACACCGCAACCCCCTGATTCTGCGCTGATAATTGTCCGGCGATGCTATCCAATTTCGCTGCAATACTCGTTGCATACGTTGCCATCGACTGCCAGTCCGCCGCAGCTTGGGCAGCCTGACCGGACTGTGTCGCACCCAGTTGTGCGACTAACGTTTCCAACGACACCGACGGAACCGGCGCAGGTGGGAGGAATGGGAAATCCGCAAACGACGCCGCCGGTTTCGACGCGAACTCCGCAACATCCTGCTCAAACGTCCCACCCGAATCAGCGGTATCCAACCCACGCGATAACGCAAGATCATGGCCAGTAAACGCCACATGATTCAACCGCAGGTTCATCCCCAACCACTCCACCAAATCCCGGAAACTCGCCAACACATCCCGGGCACTACCCGCACCACCTTGAATCACCTGCGCATGATTAAGTCCTAATTCGTGCAACCCGGACAATGATGAAAACGCACCACTCAACGTGGCTCGAAGCGCAATACCGTAAGTTTCTTTGGCATTAAGTTGAGCATTTTTGATGCCGTTAAATGCATTTTCAAATGATGCTGAATTTATCAACATGGACATTGATTATCCTTTCAGAGCAAAGATTTTTTGCAACATATCTACTGCTTCCTGACAGGACATTTCGGGTGTTATCCCGTGGACCAAGTTTGATCCTGATGCCGTGAGACTTATCCGTCCTCGGTTCGTCGACACAGCTATAGTGCAATCCAACTCATCATCTTTGTCGGAAAGCCTATGCTGATACCAATGCTCCGGGAGTGCTACTAACGGTCGATCGACAATTAGATCCAATGACTCAATATGCTCATAAGTAACGACATCAGTTGAAATCGTAAAACCAAAATCACTTTTGGACACGTCTATCGGATTTACCGCGCAGACTGCAAAATCTTTGCGCGCCGTGTGGGAAACATCCCAAATAGTTAGTCCGAATTGCTCATATTGTTCTTTGGTTACTTCCCCGCAGGGATCAAAAACCGTTAAATTAGGATCGGTCGGGTCAAACGTTCCAGTACCAGCTTCCAACACCTCACCAAGCGTTTTCGGTTCAGCCACCTGCGATGACGCTGGTAGTTGTTGGGATTGCGGCTGGTTTTTAACAGCCAAGTACTGAGCCAAAGGCGTAGATAACCCGCAGCCAGAAAGCAGAAAGACACAACACACCACAACCGCAGACACGGTACAGCGTGCTGAACGAGCCGTTATCTGATCAGGCAGAGTCCTGGCACACATTGACATTTTCTCGACCATTTCCTCAAAACCGCCTTTCAACGCCACTGACAACCAGTGTAAAACCAAATAGACAACGTGCTCTATAGAGTTAGACTCACTCACCACCCCAATCGGTTCCATAAAAAATATTGCTACCCCCAAACAGGTAAACCCCCACCAATTCTTCAAGTCGGAGAATCCACCCACCACACCCCAAAAACCCAAGAAACAACCAAGCATTAATCCAAATCCCCGACTTCCAAAAACCGGCACAACAACCCCAACCCACACGCCACGCTGGTAGCGTCGACAAGCACCCACGCACTTATACAAGTCGGGGATTTACCCACAACCCGGCATCAACCCCAGCTAAAACTCATCAAACTGCCACAATCCCCGACTTCAATAAACCGGCATGAAGCACCGCCACATATGCCACAGGAAAACCCGCCGCACCGAAGCATTTGCTGCGGTGAAGCGGGCGGTGGGGCGTCGAAAAGCTTATGGTTAATCCAGGTTAAAAACGGAGTCGACGCTGATGAGCGGATCGCCAGGTTTGCCTTTGGTAAGCGTCTCGCCTCTGAAGAAGGCCGGGTTGCGCCACCACGTGATTGCTAGTGCCACAACGCCTAACACTAGAACTGTGGTACCAAGGATAAACACCAATCCCACTCCGAATAGCGAGCTACCGGAACCGTAGGATGGGTCCATGGCATCGTAGGAGGTTTGGAAGAAGAACACTAGCAAAAGCGTCCCGCCGATCAGTGGCGCGAAGAAGCGGTTAAATGCGTGGCTGATGGAGTCAAAGGCATCATGCCGGAAGTACCATACGCAGGCGAAAGCTGTGATTCCGTAGTAGAAGCACACCATCATGCCTAGTGCGGTAATGGTATCCCATAGAACGGCTTCACTGAGCACTCGCATGATTGCGTAGAACACAAATGACACTGCGGCAGATACTATCGTGGCGAATCCAGGCGACTGGAACCGCGGGGTAATGGAAGCAAATCGCTTCGGCAACGCGCCGTAATAGCCCATGGCTAGCATCGTTCGGGCTGGGCCAATGACGGTTGATTGCAGTGATGCTGCTGAGGAGCCTAGCACCGCGATTGACATGATGATCGCTAGTGGCCCTAAGACCGGGCCGGATAATGCGGCGAAAATATTTTCTTGAATGTCGGGGTTGCCCAGGCCGTATTCGCCGTCACCGGTACCGGCAAAGCCGATCATTGAGAATGCGATGAGCTGATATAGGGTCACGATCATGAAGATGGTTAAGGTTGCCGCTTTGCCAGGGGTGGCATGGGAACCTTTCGTTTCTTCTGTCATGGTGAGAACAACATCCCAACCCCAGTAGATGAATACCGACAGTGAGACGCCAGCGGCGAATGCGGAGAAGCTTTCCACACCAAATGGGTTGAGCCATTCCCAACTGTATGGGGTTGCATCAAAGGCTTGGCCATTAGCGGTTTTCCAAATAGCGACGACGCTGAAGAAAACTAATACTGCGATCTGGAACCCCACCAATGCGTATTGTACGAATTTGGTTGTATCCAAACCCCGGTAAGAAATAGCTGTGGCGATGGAAATCATCACAAAACATGTTGCGATGTTGATGGGAACGTTACGAGTGAGTTCCGCGACTTCCGGATTGCCTGTTATTTGAGATAACAGTAGATAAAAGAAATCCACTGCGATGCCAGCTAGATTACTCAGTACTAGGATGGTCGCGGCCAAAAGTCCCCAACCGCCCAACCATCCAACGATTGGGCCGAAAGCACGGGTAGCCCAGGTGAAAGTGGTACCGGAATCCGGCATGGATTGATTTAGTTCCTTATAGCCCATGGCTACCAGAAGCATCGGGATGAAACTCACCAGGAAGATGGCGGGAATGTATTCCCCGACAACGCTTGCAGTTGGGCCTAGTCCACCGGATAACGTGTAAGCGGGCGCAATACAACTCATGCCGATGACGGCGGCACTGATAAGGCCCACCCGGCCAGCACTTAGGCCTTTGCCATGCATTTTGTCACTCATGTGACCACCTGCCTCATATGGTATTCGCGGGGTACTACAACTAATGGGATGCTCAATGTCTTTAACAACCGCATAGCTACCGAACCTGCGAAAACTGTTTGTTTTTCTGCCACCCGGGAGCTACCGACAAACATGAGATCACCGGGGTTCCAGGCAACGCTGGAGAGATTGCTGGCGGAAACTTCGATATCAAATTCTGGTGCGGGTTCGTCTTTTATTACCCGTGCGACCACTGCGTGTGCATTGTCGATTGCTCGTTGCTGGGCATCAACACCTTCTTCTTCAGACATCAATGCGACTAGCCGCAGCGGTAGTTGTGCGCGTTTCGACAGCACAATTCCGGTTTCCACCAGGCTTCCGGCCCCAGGTCGGGTACCAACAGCACAGTTAATCCGATTGATAGGGGTGCTGAGGTACCCGCGTGGTGATAACGCTATAGGTACTGTGGCGCCGAAAAGCAGGTCTTGGGCGATGGTTCCTAGTCGGTGGCGCTTAAATGGGCTTGACGACGCCCCACCAACCACAATCATTTCCGCAGCCATATCCTTTGCTGCGCGGCTGAGACCTTCTGCGGTGGAGGTTCCGGAATAGACATGCGCACGCGCTTTGATGTCTTCAGGAATTTGATCCAATGCCCCGTGCAACCAGCGAAACGCCTGGTTGAGCAATACATCGTCGACGGTGCCAGTTGGCGGATATTCGTGACTGAAAATATCATGTCGGCGCAGAACCAATACAATTTCGAGGTCGATGTTCATCGCTCGGGCAATATCAATGCCTAGGTTGATTGCATCTATTCCTTGGGGTGTGGCTTCGTAGCCTACGACGCATTTCACCGCGACTCCCCCAACAACTTCGCAATATCTTTAGCCACTTTCTGCCCCATTCGGATGGCACCATCAACATGCTGATAGCCTTCGCCCGCAATATCGGAACAAGCGAAGTGGATTGGGCCCACCGGGTCGGTGTTGTACTTACCCCACCGGCTTAATCCACCAAGGTCATAGGAGGCAGCGTAGGCGCCCCGAGTCCATTCCTCCGCTCCCCAATCCGATTCGTAGTAGGCAACCGGCTCTAAAGTTTCTGGGCCGAGGAATTCCGCCATTGCTGTCAGAATCTTCTTCTTGCGTTCCTCCGCAGAAATCTCAAACATGGCGTCGGCGTTCTCGTCCGAGACGAAGCCCACCAGTGTGCCGCGCTCATCGCCGTAATTGGTGTTGTCATAAATCTCCTGCACCAGGTTTCCGGCGGCGAAGCAGGTACCCGATAGCCCCTTGTCCCGCCAGAATGGCCGGTCGTAGGTGGCGTGTACTTTGATAACCAAGCCCATCGACTGGTGCTGGTGCATCACGTGCTGCAGCCGTGGCATTTCCGGCACATAGGAAATCCGGTGATACAGGGTCGGTGGAACTGCCAGGACGGCAAATCGTGCCCGTACTTCCACACCATGATCGGCGTAAACGGTCACACCAGAATCGGAATATTCGATGGTGCGCACCGGTGCAGCCAAGGTGATGTTGTCCTCACCGATTTTCTCCGCCAGCTTTAACGACACCATTTGCATGCCGCCGACCACGCGGGCGTCAAGAATGAAGTCTTCATCTACCAGATTGGAGAAGCTTCCTGCAGACGCAGCCATGTGCAGGGCTTGCAGCGCGGAAAAAGCGTGGGCGGGTTTGGTCAACATACCGCCAGCGATAAACAAGCCGATGTTGTTACGGGCCTCTTCGTCGTCGCAAAGCGTCTCTAACCAGTGCTTAAAGCTAACAGTGTCCAGTTCACGGGCTCGTGGATGATCCCATGGTCGTGCGGGGTCCATCTCGGCGACCAATTCATCCATCATGGAAATGAGCCGCGCCATCTCCGCCTGGGTTGATTCGCTGCATGGGAACATCTCACCGGTGTAGCGAGAAACTGTGCCATCTGGCGCCATGTAGAGGCTTTCGCCTTCCCGGTAGCGCTGGTAGGTTTCCAAGTCCAGCTCGTCAAGCAATTCGATCAATACGGTCTGATCTGGTGAAACCCACTGTCCGCCGATTTCGTACCAAGCACCGTTCATCACGTCGGAGCGGGTGCGGCCGCCAACTCGGTCGCGCGCCTCAACAACCTGTACGCTGTATCCTTGTTCTTTCAGCCGCAGCGCCGCCATTAATCCCGCTGGTCCAGCACCAATAACGACGACATCTTTTTCAATAACGCCCATTTTTGTTCCTTAATCTTCTTTCAACCGTGTGTCCGCTACGCCAAACGTGCTGTTAGTGCGCGGCCATGACGTGCTTGATGCGGGTGTACTCTTCGACGGAATACAGCGACATGTCCTTGCCGTATCCGGAATCCTTGAATCCGCCGTGCGGCATTTCCGCGATGAGCGGAATGTGGGAATTGATCCATACACAGCCGAAATCCAATTCGCGGCTAGCCCGCAACGTGGTGGCGTGGTCGGTGGACCAGATGGAAGCAGATAGGCCGTAGCTGACGTCGTTGCCCATTTCCAATGCCTGGTCAACAGTGTCGAAGGTTTGCACAGTAATGATGGGGCCGAAAGTTTCTTCCTGAATTGCCTTGTCGGTCTGCTTCAACCCAGTGATCACGGTTGGCTCTAGGTAGAATCCAACGTCACCGATCCGATTGCCACCAGTAACAATTTGAGCGTGTTCTGGCAGGTCAGCTAGAACCTGACATACTTTGTCGAAGTGCTTGCGGTTATTGAGCGCCCCATAGAACGCATCCTCATCGTCCGGCTTCCCCGGCTTGAGTTTCTTCATTTCCGCCACCAACTTCTCGGTGAATTCGTCGGCAACACTAGCGTCAACCAGAACCCGCGTCGCTGCGGTGCAGTCCTGGCCCGCGTTGAACAACCCCGCAATGGCGATCCCCTCCGCCGCCTTGTCCAGCTCCGCGTCCGCGCACACGATAACCGGCGCTTTCCCGCCCAGCTCCAAATGGGAACGCTTTAAGTTTTCGCCCGCTGAACGCCCCACGGCCCGACCCGCCGGAACAGAACCAGTAATGGACACCATCACGACATCTGGGTGTGCGACCAATGCTGCGCCGGTGCTAGCATCACCCAAAACGATATTGACCACCCCTGGCGGCAAAACCTCAGCGATAAGTTCTGCAAGTTTCAGCGTCGATGACGGCGTTGTATCTGATGGCTTGAGTACCGTAGTGTTGCCAGCGGCGAGTGCCGGGCCGATCTTCCAAATAGCCATCATGAGCGGGTAATTCCATGGCGTGACCTGGGCGACTACACCGATAGGTTCCCGCCTAATGCTTGAGGTAAACCCTTCCAGGTACTCACCGGTGGCCATGCCATTAAGCACCCGGGCACAACCTGCGAAAAATCGCATCTGGTCCGCACTTGGAATGCACTCCTCTGACACGACGAGATGTTTAATTTGACCGGTTTCTTTCACCTGTGCATCAGCCAATTCTTCGGCATGTTCTTCGATCTTCTCCGCCAGTTCAAGCAGATACTTTTGCCGCTGGCCGGGGGTAAGGTCGCGCCACGCTGGGAACGCCCGCTTCGCGGCGGCCACTGCGGCATCAATGTCTTTTTGATTAGATACAGGGCTGGTGGCGATGACTTCCTCGGTGACCGGACTTACCAGGTCAATGCTGTCAGCCGAATCAGAAACAACGAATTCATTATCAATAAAATTCTTATACATATTGTGCACAACTCCTTCATCCAGTGGCGCAATCAGTCGAAGATTTTTCGACCAAGCACCATAAAAATGTGATGTAGATCAATATTGGCCGCCATGCCACCAGGCAACCACAGACATAGCGTATATTCCTGCAAAAACAATTATCCCAGACGTATAAAATCCCAGCGCAGTTCAAATAAGCCCACGCTAACCTGTCACCTCAAGCAATCACCCCCACCCCACCCTTTTCAAACAGCTTTTCGACGCTGTCACGTCGCCATATCAGCACCGTTTCCTATAATCCCGACGCCTACCCCAACCATCAAAGGAGAGCCAATGGCAACTCGCCCCGTTTTCGTATCCCACACCGCCGACAACCCCTGCCTAGAAATCACCACCGAATTCCAGTGGTTCCCCGGATTCTCACTCGCCCAGAAACAGCGCAGCATAACCAGCCTGCACGAAAGCTTCACCGCCGCCCACCCCGGTCACACGCTCCTTGAGATTTCCAGCAAATCCCCCAACCCCCTCGGCGTTAAACTCAGCGCATTTAACCTCACCCTGACCCACAACAACCACACCATGAGCGTTGAAGCCGCATTCCAGGGCTCCAAAGTCTTTGCCTCCGCTGGACCATTCACCGAAATCTATGAACTTAGTGCCCGGGAAGCCAAGCGGTTCCCACAATTAAAAGAAAGCGGCGCGCTTACCCATTTCAATTTCTTCGGCAGCCACTTCCCACTTACCCCCACCACGTTCTTCTACGACTACCTCTATATCACCGCACTGCATTCCCACCCCGACCTCGCCGAAAAGGTACAAAGCTTCACCGCTTTCACCGACATCGAATTCAACCCCGCCAAGCAACTTAACTGCCAAGCCCGCTCCGCTGCCACCTACGTCGCGCTTTGCACCCACAAGCTTGTCGACGACGCACTTTCATCACCGGAGGCATTTAAAGAAATTGTTTATCGGCGCTGATTGAAGGGACACTCCACTGGAATACAAAAAGACGTTAAGAACGCGCCAGGATTTTCTGGTACGAAAACCACAAAGCAGACGGAAAATATGAAACCTAAAGTAAATTATCTTACTCTAAAAGTTCTGAATTTGATTTTTCAGAACTTGCATTTTATTTGTGAAATCCGGATAAATTGATGCTCTATCTATCCCAATTAGCGAAAGCTCGTGTAATATTTTTTCTTTACTTTCAGCTTCGATGATAACAGATGTAAGACCTATTTTGTCATAGAGCCAAGGACCTTTCTTGAGATTAAAAGGCACAAAATCATATTCAGCATCATATTCAACAAAATTTTTAGATTTATCCAACTTTAGCTTTTCACAATGCATTCCACACACCAAAAAGGCACCCTGCTGGGCTTTCATCCGCTCATTCAGAATCGACGATCGAACGCCGACAAAAGGGAAAAATAATGCACTCGCTGACACAAACCCCTTCCAAAATATGTCTTTGGATTGGACAAAATCGTACCCATTTTCATTAATCCTCTCCTCGACTTTTATTATTAATTCCTGAACCTCATCTCCCCACAAGAATTTAGCTACGTAAACAAATTCCCTAAAAGCCGCCAAAACCAAGTTGTAAGAAATTTCCGATTCAAAGCTGGAATTATAAACAAACTTTTCCCATTTTCCTCTAAAGGAAAGTAAAGAAATCAATTTAATCAAAGAATTTTCTTCATCAAAAAGGGATACGTTTTTAAAAACGGAGACTTCTCCGTCTTTTCCGGTTTCTCCTTCGCAAGCAAAGAAAAGTGCTACGAGTGGATTAAAAGTCACATCTATCAGTCGAGTTGGAAAACCATGATGCTGAATGTGCGCCAACTTTTGAAAATCGGTCATTCCGATAAATTCTGTCGGATTTTCGGCAATAATTTTCTGGAATATCTCTTGCTCATGTTTCCAAAAACGTTCACCATAACGAAACAATGATGCACTGAGATCCCACTCCGCGTTGCTTTGCCCCCGATAAAGTGGCTCTGGAAACAGCGCGTTCGAGTTTCCATTGATAGAGGAGTTAATCTCTTGAACCCTATCCAGGAACTCGTTTAAGCTTGTTACCTTTCTTGGTTCGTTTTCTACTGCTTTCTTTGAATTGCTTTCTTCGCTGTTACTCATTGATAATCACCTATTCTTTTATTTTTGGCTTGTCTAAAGTTTTTCACTATCAAACTTGATGCTTCACTAAAGCCGCCAGGTTCCTAGCATCTAGGACTCTGGCGGCTGTGATTGTCGGAGCGGTTTATGCGTTACTTCTCATCATCCGTAGACAGCGCTGCAACGAATGCTTCCTGCGGTACGGATACGGAGCCGAGTGCTTTCATGCGCTTCTTGCCTTCTTTCTGCTTTTCCAGCAGTTTGCGCTTACGGGAGATGTCGCCGCCGTAGCATTTAGCGGTGACGTCTTTACGCATGGCGCGAATGTTCTCGCGGGCGATCACTTTGGAGCCGATGGCTGCCTGGATCGGCACCTCAAATTGCTGGCGTGGGATCAGCTCTTTGAGCTTCTTGGTCATCTTGTTGCCGTACCACTGGGCGGAGTCGCGGTGAACGATGGCAGAGAACGCATCTACCGGGTCGCCGTTGAGCAGGATATCCACCTTGACCAGGTTGGCTTCTTGTTCACCGGCGTCCTCATAGTTGAGGGAGGCGTAGCCTTTGGTGCGGGATTTTAAGGCGTCGAAGAAGTCGAAGATGATTTCGCCAAGCGGCATGGTGTAGCGCAGTTCGACACGGTCTTCGGAAAGATAGTCCATGCCGCCCATTTGGCCGCGTTTGGATTGGCAAAGTTCCATTGTTGTGCCGACAAATTCACTGGGAACAATGATGGTGGTTTTCACCACTGGTTCCCACACTTCGCGCAGTTTGCCGCCGGGCCAGTCGGAGGGGTTGTGCACGTGGATTTCTTCCCCACCTTCAGTGACTACCCGGTAGGAGACGGATGGCGCGGTGGAAATGAGGTCGAGGCCGAATTCGCGTTCCAGCCGGTCGCGGGTGATTTCCATGTGGAGCAGGCCGAGGAAGCCGCATCGGAAGCCGAAGCCGAGGGCGACGGAGGTTTCGGGTTCCCAGGACAGGGATGCGTCGTTAAGCTGTAGTTTTTCCAGGGCCTCCCGCAGGTCCGGGAAGTCAGCTTGGGAGATTGGGAATAGGCCGGAGTACACCATGGGCTTGGGGTCTTCGTAGCCTTGGAGGGGTTCCTCAGCGCCCTTGACTGCCCAGGTGACGGTGTCGCCGACTTTGGATTGCCGCACGTCTTTTACGCCGGTAATCAGGTAGCCCACTTCGCCAGGGCCAAGTCCGTCGCATTTCTTGGCGGTGGGCGACACGATACCGATTTCCAGTAGTTCGTGCACCGCGCCGGAGCTCATCATTTTGATTTTCTGGCGTGGAGTGAGTTTGCCGTCGATCATGCGGATATAAGTAACGACGCCGCGATAGGTGTCGTAGACGGAGTCGAAAATCATGGCACGCGCCGGCGCGTCGATAGGCTCCTCGGTAGTTGGTGGGGGCACTAGTTCGGCCACCTTGTCCAGCAGTAATTCCACACCTTCGCCGGTTTTGCCGGATACCCGCAGTACTTCTTCGGGTTCGCAGCCGATGATGTGGGCGATTTCGAGCGCGTATTTCTCCGGGTCGGCGGCAGGCAGGTCGATTTTATTAAGGACCGGGATGATCTCCAGGTCGTTTTCCATCGCCAGGTAGAGGTTGGCAAGTGTTTGGGCTTCGATGCCTTGGGCGGCGTCGACAAGCAAAATTGCGCCTTCGCAGGCTTCGAGCGCGCGGGAGACCTCATAGGTGAAGTCGACGTGGCCGGGGGTGTCGATCATTTGCATGACGATTTCCTCGCCAGCGTGTGGGCCGGTGCGGGGAACCCACGGCAGACGCACGTTTTGGGCTTTGATGGTAATGCCGCGTTCGCGCTCAATATCCATATTGTCCAAGTACTGATCGCGCATGTCGCGGGCATCGACGACGTTCGAGAACTGGAGGATACGGTCCGCCAGTGTCGATTTGCCGTGGTCAATGTGCGCGATGATGCAGAAGTTACGGATTTGGGAAAGATCCGTAAACGTCTTTTCCGCGAAATTCTTGGGCATTATCTTGCTGTCTCCCTTTCTTGTTTAATCCCCCTCACATTACCGCATTGTGGTGTGTTTTCTTAGTCCGGTGTTTGCACTGCTATCGCTTGTCGACGTTTGCCTGTTAGCAACGTGTCACCGCCGTCATTAAGACACGGTTGCCTGCACTTACCCCCAGATAGGTGAGCAGGTTAACTAAATCGGAAAATAACAGACCTTGAGGTGACATTTTTGCGCTGGACGAAATACCTTTTCACACGGGGGCAACATTCACCCCCGTTGCCCAAACGTTATTAATTTAACCGCATGACAACCTTAAGATTTTCTGCAATGATTGTGTACAGGTACACCAGTTTTATCAACGGGCTGTAACACTCAAGGTGATGTGACCGGATAGCCCTATAGATAAAGGTTCGCCTTTCCGCATGTCGGAATGAACACTAGTGGGACAGATGTGACTAGAGTGATGAGTATGAGTCTCCGCAGGGACGCCAAACCCGCAACGACGCCGACCGCTGGCCGCCCCTCCCGCGCGCCCAAACCCACCGGCTTTCTTAATAAGATGCTGCGCTGGTTCAAGCGTGACCACAATGACCCCCTTGATGAGGGACTCACCATGTTGTATTCCCGGCTGGGACTACACGAAACCACCGTACCCACCGATATTCGTCAAGAAAACTTCGCCGAGTTCACCGTCTGCCCCGCCGCAGCCTGCCCCCGTAGTCTTTTTTACGCCCCAAATATGGACGGCCATGTCGACCCCGGCGAGATCGTGTGGTTCTGGGTCGCACCGGACGATCAAACCGGATCGCTGATCGAACGCGCCTTGGTCGTCGTTGGTCGCCACGGAGATATGATCATCGGGCTACTCACCTCCCCCAATCCCAGCCATGCGGATTCCACAAACTGGCTCGACATCGGCGCGGGCCCGTGGGACGATGCTGGACGGCAATCCTGGGTACGGCTGGATAAAGTGATTAAAGTCCCGGAAACCGCTATTCGACGCCAAGGGGCCGTCATTCCGGAACATCGGTTCAATCGCATTGCCAATCGGCTGCGCTCCGACCACGGTTGGGCTTAGCACTTCATTCGTGCTAGAGTTTTTCCTCGTTGTCCAATACAACAGCACCTAGATGATTTTCACCACACAACCAGGACCTTGGGGTTGTTACCCGGTTAAATTTCACACCAAAATCTAGGTGGTCTTTTGCTGCAAGATTAAGAGGTAATTGTCATGGCAAATATCAAGTCTCAAAAAAAGCGCGTCCTCACCAACGAAAAGCGTCGTCAGCGTAATCAAGCTGTTCGTTCCGCTGTCCGCACCGAGATCCGCAAGTTCCGCGAACTCGTTGCCGAAGGTGACAAGGCTGCCGCTGAGGCACAGCTGCGGGTAGCTTCCCGCGCACTGGATAAGTCCGTCACCAAGGGCGTCTTCCACCGCAACAACGCTGCGAACAAGAAGTCCAAGATGGCTAACGCCCTGAACAAGATGGCTTAACACTTTTAAGCTTTTCATCTAAAAACTCGCCACCCGCATATGCTGCGACGTGGCGAGTTTTTGCTATTGAACTGGCGGTTTTGTTCGACTTTTGGGGTCTAGCTGCGTTTTATCCCAGTAGCAACGGCCTTCGCCCGTTCGGCGTTCGCTGGGTTGCTAATGGCCTCAAAGGCGAGTTCGGTGGATTTCTTCGAGAACTCGGTTTCGGCCAGTTCCCCGTCCCCGGTGAGAAGCTGCGCCAAGCACTGGCCAACTTTCACATCGGCGACCTCACCGGTCACCGCACGATTTAATGGTTGCCCCTGGTAGAGCGGAATAGATTGTTCGACGGGAGGTCGGTAATCAGCGGCCAGTTCCGTAGCCACCTGAATGGCCATGTCACGCAGATGTTTGCGTGAGGCGACGATCCTGTCACTGGGCCGTAATAGGCAGTTGTCTTGGGCATCAAAGGCGGTCTGGAGGCGTGCGGCGGACATTGCAAAGTCGAACACCGCCTGATGCGGGTTTTTCGTTCCGGCTTCTAAATGCCGGATCAGGTGCTGCACTACCCCGCCCCAGCCGGGAAAGATTCCGACGCTTCGTTCGGGAAAACCGAGTTTAGTATCCACGTGTGCCACCACGGTATCGGCGTGCAACATCAGTTCCGCACCACCACCCAGTGTTATCCCGTGCACGGCCGCCACCACCGGAAACGGCGCAAACTGGAGCTTGCGGTAAACGGACACACCAATATCGATGAAACCTTTGCCGCCAGTGACTAGGCTGCTTAGTTCAGCACCCGCGCTAAAGGCCTTGGGGTCATTGGATGTGATGACTAGTCCGCGCAGATCGGATTCAGCCGCGGTGTTGAGGGCGGCAAGCACATCGGTGGTGATGATCCCCAGTTTCGTGGTGATGGTTAGCACCCCGATCCCGGAGGGCAATCGGGTTAGGGTGGCTGCAGGCGATGTGGCAAGGACCTCCCCCGATTCGGCTTTCGCCGGGGAATCGGAGCTAAACGCCTGGTAGAAGCCACCCGCCGCGACGGCTTCGAGTAGAAGCGAGGGCGGGTTGTCGTCGAAAAGCGAGACGATGGTGTCCACGCCGATAGCGTCCGCCAACGCGAAGGGCCCGCGCTGCCAGGAATAACCAAGTTCCATGCCCGCATCAATATCGGCGATAGTATTCGCAATGTCGTGGGCGTGGTCGCAGCAATAGCGTAGGGTTTCTACAAACACCTGGCGTGCGTAATCATTGCTGGTGACCAGCTGTATCAGGTCGGTGGGAATGGTGACCTGCCGCTTGGGTCGATACTCGAAGGTGGAATCAATCACCTGATCCGGGCCGTTATAGAAGCCAGAATCCCCGGTGCGCCCAGTCAACCCCCGCTCAATCAGCCCGGTAAAGAGCGGATGTTCCACGACGTTGTATTTTTGGAGCGCGTCGGTCGCCGGAAGCGTGTTATGCAGACTTCTCCACACGTCGGGAACGAGTTGCAGGCCGATGTAATCGAAAAGCCCGAACACGCCGGTGCGCGGAATTCCGAACGGTTTACTGAAAACCGCGTCAGCGTATTCCGGATCAATGCCCGAATCCAAGGCGATGCGGGCGGCCACCGCCATCCAAAAATTGCCGATCCGGTTGGCGATAAACCCAGGCGTATCGCGGCAAATAAGCACGCTTTTGCCGAGCTGCCGCTCGATGACGTCGATAAGCCAGCCCATGAGCGGGGCGTCGGAGGTTGCGGCGACCACCTCAACCAACGGCATAACCCGAGGCGGATTGAAGAAATGCGTGATGAAGAAATTGCTGCGGTGCTCCTGCGCCAACTCGGCGCTTAGCTTGGCCAGCGGAATCGTGGAGGTATTGGAACTCAGGACGGTATCGGGGCCTAAAAACGGCGCGATTGCGGCATATAGCGACCGCTTGGCATCAAGGTTTTCAAAAATCGCTTCGATAACCCATTGTGCATCCGCAACCACTGCAAGGTCATCTTCGGAATTTCCGACCGTGATATTCGCCGCGAATTTTTTATGGAAGAACCCGCCGCGTTTGAGTTGCAGGTCGACGGCCGCGCGGGCTCGGGCGTTGCGGTCTGGCCCGTCGGCGGGCATATCGAGCAGATGCACCTTCACGCCGGTACTTGCTAATAGCGCGGCGATGCCGGAGCCCATGGAACCGGAGCCGAAAACCACTGCGGTTTGTAGATCTGTCATAACGAAACTCCTGGGTTTTCTAATACCACCGCGATGCCTTGCCCGCCACCGATACACATGGTGACCAGGCCATAGCGGAGGTTGTGCCGCTGCATGTGGTAGATAGCTTTCACGGTCAGGATCGCACCGGTTGCCCCGAGCGGATGCCCCAATGCGATCGCGCCGCCGTTGGGGTTGACGATCGCCGGATCGAAACCAAGCTCCCGACTCACGGCCAGCGCTTGGGCGGCAAATGCTTCATTCGATTCGATGACCCCAATATCGGCAAGACTAATCCCCGCCTGCGCGAGCGCCTTCGGCACCGCCGGAATTGGCCCCAGCCCCATGAGATGCGGTGCGACACCAGCCACCGCCCAGCCAGCGATGCGCGCCAACGGGCTTAGGTTGTGGGTTTTCACCGCGCTTGTCGACGCCAACACCGTAAACGCGGCGCCGTCGTTGATGCCAGAGGAGTTTCCGGGAGTCACCGTTCCATCTTTTTGGAAGGCAGGACGCAGCCCACTGAGCTTTTCGACGGTGGTGGGGCGCGGGTGTTCATCACGGCTAAAGTCCCCCACGGCGACTATTTCGGCGTCGAAAAGCCCAGCATTTTGCGCCTGCGCGGCACGTTCTTGCGACAGTGCGGCAAATTCATCCTGGTCGTGCCTGCTAATCCCAAGCTCAGCCGCGATATTCTCGGCGGTAATCCCCATATGCACCTGATCGAATGGACAATTAAGAGTCCCGATCATCCAATCGCGGTTCATGCTATCGCCCATCCGGACCCCGTGACGCAATCCAGTTACCGAATAGGGAGCATTACTCATGGATTCCACACCACCGGCAAGCGCAATATCCGCAACGCCGTGGCAAATTTCCAGGGCGGCGGAGACGATCGCCTGCGCCCCGGAACCGCATAACCGATTGACGTTAAACGCGGCGGCACCTTCGGGTACACCCACCTCACGGCCCACCATTCGGGACAGGTACAGGTCTTCCGGCCGGGTTGGGATCACATTGCCGACAACCACCGAACCAATGTCGGCTGGCGAAACATGGGCACGCTCGATTGCAGCGGCCGCCGGAATGGCCCCTAGTTCCGCACAGTTCAGCCCCGCCAGCGATCCGTTAAATTTCCCGATGGGTGTCCGAGCCGCACCAATAATAAATACATCTTCGTGCATCTGAAAATATCCTCCTTGGATTAGGCGATCAGGCAAAAGCCCCGGTGCCGGTGATCTTGCGGCCCACGATGAGGTGCTGGATGGTCTCGGTTCCTTCGTAGGTGTGCAGGGCTTCGAGATCACCCATGTGCCGAATGATGTGGTTTTCCAGCAAAATCCCCGAGCCACCCAGCATGTCCCGCGCGTTTGCTGCGACAATGCGGGCGTGTTTCGTGCAATAGCCTTTCGCCATCGAGGCCTGTTCCGGCGCAAGGTGCCCGGCCGCTTCCAGCACGGCCAGTTGTTTGCAGTGCAGCGCCATCGACGTGATGTCCTGGAGCATTTCCGACAACCGTTGCTGAATGATTTGGAACTTCACCAGCGGTTTCCCGAACTGGGTGCGGGTTTTCGCGTGTTCCAAGGCAATTTCATAGCACGCGATCGCGTGCCCCAGTGCCGCCCAGGCAACACCGGAGCGTGTGGCCGATAACACCTTGGACACGTCTTTGAAGGAAGATACCCCGGGCAGCCGGTTTTCCGCAGGCACCCGGACGTCTTTCAGGGTGATTAGCGATTGGTCGATAGCGCGCAGCACCCCCTTGCCTTTGATGATTTCGGCCTGGTAATTCGGGGTGGTTTGCGGCACCAAGAAACCACCGACGCCGCCGTCTTCCAGTCTGGCCCAGATAATCGTGAGATGTCCGTTAGCGCCGAACCCGATCCACCGTTTTTGCCCGTTGAGTACGTAATCATCGCCGTCGAGAACCGCCGTGGTTTCTAGCGCCACCGCATCGGAACCGTGGTCGGGCTCCGTGAGCCCGAAAGCGCCGAAGATTTCACCCCGAGCGAGTTTTTCAATATAAGTATCGCGGTGCTGTTGCGAGCCGTACAGCATGATCGAGCGCATGACCAGCCCGCCTTGGACTGCGGCGACCGCACCCATGGAACCATCCGCACGAGAAATTTCCATTGCGACCAAGCCTGCGGCCAGTGGACTCATAACTTCGTGACCAGGAATTTCCACTCCATCAGTAAAGAGGTCACGGTCACCAAGTGCGCGCACGAGATCTGGGTTGGTGCGACCGATTTCCCAATCCTCATTAATGACTTTCAGGCATTCCACGCCAAAGTCGCGGGCGGTAGCCCACCATTTTTCATCGGCCGGGTCGAGATCGGAAAAAATTCCGTAGTAATCGGTGCTGGGAGCAAGAAGGTTGTGAGGCATAACGTGTGTCCTTTGTGGATAGTCTGAGTGCAGCCAAGTCAGCTGCCAGCGGGAAAAGCTTCACAACAATAACTAATAACCATTCGTTAAAACGAGTATGACGCAGATCTCAATAACTGTCAATACATCGCTCTAAAATTGCGAAAACCCAAAGAAACAAACCGAATGGTAATTCGCAGGAAATTCGACCACAATGACAGACATGAAGAAGCTCACGCGCAGAACCGAAATCCTCGCCGCAGCCCTCGAGATCATCGCCGAACGCGGCTATTACGGGACTGGCATGCAAGACATTGCGGAGGCCATCGGAATTCGGGCATCGAGCCTGTATAACCACTTTTCTTCCAAGCATGAAATCCTGGCAACGATCATGACCACCACCATGTCCGACCTTCTCACCCAACACGCCCGCGCCATCGCGGGAACAACGTCGCCTGCTGAAAAGCTCAGCGCAACCATGGCGATCCACCTGCAGTTTCATGCGGAACGCCGATTGGAAATCCGGGTAACCAACCGGGAGATTTCCACCCTGCAAGACCCCGACCGCACCCTACTGACCCAACTGCGACGCGATTACGTGAATAGATGGATCCGGATCATTGAGGACGGAATAACGGCAGGCGACTTCTCCTGCCCCGACCCGAAGATCGCCTCCTACGCACTCGTCGACATGGGGATGGGGGTTGCAAATTGGTACCGGCCCGACGGACCGCGCAGCTTAGCGGAGCTGCAAGAAACCTACTGCCGCATGGCTCTCAACGCGGTGGGGGTAGCCGAAATTTAACCCCTCTTCCCCTACCCACCATTGGCATGTAACCTGCATCACAACAATAACTAATCACCATTCGCCTAAATTCTTCCCGTCAGACCCAACAGAAGGAATGAATGATGGTCGATAAAGTAGTGAGATCAGTTGACGAAGCCATCGCAGGGATCACGCCCGGCGCGAACCTTGCCATCGGTGGTTTCGGAATCTGCGGAAACCCCCTGGTGTTGATCGAGGCGATAGCCGAACGCGGCATCAACGATCTTGTGGTGTATTCCAATAACCCTGGTACACAGGTCACTGGCGAGTCTTTAGGGCTTGCACGGTTTAGCGAAAAGCACTTGATGCGTAAATTCGGCGGTTCCTATGTCGGTTTCAATATCGAATTTGAACGCCAGTACCTCAACGGCGAAATTGAGGTGGAGTTGATCCCCCAGGGCACGTTGGCGGAGCGGATGCGTGCAGGCGGCGCGGGAATTCCGGGGTTCTACACCGCCACCGGCGCCGATACCGCCGTCGCATTGGGCGGGTTGCCGCAGCGGTTTAACCCCGACGGTTCCATCGCGTCGCCGTCCCCGCCAAAAGAGACCCGGGTGATGACCTTCCGTGGCGAGGAGCGCACCTTTGTTTTTGAGGAGGCAATCACTACGGATTTCGCATTGATCCGTGCCAAGAAAGGCGACCGGGCTGGAAATTTGGTGTTCAATCTTTCAGCCCAGAATTTCAATTTTGAAGCCGCCATGTGCGGTGGAATCACCATTGTTGAGGTTGAGGAGCTTGTCGAAACCGGCACCCTTGATCCGGATGAGATTCACCTACCGGGAATCTTCGTCGATCGGGTTCTACCGCTAAGCCCGGAACAGGTAGCAGCAAAACCAATTGAGATTATCCGCACCCGTAGTGACGACGGCGGCCAGTCCCAGGCACACACCGATGCTGAGCTACTTAACCCAGACGGGAAGGGGTGGAGCCGCAGCGGCATTGGTAACCGGGCAGCCCAGGAGCTTCGGGATGGCGAATACATCAACCTTGGGGTGGGGGTTCCCACCGAGGTGGCGAATTTCGTGCCGGAGGGGGTGACGGTAACCCTGCATGGTGAAAACGGCATTTTGAATATGGGCCCCTACCCCACCGAGTCAGAGGTTAACGCCGACTTGATCAACGCAGGAAAGACGACTGTCACGCTTAAGCCGGGCGGTGCCACCTTTAGTTCGTCGTTAAGCTTTGCGATGATTCGAGGCGGGCACATCAACACCGCGATCCTGGGGGCGTTGCAAGTTTCCGAGAAAGGCGATATTGCCAATTGGGGTATTCCTGGCAAAAAGATGAATGGCATGGGCGGAGCGATGGATCTAGTCAAAGGCGCCCAGCGAGTCATCGCGGTGTTAGATCACGTGAGCAAGGACGGCTCACCTAGATTGCTTGCTGAGTGCACCTATCCGCTTACCGCCGCTGGTGTGGTGCAGCGCATCATTACCAGCCTGGGGGTCTTCGACGTGGTTGACGATCATTTGAATCTCATCGAGCTTGCCCCTGGGGTCACGCTTGACGATATCGCCGCCAATACCGAAGCGCGGTACACGGTTGATCCGTCGCTCAGCACCTAAAACACTTAAGCCCCGGCCACCAATGACACGACTGGTGACCGGGGCTTATGTGTGCTTTTAGCCAGCCAATGCCCGCAGACGCTCGGCTAATTCAGTTTGCCCAAACATATCGGCACAGGCGATTGCGTCGGGGTGGCCTGCTAGTGGGTTCGCGCCAGCGTCGATAAGCGCTTCAACAACGGCTGTTTCCTTTTTGAAAATAGCGCCCGCCAGTGGCGATTGCCCCCGGTCATTCAGTCGGTCCACGTCCGCCCCTACCTTAGCTAAGGCAGTCACGATGTCGGCATGCCCATTGTATGCAGCCAGCATCAGCAGGGAGTTTCCTTCATGGTTGGTCAGATTCGGGGACAGCCCAGCCTCCACGTATTGCACCAAATGCTCGGCGGCACCGGGGCCGCCGTTGCGGGCGAGATTAAAAAGTTTGGCTACGAATTGCTGCAATTCTGGTGGAAGTTCAGCGCTATCCTCCGGGGCAGCATCGTCGTTGATGGTGGCGTTGGCATAGGATTGTTCAAGTTCTTCAGAAGACATGGGCTTTTCAGACATGCCTTCATTCTAGGAACTTTAGCCCGCTAATTTGGCTATTTTTAGCACGGCGTTTTCCAATGCGAATTTCGGATCGCCACCTTGGCCTTTGACACTTGCATCAAGTTCCGCGATCACAATCACTGCCTCGCTGACCGCATCGCCGGACCAACGCCTAGCTAATTGGGCAGTTTTTTCTAAAACGAAGGGATGCATACCCAACTTGCCTGCTAGGGATTTATCCACCCGCCCCCGCAGACTATAAAGCCGCGCTATAGCTGATACTTTCATCGACAACGCCGCCGCTAAGGCCGCCGGTTCCAATCCCAGTTGCAGCGCCCGGCGCATACTGGCTATAGCCCGCCTGCTGTTACCGCTGCAGGCTAAGTCAGCTATATCGAAACCAGACACCTCCGCCACCCCGGCGTAATATTCCCGGACTTTCGCCTCGGTGATTTCGCCTTGGGTGTCGGCCACTAGTTGGCTAACAGCGCTGGCTAGTTCCCGCAAATCTGAACCCACGCCTTCTAGTAATGCATGCACCACATCCGGAGTGGGGCGCACCCCGTGTCGACGAAATTCTGCGGTCACCCAGCTGGTTTTCGCACTTGCTTTTAGTTTGGGAACCTCATGAACTTCGGCAATTTTCTTCAGCTTAGGCACCATTGATTTCGTGCGTCCCCCACCGGAATGCACGATAATCAGGTAGATTCCAGGTCCCGGATCGACCGCAAATTTCAACACAAGCTCGGCTGGTTCTTTCCCCGCTTCCTCCATTTTGTTCAACACGATAATGCGATCCTCGCCGAAAAGGGAGGGGCTGCACATGTCAATGATTTCCGCCTCGGTGACGTCACCGGCCCGCACGGTGGTTACCACCAGGTTTTCGCCCTCCGGTGATTGTTCCCTCAGTGAAGCAACAACCTCTAGCCGGGCGCGCTCGGCGAGGAATTCTTCATCGCCGACGATCAAATGAACCTGTGGATTGGGCATGTCCCATACTTTAACCCATGCTCGAAAAAGGGTGCAGGATTGCGGCCTTAAAAACTCCCATCCACCGCATGTTGAGTACCGTCGCTATACACAATGACGCCCGGAGCCTGATCGACAAAGATTACCGGGATACCCTCTCGTGTAATGGTGGGGCGGTGAATTGGTTTCACCTGTACGCCCCGGCGCGCTGGCGGAGCGCGTAACACCAAAACAGCTTCGGTACCTGGTGGTATTCCGTCGCTTCGCCCGTCGCGGTTCACGTCGCGTCCGAGTTTTTCTAATTCCTTGATGTCTGAAACCGTAACGGTTAATAGGCTTCGGGGGTCGCGTGGCTGTGGGCGACTGAGATCTAACGGTTGGCTAGGAATGACCACCATCGCAATGATTAGTACTATCAGGGTTTTAAACAACCGCCGATACAGTAACACCACCACCCAGCAGGCGGCGAGCAGTGCCCACCAGAAAGCAAAAGGCGAATCGATGCTAAGTTGCGCCCCAGGCAAGCGGGCTGTGGTTTTAGCGATAAACACCACCCACTGTGCTAAGGGATCTAAAAGAAGAATCAGCGGCATGGCGATGCTGGGGTGGATGATACTTAATACAACAGACGCCATTCCGAGCAAGGTGATGGGCGCAACCACCGGTGCGGTGAGGATGTTTGCCAGCACCGCAACAACAGAAATGGTTCCGCTCATGGTGGCGACAATCGGCATGGTGACCAATTGGGCAGCTAATGCCACGGCTAACGCCCGTAGGAGGATGGCAGGAACTGGAAGTAAAACGAAAAATCTCAGTAGAACTGGGTAAAGAAGCAGGATTCCTGCGGTTGCGGCTACCGATAATATAAATCCGAAGTGTGAAGCCAAACTTGTATCCCACAACAGCAACCCGATAATCGTCAGCGCTAGACCATGAATCGGGGTGCTGGTGCTGGAAGCAACAACCGCCACCACAGCTGCCACGCTGGTGACCGTGGCACGTAATACCGAAGGTTCTGGGCCTACTAGTGTCACGAATGCAAGCATGGCAACCAGCACCACACAGCTACGTAGCAGCAACGTTAATCGGGCTGCTACCAGCGCCACACAGGTCGCAACGATCGCCACATTGGCACCAGAAACCGCCGTGAGATGCGCCAAGCCGCTTGCTTTCACAACCTCGCTAAATTCCGCCGATTGCGCGGTGGTATCTCCTAGCACCATGGCGGGAATGAGCGCGGCTGCATCCCCCTCAATATAGCGTGATACTGCGTGAGTAAAGCTGGTGTTGATCGCGTTGCTGACCGCATGGGTTATGTGTGGAGACGCAAGTATGTGCCAGTCCTGGGCTGTAATAAGGATGTGGCTTAATCCGATCCGATTGCTCGTTACCACGTTGCCTGTGATTTCTATCGTGGCACCGGGAGGCATATTAAGCGGTGTATCGGACATGACCGGAATATACGTTGGGTAATCCGCAACTCTAATGTCCTGCACCCAACCGCTGTTAGTGCGCCTGGGTCGTGATACTGCCGTTGCGATGATGGTTCTTGCCCATTCATACTGATCCACTTGCCGCACCCGCATCAGGGAAATCATAAGTGTGCTCGATCCCAGCAGCCCGCACATAATCGCCTGGCCGACATCAACTTTCAGGCAACCGATGAGCGAAATGCCGAAAACAATCACCACGATCCAAAGACCGCTACCGCCGCGCAGCCAGATCGCAGCAAAGCTTAGTGCCCACACCACCAAGGCACTAGGTGCCAGCCGCCATTGCGTCACAACGTAACCTCTTCGGCAATCGCACTGAACTTGGCTGGCCCGATGCCTTTGACTTCTTGGAGTTGCTCAACGCTGGAAAACCCGCCGTGGCTTTCCCGATATGCCACGATCGCCTGCGCGGTTTTCTCCCCTACCCCGGGAAGCGTGGTTAATTCCGTTACCGTGGCCGTGTTAATCGAGAGCTTTCCCACCATGCCACCGCCCACCGCTCCGCTTATCGATGCCCCTTGTCCAGCAAAAAGTTGAGGCGGCGCCGTAACCGGGTCGTCAACGTGGGGGACGAATATCTGTTCGCCGTCGACAAGCTTCTGCGCGAGGTTCAACCCCAGTGTCGCCGCCTGCGGTTTCAACTGAGCTTTCTCCAGTGCGTCTGCGACCCGGGCATTGTGGGCGAGTGTGATCAGACCGGATTGTTCCACCTCGCCGACGACACTGACAACAATGCTTGTCGACGCCGCCGCTTCATCGCTAATCGGATTCCTCTCAGCCCCAGCATGTGGTGGTATGTGCCGATCAGGCAGTGACGAATGCGCCGAGGCGATCGATACTGGAACTGGTGTTGAGGTTTCGGTGAAAAGATTCCAGGCCACAGCAAGCACTGAGACGACAGCGATCACAAACCCTAACGCCAGCGCCGCCCGGGGATTAATTCGCCACTGGATGTCAGCTGGTACGGGAAAATTCACCGCTAGTTCTTCTTCTGTTCCTAGCGGAGCGGTAATGTCACCCAATCGTTGCCTCACTGATGCGGCAACCTCATGACGTAGAAAACCGAAACGTCTCATACCTTTGACGCTAAATCGAAATATCAGCTGCGCGAAAGGGCTACTTCGGTTCTGTGGATAACTACCGCCTTACTGAAAACAACATTTTCAGTAAGGCCCACATCCCTGTGGAAAACCCACCTTTAGCGGACTACTCCGCCCCCGCAGTGGCGCCGGAATCCACAGCAGTTTCGGTCTCCGACGCAGGTGGCTGCGCCACTTCATCTTCGCGTTGCGAAAACACAGTGGATACCCCCAACGCCCCCGGACCACAATGGACAGCCAAAATCGGATCCATCTCCGTAATCATGATTGATGACCCCACTGGTAGTTCACCGTATAGCTGTGTCTCCAACGTGCGCGCGGCCTCCCGCGCTTCATTCTGCTGGATAGCAATAAACACCGGCTGCCCCGCAGCGCGGTCACAAATAAGTTCCGTTAGCTTTGCAAAAGCCTTCGATTGGGTACGGGTCTTAACCGCCAATTCAATCCGACCGTCGGTGATCTGCATGATCGGCTTCGTCGCAAGTGCCGTCGACACCACTGCGGTGGTCGCCGAAATTCGGCCCGACCGCCGGATCTCATCAATCCGGTGCAAATAAATCCATGTCTGTGACCGAGCGAGGGTATCCTCTGCTAACTCGACACATTCGGTCACGGTTGCCCCATCCAGCGCCAACCGGGCAGCCGCCATCGCTGCCGCCCCCACGCACATACCTATGCTTTGGGTGTCAATGACCGTCACCGCACCATCGAACACCCCCGACGCGGTGACCGCCGCAGACCAGGTGGCTGATAAATCTTTCGACAAATGAAGAGCAACTACCCCGCTATCACCACCGCGCTCCAACTGCCGTGCATAGGCGGCTGTTAATTCCAACGCGGAAAGCCCAGATGTGGAGCGCTCGTCGTCATCACCCATCAGATGCAATCCGACAACAGTAATCCCCAGATCCGCAGCCACCTGGGGTGGAACCCCGGACGAAGAATCAGTAACTATCCGAACTGGCATCCTACAATCCTTTATTTACCCGGCGCGCCGGCCTCACCGATCGTCGAAAAGTTCGGCGACTTTAGACCTAAGGCCACTCCCATGTTCCACCCATCGAGATACCACCGCGCGGTGTCAATAGTATCTGGGGTAAAGCGCGTGAATCGGCGTTTGCCATTGCTATCTAGTTCAAACTTCGGCCGGGCAGTCAATTGTGCCCAACAGGTATTGCCCAATCCAGAAAACATTGGGTACTGCGGAACCTCAAGATTCAAAAGATTGGAAGTTAACGCGCTAATCGTGCCACCATGGGCTACCAGCAGCACCGTACCATCGTCCCATTGCTGATTGTCCCGCATCAATTCATCAACCACCGGACGGGCACGCCGTGCCACATCGACACGCGACTCGCCTCCGCCGGGCGGAGCCCAAGTGGGATCGTGGCGCCATACTGCCCGCATCCCCGGATACATCGCATCCACTTCGTTACGGGACCGAGCCTGCCAGTCGCCTAGGTGGGTCTCCCGAAGCCGGGGGTCTTTCTTCACAGCGACCCCAAGCCGGTCCCCAACCACAGTGGCGGTGTCATATGCGCGGTTCAAGTCGGAGGAAACAATGGTGGAGATATTCAGCGTGGAAAGGAAATCCGCCGCTGCCTCAGCTTGCGCTACACCCAACTCACTGAGTTCAGTATTCAGGTGCCCCTGCATACGTTTGGTCGCATTGTATTCAGTCTGTCCATGGCGCAACAGAATTAGGCGGCGAGTCATGATGATCTACAGCTCCTCTTGTGGCTCTGGCTCAGCAAGCGGAATATCATCCAACGACTCAGCGGTGCGAATATCAACCTCGCTGGCCCAGTCGTCGGGTCGCACCATCGTGTCAATGCCTTCAACATCGATCAACGGGCAATCTTGGTATAGCCGATCCAAACCATAAAAATCACGCTCAATATTGCGTTGCACATGGATAACCAGCATTCCGTAATCCAGCAGCACCCACCGGTTTTCCCGGTTACCTTCGCGCCCCTTGGGTTCGTGCCCACGTTTGGTCAGCTCGTCTTCAATTTCCTCGACGATAGCGCGCACCTGGCGTTCGTTGTCAGCACATGCCAACACGAAAACCTCAGCGACATCCATAACATTCGATACGTCGATGACGGCGATGTTAGTTGCAAGTTTCTCATCCGCGGCGCGGGCGGCTACTTTTGCAATCTCAATTGTGTCTAAAGAAGCAGTCACAAATATTCCTAGTTCCTAATGTTGTTTAAATTTCCACTCTACAGTCTCCCATGAATGCTGGCAGCATATGAAACTACTCCCCGCATACGCATGCACAGGTTTTCCACGATGTGCAGCACTTTACCTACCACTATGTGTTATGAGCGTCTTGATATAGCCCGCGTTTATTGATGTATTGCACAACCCCGTCTGGCACCAAATACCAGACTGGCCGCCCGGCGCGGGCTCGTTCTCGGCACCCCGTCGAGGAGATCGCCATGGCTGGTATTTCCACCAATTCCACCCGATCTTTGTATTCATCTGGGATGTTATCCTCGTGCAACGTGTAGCCGGGCCGGGTAACTCCCACAAAGGTGGCAAGGTGGAACATTTTCTCCCAATCCCGCCAGGTCAATATTTTTTCTAATGCATCCGCGCCGGTAATGAAAAACAGCTCCGCGTCAGGGTATTCCAGCTTAAGTTCGGTGAGCGTATCAATGGTGTAGGTAGCACCAGGACGGTCAATATCAATGCGGCTGACGCTAAACCTCGGGTTCGAAGCGGTGGCGATCACCGTCATTAAATATCGGTCTTCAGCTTTGGAAACATCCCGTCCAGCTTTCTGCCACGGTTGCCCGGTGGGGACGAAGATTACCAAGTCGAGGTTAAACAAGTCCGCCACTTCGGAACCTGCTACTAGGTGCCCATGATGGATCGGGTCGAAAGTACCGCCCATAATTCCGATGCGGCGAGGTGTGCGTGGGGTTGTCATAGATCTAGCGCTCCGAAAACATTACGGCCGAGTCTGTCCAGTGCCGTGCAAAATCCACTTGGTGCTTGTTAGTTCTGGCAAGGACATGGGTCCGCGCGCGTGAAGTTTTTGGGTAGAAATGCCAATTTCTGCACCCATCCCGAATTGCTCCCCGTCGGTAAAAGCGGTGGAGGCATTGATCATCACTGCGGCTGAATCAACTTCGTTGGCAAACCGCAGTGCGGTCGTGGCGTTGGTGGTGGCAATCGCCTCGGTATGCCCAGTACTGTAAGTACGAATATGTGCCAATGCTGCATCTAAGCCGTCGACAAGCTTCGCTGCTATGTCCATCGAAAGGTACTCGTTTGCCCAATCGTCTTCATCTGCTGCGACGACACCGGCGATCCCGAGCGTTTCCCAGGGTTCGGTGTCGCCGTGCACTGTCACTCCTGCGCTGTGTAGTGCGTCAATGATTTCCCGCTTTTCGACGTCCCTAAGGCCCGCATCGATCAATACCGTCTCGGTGGCGTTACAGACCGAGGTGCGCCGCGTCTTACCGTTAATCAGCAAGGCAATCGCCTGTTCGAGATCAACCTCCCGGTCGATATACAGATGACAGTTGCCGGTTCCAGTTTCGATGGTCGGTACCGTCGCACCGGTCACCACAGCATTAATCAAACCCGCGCCACCTCGCGGAATCACAACATCAACCAAACCACGCGCTGTGATGAGATCCTGCACACTGTCGTGAGACTCGCACGGCAGCAGCTGCACGGCTTCGCGGGGAAGATCATGCCGTGCTAAAACATCTTGAACAAGAGTAACCAGCTTTTCATTGGAGGTTTTCGCAGATTTCGACCCGCGAAGTAACGCGACGTTCCCGGACTTCAATGCGAGCCCAAATGCATCAATGGTGACGTTAGGGCGTGCCTCATACACCATGCCCATCACCCCAAGCGGCACCCGCACTTGGCGCATCTGCACCCCATTAGGCATAACGGAACCCCGAATAACTTCACCCACTGGGTCTTTCAACGCAGCAACCTGCCGCAAACCGCCCGCCATACCAGCTATGCGGTCGGCGTCTAAGGCTAACCGGTCAATGAGCGACTTACTCATCCCAGCTGCCCGCCCGCGTTCAATATCGGTGGCGTTCGCGGCAAGAATATCGGAGGTATTGTCAACCAAGGCAGCTGCCACAGCTAGCAGAACCTCATCCTTCTTCGCGCTAGAACATCCGGCGATAATCGGCGCGATTTCTTTAGCCACACGCGCTTTTTGTAACACTTCTTCCCGCTCAGCAGTCATACCAGCTCATTGTAGGGTGTTTGGTTCTTACAGCCAAGAGATTTTGTGGGCACTAACCAAAAATAGCGCGCTTGCGGTTTTCAGCAGCGGGCTTGTTACATTATTTTCTTTCATGGCCTTTAGAAACCTTGATTTTTCGCTTGTATAGTGTGCACGCACACCCCAGTATCCTTAAAAGTAACTTCAATGATGATCTAATTAATTAGGTAGAGGCAAATAAAAACCCGAAATAGTCATTAAGACAACTTTGCAAATGTAATAAAACCCCAATCCTTTTCTCCACATAAATCTCATTTGAAGGCAAGCAAATTATTAACGGACGCAATAAGCGCCAAACCGAAACCACAGTGCATATCTACTCACAACAGTAGATAGAACACATTCCCGTGGCGTTGGTGGCAGATGCAGCGAAAACACCTGGCGCCATAGCTATACGTCACCGCTTTCCAGATGGGCGCCCAATCAGTACCTTTTATTGGCATGCAAAACGCGGCTGGGCACATGAGAGGATTCACATGCCCAGCCGCTCCCTTGGGTTCAGGGTATTAATGGGGGTTCAGTAACGAATTTTACCGCCGATTTAGAACTTTGGCAGACCAGGAACTAAACCGGAGCGCGACAGCCACTGGAACAGCCCTGCCAGCAAACCACCGATTCCCAGAACGCTGACGATACCGATGATGGCTTTCTTAAGCTTATCGTTCATCGTGCTTTGCTTGTCCTTACCAGGATCTTTTGGCTCGGAAGGCTTAGTGGTGTTGGTTGGCTTACTCGGCTCAGAAGTCTTGGTGGTCTCCGAAGGCTTACCCGGCTCGGAAGTCTTGGTAGGCTTCGGAGCTTCGCCACAGTCCTTCTTGAGCTTCAGCTCAACATTAACATCGTCCATTTCTGGCTTGTTGCCAGCGTGGTACTGACCCATGAAGATTAGGTCGACACCCTCAATGTACTGCCGGTGTGTGTCTTCGTCATACCGGGTACCTGGCTTTGCCTGGTACTTGATGTTTGTTCCGGTCAACGTAGCAGCAGAATCGTCAACCTTCCAGGAAGCATCACCGGAGGCAAAGGTATCCGTTCCGGTACGGAAGTTATCAGAGGTACGGTCCTGTGGCGTATATTCAGCCATGCCCTTACCCTCAACGTAGTAGCCTTCATAGGTGGTACCAGTCTTAACAGTATTGCCCGCTACCTCTACATACGGAGAGATGAAGGTGGAGCTCAATGCATCGTGGTGACCGCTGAATACAACCTTCGATGCTTGGGTCTTGATGGTGGCTGCGGTTACGTTACCGTCTGGACCAACTTCGATGGTGGAAGCAGCTGGATCAACGGCGAACTTAAGCTGATAATCAGTTGCCCGCTTCTTTGCAGCATCGTTTTCGGTAACTGCACCTTCAATTGTCCAATCGCCTTTTGCGATTGGCCCCTTTACATAGCTACGCCATGAATGCTTGATACCCCAATTCAGAGAGCCAGATTCGATGGACACCTTGCACTGCTGTGCGTTCTGTGCAGTTGCAGCGATTGGGTTAACGACACCAGCGCCCACCGCCAAAGAGGTTGCCAGCCCAAGTGCGGCAATAAACCTACGCGACATATAGAAAACTCCTTAAAAGAGATTGGGATTTATGTGGACAACACACACAATAAACCGATAAGGCTTACCAAACAATACTTAACACCCCCTTTATTCACCCCCTTCCACCTGCAAGAAAGGATTAAGATAGAAATCTGTCACTTAACGCCCCAAGGATGCGTTATTCGGACATTCCAATAAATAACCAAAACCCCAGGGGATAAACCTGGGGTTTTAAGCTAAGCACGAGAAGCGTAATCGGAGAGATAATCGGCATGGACTACTGGACGCTGCATTCCCGGCGGCAGTTCATCGGAATGTTTTCCAAGCATTCCCACCAAGGTCTCCGAATCGTAGGAGACTTCCCCACGGCCAATGATCTCACCATTAGGACCAACGATTTCGACAATTTCACCGGAGTGGAAATCACCATCAACCTCAGTGATTCCGACCGCCAGCAGCGAATTACCGCCAGAGGTAACTGCGACGACTGCACCAGCGTCGATACGTAACGTTCCACCAGTATCCGCAGCGTATAACGCCCAGAATTTCCATGCTGATAATCGGTTTTCTTTTGGATGGAAAACCGTTCCGACGTTAGCGGTGGTTAATGCAGCACCAATGTTATCCGCGCTGGTGAGCAACACGGGAATGCCACCACGAGAAGCAATTCGCGCCGCCGAAACTTTCGATGCCATCCCTCCGGTACCCACCACACCGCCGTCACCAGCAATGACACCTTTTAAGTCATTGCCGTCCCGAACTTCAGCAATAAACTGGGCGTCTGGTTCCAAGGGGTTTTTGTCGTATAACCCGTCGACGTCGCTTAGCAATATTAAAGCATCCGCGCAGGCGAGATGGGCAACAATGGCAGCTAGACGGTCGTTATCACCAAATCGCATTTCCGTGTGTGCCACTGTATCATTTTCATTAACGATAGGCACCACCCCCAGCCGCAACAGCTTATCGACGGTTCGTTGCGCATTCCGTGCCCGATCCCGGCGACCCGCGTCAGAGGCGGTTAACAACACTTGACCGATGGTGCGATTATGTCTTAAGAAACTCGTACCCCAAGTATGCATCAAGTGGACTTGACCGACTGAGGCGACAGCCTGCTTAGTTGCCAGATCAGCTGGCCGCGATGCAAGCCCCAGTGGCCCCATCCCAGCGGCCACTGCGCCGGAAGAAACCACAATCATTTCCGTCCCGAGTGCAAGCCGCGCCTGGATCGCATCGACCAGCTGGTCTATGCGAAACGGGTCAACCGTATGATCAGAGTTGGTCAACGAGGAAGAACCTATCTTAACCACGACTCGCTTAGCCGAGGTGATTAGCTCACGCACGTGAGACATGAAGAAACATCCTTTGTAAGTGTTGTGACTGCAGCAGATGAGGCGTCGAAAAGCTTAGCCCTGCCACCGCTCCCGGTCTGCTTCCTGGCCGTCACCGTAGTCAAATTCATCAATCAAGCCACGTCGCACCTGCGAGGCACGTTTACGTTCCGCAGCCGAAACCCGCTCCGTCCGGGACAACCGTATATCAGTTCCTCTGCCCGTCAATGTGGGATCCACGCCAGCGGCCGTCATCGGTTCCCACTCGAAAGTAACCTCCCCAATGGTCACGGCACATCCGGCTTTAGCTCCCGCCTTAGCCAAGGCATCTTCCACTCCCATGCGGTTAAGCCGGTCCGCCAGGTACCCAACAGCTTCATCATTTTCAAAATCGGTCTGCATGATCCACCGCTGGGGTTTCTCCCCGAGAATAATGAAACCACCGGGGATTTCCGGATCTTCTTCAATACTAAAATCGTGGCCCTTGCCCTTGGCATCAACAGCCTTCGGACGAACAATAAGCTTCGGTTCCGCCTTTTGTTGCGGGCGAGCTTTTCGCGCCTCCTGCACGATCTCTAGCAATTTATATTTCAACGGATCTAAGCCTTTACGCGCAACAGCAGAAATGATAAAGACTGGCCACCCAAATTGCTCGATCAAATCTGCTTTTACAAACTCGGCAAGCTCTTCAGCCTCAGGAATATCCGCCTTATTCAACACGATGATACGAGGCCGATCCCGCAAATCACCCAGGCCGGTGTCTTCATCCAGCGCCGACTGATACGCTGCGAGTTCCGCTTCCAACGCCTCAATATCTGAAGCAGGATCGCGGCCGGGTTCCAATGTCGCAGTATCTACTACATGTGCTAACACGGCGGTTCGTTCGATGTGACGCAAGAAATCCAACCCCAATCCCTTGCCTTCCGAGGCACCCGGAATCAAGCCTGGAACATCTGCGATGGTAAAGGTATCGTGTCCAACTTCAACCACGCCTAAATTAGGTTGCAACGTGGTGAAGGGATAGTCACCGATTTTCGGCTTAGCTGCCGATAACACCGAAATCAATGAGGACTTGCCTGCCGACGGATATCCCACCAATCCAACATCGGCCATAGATTTCAGCTCTAAAATCACATCATGGGTTTCGCCTGGCTCCCCCTTTAATGCAAAACCAGGCGCCTTTCGGGCGGCAGATGCTAACGCGGCGTTACCCAAGCCACCGTATCCGCCTTCAGCTGCAATAAACCGCATACCCACAGTGGTGAGATCAGCAAGAGTTTCCCCTGTCTCACTCAACACAACGGTGCCCGCTGGAACTTCCAACACCATATCCTCGCCACGGGCACCATTACGGTGATCACCGGCGCCATTTTTGCCACGACCAGCTTTGATATGCGGGCGGTAATGCAAATCTAGCAAGGTGTGAACTTGAGGCGACACCTCCAAAATGATGTCGCCCCCATGTCCGCCGTTGCCGCCGTCGGGGCCACCAAGTGGTTTGAATTTTTCCCGGTGCACGGAGGCACAGCCATTGCCGCCATCACCTGCCGCTAGATGTAAGACGACGCGGTCGATAAAACGGGCCATTATAGTAGGTGCCTTCCAGTACAAAAAGAAAAAGGGGTGAGGTTAAGTAGCTAGATTTTAGCAGACACTTAACCCCACCCCTAGTGGTGGCGTGCTACAGGCGAATTGGTAATACGCCGGAGTTTACCAACCCCAGCCAACCGAGGATCCCAAGAATACCCACGGTGAAAATGCCGGAGAGAACTTGCCAGATAGTCTTTAAAGAGAAATCGGAGGAAGAAGATGAGGACGAGCCGCCCTTACCGCCCTTCTCACCGGTTACTTTAAGTAACTTCGGAGTGGATTCCTTGCCGCCAGCCTGGGCCACAATTGCAACCTGGCCTGCTTCCTTAGGCTGGAACTTGAAGATGTACTTACCCTCGTCGTTAGTACGGCCTTTGACAATCTCGTTTCCGATCCGTACCTCAACGGCCTCGTTTGCAGCAACGGCATTGTTCTTATCGGTGACGGTTACCGTGTACTCCCCGGTGTCGTCACCAACCTTCAAAGTATCCGGTCCTTCAACTGCAACATTGCCGATCGCAGGAAGAACGTTCACAGCGGGAAGTTGCTCAGCGCCAGCATCCGGGGCGCACCGAGCCATGACCTGATGCACATCATCGCTGTTAGAGAATAAACCTGCCTGGAAGAAATTGATCCGGGTGCTAAAGGTTAAGAACGAATCTGCCGCTTGGTTAGCGTTGATGTCGGCTGCTGCAGGAAACGTTGGACGCATTTCGCCTTCGGCGTTTGGCGTTACGACGAAAACACCGCGTCCGATAGAACCAACCACTCGATCACCGACGACGGTACCGGTGGCACCACCATCAGCCTCTAGCTTGATCTGCGCCCGATTTGCCGGATCAATGGAATCGGTGTCTAATCCACCAGACACAATGACACGGGTGTCGTTGAGTGCATTACCTTCGATCTGCACTCCTTGTGGGAAGTCCAGTGCCAACCGGGCCCGACTGACGTCGTTATAAGTGGTCTTAACAGCAGATGTGTTGTTGTTTACCGACTTGAAGTCGAAGTTCACGTTCCGAATCACGTAACGTAGCGGCGCACCGACCCGACCATTCTTGGGGTACTCTGCCTCAACTGCAAGTTTAAAATCGGGGTTAGTCTTGGCACCGGCAGCAATTCCGTGCAGTCCGTCAACATGACGCCCTAACGCGGAGCTTTCCTTGTCTGCGGTCAGATAGCAGCTAAAAGCGGTATGCGCAGTTGCTGTCTCAACACCAAAAGGCGCATCGACTTGGTAATTAAAAGGCGCCGATTTCACATCACCAACTGATGCCGAAACCTCAATTTGTCCTGATTGCACGGGGGTAAACCGACGAATAACAGTACCCTCCCGGTCGGTGGTGAGCACTTGACGTTCACCTGCGATAACGGTTTCCATATCAATCAGCGGTACTGGCTTGCCAGCCTCGTCGGTTGCCTTGAAAGTAAACTGCGAAGTTTCTTCTTGGAAACCGGTCTGCGGGCTTGCAGAAATAGCAATGTTCTTCACGGAAGCTGGATCACCGCCGTCTTCCACAGCTACCGCAGGGAATCCCTTGAAATCAGAAGGGGTACACCGCACGAGTGCGCGAGCTTTCAGCGTTCCAACGATAGGGGCAGTAGCCTCAACCGCAGCGATCAGTGTGACAAACGAATCCTTTGCTGCGTATCCCGCTTTATTGGGGTCGGCGACCAATGGTGTGGTTGGTTGAATTTTGCCTTTTTCCTTGGCACGGGCTTTAACCTTGATGGTTGGCAAATCAAAGCCGATCTTGCCGCCTTGATTTCGGCCCACCATGCCCCGTTTTTCGCCATCCTTGGCGAGCCTAATTTGATCAGGTTTAGTGGCATCAATGTTATCGGTATCGGCATCCCCGCCGATCCGCAGCTGATTCGTCTCCTCTAATCGCTGCGCAGTGACATCGTCTTGTCCGCCAGACTGCTCGATATTCTGAATATCGATATTATCGGGCAGATTGACCAATAAGCGGGCTTGTTCAACAGTGGTCAGTTTCACCGTTGCTGGCCCTACCGAGAACGGATTTCCTAGCCCAACAAAACCGCCTTTGAGGGTGTAATCAAATTCTTGACCAGGACGAACTGCATCAGGTGCATCCACCGTGAAGTTAAAGACGAAACCGTCTTTTTTCTGGGGACCATCGGCTTGACTCGCGAAGCTGCCGAGACCGGCGGTCTTAATATCACAGGTGAATTGAATACCAATGGTTGTTTCTTTGGCTTCAGCCACCGGAACCGCGATGGCTGTTACCCCCACTACCGGCGCTATAACCGCCGTCATGAATTTCTTGAGTTTCGACATACGTCTTCCTTAAAAATCTGTTGAAGTGTGTTCGGTTAACAAGCCACCGATTACGGAACCAACCTGAAGTAGCGCAGGATCGCGTAGATTACGCCGCCGAAGAAACCTGTGCCCAAAACACCCGCGACGATCTTCCAGATGGTCTCGCCATCGGCACTTCCACCATTTTGCGATTGATCAGCAACAACCACCGTGGCAGTCGCGGTCTTGTTCGAAACCGTTGCTGTTACAGTGTGGTCACCTAGTGTGGTTGGTGAGAACGTGAAGCTATAAACACCGTCAGTCTCGGTGCCGCGCACGGTCTTGCCGTTGTAGGTAAATTGCACGTCTTGGCCAACCATCTTGGAGCCGTCGCGGGCAAGAACAGTCGCGTCGACGGTTGCGGTCTCGCCCAATTTGATGGTTGCGTTGCGCGGCGTGAGCGTGATTGATTCCACGATCTTGGAGTCTTCTTCTTCGACCAAGATCTTTGCCTCTGCTGACTTGTCTTCTACCTTTGCCGTGATGGTCTTTTCACCAAGAGTCGCGGCTGTATATTTGAATACGTAACTACCAGCTGGGCCTTCTTGGGCCGGTGTGGACTTCCCGTCAACCTCAAACGTAACGTTCTTCCCGGTCATCTTAGAGCCGTCTTGCGCGAGAACCGTCGCGGTCAGCGTTGCCTCAGTACCAATCTTTACAGTCTGGGTTTCTGGGGCCACGCTTATCGACGCCAAGACGTCTGCCGGTTTCGGGTTAACTTTGACATCAATGCGCTTGGTCAAGCGGGAACCGAAGTATGCGTCGACACGGATGTCACCCACTCGATCTGTAGTAAAGGTATGAACGAACTGACCAACTGGGTCGCCTTGTTTGTGCTGGACCGTGACTCGGTCGCCGCGATCGTAGCGCATTTCAATTGAATCAGCTGCAAATGGTTGTCCCTCATTGTCGATGAGCTGCGCGGTTATAACCACGTCCTTGCCACTGGTAACTTCGGCTGGCTCTGCACTGAGTCGAATTTCGCCAGCAACTGGTGCCGGCTTTGTAACCTGCACTTCGACAGGCTGTGACATTTTGTCCCCAACCTTAGCAACAGCAGTCAACGAACCAATCTTGGTGGTTTGGTACTGGTGGCTGAAAATTCCGTTGGTACCGGTTACCCCGGAGAATTTTTCTTCACCAATTTCAATGGTTACAGGTGCACCAGCAACCGGCTGCTGTTGATCGTTCAGCGCAGTGGCATTGAAGGTAACCTTTTGACCATTCTCTACAGTTTTTGGCTCCGCAGTCAGGGTCACGGAATTCACGGCATTGACGTCAGAAACGACTTGTACTGCTGGCAGGGTCACTTCAGCTGACGGCGAACAACGAATCAGAGCTTTGAAATCGTTGGTCTTGTTGTAAGTCATATTCGCCATTGCGGTGAAAAACGCATTTTCCGCGGGGAAACCATTTTCGCCGGCAGGAACGGAATGACGTCGAATGGAGGGGCTAAATTTCCCCGCCTTGGTTGGTGTAAAGGTTAAATCGAAGCTTGGTGAAGCCATTTTAAATGTTGTCGAACCTGGTTCACCAGTCATTCCACCTGGTTCTAATGCAGCGATCATGTCGATAGCTGCCTCGGATGCCGGAATGTTATCGGTATCCTTATCGCCTTTAACAACGATGGACGAACCATCAATTTGCACACCAGCGCTGGCGACTGGAGTCACAACGGAGATATTGGGGTTTTCGATATTCTCCGGTAAATCAAAAGTCATTCGCCCTTGGGAGAGACTCTTAATCTGCAACGGAGTAGAACCCCAGAAGCCAAGCAAAATGGGGTTACGAAGATCCGCTTCGGCGACCTTCACCTTGTAGGTGACAGACGATCCCAATGTAGCTTCGGCAGGGGCATCGACCGTCATATTAAACTTCAGCCCATAAGACTTGTCGTATTTACCCACAACGTTAGATGTGAATCGTTCACTCGATCCGGGTTTTATATGGCAATCCATAGATATTTTTTCCGAAGCTTCTTCCGCTACGGCTACAGGGGTGGTGAGGATTGCCGCACCGAGTGCGGAAGCCATGACTACTGCGAGGTTTCGAATACCAAACATCGCCGATAATACCTCCTTATTATTTTCTTCCATTGATAATATAAGTTGAAATTAACATTCTGTTACAGGAAGAACCTTAAAAAATCACTAGATTATCGGAGTAAAAGGCGAATAATTACGGTTTCCAACACAGGTGAAGCAGTTGTTTTTCCATTGATTTCAAGCAAAGATACAGCCAAATCGAACTTAAATAAAAATAAGCGATACCTATACTTTAACTAAGATAAATCTTTGTGCATTTGTTGCTACATCACCCCCATATAACCCCCCAACGATACCATTAGGTTATCGTTCCACAGAGATTGAACACACCAGAAATCCCACATTTTTATCACAAAGATGGCTTAACCGCGACCACCAAACGTCGAAAAGCAAAACCCACGACATCGAGAAAAGTAGAACCGATACCGTGGGCGTAAAACCGCAGCTGTAATGCAGCTATTCAAAGATGCTTAAAACTTAAAAGCGAATGCCAAACAATCCTAGAATCCGGCTTGCAAATACCGAAATGAAGGCCAGGACACCAACGACGATCCCGAATACGATCAGAATCGTGCGGAGGGTTTTACTCTGACGTTCAGTATGGAAAATCTGAGGAGTTTCAGATTCTTTAACTGCCTGTTGTTCCACGACGACACCTGGAACTGTGACCGCAGGGCTAGCAGAAGCAGCTGGAGCCACGATCGGCGCGGAGACAGCCACAGCTGTGCATAATGCGGTTGCGATACGTTTTTTCATGTTGTGATTCTCCTGAGATTTAACACGTGGATCTTACACATAATAAAAGACCGACCCGAGAAATAGGGTCGGTTTTTTAAAAAAGTGGCTTATGCCTCTACTGGAACAATGTTCACAGTGCGGCGGTTGCGCTTGATGCTAAATTGCACAGAGCCTGGCTTCAAAGCGAACAGAGTATCGTCGCCACCACGGCCGACGTTCTCACCTGGGTGGAACTTGGTGCCACGCTGACGGACGAGGATCTCGCCGGCGTTGACCCGCTGGCCACCGAATCGCTTAACACCAAGGCGCTTGGCCTCGGAATCACGACCGTTGCTGGAGCTAGATGCACCCTTCTTGTGTGCCATTTCGGTTTCCCTCCTTTTTAGGGTTTAGGTAGGCCGGTGAGCCTTACTTGATGCCAGTTACCTTAAGCACGGTCAGCTTTTGACGGTGACCTTGACGCTTCTTGTAACCGGTTTTGTTCTTGTACTTTAAAATCTTGATCTTTGGGCCCTTAACGGCCTCAACGATCTCGGCAGTGACCTTCACCTTAGCGAGGTCCTCAGCTTTGGTAGTAACATTTGCGCCATCGACGAGAAGAACCGGGGTGAGAGCCACGGACGAACCTGGCTCACCCTCGATCTTCTCGACCTTGACGAGGTCACCTTCGGCAACCTTGTACTGCTTGCCGCCGGTCTTGACGATCGCGTACATACGAGGGCTACCCCTTATCTATTCTCAGGATCAGGTGAGAGTTTCATAGCCCACCCGATGGAACTAACGTTTACTTTCATTGTGTTTTAAACAGTTGCGGTCGGCGAATCCTGCTTAAAACAGCGACTGTCAAAGACTACCCTTTAATGCATAGAAAAGACAAACTGCGTCATTTCCGTGTGCCCCGGCGCACAGCGCGTCGCCGCCCACGAGAAGCAGTCTCCGGCTGGGTTGGTTGCGACTCCGACTCTAGTTTTTGAGGGCTAACCTTGGTATCAGCCGAAGTGCGGGTTGTGGATTTGCGTACGACACGACGTCGTTTCCCGCCAGATGCTTGACGACGCTCCACAGCCACGGTTTCCGGCGCGTTCTTTCGGACTGCCCGCCGCCGTTTACGACCATGCGCGCCCTCACCCAGGTGCGAAATTGCGGCGATGTTTGCTTCTTTTTCGTCGTCCTCGACCTCAGTCACTTGCGGCTGCGTATCAAAGTCCTCAGGACGCGGCGGGATATCCGAGACGGAGTTTCCGCGTGTCCTACGTCTACGGCGCGGTGATTGTTCAAACTCCGCCACTGCCTGCTCATAGGTGTCTGGAAGGATACTCTGTGACGTTTCATCCGCAGAGATTGAACCGGACTTGGCTGCCGCTGCATCAGTATCTTCGGACTCCTCCGGCAAGGCTATGACCGCAGCTGCCAACTCTTCGATGGAAGGCGATTCGGCTTCCCGTTCCGGTTGTTTAACAACGACACCATCGCCATCAACCCCGGCAGCTTCGTTATCTTCCGCAGTTTGCATGGCGACTACAGCTGGATGCTGGGTGGGGTCCTGATGCAAAACACCGTGTTTACCGCGTGGCGTGGTGGAATCTCGTTGCTCGACCGGATCATCATGGATTAGGACACCCCGGCCACCGCATTCCTCACATTCCGTAGCGAAAGTCTCAAGTAAACCGGTTCCCAATCGTTTCCGGGTCATTTGAACCAAGCCTAAGCTCGTGACCTCAGAAATCTGATGTCGAGTGCGATCTCGGCCTAGTGCCTCAGTGAGCCTCCGCAGCACCAGATCTTGGTTTTCTGGCAACACCATGTCGATGAAATCGACCACGATCATGCCGCCTAGATCTCGAAGCCGCATTTGGCGAACAATTTCCTCCGCAGCTTCTAGGTTATTTTTCGTAACGGTTTCTTCCAGATTTCCGCCCTGACCGGTGAACTTGCCAGTATTGACATCAATGACGGTCATAGCCTCGGTCCGATCAATGACTAAGGTTCCACCAGATGGCAGCCATACTTTCCGGCTAAGTGCTTTCTTTAATTGTTCGTCCACCCGATGCACCATAAACGCATCTTGTCCGTCGTGTTCTAAGCGATCGAAACGCTGAAGCCGCGACAGCAAATCAGGCGCAACCGATTGGATATACGCATGAACGGTGTTCCATGCCCGCTTACCGTCAACAACAAGCGCGGAGAAATCCTCGTTAAACAGATCGCGGATAACCTTCACCAACATGTTCGGCTCTTCGTACATGGTGACGGGCTTTGCGCCTTTGGATTCTTTTTCTTTCTCGGTGCGCTCTTGGATTTGCTCCCACAGATTGTGCAAGCGGTTAACGTCAGCGGCGATAGCCTCTTCCGAAACTCCTTCCGCAGCAGTCCGGATGATTGCTCCCCCGTCGTTGGGCACAACGTCACGCAGGATGGACTTTAACCGTTTGCGTTCCGGGGCCGGGAGTTTCCGGGAAATCCCTGCGGACTTACCACCGGGTACGTACACCAGGTAGCGGCCAGCAAGCGAAATCTGTGTGGTCAGCCGTGCGCCTTTTTGCCCCACCGGGTCCTTGGCAACCTGAACCAATACTTGATCGCCAGATTTAAGTGCCTGCTCTATCTTGCGATTACGTCCACCTAGGCCAGCGGCACGCCAATCTACCTCACCTGCATAAAGCACGCCGTTGCGTCCTTTGCCTATGTCGATGAAAGCTGCCTCCATGGATGCTAGGACGTTTTGCACCCGGCCCAGGTAGATGTTGCCTACCATGGACGACTGGGTGTCTGAGGTGACGAAGTGCTCAACAAGCATGTCGTCTTCCAACACGCCCACCTGCGTGACCATGCCCGGATGGTCGGTGCGTTCGCGTTCCCGAACCACCATTACCCGGTTAACTGATTCCCGGCGCGCTAGAAACTCGGCTTCGGAAACGATGTGGCGTTTCTTGCGCGATTCCTCACGCATTTCCACCCGACGTCGCCGTTGCGCCTCCAATCGCGTCGAGCCTTTGAGGGCAAGCGGCTTGCTGATGGGTTGATCGTCTTCGTCGATTAGCTCCGGTTTTCCGGCGCCGCGTCCGGTTCCACGGCGACCCCGGCGTCGTTTGCGTGGAGAGGAGTCGCTGCTATTTTCGTCATCGTCATCACTGCTGTCGTAATACTCCATGTCGTAGTCATCGTCGTCGTTGCTGTCGACGGTGGGTGCGACGAATAGCGGCATGCTAAAGCCAACAGTGCGCGGCGCAGGTGTGATTACCGGTTCTAATTCCTCTTCTTCGTCTATGAGGCTAAATTCTGGAAGATTCGACGAAACTAAAGATGCGGCCGACTTGGATGTGTCTGCTGCGTCTGAATCCGCCTCCACGGCTGCGGGAGTTTCGCTCTCGCTCAAAAGACCACGATCCAACCGATCGGCAATGTCTTGTTGAACTTTTTGTTCGATTTGGTTGATTTCGTTTTCAACGTTTTTCTCTACTCGGTGGCGGATTTTTTCGTCGTCTTCTGCCTTTTCCAACGGTTCGCCGGTTTGTTCCGCGAGTTCACGCTCGACTTTTTGCTCAATCTGGTTGATTTCGTTTTCAACGTTCTTTTCCACCCGATACCGTAGTTTTTCTTCCTCGGTATACGTGTCATCGGCATTTGCTGTCGTTTTGGCTAGCGCGTCTAGGACTTTTTCCGCTTCATCGCGGGTCAGATTGGATTGAGCGACCTTTTTCAATCCGATCTCAGCGAGGGAGGTGATGAGTTCCTTGGAACTTAATCCAAGGTTCTTTGCTAAGACATGTACGCGGGTTTTTTCACCGAGCGCACTGCGGTCAAATGTAGTTATGTCAGCCATTTTGTTCTCCTGGCATAGGTTTTTACAAACGTTTCGGGCGCCTGAAAGTCAGCCTCACAAAACGCTTCTTTTATGGTTTGTGACTATGAAGTTGTGTGTGGTGCGAACATATTCTTATGCTTCTCCTCTTTGGCACGCACCATCCCATTGTTTCACAAAGGGGTGGGCTTGTGCAGTAAACCACTGTTTGCCGTGTCTTGAATTAACACATGAGTGTTTTTCTCAGGTTTACCCTCCCCCGGTGAGCAAGGGGTTAGTCCCGGGGTAAGGCAGCCGCCAAGGTATTGATCAGGAGAAATCATTTTTATTCGTTCCGGGGGTAACGCTTGGGGATCGCGTCAACATTGTTTACACAACCTGCTACAACTAATATTTACCTGGTATGCAAATTAAGAAAGGGTGAGAATATGCAGGAACCACACCGAAATGGTGATACCCCCGTTTTCGATGATTTGGTGGATACCTTACTCTTCTCCCCAGACGCAGAGCCCAGAACCGAGCAAGCACTAGAAACCGACTCACCTTCTTTCGAGGCCGAGTCAGCACCAACAACAAAATCCAACCGCGCCAATCTTTGGTTTGCAGTTGCCGCAGCCTGTAGCGTCCTCGCACTCAGCAGTGGTCTTTATATTTTTGATGAGATGCGAAATAACGAACAGGCAGCTGCCGAGCTTAGTTCTCAGCTTCCGACAGAGCCATCTGCGATGTCACGTATCACCATGGTTGATCCAACTAACACTTCCGCAGAATCTGCTGAAATTACAGAAGCTGAGGTTTTTGCCGAACCAGAAGAACCCCAGGCAATAACGCTTGAATCAATAACTACAGCTGAAGATGCACAGGTTCAGGTTATCGACATCTACGGGGCGCGGGGAGAGATTCACTCATCAGCAGCATTGGGACAAGCCGGGCTTTTCGTCACAGGTTTCCCCACCCCACCTCCCGGGATTGGTATCCAGATGTGGACGACCAATCCAGAGGGAGTCGTGTCGTCTGCCGGAATGGTCACCCCGACCGACAGCGGCACTTGGATGCCCGCCGCACCTGGAACTACTCGCATTATGCTCAGCGAAGAACCAGAGACAGGTAGCGAGAACCCGACCGGTGGCGTTATCGTTGACTACGGATTTTAAGCCGCTAAGCGGTGCTTCGTTCGCGACCAAATTCCACCGCACATCTGGCAAGCGAGACAGAGAAAAATGCTATCCAGAGTGGCAAAATGGTAAACCGTCCAACATCGGGCAGGTAGACCATGCAGAACATGCTGGTTGCTACGGTTATAAATGCACCTACGCTGATGGAGACGAGCATTTGTGGCAGCGCAAAAATGAAGGCGGCGGTGATGTAAGTGACGGTGATGATCGCAACGTCGCCGATTAGCCCCCAGAGTGATATTGCAAGTCCGATAAGCACAATTACATTGCCGAGTGCCCAACGATTGCTCCCGTGGTTGTAAGCATCAAAGCCAAACCCGATGATGTAAACCATACAAAACGTGACCCAAATAATCAGGGCGCTAGCCCACGCGACCGGTGAGGCGATAGCCGCTATAACCGGCAGCAGCGTGGAACATCCGAATGCTAGCCAGACCCCGCCAGCGACAGCCGCAACCGGATCGAATTTTCGACGTGGCGCCACAACTGCATTTGCCTCCATTTTTCGCACTCCTCCTCTCAGATGCTTCTTATCACCCGGTTTTCCACACATAAGCTGCATGAACCCAATCCAACAAGCAAAGCTAAACTGAGAATAATTTAACCTACAACTATATATTGGCCAAATCAGTATTAAGCATTACATTATTGGATTCCCTCAGCCAATAGATTGACCCACCGTTGCCCCCGCCTGACTCGCCCTATAACGCAGAAAAATCCCGCTGCTCATAATCAACAGAGAACAGCGGGAAGGGGAACGAAGTGTTAAAGGTTAGGGAACCAGATGCCAATTTCCCGTGCAGCGGATTCCTCGGAATCGGAGCCGTGAACCACGTTTTCAGCAACGTTCAAAGCAAAATCGCCTCGGATTGTGCCAGGGGTAGCCTTAGCCACCGGATCGGTGCCACCAGCTAGCTGGCGCCATGCGTCGATCGCACGTGGGCCTTCGATCACGCCAGCAACAAGCGGTGCGGATGTGATGAATTCAACTAGTTCCCCGAAGAAAGGCTTGTCAGCATGCTCAGCGTAGTGCTTTTCAGCGGTTTCTCGATCCGCGACGCGCAGATCCAATGCCACGAGCTTCAAGCCTTTGCGCTCAATCCGAGCGATGATTTCACCAACATGGCCAGATGCAACACCGTCTGGCTTAATCAGAATCAAGGTACGTTCAGTCATGGTTATTCAGTTTATACCTACATGTGCTGCGTAGTAAGCAAACCGCGTTTCATTCGTTCCAATAAGTTCCGGCGTAGATAGAGAATGTACCACCACACTAGGGCGAATAGAACCGCAACTATTCCCATCGATACGTGAATATAGAAACCACATAATGCAATTACCTGGATGGCAATATTTACTTTGAGCGCCCAAGGTCGTGACTGCATAAAGCTCATAATCAACATCACGGTAGCTAAAACCGTGACGCTGACCCAGTTAAAGGTGGTCCAATGCGCGCCGTTATCAACTCGAAGGATAACCGTGAGTACCAAATAAAAGGTGATCGACTGCATCATCATTGCGCCAGCCATCACGCCACGCAACCCTTTCATGGGGTCTTTAACAGGTTCGTGTCCCGGACCCAGCGGCCCATATTCGACAGTTTCGGAACTACTCATGCAGGTTCCTTTCCAAACAATGTTCGGGCTTCACCAGCCGTTACTACAGATCCGGTCACAATAACGCCGGCTCCTGATTGAATATCGGTGTCTTCGGCTAATTCCACTGCTAGTTCTATAGCGCCGGGCAGATTTGCGGCAACGTGAACCCGTTCTTCCCCAAAAATCTCCTGCGCGTAATCCGCTAGGTCAGCCACTGGTAATGCCCGTGGACTGGTGTTTTGCGTTACAACAATTTCCGCACAATACGGTTCTAAGGCCAACAAAATATTGCGGGCGTCTTTATCACCCAGCACCGCAACCACTCCGATCAATCGGCCGAAGTCAAAGTCGCGGTCCAATGCGGCCCCCAATGCGGCTGCCCCGTGTGGATTGTGCGCAGCGTCGATAAAGACCGTGGGGGCAGTGCGAACTCGTTCCAACCGGCCGGGACTTTCAACCGTCGCAAAGCCCTCACGCACCGTATCAAGATCTAAACTGCGGCCTGGCCCGGCACCGAAGAATGCCTCCACCGCAGCAAGCGCAGTGGCCGCATTGCGCGCCTGATGTTCACCAGAAAGCGGCAAGAAAATATCGGGGTATTCACCAGCCAAACCGTGAAGTGTCAGCATCTGCCCACCTACCGCGATCGCGGATTCAGTCAGCCCAAATTCCACGCCGCTGCGCGCTACTGAAGCATCAGCGTTAACCGCATGTTCCAAAATAACAGCCATTGCTTCCGGCGTTTGCTCACCGATGATCGCAACGTTGTCAGGTGGGGCTAGCAGGTCAGAAAGATCCCACCGAGGTTTGATAATTCCGGCTTTTTCCGCCGCGATCTCTTCGATGGTATCGCCAAGGTATTCAGTGTGATCCACCCCGACCGGGGTAATCACAGCGACATCCGCATTGATAACATTGGTAGCATCCCACCGCCCGCCGAGTCCCACTTCAATGATCGCAACATCGACTGGGGCATCGGCAAAGGCGGCGTACGCCATCGCGGTGAGCACTTCAAATTTCGACAGCCTCGGCCCGCCTTGTTTCATGCTCTCGGCATCCGCCATCTCCACGTAAGGCTTTATTTCCTGCCATACTCGCACGTAATCGCGGGGGTGAATGGGGACACCGTCAATGGCAATGCGTTCGGTGACCAATTGCAGGTGTGGGCTAGTTGTTCGCCCAGTACGGCGATGAAACGCCCGCATCAGGGATTCGATCATCCGAACGGTGGAGGTTTTCCCGTTCGTACCCGCGACATGGATCGCTGGGAATGCCCGCTCGGGGTTACCCAGCAGATCCATCAGCAGTTCCATTCGCCACAACGTGGGATCAATGGTGGTTTCATTCCACCGGGTGTCCAATTCCGCCTCGACCTCTGCCAAAGCAGCGAGGTCAGTTGGGGTTATCTCTACCGGTGCTGGCTTTTCGACGTCCCCACTGGCGTCGATAGGCAAACTTAGTCCGCCCTCGCCCAACGTGACTTCTCCTAGGTTCAGCTCGTCCATCACAATTCCCCAAGCCGGGCGGTAATACGTGCAACTTCTTCCTGAGCGATCTGCTGTCTGGTCTTAATCTTGTCCACCACCGCCGCAGGTGCTTTGCTCAAAAATGCTTCGTTGGCTAGCTTCTTTGTGGTTCCGTCAAGTTCCTTTTGCGCCGCTGCCAGGTCTTTTTCAAGCCGCTTGCGTTCAGCTTCCTTATCCACAGTTCCTGAGGTATCCAGCGATACTTCTATGGTCGCGGTGCTCAGCCGCACCTCGACGGTTGCCGACGCCTGAAAATCTGTCGGTGGTACGTCAACCTTGGCCAGGGACCGAATGACTCCTTCTTGATCAGCCAAATCCGCAGCGGTGAAGTCGATCGCAGCTGGAACCTTTTGGCTTGGTTTTACTCCTTGATCGGAGCGGAACCGACGTAGCTCCGTCACCAGCTTTTCGACGTCTGCCATGCGCCGGGCAGCCAACTTATCAGTAGCCGCACCACCGTTGGTGATCGTGGCATCCGGCCATGCAGCAATGGTTAGGCTCTCGCCATCGGTCAGCGCCTTCCACAGAACTTCGGTGATAAACGGCATGGCTGGGTGCAATAAGCGCAGCACGGCATCCAATACATTTCCCAAAACAATCTGGGTTGTGATTCCCCGACGTTGTTCTTCCGCCGAAGCGGTGTCGAAATCCCGTGGAATTTGTACCTTGGCGATTTCGACATACCAGTCGCATAGTTCGCCCCAAGTGAACTGATACAACGCCTCGTTTGCTTTGGCAAACTGATACCGATCCAGGTAATCATCAACGTCTACCCGTACCTGTTCCAACCGATCCAGAATCCACCGATCTGCATCGGTTAATTCCTCCCGTGCTGGCAATTGTCCCGTGTGTGCGCCGTTCATAAGTGCAAACCGGGTGGCATTAAACAACTTGGTGGCAAAGTTACGGGAGCTTTGGGCTGAATCCTCTCCCACCGGCAAATCAACCCCCGGATTGGCGCCACGCGCTAGAGTAAACCGCAATGCATCGGCACCGTAGTCCCGAACCCAATCCATCGGATCAATACCATTACCCAGCGATTTACTCATCTTGCGGCCGTGTTCGTCCCGAACCAAGCCGTGCAAGAATAAATCAGTAAATGGCACTTGTGGCCGACCATCGGTCCCGTGGCCCAAGACCTCCGGTGTCTGCTGGGCTGCGAAGGTGCCAAACATCATCATTCGAGCAACCCAGAAGAACAAAATGTCATAGGCAGTCACTAGCACAGATGTCGGATAAAACTTGGCCAGGTCTGGGGTCTTATCCGGCCACCCCATAGTGGAAAACGGCCATAATGCTGAGCTGAACCAGGTATCCAAAACGTCAGGGTCTTGGGTATATCCTTCCGGTGCGACCTCATCCGGCCCGAGACACACGACTTCGCCGTCTGGCCCGTACCAGATAGGAATCCGGTGACCCCACCACAATTGACGCGAAATTGTCCAGTCGTGCATGTCATCAACCCAGTCGAAATACCGAGGCTCAGCGGATTTCGGGTGAATAACCGTGTCACCACTACGTATGGCGTCACCCGCCATCTTCGCCAGTTCCTCAACTTTGACAAACCACTGCAAGGATAACCGAGGTTCAATCGGCTCACCGGAGCGTTCTGAGTGCCCAACGGAGTGAACATAGGGTCGTTTTTCGGCCACAATTCGCCCCTGCTCAGCCAACGCTTCCCGGATTTTCACCCGCGCCTCGAACCGATCCATGCCATCAAATTCCGTTCCGGTACCAGCAATCTTTCCGCTTTCATCCATGATGGTTGGCATGTCCAACCCATGCCGCAGCCCCAACGCGTAGTCATTCGGGTCGTGCGCCGGGGTGATCTTCACTGCACCAGTTCCAAATTCCGGATCGACGTAGTCATCAGCAACAACTACCATCTCGCGCCCGGCAATAAATGGATGCGGCAAAGTGGTGCCTACCAAATCCGCGTAGCGCTTGTCATCCGGGTGCACTGCGACCGCGACGTCACCCAACATGGTTTCCACCCGGGTAGTGGCAACCACGACGTGCGGCTGGTCGTCGTCAAGCGAACCGTAGCGGATCGAAACCAGCTCGCCCTCAACGTCTTTGTATACAACCTCAATATCCGAAACCGCAGTTTCTAAAATCGGTGACCAATTGATCAACCGGTTCGCGCGGTAAATCCAACCGCGATCGTACAACTGCTTGAAAATCGTGGTCACCGCCCGCGACAATCCCTTGTCAAGGGTGAACCGCTCCCGCGACCAGTCGACGGAGTCGCCAATGGCGCGCATTTGCTTACCAATGGTGCCGCCAAATTCTTCCTTCCACTGCCACACTTTGGCAATGAAATCATCGCGCTCGTAATCCCACCGGGACTTCCCTTCGGTTTCCTTCAGCCGCGCCTCCACCTTAGATTGGGTCGCAATTCCGGCATGATCCATGCCCGGCAACCACAAAACTTCGTAGCCCTGCATTCGCTTACGACGCGCAATGCAGTCCATTAACGTGTGATCCAAGGCATGCCCCATGTGCAGTTGCCCAGTGACGTTGGGAGGAGGTAGCACGATAGAAAATGCTGGCTTATCAGAATCGGCATCAGCAACGAAGTATCCCCCGTCAACCCACTCTTGATACAACTTTTCTTCTACTGTTTTCGGTTCCCAACTTTTGGGCAGTTTATCTGCACGATTCATTTCAGCCATGCCCACCATCTTAGATACTTTAAGCCCCAATTCCACTTTCACGCCCACCAGAGACACGGGCACAACGGCTGAGCCAATTCTTGACCTTGCCGTGGCGTAATGGTTTAGAACTTGAAAACATGAAGATCTCAGAAGTCGCTGCCATTGTCGGTTGCACCCCCAGGGCTATCCGGCACTACCACCAGATAGGTGTGCTGGAAGAACCACCACGACTGAGCAACGGTTACCGCAACTACCGGATCACCGATATTGCTGCAATCGTTCGCATTCGCGCCCTCATCGCAGCAGGTATTCCCATAGAATCCGCTTCGCAAACAATCGACCTACACGCCGCGCTGCAATCATTAGACAACCGAATCCAGTCACTTGAACGACAACGGGCCCAACTCCTCCGCTACCTCACTGAGGGATTCGGAATTCCCGAACCAATAGCAACAAAACTACGCTCTACCGTTCCCACCGCGGAATTTGAAATGTGGGAACTAATGGCTTTTTCTGGCATAACAACCGAAAAAACATGGCAGGTGGTAGAACAAAACCTCAATAACCCTCACTTGGTTGCTAATACCCTACGGTTCTATGCCTTGTGGTCTGATCTTTCGGACTCGGATTTCGATGAAGCTGCACTGCTTATCGACGATTCCATCATGAAAGATATCTGGCAAACTTTTCGCGAAGGGGATCTCAGTTTTCCACCTGGGGCGCTATCGCTAAGCCCGCCCCAAGAACAGTTCTTAACCAGCATGGCTGCGATTATGATTAACCGGCTAGGCTCATCATGAAGAAACTGCGTCTCCCCCTCATCACCGCCGGGCTGCTCATAACCGTCGAATGGTGGCTCGTCCATGTGGAGGCTTTGTCCGCGCACATTGCGATCGTTTGCTTCATATGCCTCGAATGCGGTTTAGGACTATGGGCCTACGCCCGCGACCCCAACCACATCGCGTTTCGATACTGGCGCGCAGAATGGCAGATGCTTAAAACGATCACATATCTACTCCGGCGACACATCATCATTCCGCCAGACGCCGTCCCGATTACCGGGGCTGGCAATTGGTGGCAGATTCCATGTGCCATGACTGCCGCCACTGCCCTGGAAATCCTTGCGTTAGAGCTACTGTTAGATAACCGTCTGATCCGAATATTACTCATTGTGGTCTCCGGATACTCAGTCTTGATTCTGTGGGCGATTTTCGGTAGCAAAAAGACTCACCCGCATTACCTATCAGAGACTAGCCTAGTACTCCGGCACAATCGCGAAATCATCGCAGAGATCCCACTTAAGCAGATAACGAAAATCCAAAAATCACGAAACTTCAATGCGCACAATTACGACATAACGGCCGATACCCTCGTGCTCGGTTCAAACGAAGGCACCAATGTCGCAGTGCAATTAAACCAACCAACACTCGTGGTACGGCCGCATTATCCATGGCAAGAACCCCAATCGGCGCTTGCCACATCTATTCACATATGGGTTGACTCGGATTCTGCCGATATATGTAGCATGTTTTAAACCCGAATCACCCGTTGCTGGATTTTAACCCAGAAGGTGCGAAACAGCGTTGCGCTCTTCTTCCAATTCCGTTACGTTGGCCTCGATACGCGCCTTTTGGAAGTCTGAGAGCTCCAGACCAGAAACAATCTCCCACGCCCCACCACGGGACACGGTTGGCAGGCCTACGATCAGCCCTTCAGGAATGCCATAAGAACCATCAGAAGGAATAGCTGCGGTCGCCCACCGTTCAGTGCCATTAATCCAGTCATGCATGTGGTCGATAGCTGACGATGCAGCCGAAGCAGCCGAGGACTTACCCCGAACCTCAATGATTTCCGCACCACGCTTTGCGACGCGTGGAATGAACTCATCTACATACCAAGAGTGATCCAAGCTGTCGAAGATTTTCTCCCCAGCCACGGTGGTGTAAGTCAAGTCTGGGAACTGCGTTGCGGAGTGATTACCCCACACAACCAGGTCGTTGATGTCATTTTTATCGCAGCCCAACTTGGCTGATAGCTGCGATAGCGCCCGGTTGTGGTCTAAGCGCATCATGGCATTGAAGCGATCATTTGGCACATCCTTTGCAGCATGCATGGCGATCAAAGCATTGGTATTAGCTGGGTTTCCTACCACCAGAACCCGAATGTCGTCCGCAGCGTGGTCATTGATCGCAGCGCCCTGTGGCCCGAAAATTTTGCCATTAGCAGCCAACAAATCGGAACGCTCTTCACCCTTGCCACGTGGCTTGGCGCCAACTAGGAACGCAGCATTGGTTCCGTCGAAGGCTTCCTCCAGTTTATCGGTCACCACGATGTTCTTCAGCAGTGGGAATGCCGAGTCATTCAATTCCATGGCAACTCCCTCAGCACCGCTGATGGCATCTGGGATTTCCAACAGCTGCAATTCGATGGGAGTGTCCTTACCGTAGACATCACCGTTTGCGATACGCCATAGAAGTGAATATGCAATTTGGCCAGCAGCACCCGTGACGGCGATCTTCTTTACGGATTGGCTCATGAAAACTCCTTAAGTCCTTAGGAAAAGTCTGGACAACGATTGACTCGCGTAACGCTTGCCACATTCGCGGACAATCTGGGCGCTGTGGCTGGCGTTCAACACTTAATTATCAGACTAACTCACAACAGCCAACAACGACCCACCAAGATCGAAAAAACACAGGTCAGAGCCATTTAAGAGATTTATCACATAAACATCCGGGATGGCCCCAAATACCACAAAGTTTATGAATCTAACTCCCAACTTCCGATACCCTAACCCCAAGGATCACCCCCACTCTCCTGCCCTTTCCTACAAAATGAGCAAACCAGCCCGTCTCAATCCGCCGATCATCGGAAATTCCGCTATGTTTGGCCTAGGAAGGCCCATTATTGGGTGAGGATTAGCGTACGGTTGTTTTTAGGAGTTTCAAGGGTGATGGACGCCAATAGCAATACTGTTGATGCACAATCAGTTGATTCCCCAACCACTGGAGAATCCTTACCTGCCACCGAAATCACCCCAGAAACGGTATTGCAAATCGCGCTTCTTAAGTTCGCTGAATTAGGCTTTAACGACGCACGGCTTGAAACCATCGCCAAAGAGTCTGGCATGTCCAAACGAATGATCCACTATCATTTTGGCGATAAAAAAGGGCTGTACCAACGTTGTCTCGTTTTAGCCATCAACAGGCTCCGCCCGACAATGGAAGAGATGGCTTTAGACTCTGACGTTCCCGTCGAAGGTGTAAAGAAAATAGTCGAAGCGGTATTCAGCCGATACGTGGCACACCCAGAAGCCATCCGTCTACTGGCGGTCGAAAACCTTATGCAATATGCAAACCTGGTTGAAGCGCAACCAATCGTGGATCAATCCAGCATCACGCTACAACTAGACAAATTATTGATGTTAGGCCAAGACGCCGGAGCGTTCCGCCCCGGAATTTCTGCCCAGGATGTTTTCACCCTCATCGCATCACTAGCGATCTTCCGCATAACGGTTCGCAACACCACCATCAACCTGTACAACATCGACATGATGGATGAAAATAACACTCAGGGCATGGCGCGCATGGCCGTTGATGCGGTCTTGGCATTCCTTACCTCGCATCTTAAGACTGGGGATCAGATATCCTATCTATGCCCTATGACCGCCAGTGAAGCGCTCGAAGTTGAAGAAGATTCTACCTACGAAATCTCCCCCGATATGTTTCAATAATTAGGCTATATAAACCTAAAATGTGCGCCCACCGAAATCAGGTATTTGGTGGGCGCACATTTTAGGTATTTTTGTTAAGCAGATTGTTCGGCTGCATCGCGATCCAGAAGCTGCGGCGCTTCCTCACCACGTGCCGCTGCAGCGGTGACCATAACGACCTCAATGTCCTCGTGATCTGGAATGTCGTACATGATTGGGACCAGAATTTCCTCCATAATAGCCCGGAGTCCGCGTGCGCCTGTACCGCGATCAAGCGCTAGATCCGCAATCACATCTAATGCTTCAGGTTCAAATACCAACTGAACCCCATCCATAGCCAACAATTGCTCGTATTGTTTGACCAAGGAATTTTTCGGCTCAGTTAGAACTTGAACCAACGACGCCCGATCCAAATTGGTTACGGTAGCCACGATCGGTAACCTGCCAATAAATTCTGGAATAAGACCAAACTTCACCAGGTCTTCTGGTCGCACATCCTTAAAAATATCGATTTCATCGCGTTCTTCTTTGGTCTTGATATCGGCACCGAAGCCAATCCCTTGTTTGCCACGTCGCTCCTCGATCACTTTTTCCAGACCTGCGAATGCGCCAGCGACGATAAACAAAATATTCGAGGTGTCCAACTGAATGAAGTCTTGGTTTGGATGTTTCCGACCGCCTTGTGGCGGGATAGATGCAACCGTTCCCTCCAGAATCTTCAATAGTGCTTGTTGTACGCCTTCACCAGAAACGTCGCGGGTGATGGAAGGATTCTCTGATTTTCGAGAAATCTTATCCACTTCATCGACGTAAATAATGCCTCGCTGAGCCCGTTGAACGTCAAAATCAGCAGCTTGAAGCAACTTCAAGAGGATATTTTCCACATCTTCACCAACGTAACCAGCTTCGGTCAGTGACGTGGCATCCGCGATGGCGAAAGGAACATCCAGCAACCGGGCGAGCGTTTGGGCCAAGTAGGTTTTTCCGGAACCGGTCGGGCCCAGCATCAAGATGTTGGATTTCTGTAATTCGGTTTCTTCTTCTTTGTTTCGCCGTGGATTCATACTCCGAGCTTCCTCGGCACGAACCCGCTTGTAGTGGTTATAGACCGCAACAGACAGGATCCGCTTGGCTTCGGTTTGCCCGATGACGTACTTATCTAAAAACGCTGAAATCTCGGACGGGCGTGGCAGCCGATTGGAATCCTCAGAATTAGATTCCTGGGATTGACCTAACTCTTCCTCAATGATCTCATTACATAGTTCAATACACTCATCGCAGATATACACTCCACCACCTGCAATGAGTTTTTTCACTTGCTTTTGGCTCTTGCCACAGAAGGAGCACTTCAGCAGATCGGCGCTTTCTTGCATGCGTGCCATAAAAGTACGTGGCCTCTTTCTTTAGTCTTTGTGAAACAAAGCAGCGCCCACACATGGGGCAGTTACCCACCAACACTAGCACCGTCTCAGGCGATAATCGTGATCTGACAGACGGGTTTAGTATTCGGAATACAAACAACGTGGTGGATGGAAGAAAACCACGCCACCAAATACCAAGACGGTCACTTTTGGGGGCGTGGCGGTGGAATTATTTCATTCAATTACGCGTTGAGTTTGCGGTAATCAAAGACCTGATCGATAATACCGTACTCCATAGCTTCCTGTGCAGTGAGGATCTTATCGCGGTCAGTGTCGATTCGAATCTTCTCGGCTGGTTGCCCGGTATGGCGTGCAAGGGTTTCTTCCATCATGGTGCGCATACGCTGAATCTCAGCCGCCTGAATTTCCAAATCCGATACTTGTCCTCGACCGCCTTCGGTCGCTGGCTGGTGGATAAGGACCCTGGCGTTGGGCAACGCTGCGCGTTTGCCTGGCGCACCCGCCGCCAACAGAACCGCCGCAGCGGACGCAGCCTGCCCTAAGCACACCGTGCGGACATCTGGGCGAACGTACTGCATAGTGTCATAAATGGCCATCAGGGAGGTAAACGAGCCCCCGGGCGAGTTGATGTACATGGTAATTTCCCGGTCGGGATCAAGCCCTTCCAACACTAAAAGTTGCGCCATAATGTCGTTGGCCGAGGTGTCGTCTACCTGAGTACCCAGGAAGATGATGCGCTCTTCAAATAATTTGGCGTAAGGATTCGTTTCTTTCGTGCCATAAGTGGAGTGCTCAATAAAAGAAGGCAGCACGTAGCGGGCGGATGGCATCTGCATACCGTTAGTCATGTTGTTCTCCTGGTAATTCTTAGTTAGCGATCGAACCCTGCGCCGAGGCAATAACGTGGTCTACTAGACCATATTCTTTTGCCTGTTGCGCTGTGAACCAACGGTCCCGGTCGGAATCTTTGGTGATCTGTTCGAAGGTCTGGCCGGTATGTTCAGCGATCAGCTCCGCCATTTCCCGTTTAGTTTGAGCGAATTGCTCCGCCTGAATCGCAATGTCCGCGGCGGTACCGCCCACGCCTGCCGACGGTTGATGCATCATAATTCGTGCATGCGGCAGAGCATAGCGTTTTCCTTTGGTGCCACCAGAGAGCAGGAACTGCCCCATGGATGCAGCTAGCCCCATTCCGTAAGTAGCAATATCGCATGGTGAATACTTCATGGTGTCATAAATAGCCATGCCTGCAGTGACGGAACCACCTGGGGAGTTGATATACAACGAGATGTCACGGGTAGGATCCTCAGCAGAAAGCAAGAGGATTTGCGCACACAACTTATTGGCAATCTCGTCATCGACGGCTGTCCCAAGGAAGATAATGCGTTCCCGGAGTAGCCGTTCGTAAACCGAATCGCTCAAATTTAACCCGCTTGATGCGGATGAATTAACCAGTTCGTTCATTAAAAACTCCTTGTTCGATAAAAGTCGATGGTCTCAACGATACAACGAATCGTCACGAAATCCGCTTTTGTTCGCTAACAGCGTTAAAACACCAAAAGCCCAGCATTAACGCTGGGCTAACGGGGAACGGGAATTAGGACTCAGTCTCGGTTTCAGTCTCAGTTTTGGCCTCAGACTCGTCTACCCCGAAGTACTCGGTGACATCCACCTTGTTACCAGCATCGTCGGTTACAGTGGTCTGGCAGATAGCGGAAGCCAGGGCCTTGCCACGACGAATGTCAGCGAACAACGCACCGATCTGGCCAGCGTTTTGCAGCTGCTCCATGAATTTCTCTGGCGGCATGCCATATGCCTGAGCGGTGTATACGACATGCTCAACGAACTCTTCGTTTGAGACAGATGGTTCTTCCTTGTCTGCAAGGGTATCCAGGAAGAGCTGGCTGCGAACAGTCTTTACAGCCTGCTGTTTAGCTTCTTCCTTGAACTTCTCTAGCGAAGAGTCCTGAGTCTTCAAGAAATCGTCGATAACCTGCTCTTGGTGAGCAGCTTCACCGAAAGTACCATGCAAAACGTTGTGGACATGCTCGTCGATTAGGCTTTGCGGAACCTCAAATTCGGTCTTTTCCAAAGCTGCATCAAGCACCGCGTCGCGGATAGCTGCGGCTTGCTCAGTCTTAGCACGCTCTTCCAACTGGCCGGAGGTGGCCTCACGCAGTTCTTCCACTGTGTCGAATTCGGATGCCATCTGAACAAACTCTTCGTCGAGCTCCGGCAACTTGCGTTCCTTGGTCTGAACGACAGTTACGGTCACGGTTGCCTCTTCACCAGCATGTTCGCCCGTCTTGAGGGTAGTGGTGAATTCTGCGCTCTCGTCGGTCTTCATGCCACGCAGTGCGGTGTCAAGACCTTCGATCAAGTCATCGGCACCAACCATGTAGGACAGGCCCTCAGCGGAAGCTTCTTCAATCTCCTTACCATCTACCGCAGCAGAAAGATTGATGATGGCGAAATCATTGGTCTTGAGCTTGCGTTTGGTATCGCTCAGTTCACCGAAACGTTCACGTAGCTTGTCAATCTCAGCATCAATTGCTTCATCGTCTACTTTGCGCGCAGGAACCTCGACAGCGATATCTGCAAAATTGGGCAGATCGATCTCTGGGCGAACATCTACCTCCGCAGCGAATTCGATCACTTCACCGTCTTCTACTTTGGTCAGATCGATCTCCGGGGTACCAAGCACCTTCAAATCGTGCTCTTCAACGGCTTTCGGGTAGTTGTTATTGATTGCATCGTTGACAACTTGCTCAAGAACAGCACCACGACCGAAGCGGGCGTCGATAAGCTGTTTCGGCGCCTTCCCCTTACGGAAACCAGGGATAGAAACCTGTGCGGCGATTGCTTGATAAGCCTGATCGATTTCGTTCTTCAGTTCCTCGAATGGAACCTCCACGGTCAGCTTGACTCGGGTATCGTTCAGCTTTTCGACGGAACTTTTCACGAGCTACTCTCCTGTTTTATCGGTGGTAATACTGGTTTAAACCCCCGAGGTGCATGACAATTTATGCTCCTCGGGGGTTATTGTCGGGACGACAGGATTTGAACCTGCGACCCTCTGCTCCCAAAGCAGATGCGCTACCAAGCTGCGCCACGTCCCGTTATACTCCACTAGGATTCTAAACCCTTACATGGGGTGTGCCGTTCTCAACGACAGGAGAAATCTTGCCACGTTACCCCCCGTTTTACCTAATCCGCAGGTCACGGTAACTAAAAATCGCAGATCACCACACTGAACCACCAAAAGCCAAATTTCAAACCAGCCCTCAATGCTTAAGTGCGATCAAACCAAAGCACAGCCGCAAGACAGACACTAAGACAAGAACACCGATCACCAACCCCACGCAGCCAACATCTTTTAGTGCAAAAATGCCCGATAGGTTCCCAGTTCCCACGTTTCGGCAACCGTCAACGAAACCACCAATATGGAAGCATCCTCGCTTATGTGCACTACTATTTTGGCCCACAATCAGCAATTTCGCTGCCGGAAAAACTGCACTTAGGTATTCATTAGTAAGCAAGCATACTATCCCCCATCACCACCCCCGACAGTGAATGAAACCGACACATTCCTTAGCCTTTTACATCCCCTTTTATTGAAATAAAAAAGTCAATTAGTACATGCATTAACTCAGCCAAGCCCGCGTGCTGATTTAACAGAAAAATTCCCGGAATTGTAAAAACTACAATTCCGGGAATTTAATTTCACTTGAGGGAACGACGGGAATCGAACCCGCGTCTTCAGCTTGGAAGGCTGAGGTATTAGCCACTATACGACGTTCCCATTCACATTTTGTGTGGTTCCCATACTGTAGCGAATCGAACCCCGATAGAGCAAATCCGCAGAACTCCCCCATCATTCACCCCTATTTTAAAGTTACATTTCGAAATCTTTTATTTATTTTTTTGTTATAAAACGATCAATATTCACGCGCTTCCATACGATTTCAAAAGTTATTTCAGACACCAACGTTGTTGATACTTTTACAATGAAATAAACCGGGATTACCTGGGCTTTAAGTTTATGCTGCAATATTTATTAGGAACTTTTTTGCTTTATGGGTTAATATTCAAAACATGAAGCCAACGATTATTGATGCCGACACTGGTCGCGAACTTTGGACAGCTATTGAATGTGCAACTTTCTCTGGCACCGCACGTGGTACCTTCACCAGCTACGCAGGACGTGGCCGTGCTCCAGTCCCAGTTGCAAAGCACCACGGTCTAACCTTGTGGGACTCCGACGAGATCCGCAAGTGGACCGCAGAGCGTAAAGCAGCCAAAGAGTCCGACTAGTTATTAGACACGCTGGAGCTGGTGCAGCGGAATAAACTGAAATCCAACTGCCATTGGAAACAAGTTACACAACCGCTCTACAACACCTTTAGAGCCACGCTGTATTTCTAATTCCCGCGCGTTATCCGTAACTAACTGCGTCCTTCTTCTGTCGAGTTAAACAACACTCTAAACGTTTGATTCCCACATTATGGTGGACGTGCATTCTTAAAAAAACCTTTCACTGTGCGTTCCGCGCATGGATGAGGTACCCGGCGACTGCCATCGCCTACCTCGTCATCACTGCGCCTGCCCAGTACCAGTCCATCCGTCCATTACAGTTCCCAGGAGCAGCAATCTGCGCTGGGAACTTTCGCTTTTTAGCGGTCGTTGTTATGGAAAGTGTAACGAACGAATCAAGGAGACTATCTACATGACGGGTTTGATACTAATCGCTGTGGTTATTGGCGGCGTTGTCTTGTTACTCAGCCGCTCAGGCAATAAGAAAGCTATCGCATCTCACAACACACAGTTAGATGATGCTATCGCAGACGCACGGCGTTGGATCGAACGGCTGGGATCCCAAGTACTGAGCATTTCTGGCACCGACGCTGCCTCCACGCAGGCTATCGCTGATGCTTCCGAGCGTTACAATGCAGCGTCATCCCAAATTTCCACTGCCCAGACTGTGCGCCAGGCACAACTAGCACGGGAGTCTGCGTTAGAAGGCTTATATTTCATGAACGCAGCACGCGAAATCATGGGGCTTCCTGCAGGGCCGGAACTACCGCCATTAGAAGGCCAAAAGACCGCTGGCAAGGTGTCCGAACACCGTACCATCACCCATGATGGACATGAGATTATCGCGTCTCCCGCTGCCTCAGCGCAGACTCCTCATTATTATCCAGGTGGAGCCGTCGCTGGCCGCCCGGTGCCTGCTGGGTGGTACTCAGAACCGTGGTGGGCATCTGCGCTTCGAACCGGCGTATGGGCTGCAAGCAGCGCCGTTTTGTTCTCTGCTTTATTCGGCGGAATGGCTGGGGTGGCATCCGCCAGTGCCTTTGAATCTGGCATTGCTACTGGAGATCTACCTGCTGATGATCCCACCGGTGGTGCATTCGATTCGGGTGGCGCCGATGTTGCCGAAGGCGCTGGTGAATCTGGCGGATTATTCGACGGGTTCTTTGATGGTGGCTTCCTCGGCGGAAACGATGGTGGTGGCTTCTTTGGTGGCGGTGACAGCGGCGGTTTCTTCGGAGGTGGCGATGGCGGAGGATTCGACTTCTAAGATGGCATAAAATATCCGGGTACATCATCTTTGCAATGTACCCGGATATTTTTATTGTTGTGGTACCTCAGGCGGGATACCAGTTTTTTCAAATTCAGCGAGAATGTCGATACGGCGTTGATGCCGCTCAGCTTCGCTCCATGGTTGTTCTAAAAATGCATCCACAATGGCGAGAGCTTCCTCTTCGGAATGCATGCGGCCGCCGATACCAATCAACTGTGCGTTGTTGTGCTCGCGTGCCAACTTTGCGGTCTCAACCGACCAAGCGAGAGCGCACCGAGCTCCCTTCACTTTGTTTGCGGCGATCTGCTCGCCATTACCAGATCCGCCCAGTACAATTCCCAGCGAACCCGGGTCGTTAACCACCCGGAATGCCGTCTCAATGCAGAATGCTGGGTAATCATCGTCTGCATCATAGACATGAGCGCCGCAGTCGATAACCTCGTGGCCGGTATTTTCAAGATGTCGGGCAATCGCATTTTTCATATCAAAGCCCGCGTGATCTGCTCCAAGATAAACTCGCATGCTTTAAAAGTGTAGCGGACACCGCGAAAGTAGGGGTGATAGGACGTTGGTTACAGTTGTGGGCGCTCTGTTCGGGTGCGTTTTAGTTCAAAAAAGTGCGGATAGGAGGCCAGCTGCACGCAGGCGTCGAAAAGCTCGACAGCTTGACTGCCGCGCGGCACCCTCGTGATAACCGGACCGAAAAATGCTACGTCGTTAAACTGAATGACCGGCGTTCCGACTTCATCCCCTACCGCCGCCATAGCCTGGCCATGGAAGCGGCGTAGCTGGTCATCGTATTCGGTGGTGTTAGCGACTTCCGCGATCGACGGGTCTAAGCCGACCTTAGCCAGGGCCTGCCTAATAAGCTCGTCGTATGCCCCAAAACCTTGTTTTCCGCCCTCACCTCCGTGATGGATCATGGTTCCTAGCTCGGTATAGAGCTCATCAACCTTGTCAGGATTCTCGGTAGCAACTTTCGCAAATACCCGAGCTGGCCCCCAATTAGCTTTCATTTTATCCATGTAGTCAGGGGCTAAATCTCGTCCTTCATTGAGAACCGACAAGCTCATGGGGACCCAGTGAACTGCAAGATCTCGGTGCTGTTGGACTTCTTTCAGCCACCGAGAGGTCAGCCAGCAATAGGGGCAGGAAACATCGAACCAAAAAGTGGCATTAGCCATTGTTTTATACCTTTCGTGTATCACCGCTACGGCGACAATGTCCGTCATGGAAGAAGGAGCGGTGTCGAAGCGTTGTAATCTGTTGAAGGAACGAGATCACAGATCTTCCAATCCCGCCTCTAGCAGTTATGCAAATCAGATCTAACAGTATCGTATATCCCGGCAATCCCAATTGTTGACAATCCGGCAGTTTTTCGCCAGAAAGGTACCATCAGCTCCATGTCATCGGTAAACCTCACCCATACGGAAGCGCAAGAACGCGCCGCGCTTATCGACGCACTCGACTACACCATCGCGATTGATGTGACCACTAGCGACTCCGTCTTTTCTTCCACCACTACTGTTTCTTTCAATCTGCGCGAACCTGGCAGCACTTTTATTGACCTCATTGCAAAAACCGTTGAATCCGTGGTACTTGATGGTGTCAATATCACCGCCTCGGCAGTTCCAATTAAAGAAGATTCAGCGGAATATGACCCGACTACTGGTATTAGGCTCACGGATCTTTCAGCCGGGGACCACACTCTAATCATCGAAGCTACCTGCGAATTTTCTCACAGCGGACAGGGGCTCCACCGGTTCATTGACCCGGTGGATAATGAGGTGTATTTATATACCCAATTTGAAACGGCGGACGCTAAACGGGCATTTGCATGTTTCGATCAGCCTGATTTAAAAGCCACTTATTCATTGTTTATAACAGCACCGAAAAATTGGCAGGTAATTACCAATTCTGCGCAGCAAAAAACAATTAATGGTGATAAAGCTGTCTTTTTCTCTCGAATCGGTTATCCACTGTCTACCTATCTTGTGGCAATATGCGCCGGGAATTACGCGCATGTCACCGATACCTGGCGCGGGAAACTGACTCATACGCCCCAAACACCAGCGGATTCTCCTACCGACGTGGAGATCCCATTGGGGATATATTGCCGCCAATCGCTTGCCGAGCATCTGGATGCCGAGACGCTTTTTACCGAAACCAAACAAGGTTTTGACTTTTACCACGCTAATTTCGGTGTCGCATATCCTTTTGGAAAATATGACCAATTATTCGTCCCTGAATTTAATGCAGGCGCAATGGAAAACGCAGGCGCGGTCACCTTCCGCGATGAATACGTTTTCACTTCCAAGAACACCAAGTATTTGTACGAACGGCGATGTGATACGTTGCTGCACGAAATGGCTCATATGTGGTTCGGGGATCTGGTCACGATGCGTTGGTGGGATGACCTATGGCTCAATGAATCATTTGCTACCTGGGGTGCAGCAATATCCCAAGCAGAGGCAACCGAATACACGAATGCGTGGGTGACTTTTGCCAACGTGGAAAAAGCTTGGGCCTACCGACAAGACCAGCTGCCTTCCACGCACCCAATTTCCACGGATGCTTCCGACATCGAAACAGTAGAACAAAACTTTGACGGAATCACATACGCGAAGGGCGCCTCGGTGCTAAAACAACTCCAAGCATATGTGGGCCGGGAAGCGTTTTTTGCTGGTGTCCGTCAGCATTTCGCAGACCACGCGTTCAGCAATGCTACCTTTGATGATCTCCTTGCAGCCTTGGCAGCAGCTTCTGGCCGTGACCTTTCCCATTGGGCCAAGCAGTGGCTTAAAACCACCGGAATCAATGAACTTTCCGCCACCAGCGGAGTCACCGACGGGAAATACTCATCTTTTGAAATCCGGCAAGGCCCCGCCACACCGGGTGCTGGTGAATTACGTAGCCATCGCATTGCCGTAGGGCTCTATTCGCTTGTCGACGATCAGGTGGTCCGCACCCACCGCCACGAATTAGACATTGCGGCAGCGGCGACTCCAGTGCCTGAGTTCATCGGCCTTCCGGAAGCTGATCTGGTACTTGTCAACGACGATGATCTCACCTATTGCCTCATGCGCTTGGATGAAAAATCCCTCGACTTCGTGCTGCATAACATTGAAAAGATCGCAGACCCGATGGCTCGTACACTGTGTTGGTCAGCTGCCTGGCAAGCCACCCGCTCTGGCCAGATACGCGCCCGCGACTTCATCGCGTTGGTGGTTCGGGGAGCTGGCAGCGAATCGGAAATAAGCGTGCTTAATACCATCCTCCAGCAAGCACGGACCGCCCTTTCAGATTTCGCTGACCCAAAGTGGGCACGGCAAACTGGAACCGAGCTCCTGGTCCGCGCATTCGTCGACGCGGCCACCGCCGCACAACCTGGTTCAGATCATCAATTAGCGTTCATCCAAGCGCTTAGTGCAATGGAGGTAACCTCAGACTCCGTGAACCCGTTATCGAAAATTGTTGCTGGCGAGAGCCCACTTCCGGGGTTGATCATCGACAACCAATTGCGGTGGGATGCTCTAACAGCATTAGCTGCAGCGGGCGAAGCTGGAGACGTCGAAAAGCATATCGAGGCGTTAAGCGCAATTGATCCCAGCGCCACCGGGCGAGCATGTGCGCTACGGACTCGGGCGGCGATTAACACTGCCGAAGCCAAAGCTGCGGTGTTCACTGAGCTTACTGAGCAAGCTGCAGAATTGAGTAATATCGCAATCCGATACAAGCTTTCCGGATTGACGTTCCCCGGGGCGGACGCGCAATTACAACAGTTTAATGAGAAATACTTTGAGTGTGTGTTGCCTATCTGGGAGTCCTTGCCTACAGAGACAGCCTCCACTTTGATCGAATCGCTCTACCCCACGTGGGATGTTTCAGCGGCAGGCATCAGCCGAGCAGACGAGTTCGCCGCGCAGTCGCTGCCAGCTGCCGTTGCCCGGCTAATAGCCGAAGGCAAAGCTAAGGTTGAACGTTGCCGGGCAAACCAGCTTGTCGACGCCGCCCCGGTTGCAGCCTCCTAGTCACATCCGCAGGGGCGCGCGCCGCTGTTCAGCTCCGTGTTTGGGTCCAGGACCCGGCCGGTGCTGAGCGCGCAAGCGTCACCTTCCCATGCCTCTTTTCCTTCCCGAAGTGCAAAACCAGCAATCACCAAAGCTGCAACCGGGTCAGCCCACCACCAACCTGCGATTGCATGGAGTGCCAACCCAACCAACAACGCGACGGACAACCAGGCACACACCAGCGTTTGTTTGGAGTCCGCCACCGCCGTTGCGGAACCTAATTCCAACCCGGCACGGCCTTCCACGTAGCTGACCATCGGCATGATAACCACACTTACAGCCGCAATTGCTATACCGAACAGGCTGACCTCGGGTGGTTGTTGCCAGATGAGAGTGAATACGGAGTCAGCTATGACATATGTGGCTAATCCGAAAAACGAAAACGCGATGAACTGTAGGGTCAGTGGTTCGTATTTTTTCGGATCCCTACGGCTAAATTGCCATGCTACCGCCAATGCAGAAGCCACCTCGATGGAGGAGTCGATTCCGAAACCAATCAATGCCCCTGACGAGGCATATCTCCCAGCCCAAATAGAGACTATCGCTTCCGCAATGTTATAGGTGATGGTGAACATCACTATAAGTTTGATTCGCCTCGTTAACGCCGCAGCGCGTTCTGGGGTGGGACTCACGACATACCTTTTAGACTTCTATGTAAGTGGGGGCAGTCGTATCTTAAAGCTGGGCCAAGGCCTGGTCAATATCAGCTAGTAAATCCTCAATATCTTCGATCCCCACCGAGATTCGCACCAAGTCGCGTGGCACCTCCAACGACGAGCCGGAAACAGACTGATGAGTCATAGTCGCAGGATGTTCCAGTAGTGATTCCACCCCGCCTAACGATTCCGCTAGACAAATCAACTGTGTGGAAAGACAGAATTTTCGGGCTGCCTCCTCCGAATGGAACCGCACGGAGATCATCGCTCCGAATCTACGCATTTGCTGCTTGGCGACGTCGTGGTTTGGGTGCTCAGGTAACCCAGGAAACAGAACACATCTCACTTTGTCACTGGCTGTAAGGTGGTGGGCAATCGTCTCGGCGTTATCGCAATGCCTATCCATCCGAACCGCAAGAGTTTTAATACCGCGCGCCGTCAAATACGCATCAAAAACAGAAGGAATTGCGCCAGCTCCACCTTGTAAAAATTGCAATGCTTCATCCACCTCGGCGGAATTGGTTACCACGACCCCTCCTACGACGTCCGAATGACCACCAAGATATTTGGTGGTGGAATGTAACACATGATCTGCCCCCAAAGCCAAGGGGTTTTGCAAATAGGGTGAAGCAAAGGTGTTATCTACCACCAATTGCGCCTCAGAACCTGTGATCGCATCAGCAACAGCGGCAATATCCGTTATCGCTAGTCCTGGGTTTGAGGGCGTTTCTAGCCACACCAGTTGTGTGTTGGGGCGCAGCGCCGCTGCCACCTGGCTGGCATCGGTCGTGTCTACAACGCTGAACTCAATCCCCCACTGGGCATAAACAGACTGAATCAGCCGGAATGTGCCACCATACGCATCGTGCCCGAAAATCAGGTGGTCGCCAGGCTTGAGAATGGATCGCAATAGTACATCGGTTGCCGCCATGCCGGAAGAAAACGCACGGCCAAATGTAGCGCCTTCTAACGCCGCCACAGTTTTTTCCAACGCCGCAATCGTGGGATTACCGCACCGGGTATATTCGAACCCACCGCGTAGCTGATTAAGTCCATCTTGGGCGAAAGTCGTCGATGCATAGATCGGGGTATTGATGGCACCATATAATGAATCCGGCTCGTAACCAGCATGAATGCTCGCGGTGGAAAAACCCGACGGCGTAGTGGACATGGCGGCAAACCCCTTAGAACAATCAAAAATGTGGCCTATATCTCTTTGGCGATAGTAGAGCACGCAGCCACCAGGTAGGTAACTTACCCGATAACAAAAAGAAGTATCTAATTTATAGTTGTGGAGTCTAGCTGGGAAAATGATGAGCGTTGCGCGTCGAAAAGCATGAATAAAATAGCATCAATAACACTGCAACACCGAAGCTAAAAAACGACGTAGAGTAAAACCATGCGTTTACCCGAACCCTCACCCAACGACAACCAGACTCAACAATCGTTCTTTGACTCAGTCGGCGGCGAAGAAACCTTCCAACTGGTGGTGCACCGGTTTTACCAGCAAGTCCGCGAAGATGACCTAATCGGACCGATGTATCCCGTCGATGATTGGGAAGGTGCCGAGGATCGTCTGCGTTGGTTCCTCATGCAATACTGGGGCGGGCCACAAACCTTCAGTGAAAACCGAGGGCACCCCCGCCTCCGCATGCGGCACGCACCATTTGAGATCGGCGAAAAAGAAGCCGAGCGGTGGTTAGAAATGATGGACAACGCCATCGACAGCATCGATGAACACACCTTAAGCCTAAGCCACCGGGCCGCCATGCGGGAACACATGCAACGCGTTGCTTATATGCTCATCAATAAACCCGACTAGCGGATTACCAGTAAGTTAATTCGCTCACACAGGTACACCGAACCAAATGGGGCATCTACCCGCACCCATCTGCCCGTCCGAGATACTCGCAATTGTCGCGGGATCTCCGGTGGCGCAGACTCACCGGGAATAAAACCCAAGGCATTCAACGCAAATATCATCCGCATGGGGATTTCCGCCGTCATATCCCCATTAGTTGCCGTCAGAACAGTCTGATTAAGCAGGCTCTGTGGTGGACCCAATGCGGAAGAAAACTGACGAGCCAAATCTTTGCCGCTTTGGTTGAGCCTAAAAACCACGTCGGATGGAATGACATCCACTAATTGAAACCCTGCGGCTGGGGGTAACTCCCCCGCATCCCAGATTACGTCAACTGCGGGCGCACGGAATTCTTCTGCCACAAACGTTGCGGCCTTTACCACCGAACCATCCCGGGTGATGGTTCCAGCGACCCTACGTGATGCGAGCACCCCAAAGGGGGTGGACACAAAAACCTCGACGCCTGAATCCAGTTGCTTGAACCGTGCCAACGCCGACTCATCCAATGCCGCCACGCGACGCAATAATGCATTTATTCCCTGGTCAAAGGGTGTTAGTTGAATGATTTCGTCTGACATTGGCTCAAAAGGTGTTTCTAAGCAGAGGTAAGTACTTTCATTTCAAAGTCGGTGATTTGACGGGGGCGAGTGGTGATAACGTCTACTGCAACCTGGACCACTTCAACCACGCAGCACAAATTCCCATCGGCGTCTTTGATCTCTTGCCTGGTGGTAAACGATGTATTTCCGATTTCGATTACCTGTGTCTCAACCGTTACTTCAGTGGTATTGGATAGGATCGGTCGCAAATAGTCGGCCTCGATTTTACGAACGAACACCGCTGGTATTTCCAGTCCGCGTTTGTTGAATTCACGCTGGGCAAAAGCCATACGAGCTTCTTGGGCCAATTCGACATATGCAGCGTTGGTGATGTGATTAAAACGATCGAAATCACCCCAACGTACCGGAATCTGCTCGGTATGAATATTGCCGTTGACGTTGGTTGCTTCGCTCATGATGGGTGTTCGTTCTCTTTCCCGTAACCTTTAGCTGAATATGTAAATTGTTGGTGTAGGTACCCCACACCAGACAGCATGTTCAATGTTGCCACATACCATACCGCCCGACACAATAGTTTGTTACAAAAGTAGGCAATCGTGGACAAAACCGCTGCTGAACGCAAAACCGCGACGGTAATCCAAAACAAAGGAAAACCATCGCGGCATATCGGCATAGCCGATTAACGGGTCAGTTTGCGGTGAGTAACCCGAGATGGTCGTGCGGCTTCAGCGCCCAAACGTTCCACCTTGTTCTTTTCGTAATCCTCGAAGTTACCTTCAAACCAGAACCACTTGCCCTCCTCGATATTGCCTTCCCACGCGAGGATATGGGTACAGGTACGGTCAAGGAACCAGCGGTCGTGGGAAATGACCACAGCACAACCTGGGAACTTCTGCAATGCATTTTCCAACGACGATAGGGTTTCGACATCGAGGTCGTTTGTTGGTTCGTCCAGCAGAATCAAGTTTCCACCTTGTTTCAACGTCAAAGCCAGGTTCAGGCGGTTACGCTCACCACCGGAAAGTACCTTCGATGGTTTTTGCTGATCCGCGCCCTTGAAGCCGAAAGCGGAAAGGTACGCGCGAGACGGCATTTCGTTCTGTCCGACAACGATGTAGTCGAGGCCGTCCGAAACAACTTCCCACACGGTTTTTTCCGGATCAATGTTTTCGCGCCCCTGGTCTACATAGGACAACTGAACCGTCTGGCCGATCTTGACCTCACCAGCATCTGGTTGCTCTAGACCAACAATGGTCTTAAACAGCGTGGATTTACCCACACCATTGGGGCCGATAACTCCGACAATGCCGTTACGAGGCAAGGTGAAAGACAAGTCCTTGATAAGGACACGGCCGTCGAAACCCTTCTCCAAATCGGAAACCTCTACAACCTGAGCACCAAGGCGTGGCGGGGTTGGGATCTGGATTTCCTCAAAATCGAGCTTCTTGTATTGCTCCGCCTCAGCAACCATCTCCTCATAGCGGGCAAGACGTGCCTTGGACTTTGCCTGGCGTGCCTTCGTTCCAGAACGCACCCACTCTAATTCGTCCTTCAAGCGTTTTTGCAGCTTCTTGTCTTTCTGGCCAGCAACTTCCAAACGCTCTGCTTTCTTCTCCAAGTAGGTGGAGTAATTCCCTTCGTATGGGTACAGCTTGCCGCGGTCAACTTCGCAGATCCAACCAGCCACATGGTCGAGGAAGTAACGGTCGTGGGTAACAGCCAAAACAGCACCTGGATACTTGGCAAGATGCTGCTCCAGCCACAAAACGGATTCCGCGTCTAGGTGGTTGGTAGGCTCGTCGAGAAGCAACAGATCCGGCTGGGAAAGTAGCAGCTTCGCCAACGCAACCCGGCGGCGCTCACCACCGGAAAGATGGGTAACAGGTTCATCAGATGGCGGGCAACGCAGCGCTTCCATGGCCTGCTCAATTTTGGAGTCAACCTCCCACGCATCGGCAGCATCCAGTTCTTCCTGGAGTTTGCCCATTTCTTCCATGAGCTCATCGGTGTAGTTGGTGGCCATTTCTTCTGCGATAGCATCAAAGCGCTTCTTCTTTTCGAAGATGTCGCCTAGGCCCTCTTCGACGTTTTCACGAACAGTCTTTTCCTCGTTGAGCGGTGGTTCCTGGAGCAGAATGCCCACGGTTGCGCCTGGGTCGAGGAAGGCTTCGCCGTTGGAAGGTTGGTCAAGCCCGGCCATGATCTTTAAAATCGATGATTTACCAGCACCATTTGGGCCAACCACACCAATCTTGGCGCCTGGATAGAAAGCCATAGTTACGTTATCAAGAATGACTTTGTCACCAATTGCCTTGCGCACGTTTTTCATCGTGTAGATGAATTCACCCACGTTGATTTTCCCCTTAAATAGAATAGGACAGTTTGGTTGTTAAGGGTACATCATCTTGGCCGCAACAGCACCACCAGCACAGCAGGGTAGATGCAACATCACAACCCTATCTGCCCTTCTGGTATCACCGAAGAATCAGGCAACCATGTGGGTAGATGCAGTTGCCTTGGAAGGATGCATATCGTGGGTGGGATCAGGGACAGCAAAACTCTCGGTTTTATTATTCCCTGCAGCTGCCCGATCGTCAGCATTAGAGTCCATAGTGACGGGCATTTCTGGTAAGTGGCTGACATCCTTGCACCCCTCGACGGCAGATGCCTGCGGTTGCAGGATGTCAGGCTCCGGCGGGTATTTGCTGAAATCCGCACCACCGGTTTCCACCTGCGGCATGGGATTGCGACGGAATTGCAATGCGTAGTTTCGCATTTCAAAACCAACATATGTTGCACGCAAAATAGTTTTGGACATCGTATTGCCAGTTCCCGAATCTTGCCACTCTTGGGTGGTGAGGAAGCCTACACAGATCACCGGTTTTCCTTTTCGGACGGAAGCATGTACGTTCTTCGCTAGATTTCCCCAGCATTCCACATCGATATATAGCTGATCCCGGTCGATGTAGTTAGCATCCTCGTTTGGCGGAATAGTCGAGACATCATCTTGTGATCTAGGCATACGCCGCACCCGGCGCGACGCAGCTATCCGGAACCGGGTCAGAGTGGTTCCACTAGCAAAGACTTTAAGACTCGGGTCCTGGGTAAGGTGCCCGATAAGGGTAATGGCTTGTTGCATGGATGGCCTCCTAAAACCAAAGTGACGGTACGGGAGAAAAACACAACCAATTTCTGGCCCATTGCCAGTTCACAGCGTTTTTCTGTTTCACAATCACTATGTATCGAATGCGGAAGCCACCACAATGTTTTTAAGCCGAAACTCCAAAATCTGTGGAATTCAACCTGCGCTTTATAGTTATCCACATTAATCCCTCCCAAAGCTGGCAAATTTTTGCATGATTTGCATAACTTTCCCGCATATATACGTGGGTTTCGGGTGGCTATCGTCACAGCGTGTTTTTAACTTAGTCGCGGTTAAACGATTGGTCGTGGTATGTGGAAATATTATCCGATTCACCCCGATTCATTGCCGCAAGCATTTCATTATAGGCATCCAGGTCGCCTTCCCCAGATTCTTCTGCCCGTTTATCGTATTCTTTTGCTTCCTTGCGATCATCCTTAAGCCATTGGAGGAACAATGTGCCAAATACGACGGTCAGCGGGAATGAACCAGAAGCCCAGGCAATGCCACCGCCAACGTTCTGGTCGTGCATGAGGTCAACCCCCCACGGCAAAAGCAAGGACCTATAGAAATCTTCTGCCAAGATTTCCGAGAGCTGCATAAGGTAGACACCGAAATATAGGTGAAATGGCATGGAGAACACTAACCATGCCAGTCGGCTGACAACCGTGTTGTCCCTGGGTTTCGGATCGGAGCCGATCATATCCCAGTAGTAAATGTAGCCGGACAGTAAGAATACCCAGTTCATAATCAAATGTCCTGCGTGTTCGGAAACCATAAGGTCATACCACGGAGTGATATACAGCAGATAGAAAATAGTAATGAACTGAATGGTATTGACCGCCGGGTGCATGATTACCCGCAGGAAAGTGGAATCCAAGAATGCTTGAACCCATTCGTGCAGTCCCGGCTGCTGTGGATTAGGTTCGGTGACAGTTAACATCAGCCGAAGTGGGGCACCAAGTACGAGAAATACCGGTATGACCATCGATAATGTCATATGCGCCACCATGTGCATGGAGAACATGGCTGGCATATACAAACCAATCCCGGAGCTCATGGCCAGACCTAACGTGACGGTGCCTAATACCCACCAAAAGGTACGGTGCCACGGCCACGCAACATTGCGCTTGCGCAATTGGTACAGCCCGTAGCAATAACTGCCGAGCAGAGCGATCGCAAGTGTGGTGAACATGATATCGAAGCGCCATACTGTCCACACTGACCATACGGTCGGTTTGATGGTGAGGTCGTAGCCCATTTCCAATGCCATTGGAGAAAGATCAAACACGCGTGGTGGCGGTGGCGGGGTGCGACCTAAGGAGATCGCCACCCCCACTGTCGCCGCCATGACAACTAATTCCACGATGCTTACCCGAATAAAGGCCCGCTGGTCGCCGGTTCTTAACCGTGGCATGGTGCTATTTCGGTGCCACAATCCGAACAACGCAAGCAGCAGGGTGAGCACGAATTTGGCGACAATCACTTTGCCGTAGCCGGAGGTGAACAGGTCGGAAAACCGCACCCGAATCGCAGCGTTAATTACACCGGATAGAGCCATAGCAATGATGGAGATAAGGGCGATCGTCGAAAAGCGGCGCACCGCTACTGCCATTCCCGGTCCGAGCCGACGACCGTGTGCAACCAGTCCGAATAGACCGCCTACCCACAACATCATGAATAGTAAGTGCCACAGCAAAGAATTAGTGCCGTAATCGTGATCGCCGCCGGAGGCTGAGTGCCCTTCCAGGCCCAGCGGTGCAACTATAGCGATGGCACCAAGAAGCCACACCGGCTGCCACATCCACGTTTTTGCCAGAATCAACGCGCCGATGCCAACAACCAGTGCAATCGCCGCGGAGCCTAGCCATGCTTGCGATTCCGCCACTTGGGACAGCGCGACCGACCAATTGCGTGGTTTCACCGCTTCGGAAAACGGCTGGCCGGAGACGTCGGAAAGCACCAGCGGCACCATAAGTGATGAAATCATGGCAAAACACAGCGCGGCAATTGCCCCGGTGCGGCTGGCGATCACGCCGTCGACGTTTAACGACGTCTTACGGAGATCACCGGGTTGCGGTGAAATGAAAAACGCGGCGCTAAGAAATGATCCCACCGACAACGCGGCACATAGCCAGGCGACCGCCCGGAAGAATGGTAAGCCCGCAGTTGTTATGGGCCCAGGATCGGGGATACCCAGCGCTGCCAGCGACTCCCCCAGGAAACCCCACGCGATGACGGCACCCACAAGCCCAGCCACAGCCATCGCCGCGACATAGATGGGCCAGGATGATCGAACCGAAGCGGATTGGGGAGTTTTCACATCAACCATGCAGTCAACACTAATACTCACACCGTTTCGAAAGACATTTCACCCTGTTAGCACACCGAACATAATATCTTTTATTATTTTCTGACCATTCCAGCTCACCCCATCACTGCGTCTCCTTGTACCTAAGACATTTCGCAACCCCCGACGACCCAGGTTTCGTTTATCGCTGGTTAGTGTATATATTGCTACCGTCGGCCAAGTGCGCTAACCTTTTATTGCTTGCCTCCATAGCTCAGTGGATTAGAGCTGCCGGCTTCTACCCGGTAGGTCGCGGGTTCGAATCCTGCTGGGGGCGCACATCAAAACCCCATTTCACCTGCGAAAAATCCGGTGGAGTGGGGTTTTTAGGTGTCATTTGTCGATATTGCAACGACACGTATTTCTTCACACCACTACCGCACCTCAAAAACCAAACCAAAATCAGTTTCGTTAAGATCACCGGCAAAGCAATCCAGGTGGAAGTGAGTACCGGATATGTCATTCGGTTCGAAATACTCCACAAGGTTGTCCCCTATTACGCGAAACGCTTGCTTATTGCTGCCGATAACCAAGGTTATTTCGTTCTCAATATCCACGGCTAGCCGATCGGTGGCGTCGACAAGCGGAACGATCCGAAGTTCGGAAATGCGCTGTGGCGAATCTGCGATAGCGGCAACGGGTACCGCTACTTCTTCCGTGACACTGTGGAAGATTCGCCCGAGTTGGTGCAGTTCAGATACCGTTCCGACGATACTTAATTGAGTGTCACCATACACTTCCAGCATGGCGATTATCCCTCCAGAATTTCCAGATCATCTGGTTCAAACATGACGAGTCGTTCGGCACCGTCGAGTTTCACGGCGTAGCCATAAACTGTCTCGTTTTCACTGCTTATTCCGCAAATTTTTCCACTATCACCACAATGATTTCCGCTTTTTGTTATTCGCACCCGTGCCCCAAAATCCTGAGCAAAGTTGGTCGGTGACGTTGGAAAATTTTCACTCATCAATATCCCCTTCCCACCGCATATAAAAGAAGTGTTCACCTGGCGGTAATTGCCGCGAAATTCGTTTCGTGTCGCAGATAATTTCTAAATTCTGCGTTTCAAACTGCGGAAAATCACACAAGACTTCGGTCATTGCAACGCTGATCGCTTCTTTTTCTTCCCAAGCAAGCGGCGATTCTACTATTATTTTCAACCGAAAAACATTCGGATCATCGCTAAAAATTATGGCGCGGACTTTGGGGCATATCTGCCCAAGAAACGCCTGCAATAGCGATAGTTTTAATCCAGATTCAAAACGCATATCCTAACTTATTCCCGGGGCTTCGAAATAGACATCTTCGTACCCTTCATGGTCGATGACGAATCTAAACCCGCATTCCAGCCCCAGATACGGCATAACCTCCGGCAGGGTTTCAGCAATATGTTCAATGCACATCACGTCGAAGAAATCATCTTCCCCGGTGTTTGCACCGCAGAATAAAAACCACGTTATCTCGTTAGGGTCGTCAGTCATCGGAAATTCCCGCAGACCGTAGGTTGGTATTTTTCCTAGAGTTTTCAACGCAATCGCAATCCGGGTTCCGGGCTTCGGGTAGTCAAAGGCAGAGCCGTATTTCTTGCAGATTTCCGCAGCTTTATCCATGCGCCTAGGCTACCACCGCACCGCATTATATTCCTGGCGTTTTAGGAGAAATTTTTAAAAGGATAGTTGCTTTGCGACGATTCCAGGTACTCCTTAAAATAGGGCAGTCGAAACGACAATTTCCCCCAGGCAGTCGCCGCAACTACCTCTTTTATCAGCAATCTGGCGCGCACGTCGGAAAGCGAAGTCACTTGTTTACCTAGCCGCTGCGCGATGGCCGATAGTTCTGCTTGACTGTTTTCATCCATCACAGCAGCCATTGCTTCGATGAACTGGGTTTCGGAACGTGTGAGATACTTCAATTCTGGCTGGTGCACCTGGGTGCCCAATGAATTGATCGCGACGTGGTTAATCGCATCAACTTCTTCGACGTCAATGTGATCTTTCCCGGCGCGTTTCGCCTGCCCCCAGGCCAAAGAGCCGGTTAATTGCACCAGGTAGGGGTGCCCTTTGGCAAAGGCGGCTGCGGCTTCTGCTGCTGGTTGACTAAACGCAATCCCGGATTTTGCGGCAGTGATGATAAGCGTATCGACCGATTCTTGGTGCGATAACGGCTGTAATTCCACACGCACACCACGTCGAATAAACGTAGTGCCAGGGTGGTGTAAAAGGCTGTCTACGCCATGGCTTAGCCCCGCCACAACGAGACTAATATCGACGCCATCACGAATTAGGTCTTGATATGCGGTTGCAATTATCGCCATTTCTTCTGGGTCGATGTGTTGTACTTCGTCAATCGAGATGACAATACCGGTGCCGTGCAGCGCTAACAGGTCGCTTAATTCCCGTAAACTACTGTTGAGTGTCGGTTGCGGTTGTTGGGTTTGGGTTTGCTCAGTGGTGATTCCGCCCAATCCGGCAATAGTGGCTCCAGTAATTCTACGGCCAGCTGGCGGGTCAATCTGGTGAATTTTGTTCGCAATGGTAGAGCTCACCAGGGTTTCCACCGGGTTCCGGTCAGTGGTATGTACACGTATCGGAATCCAACCGGCTTGGGACGCTATTTCTTCCAGTTCTGTCACCAAGGCAGTTTTCCCGATACCACGTAAACCGCTGATAACTAAGGTGCGGCCTTGGTCACCGGGGAAGGAATCTAACGCTGCCATATACGAATCTAGTATGGCCTGTCGACCAGCCCATACTTGCGGCACGATTCCAAAGGCGGGACGAAATGGATTTTTAGCTACAGCCATGGTTACTACTGTACCTATACCCCAGCCGATAAATCCGATAAATTTCATATTGGCCGATAAATCCGATAAATTTTGCGTCTCACTTGCGGCGCCTCGGTCAGCAACATTAACAGCACAACCACAAGCCGACGGTTGACAATTTATCAGCGCCCGAGAAACGTCTTTCTGGTGCAGATTTTCGGGAAGAAGATTGCATACCAGGATGGTACCCCGTTGATATTGTGTCCAGTTTCAATACACATGACGATCAGCATATTGCCGCTTGAAACACCCACCTTATACCGGCAAATAAGAACACCCTTGATAGGAAATTTTTCGGGGACATGGTTGACGTTGCGACCACCTAAACCCGGCTAGGGCTCTACATTCGTTTTTGGTAGTCAATGATTCCCTCCCCGATCACCACCCTATGCTATAAGGCGGAGGAGCCTTCCCCGTGCTCCTCCGCCTTATAGCATAGCCTTTTGCGCGGGAGTTTTCTTAAGTACCTGCCGCTAAGTCGTAGGTGTTTATCCACGTTAGTGCTTTATTGTATGCCCCCGATTGGATAAGTTGCAGCAATTCAGGGTTTTCTTCCACTAATTTTTGCACGTGCGCCAGGAAATCTGGCGTAGCTATTCCCCGCTTGTACCATGCAGGATCAGCCGCAGCCAGATAGTCACATTCCGTCCCATCAGCAACAAATCGATCACTAAAATCGACGTTGCTATTCAACCAGTCTCTTCGTGCCAGCTCATGGAATACCACCGCCAACCCAGCATGGGGCTGCAATCTATTCAGCATCTCAGCAAGCTGTTCAAAACTGTAGTCAGCGGACCAGTGTCCACACACATAACCGGATTCCACATCAATAGTTTCAGCCGTGTGATCCAACGTTTGAATAACATCGTTGGTTTCCTGCGAAATAGCAGTCAAGTGACTGCGCATGTACCAGCCTGGCCGCAAGTGTTTTATACCACGAAGAAAAAGGCTTGCGTCCGGCCCCATTGTTGCTTTCAGCAAATCACCCGGTACCAACGGGTAGTGGGTGGCGATGCTGCACACTTCAAATACACCACCATTGTCCGTAGTAGCCACAGGTTTACATAAAACCGCCGCAGGCGGTTGCGGGCACAGCTGGTCAGTTCGGGGCCGAATGTGGACACTGACGAAACATGACGACTCGACCCCGGCATTTCGAACTGCAACATCTGCACCACGGTTTTCACACTGTGGTGTATCGGAGGCGTGAACGATCGGGCGTTCGGTAATAGAAACTGGCATAGTGGGAACTCCTGAATAAACTCAAGATACGGATTTATGGTCGTATATATTCTTGGACTCATCCAGAACCCCGTTTGGTTCCATGCCATCGAGAAATTTTTAAAAATTTATCCCATCTTCCGGTAAAACCACCCCATAATGGGTGATAAAACCGCTGTCGGCGCAACGGAAGAAACCGCATTCATGGCCTTAGACAACGGGCCAGGCACCACACGTCGTTTATTCTTCGCCATCGCATCAAGGGTTTCCTTAGAACAGGATTCATATGTTGTCCACAAGAAATCTGGCACTACCTTATCGACGATGCTTTGTTCCGATTCTGGAATTTCCGCCTCTCGAACCGGGCCAGGTGCAAGCAACGTACAGCTGACACCAGTCCCCTTCAATTCATAATGCAATGCCTCGGTAAACGCATTGATTCCAGCTTTAGTCAGCACATAGGTGGCATTGTTTGGAATAGGCATATTCCCCGCAGCCGACCCAACATTGCAGATAGCGCCGCTGCTACGCTCAATCATGCCAGGCAACACCGCATGAGTGAGTTCAAAAACTGCCGTAGCATTCAAAGCAAACTGCTTAGACTCGTAATTAAAATCCTGCTCAATAAACGGCCCAAAGCTAGCAATTCCGGCGGAATTAACAATGATATTGATTTCACGCTCCGCAATATCAGCAATCAATTGATCCAATTGAGGTCTCTCTGCCAAATCACAAGGATAAACCTCCGCAACAATGGAATGCGCACGTTCCAATTCCTCAGCTAACTCCCGCAGAACATCCTCGCGCCGGGCAACCAGAATAAGGTTATGCCCCATCGCTGCGAGATCGCGGGCCATAGCCATTCCTATGCCTTGGCTAGCGCCGGTTATGAGTGCACGGGCCGACATTGACGGTGCAGGAAGTGCCATTGAAATATCCTTTACACAGAAATGGGGGTGGTTTTTAAGCTTCCTCCACCCTACCTGGTTTGTTGCCGCGAAAACATCGGCTTGTTTCGACGAATGATCACTGAAGATCGGCTGTGGTGAAAACGTCGATTAGCAAGTGGCTTAAAGTAGTAAGTTATGAACGAAACTACCCCAGCTAAAAACGATCGCTTGGTGTGGGTGGACTTGGAAATGACCGGTCTAGATATTCACCAACACACCATTGTGGAGATCGCCGCACTCGTCACAGATGCAGACTTGAATATTCTTGGTGAGGGGGTGGACTTGGTCATCAACGCTACCGATGAGCAACTGGCGAAAATGGATGATTATGTCACTGAAATGCACCGTAGTTCAGGGTTAACCAATGAGATTAAGGCATCGACCATCAGCCTATCTGAGGCCGAAGATGCGGTTTTGGCGTTAATTGAACAACACTGCGACCCGGAGCACCCAGCACCACTGGCCGGAAATTCCATCGCGACCGACCGGTCGTTTATTCGGGAACAGATGCCCCGGTTGGATGCGGCGCTGCACTACCGGATGGTTGATGTTTCCAGCATCAAGGAATTGGCGCGGCGCTGGGCACCTCGGGTGTATTTCAATCAACCAGATAAGGGAATGTCGCATCGGGCGTTATCCGATATCATCGAGTCCATCCAAGAATTGGATTACTATCGCCGTAGCCTATTCGTCCCAGATCCGGGCACCGAGGAGTGCGAGGCAGCTAAAGCCGAAGCAACCACTCGCTACCAGCAGTTTTTGCAATCTTAGGTTCGTGGGTTATTATTGTTCTCGCTGCATAAGCAGCAATGGTGGCTGTAGTTCAGCTGGTAGAGCACCAGGTTGTGATCCTGGGTGTCGCGGGTTCGAGCCCCGTCAGCCACCCCTAACAAAATAGCCCAATTCATGCAGGTGAATTGGGCTATTTGTTTGTTTAAAGCATCTTTCTTTCACAAGCATTCCGCAGGTTACAGTTTGCGCAAGATTTTTGCCATGTCTTTACCCTTGGCCAGTTCGTCGATTAGTCTGTCCAAATACCGGATAAGTCGCATGAGAGGGTCTTCCACCTCGTGGACTTTCACCCCACACACTGCCAGTGATAAGTTCACGGTGCGGATTGAGTTGAGGTGCATTATCAAAAAATCCACGGAAATCCGTTCGGACTGCAAGTTCTTGGTGCAGTCCGTCCGCTGAGTATCCAGTAAGCCAACAAATAATCTCGTCGACCTCGGCCTGAGTGCGGCCTTTCCGTTCTGCTTTGGCAACGTAGTGTGGATAAACGTCCGCGACCGCCGTTGTAAAAATACGATGAGTCATGAATTCGATACTAGAGGGCGTCGAAAAGCTTTAGGATACACCCAGTGCTTTTCAACGCCCTCAGGGTTGCGCTACCTCACGAATTTTTAAACGTCGTCGGCGTTGCCTTTCTTCCAGGTAGCCCAGTCAATGTTCCAATCCCCTAAGCCGTCATAACCACTGAGTGTCTCACCGACGGTGTTTTTGACGGTGACAATGTCGCCACGTTTAACGAAGTTCTGAAACCATCCAGCATTCTCCGTACTGACGTTGACGCAGCCGTGCGACACATTGGTGTTTCCCTGAGCCCACACGGACCAAGGGGCTGCGTGGACAAAGATACCCGAATACGACATCTGGGTGGCAAAGTCCACCGGAGTGCGGTAACCGCCGTTTTCCAAGGCTAAGCCGTAGCTTGTCGAGTCCATCACGAGGTTAGGATACTCATCGCCGATGATATACACACCGTTCGGCGTAGGCCACTGACCTGAACCTAAGGAAACCGGCATGGACTTTACTTTGTCTCCATTTTTAAACACGGTCATGGTTTTAGTGTTGTCATCGACAACAGCTTCAACACGGTCGCCGATGCTAAACGATGCTTTATTGCCATTAGCGCCATAAATACCTTCGCCAACCTTTACACCATACAGGTCAGCGTCGACCGTAACCTTGGTTCCCGGTTTCCAATAATCCTTTGGTCGCCAACGAACTTCCTGGCTGGAAATCCAGTAGAAAGCACCGTCAACCTTCGGCTCCGTTGTGATCTTAATGGCCTTTTCCACTGCTTTCCGGTTTCCCACCACAGTGTCAAAGCGGACACCGATGGTTTGACCTACCCCAACAGTGGAACCATCCAATGGAGCTAACGAATTTTCTGCCAACATGTTTGCAGCGATGGTCTGGAATTTCGTTGTGGTGGTTTTACCATTTTTGTCGGTGGCCACCACACTATATGAACGGTTAAAACCTAAAGGTTCGTCGCTAGTCCACGACATGGCATCCTTAGACAGCTTGGATTTGATAACCTTGCCATCCTCGTTAGTCATTTCTACCGATTTCAGACCCTCACCAACAGATTTAACAGTCACCGGATCTTTTGGATTAATGCTGGTTGCGCCATTTTTAACGCTTACCTCCGGCGGCATCGACTTAGCCACTGTTGAGGTAACTGGCGCGCTTGAAGGCGCAACGCTTCCTTCCGCACCCACCTCGGAAGTAATCGTGCACGCCCCAAGAAGCAATGCAGCGCTAGAAACGACTGAAACACACACATGCTTGACAGCCCTGTGCGACACTCCCATACTTTTTGTCTTTTCCTGTCTTGAACTTATGCAACCTGACTCGATTGGTTGATGAAACAACTAAGAGCTGACTTCCAATCCTAAACAACACTTGTACATTGGGCCTCACTTATCAATGTTCCGTTGCCATATTGTTACCAGCAGAAACCTTAGTTCCAACCTCTCACTAACACATCGATATAAAATCCTTGCACGTTAGCAGCATTTGCGCTACCTGATGGTTTCATTGCCCCCGCGCTAACCCCGTCAATCCCCACAGTTGCACAATGTCACACTTTACCATGAACCCAGTAACAAAACCCTGATTGAACTGGGGATTTTACTTTAATACTCAACTACTGTTATTGTTTTCTTCGTTGCTGGCAAGCACCAAAGCGTTTGCATGGACAACACCTAGCGCCATTAGCTCAATTGGTAGAGCAACTGACTCTTAATCAGTGGGTTCGGGGTTCGAGTCCCTGATGGCGCACAATATCACTGGGTGTGCAAGTCTTTTCCAACTTGCACACCCAACTTTTACATTTTCACCAATTACTTTGGGTGATAACTCATTGTGGATTAACGGACACGCTTTTATCCCCTAACCCCTCACTGTTCGATTTAATTAAACCGCAACTTCCCGCATGAAATATCGAGAATGACTCTCTCGAATTACTTCTAAAGAATCGGCCTGGACCACAACTACCTCGATGTCCCGACTTGGTCTAGATTCAGTACGCCTGAAACGTTCCTGAAATGCCAATCTGGGATCTGAATACTCCACCACATCTACGAAACCTGTTTTACGGTTGTATTCGATTAAGAATGAAATCATCATTCACCCCAATCTTTTTGGTTCTTTTTGGCCCTTGTCGCTAATTCTACAAGTTCTTGGTGAACAGAGAACAGTTTATTCTTCAGGATACCGATTTCATTGGGATCAGCCAATTGTTCACGATTGCAGTTGACTGACCGTGACGAAACCCGATCGATTTCTTCTTCAATTTTTTTAATTTCTGCAGAAAGTTTCTGCATGTCAGCTATTAAATATGCGCCTGGATGGCTTTCAGCTATCCGTTCGTAGCGGTGTGCCCTTCCGAAAATATCCCCTAAAAGCTCGTTCACATTAGCCCAAGCTGCCTGATAGATAGTTCTAATCTGAAGCTCTGATCGACCTGCCGCACAAGTAATATGTAGATGTATCGCTCGATATCCTTGCTGCGTTTCTTGAAGATAATTCTTCAGGTTCACTTGAGCCCCAATCGCGGTGTACGCATCCTCTAATCTCTTAGCAAACTCAATTTGCGCCCCTAGCCCACACTCAAGATCTAATCTGCAACCAGCAAAATCTTGAATCCTGTTGAGTTTCGTTTTCAGCCTTAAAAGTTTGTCTGCTAGGGTATCGTCCGTTTTAATTCGTTTAGTTAGTTTATAGTTCCCCTCAATTTGAAGATGAAATGGGTACTCATTCATCATGTATTGTTTTAATTCCCTTTCCGCAACCAGAGCTATTTCCGCGATAAGCCGTTCAAACCAATCCGTAATTTCCGCGTATTTGACAAGGTCAGGAGTTTCCCCCATTTTCAATGACTTTCCGATCCTATCCATGTCACCATTCGTAAACGGCTTGTTTGAGTTTAAATCCAATTGTCCTAACCTTTCTAACGAATAATAAGATTTTAAGGCAGTAGGTACCCTCAATTTCACCACGCGGAAGTAATAGTTGTTGCTGTAAAACTAATAATGCCCCCACCATCCCTGCCCGTAGGATAATCACACTGCGGAAAGCCCGTTAAGTGTTTAAACTGTGGTGCCATGAGAGCTCTCGTTATTGTGGATGTCCAAAATGATTTCTGCCCGGGCGGTTCCTTGGCCGTTACCGGCGGCGATGATGTAGCCGCAGCCATTGCAGCGCATGTAACTGAAAATAAGGCTAAGTACCACAAGGTGGTTGCCACCAAGGATTGGCATATTGATCCCGGCGATCACTTCTCGGCGGAACCGGATTTCGTGGATTCGTGGCCGCCGCATTGTGTGGCTGATACATCGGGGGCGGATTTTCATCCGGGTTTGATGCCTGTAGCGGAGCAGTTCGATGCTGTGGTGTTTAAAGGCCAGCACTCAGCCGCGTATTCGGGGTTTGAGGGGGCGACGGAGTCGGGCGAGATGCTGGCCGACTATCTGCACCGAAACGACATCACCATCATTGATGTGTGCGGGATCGCCACCGATCACTGTGTGCGAGCGACCGTTCTGGATGCACTGAAAAGCGGGTTTGAGGTGAAGGTTCTCACCGATTTGTGCGTCGGGGTGGGCGCTGAGAGCAGCGAAGCCGCTTTGCAGGAAATGGTGGGAAGCGGCTGTCAGTTAGCATAAAGATTTGCTTTTCGACGCGCCAACGCTGCGGCGTCGAAAAGCAAAAGTCTGCGCCTAGCGGGCGGCGAGGAGTTGCTGCAACTCTTTCAGGTCCTTGCGCCGTTTGCGGGAACGCAAAACTCCCACGGCGATGAGCCCAACCACAACGGTGCCAACCCCCATCACAATCTTTTGCACCTCTGGTTGCTTTAGCTTTGCGGAGAAGTTGGTTTTTGCATCCTCGACGATGTTTTGCGGCTTGGCACGGTCAGCGATCTCGTCGAGGGTTTTCGCCAGCTGACGGCGAGTACGCTCAATTTCGCGCTGGATGTCATCAATGTTGCGTGCCACGGAATACTCCCTAAAAGTTTCAAATGAGGTTTTGTTTTCCTCTAACACCTTAGTCGGAATCCGAGGAAAAATGGTTAAACAGGTAAAGTTGAGCGCATGACTGAAAACCTGCGTTTGGAAATCGGCACTCAGGCCCCAGATTTTACGTTAACCAACGACGAAGGTGGCACCACCAGCCTCAAAGACTATCGCGGTTCAAAGGTGCTGGTCTATTTCTATCCCCGCGCCAACACCCCCGGCTGCACCAAAGAGGCGTGCGACTTCCGCGATTCACTGTCGCAGTTAAATGACCTAGGGATCGCTGTAGTGGGCATTTCCCCGGACTCCCCAGAAAAACTACGCCAGTTCCGCGAAGATCATGAGCTTAATTTCCCACTTCTTTCCGACCCAGATAAAGAAGTAATGAAAGCCTATGGCGCATTCGGGGAGAAGAAAAACTACGGGAAAATTGTGGAGGGGGTTATTCGTTCCACATTCCTTATCGATACCGAAGGCAATATTGCTAACGCCATGTACAATGTCCGTGCCACCGGACATGTGGCCCGCGTAATTAAGGAGCTTAACGCGTAAATCATGACAGATATGCAGGCAGAATCCCCCGAGGCTGAGGTGATCTTACAACCTCGGCGTCGGCCTGCACAGAAACGATCGCGGGAACGTTATTCCCGGATTCTCACCGCAGCCCGTACCGTGCTCGTTGACGTAGGTTTTGAGTCCTTTACTTTCGACGAAGTAGCCAAACGCGCCGAGGTCCCCATCGGCACCCTGTATCAGTTTTTCGCCAATAAATACGTGCTCATCTGCGAACTCGACCGGGAGGATACCGCAGCCACGGTGGCGGAATTAACGCACTTCGCCCAACAAGTCCCTGCCCTGCAATGGCCCGATATTTTGGACGAAATGATCGACCACTTCGCCGACATGTGGCGGGCTGATCCCTCCCGGCGCGCAGTCTGGCACGCCGTCCAATCCACGCCTGCGACCCGTACAACCGCCGCCGCCACTGAACAACCCGTACTCGCATTACTAGCAGGGGTTTTAGAACCCCTATCTCCCCATGCCACCGAGTCGGAGCGGCGCAATATGGCAGGGTTGTTAGTTCACACTTTGGTGTCGTTGCTTAATTACGCTGTGGGGATAAACGATGCGTCAGAAGAAGTGTTCGCGGGCACAGTTGGTGAGATCAAACGGATGCTGGTGGCATACCTGTTCGCAGTAGCAACGGATTAACCACCCACCACGCATTCCCACATGACGCAACCCTTGTTACAACACACAAATTGCGGTGGCGTAGTCGCCGTCGTGGCTAATGCTTACCGTGATGGCATCGGACACAACGTGGCCAGCTAGTTTCCCGGTGAGCACTATTTGGGTTCTCCCCCACCGATCCGGGGTTACTTGAATCTCCGCCCAATTGACCCCCTCCGGTCCGATTACTGGCGGTGTTCCGTAGCGGGATTGCCCCCACGCTTTGATAAACGCCTCCTTTGCCGCCCACCGCCCAGCGAGGTGTTCCGCCCGGCGGGGTTTTGTTGCTGCAATACGCAACTCCAACGGACTGAACACGGACTCAAATCTGCTTCCCGGTTGTGCCAATTGCTCCGCGAAGCTGGGAATATGCACCAAGTCGATGCCGACGAACGGGGTGGGGCTCATGGTGGCTATTCTTCCACAACTGTGGTGTTGGGGTTTCCCGCAACGGGTTTCGCAAGCACGTTAACCAATTGCTGTGCCAATTCATGGTGAGATCGATCAAAGTACAACACACTGGGCCCGCAGTAAATATCATCAACCAAGCTAAATTCACAGCCTCCGTAGGTGATGAACCATAGTTCGGCGTTTGGCGCGACCCCGAACCGCGGATTCAGGGCGGCCAAAGCCGCAGGGTCGAATGCCTCGAATTCGATTTCCCACAGGTTATGCCCCAGATTGAATGGCTGCATTATGCTTAACTCCTTGATGAACAAATACGAGGTGAAGCTACAGAATTACGAAATGGTGCGAACGCTCTTCACCCTGCTGGAATACATCAACTGCACCCGGCTTGCATAATTTTAGTACGCCTTTTATTGCTGGTTTCCCGCAGTTGGTTTCGTAAGCATGTTAACCAATTGCTGTGCCAGCTCATGGTGCGACCAGTCGAAAAAACGCACACAAGGCTCGTAATCGAGATCGTTAACGAAAACAAACTCACAGCCTTCGTAGGTGATGAACCACAGGTCGACGTTTGGCGAGAACTCATAACGAGGATTGAGGGCGGCCAAAGCCGCAGGGTCGAATGCCTCGAAGTCGATTTCCCACAGGTTATGCCCCAGTTTGAATGGTTGCGTCACACTAACTCCTTAATGAACGAATATGAGGCAAGGCTACAGAAAATTTTCTTCGATCTCATTGAGGGAGCTTTTAGCAAACGATGTGGAGATCAACAAGATTTTCATTCTGTGTTGATGTTGATAAATGCATTGCAGAAATGTGTGAATATCCACCGGGGATTTGCTCACCGGTGGATTTCTACGCCTATTTGGACGGAGAAGACTACCGCCCCTTCAGCTGCGATTGGCCGGAACTATCCGATGCGGAATTAAAAGAATGCCTATCATTGGCCTTCGAGCTGTGGGTGGATTGCCGGTGGAGAGAAACCGAAGGGTACAGATACTTCGACCGGCTTTATTGCATGTTTTTCTCTTCAGACTTGTTGTGATGCTTTTCGACGCCCCAGGGCGCCGGTTGGGAACAGGTCTGTAATCGGAACTTCAAAAAAGCTGATGGTTGCCCACTGTCGTATTAGCAGTAGGCGACCATCAGCTTAGTTTTTGGCTTGACTACTTAACGACGGTGAGGACACCGTCGACAAGCCGAACGTTGTCACTTAACAGGATCGCTGCTTCGCGCTCCTTCGCGGCATCACCCGTAGCACCTAGGTTGCGGTCAACCGGGCGCTCAAACAATGGCTTGCCACCGTGCATACCGGAAACGATGGTACGCAAACCTGCGGCTTCACGTTCAGCAGCCTTATCCGCCCACTCGGCAGCAGCGGCTGCACCATCTGCCGCCCGGATTGCCTCCTTGAAGGCAGCCGGGTGAACAATAGCCAACAGCGCGGAGACGTGACCGAAGCCAAGGGATGTTACCAAGCCAGCCTTTGGTGCCTGAGCTGACAAATCCAACGGGCGACGCAACCACACCAGGTGCTCATGCTTCGCCAATACTGGGTCCACACAGTCTAGGGACATGTTGGCTGGAACCATGCCAGAGCGCAGCACCTGAGTCAAACCAATAATCTGGAAAGCAGCAGCGCCACCCTTAGCATGACCAGTCAGAGTCTTCTGCGAGATCACATACAGCGGGTTACCGGAACTACGGCCAATTGCGGCGGCAATACGCTCATGCAAATCTGACTCGTTCGGGTCGTTGGCGGTGGTGGAAGTATCGTGCTTGGAAATAATCGTGATGTCGTCAGCAGAAACACCAACTTCAGCCAATTGCTTCACCAGTCGGGATTCAGTTCCACCGCGAGCAGCCCCCAGAGCACCTAAACCTGGCGCGGGGATGGAGGTATGAGCACCATCAGCGAAAGATTCCACGAAACCGATCACACCAAGAACCGGCAACCCAGTTTCCTTAGCAAAGCTACCTTTTGCCAACAGAATGGTGCCACCACCAGCGGACTCGATAAAACCACCACGTCGGCGATCGTTAGCCCGCGAGAAGAACCGCTCTTCAATACCCTTAGCAACCATATCGCCGGAATCAGCCGTAGCTGCCATGTCCCCGAAGCCGGTAATTCCCTCAATGGAAAGATCATCAAAACCACCGGCCACAACAAAGTCGGACTTACCCAACTTGATCTTGTCAAAGCCTTCTTCCACCGAAACCGCAGCGGTAGCGCAAGCAGCAACAGGGTGAATCATCTGACCATAACCACTGACATAGGACTGCATGACGTGAGCGGCCACAACATTAGGCAATGCTTCTTGCAGAATGTCATTTTGACGCGGCTCGGCCATAATGCCATCCAAATACAACGAACGCATGGACTGCATACCACCCATACCAGTGCCTTGCGTTGAAGAAACGCGCGCCGGATGGACAGAAGCCAGTAGTTCCGCAGGGCTGAAACCAGAAGCCAGGAACGCATCAATGGTTGCAACCAGGTTCCACAATGCCACCCGGTCAAGATTGTCAATCATGTCAGCTGGTATGCCATAAACAGTTGGATCGAAACCTTCTGGTATTTGGCCACCAACGAACCTACTCATGGCCATACGTCGCGGCACGCGCACAACCGAGCCAGCCTTGCGAGTAATGACCCATTCGCCGGAATCCTCATCGAATGTCGCTGTCGTGAGTTCTGGATCAGATTCCACAAAGGTTCGGGCCGCAGCCTTATCAGCGACATTGAAGGTGAGATCGTGATCCAAGTACACCTGGGTCAATTCCGGAGCGAGGTTATCCACCATTCCGAAATCGTCGTGGTAGCGCCGTACCCCGACCCGAGCAAGTACTTCGTCGTGGAACCGGTCGAAGATTTCGGTTTCAGCAACCGGATCGTCGTTCTGGTCGTACCAGCCTGGGGTTGGGTCGGTGTCCCAGTGGATAAGACCCATACTCCATGCCAATTCAGTGACACCGGCGGCAGTGAGGCTGCCGGTTAATTCCGCATCGAAGCGGGTACGAGAAGAGCCCCATGGTCCGATTTCACCGGCCCCGACAATGACCACCATGTCATCCAGGTCTTGACGAACCTGGTTGGCGAAATCCGGGGTGGTTTCGGCAACTGGCCGGTACGGGGTTGGCAGAGCTTCAATCGTGTTGGGTTCCTCAGCTTCTGGTGCGGCGGAGCCTCGCTCCAACTGCCGTGCCAATGCTGGCAGGTCGATATCAATTTCACCCAACCCTCCAGTGACATCAACTGTCACTGGAGACTGTGCTGCGGTTGCCCTCACGTCGGTGGCGATCTGTGCCACCAACAGGTCAGCCATTTCTTCGGTGGAATAAGTGGTTACACCGGCAGCCTCTACAGCTTCGACCAGTGGGTCGTTTCCGCCCATAAGACCAGTGCCACGCACCCAACCGATCAGCATGTGCACTAACGAGGTATGTGGTTGCCACGCCGGTTCGGCATTCCACCGGGTAACCAAGGCATCGAGTGCAGCCTTGGATTCACCGTATGCGCCGTCGCCGCCGAAGCGGCCACGGTTCGGCGATCCGGGCAGCACCACGTGCAGCCTGCGTCCAACATGGGTGTCGGTGCCAATGGTGGAAAGACCAGCGATCAACCGTTCCACGGACCACAGCAGCAAACGCATCTGCATCTCGGCAGCCGGTCCGGCGTCGGCAAGCGAACCGGAGACGCGCGGTGCCGCAAACGGGAACAGCAGGGTTGGTTTGAGCGCCGGTTTGACTAGCTTGGACGCGCCGTTGACGGTGGCGGTCTGCGCGGAACCAACCCACGCGATCAGATCGTCAAGATCACTGAAGCTGGACAAGTTAGCAGGAACCACCCATAGAGCCGCAGTTCCGCGTGCGGACTCAGAATACAGCTTCTTGTAGTAGCCCAACCGGTCGTGGCTTAACGACGACGTGGTGGCGATCACTGTAGCCCCGCCAGCCAAAAGTCGCTTGACCACACTGGCGGCGATGGAATTCGGGGAGGCGCCAGTGACAACTGCCACATCTTCGGCAAATTCCAGGGTTCGGTTATCGCGCGCTTGGGCTGCTAGTTCGCTAAGCCCGAAGAACTCCGCTTGGCGGGCAACCTGCTCACCGGCACCGGTGACATCAATTGACTTTGAAGTGATCTCGCCCAAGGCAACCCGAGTGATATCCTCGCGTGCGCTGGCCCAGCGGTCGTCGATAAGCACCGCCAGATTCTCATCGAACCGGGGTTTGATTTGGCGCGGCCAATCAGAGCCCAATTCCCGCGAAACAAGTTCAAATAGAGCAGCATCTGCATCGGCATCATCTAGTGACAGAGTCTTAGACGGTTCGGCATCCAAGCCTAAGTTGCTCAAGATGGTGCGGGCAGCTGCGGCAAGCACACCAGCCTTACCGGTGACTTGCTCAGCAAATTCACCCAAGGCTGCGGAGTCAACAACTCCACCGCCAGCGCCGCCACCAGCACCTGGCATAGCAACGGCAACTCCCTGTTTCGCTGCCACGGCTTGCACCGCCGCATCAATCAATTGATCCAGTTCAGCAGCATTTCCAGGCGCGGCTGGGCTGAGCGTTGCCAAATCACCGCCGCGTAACGATGCGCCCTCGCGGGCACAAAGAACAACCTCTGCGACCACATGATCGGCCCAGCCCTGTCCCAAGCCCCACGCACCGGTGACTCGTTCAGAAATGTAGTTCGCGCGTTTACCAGTTGGCCCAGTCAGACGGCGCAAAGCATCACCAACTGCCTCCGAAAGAACCGGCCCGAAAGCGGTGTAGCCCTTAGCCATACGGGACACGGTGGCATACAGATCATTTAGCTCGGCATCCGCAGCGCCATCTATAGCGCCCAGACCAAATTCCACCCCAAGGTCCAATAACAATTGATTGCGGCGAGATGACACACCTTCTACCAGGGTTTCGATGGAGTCCGAAGCACCCATTTGATCCGGGCGAACCTTCGTCCACAGTGCAATGAGCATCGCGGTGGCTTCCGCCGGGCCAAACGAGATATCGCTTGGGGTACCAGCTGCAGCCGGAGCCGCTGCGGGTGCTTCTACTGGCACTGCGGTATCGGCAACTGGTGTAGTTTCGGCCGTTGAAGCAGGCTGTGCTGGCGCTTGGTTGCTTAGTTCAGCGCTTTCTGGCTGTTCAGGTTCTGGAACCTCACGCACAATTTCATCGGAAGCGAACACGACGCTTCGGTCGCGTTCAACGTTGAGGATTTCGACCTCAACACCGGCGTACTGCGGCAACGCTGTAGTCTGAGCCATCATATTGGCCAAGGTTGGGGCAGAACCCACGCCGACCTCAACAAACCGCTCGGCGCCTAGTCCCCCATTCTCGGCGGAGCGCAACAACAAATCCTGGGTTTCGATCCACCGCACTGGTGAGGCGAACTGCCAGGCTAACAGCTCCACTAGGAGGGTGCGGGCCAGGCGCTTCGGATTACGCACTTCAACATCAAAATCAGCCAGAATATCCTTGATGATCGGCGCATCCACTACTTCCAGAATGGACTCGACGAATTCGCGTGTAAGCTCAAACGGCCGGGCAACCAGATTCGGGATGTACCGTCCCACCAGGATGTCTAGTTCCACTTCGTCGGGCAACAAATCATCCAAGGTGTCGCGGAATGCATCCACCCCACCTAGCAAGTGGCTGGAGTGGAACGGCACATCGATGCCAGGGATCAGAATGAACGCCCGCTGACCCGGCGCGGCTTCGTCGCATGCGGCTTCCAGTGCTTTTAAGCCTTTGAATGTACCGGCCACAGCGTACTGCATACCGGCAAGGTTGTAGTTGACGATCTCTAAAAATTCGCCCGACTTGTTTGCGATGTCAGCCACGAAATCAAAGACGTTTTCTGCGGTCAGACCCATCTTGTGTGGGCGAAGTGCGGCCAGGCCGTAGTTTGAGTTGCCTTCAGCGTCACGTTCAACCAGCCGGTGCATGGTCAGGCCACGTTGGTAGACGATCTCCACAACGTTTTCTAACGACAGCACGTCTGCGTAAGCGGCCAGTGCGTTGTACTCGCCCACCGAGTGTCCAGCGAAAAATGCGCGTTGGTTTAAGACATTAGCTTCCCGCATTTCAGCGATCTGTGCCACACCCAAACACGCCATAGCAACCTGGGTGAACTGGGTGAGGAACAATACGCCCTTCGGGTGGGTGAATGTCTCGCCCGCAACGACAACCTCCGTCGGATTGTTTTGGACAATCTCTAGAACTGAGAAGCCTAGTTTGCTGCGGGTATGTTTATCGGCTCGATCCCACACCTCGCGTGCGGCTGCTGACTTGGAGCGCGATTCCATACCCATGCCTTGCGACTGGATACCTTGACCTGGGAATGCGTAGAACGTTTCTGGTGCCACCATCGTCGCGGTGGCTGTTAATACCATTTGCCCGTTGACGGTTGCGGTTACTTCGCGCACCTCACTGCGCCCAGGGCGGGTGTCGATGCCAGTGCGCTCCACCAGAAATTCGATCTCAGCTCCTGGCAGGATCGGTGCCAGCATAGTCGCGGTGTATTCCGCCACCTTGGCTGGAGCGGTGGTTACAGACTCGTCTGAGTAACCAGCGGCGGCCAATAGTTCCGCGATGGCGGAGGTCCACATGCCGTGCACGATTACACCATTGTTGAGACCAGCAAGCGCTGCAGCTGTGTCGGATACGTGTATCGGGTTCCGGTCACCTGAAACCACAGCGAAGGGATGCATAGATTCGGGAGCGGTCACCTTGGCATAGGCACGGAAGGACCGTGGGGCATGTTCATGGGTAGGTAGTACGGAGGTGTTTGTTCGGGCGGTAGCCTTCCCGCGTCGACCCCGCACCGCCATTCGTTCAGATAGCTTCGCTATGCGATTGCCATGTGCTGTAATTTCAGCGCGGATCAAAATGATGCGGCCGATCTCGGTGTCAGAGACGTCTTCTGCCTGCGCGGTAACTTCAATGTCAATTACCTCGCCTGGTTTCGGATTCGGCAGATCACCAATCAAAGTGATGTGGTGCTCCAGGTGCACCAAACTCAACATGCCTTCAACAACGGAGGCAGAATCGGTTCCTGGAATAACAGCCGACTGCACTGCTGCGAAAATCGCGGGCCACGACCGTCCTACTAAAACGTCCGGTGCCGTACCAGCCGGTACTATGCTGCTAGGCAAGTGGCCAGCGGTGACGTTGACGTAATCAGCAATGTCCTCGGCGGAAAGCGTAGTACGCCACGTGGCCACACCGGAGGCATTCTCCCCGATCTGTCCACCAGCAGCAATCGTCGCCAAGCTAGTCATCGCAGCTTCGGCATCAGCTTGGGTTACCTGTGGAACCGCGCTTATTGGGGCATCTTTCGGTATTGATATCCGAATGTCTAGGTCCGCTGTGGTACCAAACGCGGTCGATCCTGCCAGTGGCACCGTTAACACCACATGCTCGTCATCTTCGGGAATCAAGATGGCACCGGTTGGCCCATGGCTGGCCTGTTTGCGGCCATTGACCTCGCCGAACTCCCACGCATCGATATCGCTTAGGCGGGCAATAAGCGACGTTTGGTGGCGACCTGCCCAATAGGTTCCGGAAGCATTGATTACTCGCTTAGCAGGGCATAGCGGTTCTTCAATAACTTCCGCATTGTCATTCTCCAACTGGGCAATGGTCGCAGCGTTAAACCGCTCTAACAGCTCGGCCACCGGTTCGTTTGCTTTAGTAATACCCGCAACTGCGGCAATGCCTGGGATGATTGCCACCTGGTCGGCGTCGTAACGCTCATCATGCGACTGCCACAGCGAGTCGGAACGCCACCAACGGCGTACGTCCTGATCGATAACTGGTACGAAATTTACCGGTTTGCCAGGGGTACGACACAGCTGCATAAACCATGCGACGTCCGCCGGGTGCAACGTATCCGTTGCCGCCTCCGGGTACGCTGCCACTAGCTTTTCGACGACCGCAGCCGGATCATCTTCCACCGAAACCTGCACTTGGGGTGCGAATCGGCCGTGATCCTGCGCAATCAACCGAGCTTCGCAGCGAGCCACCATCTCAGCGAAGCGGTTAAACCACGATATGTCCGTCCATTCGCCCTTATAGGGGCCAGAAAGCTCAAGATACCGCTCTAACCAATCGGTGTAGGTCATGGCTGGTAGATGACCAAAATATGGCTTTGCGGTCTTGGCAATTGCTGCAATGATTTCGTCCCGACGGGCTGCCACTGCATCAGCATCGCCAGCAACCTCGTCTAACAATCGTCCAGCTCGGGCGAAGGAATTATCAATCTCGTGAATATCCGCCCCCAGTTGGGAGCGGCCCGAAGCCATTCCGCCAGCGGCCTTTCCGGCACCTACCCAATCTTCAATGCCGGTGGTTTCCACCAGCATCTTCTTCACAGATTCGGAGGTTTTGGCTTCTTTAGTGGCCATAGCGGCGGTACCGATCAAAATGCCATCCACTGGCATCGGTGGCAGGTCGTACTTCGTTGCCCAATCACCTGTAAGGTATTCGGCGGCGCGTTCTGGGGTGCCGATACCGCCACCTACACACAACACAACATTGTCGTGGGCACGAATATCTTCATACGTATTAATGAGCAGATCATCCAAGTCCTCCCAGGAATGGTGCCCACCAGCTTTGCCACCTTCAACCTGAACGATCACCGGAACGTCAGGAACATCGGCGGCTACGGCGAGTACCTTGGCGATTTGCCGTACCGCTCCGGGCTTAAAGGCTACCCACGGGAAACCTCCGTCGCGCAGCTCGTGGACCAGGGCAACTGCCTCATCGTGTTCCGGAATACCAGCGGTGACAACGATCCCATCGATCGGTGCTCCGTTGGCACGAGCCTTAGGCACTAACCGTTTGCCGCCGATTTGCATTTTCCACAGGTACGGGTCAAGGAACATCGAGTTGAACTGGGCGTTTACGCCTGGCAAAAGCAAGGAGGTGAGTTTCTCGATATGTGCTTCCAGAATTTCTGGGGTTACCTGGCCACCGCCAGCCAATTCCGCCCAGTGCCCGGCGTTTGCCGCCGCCGCAACGATTTCTGGGTCGACCGTGGTTGGAGTCATGCCAGCGAGCAGCATAGGGCTACGGCCGGTGAGTTCGGTGAACTTAGTGGAGACGCGGTTTCCGTTGGCGGTTTTAAGCAACCGAGGTGCGAATTCCTTGAAGTTTCGTGGAAGTTCAGGAGCTTGTCCTGCGTCGAAAAGCTGGGACTGACCACTTAGCCCACTCACGCTCAATGACAGTGCACCGCGTCCGACCAGGATTGAATTAGTAAGCAAGCCAACGCCCGCCGCCGGGCCCACATCAAGAATCCACCGAGCACCTGCATCTACAACCTCAGTGACCTGCGCCAACCAGTCCACCGGGTCGACCATGGTCGACTGCGCGACTTCGCGTGCCAGGTTGACATCTAATTCAGCTTTCTTTGCCCACGCAACGACCTGCTCCACACCGTCTGCCATCAGTGGGTGATGGAAACCAACCTGTACCGCCAGTGGAGTAACAGTGGGTGCGAAAGCAGCACCGCCGCGCTGTTTCTCCTCAATAGCTTTCGCGTCCTTGCGTGCCCATGCGTTCACAACATCAACGACTTTGCGGTTATCTGCTGGGCGCCCCACAATGACGAAGGTATCGCGCGAGTTACGCAAACCGATCACCGGGCGGCTTTGCGACGCCTCCACACCGCAGGCCACAGCGATGGCTTCTTCCACCTGCTGGCGGCTAACACCCGAGATAGCCACCATTGGCATATCTTCGCCCGTTGCGACCAAACCGGTGATGCGAGCCTGGCGAGTAATAGCCGCACCTACCAATTGCGCGATTGCCAGAACCTCCGCAGCACGGCTGAGATCCTGGCAGGCAATAACCCCCAGCAATCCCTGGGAATGTCCAATACTCGCAATCGCCGATTCCACATCAAGACCCTGTGCCTCCAACTGATCCAGCACCGCAAGCTGGGCAACAAAGATGCCTGGCACACTGACTGCCGCCTGGCTCAAGTCAATGGCAATGTTGCCGTGATCAGCCCAGTTTAGTGGGTCGAAGCCATAAGGTCGGGTACCCGCAATCTCGTCAGCCACTGGGGCGATCAGCGCAGCTGCCTGTTCTACCAGCGGCGCCACCGTTTTGCGAGCCCCCTGTGCTACCGCAGCCTGAAGTGTGGGTAGCCACTCGAAACCCTGGCCAGAAAACGCCAACGCAAACGGCTGTGTGGCAAAGCGATCGATGAGTCGATCAGTTCCTGGTTGGAGGCCGAATTTGTGGGATGTATCGGTCACGGGAAAACTCCTGAACACTCGGTTACTGAAAAATCCGCCCCCAGTTCAGCCGCATCGCGTTACCTTTAAAAAAGTTGGCACGACAAAATTAGGGACGTAAAAGTTTTGCCTAACAAATATGCCACAAAACATGAGGGAAGTGTCATCTTTTGCGCCCTAAACCGAGAAATTCACATAAAACTTCCAGGCAACACATCCACCCATCCCCCCGAAAAACCCCAGCTCAATCCCCCAAAATCTGAGAAATAATCCGCTCGGCAGATTCCCACTCATCAGAATCTAAAACACCATCCGCTTCACCCCTATTCGGCGCGTCGACATCCGGAACGTACCACTGGGTGGATGGTTCAAACACCTGACAGGGATTGTCTGGTACCACCTCAGCCGACTGCACAATGCCATGGGCCGCCAAATACTCATCAAAATTACGAGAAATACTCATAAGTCATCAGTGTAATAGGCGACCCATCATGAATAATCAGTCGAGGTGAATGACCCCAGTACGCAGATCGCTCATATCTAGCAGCGTATGTTTGCCACCGATCCGACCCCAACCGGTACGAGTACCACCTACACCACCAAACGGCATGTTAATGTCCCAGAAACCATTGCTATCATTTACGATCACCTGGCCAGTGCGCATATTTTCCACAAACCTATAGGCACGGGTCATATCCTTGGTGAAAACCGCTCCCTGCAACCCAAGTGCATCATCATTAGCCAAACGCAATAGCTCGTCATCATCAGCACCAACAATGATTGGCACCACCGGCCCAAAGGTCTCTTCGACACTAAGCAAACTATCTGGCGCCACGTTATCAACAACGGTGAATTCATAGTACAAATCCGTTGGGTAATCAGCACTACGATTACCACCGACAACTATGTCAAAACCACGTTCCTTGGCTTCTTCCAGATGACGATCCACCTTCTCCGCTGTGCGTTGGTTATTCATCGGGCCCAACGTAGTCTTCTCATCGAAAGGATCACCAAGAACCGCTTCCGTCGCCGCAGCTTTAACCGCCGCAACAAAATCCTCATGTACCGCTTGATGGACCAACACACGACCAGTAGCACAGCACACCTGGCCCGCGTTATAGTATGCACCCTGAACAACCGCTTTAGCAGCCGCATCAAGATCAGCATCATCAAGCACCACTACCGGACCATTTCCGGAAGCCTCAATGATCGCCCGCTTAAGACCAGCGGTCTGCACAATCTTTTCCGCCGTAGCAGAAGACCCAATGAAGCCAATCGCGTCGATTCCCGTATGGCTCACCAATTGCGCACCAAAATCACCTTCACCGGGAAGAATATTAATCAATCCGGGTGGCACACCTGCCTCATTTAAAACATCAACCAACGTCAGCAACGTCAAAGAGGTATGGGTTGGCGGCTTGACCACCAATGCATTACCCGTAGCGAGTCCCGGAGCCGCAAATTCGGAAAACATCAAAACTGGGAAATTCCACGGAATGACAATTGCCCAGGTTCCAACTGGTTGATAGAAAGTCCACATCCGTTTGTGCGGATCGTTAGCGGGGAGAGTCTCACCATGCAACCGCACCGCATCTTCAGCATGCAACCGGAACAGTTCCGCAGTCTCATCAACATCAGCGTAGGACTCCGTGATCGGCTTACCCTGCTCCAGTGTCAAAAGCTTCGCCAACTCATCGCGACGCGCATCAATCAACTCCCCCACTTTGCGACACACAGCCGCTCGCTGCCAAACCCCCACCTGCCGCCACTGCGCTTGCGCCTCCCGCGCCACAGACACCGCGCGATCCAGATCAGCTGACGTAGGAACAGCGACTTCTGCAATCACATCCCCTGTCACTGGGCTCACGATTGGAGTTACACCACCATCAGAGGCGTCAACAAATTCACCGCCAATATAAAGCTGAGTTTTCATTTATTTGTCACCAACATTCCTTTGAAAAACATGAAACGAAACGGGGGACACAGCTATATAAGAAAACCCGAGGGAATTCCTAAGGTGAAACTCAGCCGCAAAACCCCGATTCAAGAGCACATATAGCCAAAAGCTAGTGCGCCCCACCCTATACAAAACCGCCGAAAACGCGCCACAATTCACCACAAATAACTACCCCCATCTCCCACACCTACCACATATTTTTCGAGGGAAACCCACCCCCACTACCTCGTCCGCCGTAGCATAGACATCAAGCAGAAAAGACGAAAAAGGAAACCTCAGAACACATGTCCACCGCCTACGGATCCACACCAACCCACGACCCAGCACTTCTCACCGAAGCGCTCAAAGACGCGAACACCACGCCCTTTTGGCTCGATAACCCCAACCGACCGGAGCCACGGCCCGCGCTGACTGAAGACATCAACGCTGACCTCCTTATAGTCGGTGGCGGCTTCTGCGGACTATGGACTGCAATTATCGCCAAAGAACGCCACCCCGAATGGGACGTTGTGGTCGTCGAAAAGCGGCGAATTGCGTGGGCTGCCAGCGGTCGCAATGGTGGCTTCTGCGAATCCAATCTCACCCACGGCGACGACAACGGAAAACTCCACTTCCCCAACGAATTAGCAACGATACACAAGCTTGCCGACGAAAACTTCGCCGAACTTCACCGCACCATCACCCAATACAACATTGATGCCGAATGGGAAAACACCGGCGTCATGGTCGTAGCCACCGAAAACCACCAAGTTCCGTGGATCACCAATAGCAACGCCCAACAACTTAATCCCACCGACAACCACGGCCACGGCAACTCCCCTGTCTACCGCGCCGCATTATTCAAAAAAGACGGATACTCCTTCGTCCACCCCGCAAAGCTAGCTTGGGGGCTAGCCGAAGCAGCGGAAAAACTCGGTGTCACAATCTACGAAAACACCGAAATCACCGACCTCAAACACAACCAAACTGGCGCCACAGCCCACACACCAGAAGGAAAAATAACCGCCACCAAAGTAGCGCTGGCAACAAACGCATTCCCCTCCTTGCTACGACACCTGCGACTGTTTACACTCCCGGTCTACGATTACGCCATCGTTACAGAACCACTCACCAATAACCAACTAAAAGAAATCGGGTGGACGCAGCGCAACGGAATCACCGACTCAGGCAAAGAATTCCACTACTACCGCAAAACCGCCGACAACCGCATCCTCTTCGGCGGCTGGGACGCCATCTACCACCGCGGACGTAAAATCACCCCACGGTACGACCAACGCCCCGAAACATTCCGACTACTCGTAGACCACCTCTACACCACCTTCCCCAGCCTAAAAGGCACAAAAATCACCCATGCCTGGGGCGGAGTTATTGACATGTCCACCCAACTCGTTGCATTCCACGGCACAACCCGCAATAAAACCGTCGCCTACAGTGCCGGATTCACCGGACTCGGGCTCGGCGCCACCCGATTCGGCGCCGAAACAATGCTCGACCTACTCGAAGGAAAAGAAACCGAACGCACCAGGTTGAAAATGGCACGCCGACTACCCATCCCGATCCCACCCGAACCAATCGCTTACCCCCTCGTACAAATCATGCGGCGTGCGGTAAACAAATCCGACCAAAACGGCGGGAAAGACGGCTTACTACTCAAACTAATGGGACTATTTAAAATCGGATTTGATAGTTAATAGTGATACAACCTTGGCGAGTCAGCGTGTTTTGCGCGCGTTGGCTCGCCTCTTGGTTTTTTCGGGGGGAGCATGTAAGCCAATCTAGGCTCTAGTAATTTGATCCTCGGTAAGAGCTGGCAAAGCAATAGTTCGCCCCTGATCATCCGCAAACTCCACCAAATAGGCAGTGCCATCTAACAAATCGACAACAGTCCCAGTCGTGCCTGCCGACAGTGCTGGCTCCGGCGGGTCGATTGATTCATCCGCTGGAATGTCGGTAGTAAGACGAACGGTTTGGAAAAGGTTAAAAGGCATAAGGGGGATTGTAGAGGGGATTCGGAAGAGTGGGGGCTGCGACTATTGTTCAATTCTTTTGCGGTAGGCAGGTTGTCAAAAAATAACTAAAGTTTAGCTTGAGGTTTAAAAAGTTCTTGCCGTAGCAGGAATGTTCCATTATGCAGGAATTGATAATCTCATTCCCCGCGCCAGCGGGGGTAGTCCCTTTTTCGCGGATTGTGTCGGCGAGAAAATTGCTCATTCCCCGCGCCAGCGGGGGTAGTCCCCTGAACCATATCCGCATTTAAAACGCAAGTTTTAAAATGGTTTAGGGGATTGTTTTCATTTCACTGATCTTTGTTCAATGCGCGGTGCATAATAAATATCAAATGCAATAACAATCAGGAAGTTTTCATGCCAAACGCACCTTTCATTCAGGATCCACCTTCGGTTGAGGAACATAAAAATGCTTGGGCGAAATATGATCGCCATAGTGGTGGCTGGTTACCCCTCTACCGCCATCTAGATGACATTGCCTGCGTTGCAGCAGCTTTATGGGACACCTGGCTGACCCCCAATTCAAAAGCTTTGATCTGTGATTCCTTCGACGGGGATGAAAACTTCGGACGACAAGTTGCAGTCTTTTTAGCAAGCGGACACGATATCGGAAAGTGCAGTAGCGCTTTCGCCATAAAGGTTCCCGAATGCGCATCTCGAATGACCGCTGCAGGTGCAGTTTTCTTAACATTAGACAAAGCGGATAAAAAATCCATGCCTCACGGAACTGTGAGTGCATTGAGTTTGATCGATTGGCTCGAGTCCCAAGTACAACCTGAAGATTGTTTCGCTATCGAATCATTATCGACGATCGTAGGAGGCCACCACGGCGTATTTCCTTCTAAAGTAAATCTCCTCAATTGCTTCCCCTATACCCGAGAGAAAGAAACGCATTGGCATAAAGATCGACTTCTACTATGGGAGCGGGCTGCAAAAACAGCAGGCTTTTCTCAACAAGATTTAGTTCGCTTAACAAAAAAATCGCTATCCCAAACAGCCCAAATGACACTATGTGGCTTTATCATCATGTCAGACTGGATTGCATCCAATACCCAGTGGTTTCCGTTGGATGACTACCGCTCTAGTAAGCAACGTGCCGAAATCGCGTTTGCATCTCTCCATTTTCCAAAACCGTGGCTTGCATCTCCACCAATTGACGATCTTGAATTATTTCAGAATAGTTTTTCGCTACCAGAAGGATCAGCCCCACGCCCTGTTCAAAAAGCAGCAATGGAACTGGCACGGAAAGCCGACTCCGCATGTTTAATACTCATTGAGGCTCCCACTGGGGAAGGGAAAACCGAAGCCGCATTCACAGCAGCAGAAATCTTAGCTTCTCGCTTCAACCTTTCCGGTATAACCATTGCACTACCAACATGTGCTACTAGTGATGCGATGTTTCCAAGAATGCTGCGATGGCTTGCAAATCGTCTACCAAGCGACAAGGAAGCAAGTACTGTGCTTTGCCACGGAAAAGCACAGTACAACGAGGAATACACTGGGTTATTTTCGAAAACTAGCAACGACTTTTCACCAATTTACGGAGAGGAAGCAGAAAACAAAGCGTCACTCATTCCCCATTGGTGGTTCAGCGGACGAAAGACAAGTGCACTTTCAGACTTCACCATAGGGACGATCGATCAAGTGCTTTTCGGGGCTCTTCGCTCACGCCACTTAGCGTTACGCCACTTAGGCTTCAGCGGCAAAGTTGTGATCTTGGATGAAATCCATTGCGCGGATTCTTACATGTCAGTCTATCTTGATCGGATACTGATATGGCTTGGCGCTATGGGAACTCCGGTCATAGCTCTTTCAGCAACCCTTGATCCTAAACGAAGAGGAGAACTATTAACTGCATATAGGACTGGCGTGTGTAAAAACACACGGGTTCCCTACAAAAAACATGCTGCAAAATCTGACCTGAATGCTGCGTATGAACAACGAGACTACCCGCTTATCAGTGTTTCTAACAGCTCTGAAGTCACATTCTCTAATCCGAGCCCAAGCGGACGTTCAACCCAATTCAACGTTAAATTTTTAGGAAGTGAAACCTCTACCCTAATAGAAAAAGTCTTACAGCTATCCGAGATCGGTGGTTGCGTTGGCGTGGTTTGCAACACAGTTTCACGAGCTCAACAAGTATATGAAGAAGTAAAACAAAAGGTCACCGATGATGTCGAAATTGTACTCCTGCATTCAAGATTCTCCGCTTATGACCGAAGGAGAATCGAGAAAAGTATCGTTGAAAGGCTTGGACCGAATGCGAATAACAGACCATCTAAACTGGTCGTGGTTTCCACTCAAGTAATTGAGCAATCCATGGATATTGATTTCGATTGCATGATTTCCGATATAGCACCCATGGATCTCATCTTTCAACGCGCTGGACGGCTACATCGTCACCACAGACCCCAAAACCAACGCCCTTCACAGCACCAGCTACCAACCCTTTACGTTTCAGGATGCGACGCCCCTACAGAAGAGGAACCCCCGTTCGTTGAAAAGGGATCAAGCTTCGTTTACGGTCAGGCATCGCTTCTGCGCAGTCTTCGCGTGCTACAACTGCACGATAGAACGATCAAATCTCCTGATGATGTTGCGAACTTTGTGAGGTTATCGTATTCCCCGAGTTTGACGCCACCAGGTAGCTGGATTTCAGTTTGGGAAGAAGCGAACAGAGAAGCCGAAGAGGACAACAAACTTCGGAAAATTAAAGCAAAGCAGTATCTGTTGCCAGTGCCCGCAATTAAGGAACCTGTTTGGGAAATAGATACTCTCAAGCCTGTTGAGGCACGCGAAGAGATCAAAGGGCATGCTCAGGTGCGCGATATCGAAGACAGCCTTGATGTTATTTTGATCGAGAAAACAACCGATCATTTCCAAATTCCATCTTGGGTACCTAAATATGGCAACACCAAGCTGGAATTTCATTTTCCAATTCCAGAAGAAGAATCGAAAATTTTAGCTATGTGCACTGTACCTCTTCCCCAGTGGGTGCTAAAAGGAAAAATTGGGGAGGCTCTCCTCGATGCCTTGGAATTGTGCGTTTTTAGCGAAGAAGAAGTTTTCAATATTTCAAAAAACAAATGGCTAAAAGAACAATTGTTTTTACCTTTAACCCCCAGTCACGAGGCTACAGTTGCAGGCCTCCATTTTTCCTACAGCACCGAACTAGGAATGAAAGTCACTTCCGCTAACCCTGAGTGAGGGTGGATAAAAACAAGATTCATTGACACCGGTGCATTTCCTACATAAGTTTCTAATCTAGAAATCGACGAGATGAAAGGAGTGAAAATGACCAAATCTTACAATCTTTTAACAGAAAACTGGATTCCTGTCCGGTTCACCGATGACACAATCGAAAACATTGGTATAAAAAGCTTTTTTGAGAAAGCAGAAACGATTTCAGACATCGCGTGCGATCTGCCAACCATGCGATTCGCAATTTTCAGAGTTCTTTTCGCCATTTTCTGCCGAAGCATTGACGAAGATATGGAGGAAGAATCAGCCTCACTATGGAAGGAACTTTGGGATTCGGATTCCCTTCCCATTGAAGAGATAAACACGTATCTAGAGGAACATCACAACAGATTTGATTTACTGCATCCGGAATATCCCTTTCTGCAAACCCCCTCACTGCATACAAAATCTGGGGAATGGAAAGAACTCGATATCATAGTTGCAGACAGCCCTGGTGAGGGAGCGCTTTACAGTCAAACTGACCCCAGGCACCCGATTTCGTTTGCGGAAGGAGCCCGATGGCTTATCCATGCAACCCAATTTGACTACTCGGGCATCAAATCTGGAGCCGTAGGCGACGACAGGGTCAAAGGCGGAAAAGGTTATCCCATGGGTATCGGGTGGTGCGGCTGGATGGGTTGCACCATTATTCGTGGCATGAACATGAAAGAAACTCTTCTTCTAAATTACGTTCCACGCAGCAATGATTCATCCGACTATGGTGAAACATCTGACCTACCAATCTGGGAACTTCCTACCCCTCAAGCCCACAAACAAGATGTTTTGATAGCAACTGGTCAACTATCCCTAATAGCATGGCCACAACGACGAATTCGCCTACGAAACAATGGAAGCAGATTTGATGGCGTCTTGGTATGCAATGGCGATCCTGTGGATTACCTTTCGCAGCTGAGCCATGAAACTATGACACCTTGGAGATTCTCTAAGCCACAATCAAGTAAGGCAAAACAAGATATATATATGCCGAGAAGTCTTGACCCTGGGGTGGCTTTGTGGCGAGGTCTACAATCCCTTCTTCCCTATGACAATCGATCTGCAACAGTAAAGTCCGTCTCGACTCCAACGACAACGGTACCGGCGTTTCTTCCCCCTAAAACTATAGAAGTTGTTGCTCAACGGATCGGAACCGTCTTACCTCGTAATTTCATCTTGAACGTTGAAGTTTCGAGCATGCTGTACGGAACCCAAAGCGCCTCTTTCTCGGAAGTGGTTCATGACAAACTTTCGTTTCCAGGATTACTAGCAGTAACTAGCGAAGAAGCTCTTCGAAGTCGTGCACTTACGGCTGTTGACCGCGCCGTAAACAGCATCAACGTTTTGGGAGATTTCGCCGCCAATGTTGCCAGATCAGAAACTGATAGTAAAGAAGCTCCAGATAATGCACGCAACCGTGCCAAAGAGTCTGCTTTTTCTTTAGTAGATCCTTTTTTCCGGTCATGGCTACAAAAACTCAGCACCGACGCAACAAAAGCAGAAGATCAACTAGCGGAATGGACGGCGTGGCTGTACCACACGTTACGCAACGAGGCTCAACAGATTTCCCACAACGCTTCGCCAGCAGCCTGGCATGGCCGCAAGAAAGATGATTTTAATTTCACCCTTGGGCAATCCGAAGCGTGGTTTTTCAGTCGCTTGCGCAAGGCACTTCCCATACGAACTGAGAGAAAGGAGACCGAATAAATGGCTGCTTCGAAGACAGCGCAGATACGAGCCGTTACGACTCGTATAATCTCGCAGCTTCAAGATGGTTATTTAGCAGGTACGCCGAATGCAAAGGCAAATATTGCCGCTTTTCGACGCCAAGCCAACCGGCACCTTGGCGAGTCGCCCGAAACATGGGCGGTCTTTTCCGAAAGTCTTCCAGCTGATCTCGTTGGAAAAGGAGAAAACCCATCACCAGCGGAAAAGGCAATTTTCACAGCATTGACGTTGTACGCTGTGCATCAACAATCGAAGACTGAACCTATGCATGTTCCATCGCAACCACCAGAATCCGGTACATTCACAGCGGAAAATGGGTTAGGAACTGCCGTTCGAAAAATGGCGACTATCACGGACACTGAACTTTTTGATAGTTCCCTTTACCGGCGATTCGTATCAATTGTCCAAAGCCAGACTTTTGAGGCGACAGTCCACCATCTCCGGTCAATGATTCAGTTGTTGCGAACCGAAAGCATCCCGCTGGATTACGGGCTGCTAGCTAAGGATCTCTATCGATTCCAATTCCCCGACAGCAAAAAATCAGTTCAACTGAGCTGGGCCCGTCAGCTCTATCGAACAGAATCCCCTACCGAATAGAAAGGATTTAAACCCATGTTCATCGACTTCCACGCTATCCAAGCCATCGGCCCAGCGAACATCAATCGCGACGACTCTGGCTCGCCAAAAAGCACTGTATTCGGCGGCACCCGCCGAACCCGTGTGTCTTCCCAAGCATGGAAACGAGCCATCCGAAAGGACTTCGAAGAGCACCTCGACGCCGAGATGTTGGGCGAACGCACACTTTTCGCAGTCGACCGAATCGCAAAAGCGATCACGGAAGAAGCACCAGAATTCGCCGAACAATCCCAAAAGATGGCAGAAGAAGTACTCAAAGCTGGCGGCATTAAGATTCAAGCTGCCAAGAAAAAGAAGGATGATCCTGAGAATCTTCCCGAAAAACTGATCACAGGATATTTATTATTCCTGGCTCGTGCACAAATCAAGGCTCTGGCTCACCTCGCTGTTACCGCATACCAGGAAGCTGACGGCAAAATCGATAAGAAATCAGCTAAAGCGGCAATAAACGACAAACACTCGATTGATGTTGCACTTTTCGGGCGTATGATTGCGGACTCCCACGATTTAAGCTCAGATGCCTGCTGTCAGGTTGCCCATGCGGTCAGCGTCCATCCCATGGAAATCGAGTTCGACTATTTCACCGCCGTCGACGATAATGCGCCAGAAGACAACGCCGGTGCGGGCATGATCGGGTCGATTGAGTTCAATGCCTCCACCCTCTATCGATATGCCACCATCAATGTCGATGCTTTAGTTACAACTCTCGGATCCGTTGACGCCGCGAAGAAGGCTATTGGTGCTTTCACCAAGGCATTCGCTCTTTCTATGCCAACAGGCAAGCAAACAACTTTCGCAAATCGCACCCGGCCCGAGTTCTTTGCTATCTCTATCCGTACGGATCAGCCCGTAAACTTCGTCGATGCATTTGAAGATGCGATTTTGGTTTCCAAAGGGAGAACTTCCGAAGCCACGAGACGGCTTGCAGAATATGCAATTCAATCGGACAAGATCTACGGTTCGGACTCCACCAACTATTACCTAGCAACTGGAACTGCAGCGACGGAAGAACTACAACTGACACTTGCTAACTTCGGTGAAAATTGCACTCTACCTGAGATTGTTTCTCACGCAGAAGAAGTGGCGCGGAAAGCAACCACCGAAATCGAGTAAATATGTCTACACTTCTTTTACAGCTTTCAGGGCCACTGCAGGCTTGGGGCGATTCATCGCGGTTCGCCTACCGTACTACTAGACGGGAACCGACTAAAAGTGGTGTAATCGGGCTGCTTGCTGCGGCCCAGGGACGTGAGCGAACGGCAGATTTAGCTGATCTTGTCGGGCTTCGTTTCGGGGTCCGAATCGACCAGGTTGGCAGAGTTATCCAAGATTTTCAAACGGAAATCGATTGGCGCACCGGGAAATCAAAACCACTGACACACCGCCAGTATCTAGCTGACGCAAAGTTTGTGGCGGCGCTCGAAGGACCGTCAACCGTCCTTGACGGAATCGTCGAAAGCATCAAATCACCAGTATTTCCGCTTTTTCTCGGACGTCGCTCATGCCCACCATCTTCCCCCGTATTTTTGAGTCTCCAGGACGGTGACCTAGAAACAGAGCTACAGTCTTGGCCGTGGATTGCCTCAGATTGGTACAAACGAAAGCAACCGAAAACGATTCAACTAGCGATTTCTCGCGATTGTAAAACAGGCGAAAATCCAGATGAGATGATTCGAGATCTTCCTGTTTGCTTTGAACAGCGAAATCGTCGCCACGAACTTCGGCCGGTGATCCATTCATTCACCCAACCTTTTACCAACCCATTGGGAAACGAAGACGATCCCCACAATCCCTATTCACTGTTAGGAGGGGTGTGATGCCTTATTTGAGCACAATGGAACTTAATGGCCAGCGTAGACAAACTGCCAAGTTCTTAGCCAACCCACGTACCATGCACGCAGCAATCGAATCGTGTTTTCCAAGTACGCCTGATGAAGGCAACCCTCGGGTTTTATGGCGCCTTGAGCGTCACGGGTCGAAGGTTACTCTGTGGCTAGTCAGTGAGCGCCAGCCTTCATTCGAACACATCCAAGAGCAAGCTGGGTGGTCTGCCCAACCAACCTGGGAAACCCGAAACTATGATCTACTACTTGACCGATTAATGACCGGGCAATATTACCAGTTTCGGCTTACCGCAAATCCTGTAATCTGCACAGTTTGCGAAGATGGGAAAAAACGACACGTCGGACTTGTCAGGGAACCAGACCAAATTAATTGGCTATTAGCCAGACAAGAAAATTTGGGAATCTCGGTTCAAAGCGATCCGGACTCCGTTCCAACGTTTTCTGTTTCCAGATCAAAGCGGGTCAGATTCCCTCACAAAAACAAGCAAACCTACGTCACAATCGACCAATGCCAATTCGATGGCGTTTTGACTGTGACTGATCCGAATGCCCTTCGAACCGCACTAATCGAAGGTATTGGGCGAAGTAAAGCATACGGATCCGGTTTACTAACCCTCGCCACGTATAAGGGATAGAAATAATGGGTAAGTCGATACCAGGAATGGCTCCGTCAAAACCAAGTAGCTTGGTACGAGCAGATGATCGGATATCCTTCCTGTATTTGGAGCATTGCACTATTGGAAAAAGTTCATCAGCACTTACTGCGACTGATGAAAACGGTGTAATTCACATACCGAGTGCTACATTGTCAGTTCTGATGTTTGGTCCTGGTACTCGGGTTACCCACCAAGCTATGTCAACTATCGCCGATTCTGGTATGAGTGTCATCTGGGTCGGCGAGGAAGGCGTCCGATATTACGCCCATGGACGGCCAATTGGTCGTAACACCAAACTTCTTGAAGCTCAAGCACGAATTGTCAGCAATACCCGATTGCGGTTACAAGCTGCTCGCATTATGTATGAAATGCGTTTCGCCGGGGAAGATACCTCTTCACTAACGATGCAACAGTTACGCGGAAGAGAAGGGGCACGAGTTCGTAAGATTTATGCAGAGATGTCAAAAACCCACAAGGTTGAGTGGAACAAACGCCAATATGACCCAGACGATTTCTTGGCATCCGATCCAATAAATCTCGCGCTATCCGCTGCCCACACCAGTCTTTATGGCCTTGTTCATGCAACCATTGTCGCTTTAGGATGCTCCCCTGGCCTTGGAATCATCCACACTGGTCATGACCGATCATTTGTTTATGACATTGCTGATTTGTATAAAGCGGACGTCACTATTCCGATCGCGTTTGAATCTGTCGTCGCAATGCGGGATTTAGATTTTCCACTAGACCAACTGGCATCCTATACACGACGGTGCTGCCGAAATGCCTTCAAGCAGGCACGATTAACTGAAACCATCGTAAGAGATATCAAAACCCTCCTACTTCCTGACGCTGAAGAAGCCGAAGACGAACTCTATTTTGAAGCTGAAGTCATTGCACTTTGGGATGAACGCGGGAAGAAAGTAGTTGGTGGTAAGAACTATGAGACAGAAATGCCATGATTACAGTAGTCCTAACCGCCTGCCCAGAGTCTCTACGGGGACATCTAACTAGATGGCTAAGCGAAGTATCAGCAGGTGTTTTTGTAGGTAAAGTGAATCCTCGAATCCGCGACAAGCTTTGGGGGTTAATCGTCGCTGAATGCAAAAATGGGCGTGCCATCATGACCTTCACGACGCGTGACCGCGAACAAGGGTACGACTTCAGGCTGCACAATCATGATTGGGAAACAGTCGACTGCGAAGGGCTCGTCCTAATAAAGCGACCTTCACCGAACCACAGCAAACCAAATTCCAAACCGAAACCAGGTTGGTCCCGAGCTGGACGCAGAAAACGATTTCACCGTTGACCCAAACTAAATCTATAATGTACTCCAAGGAACTAAAACCAATGGTTAATAAGTGTTTTCCCCGCGTGAGCGGGGATGTTCCCCACCGAAGAAAACAAATCAGCCCTTGTGGACAGTTTTCCCCGCGTGAGCGGGGATGTTCCCGTACAATAATCGTCATGAAACACACCGACTGGGTTTTCCCCGCGTGAGCGGGGATGTTCCCCTCCGCCCGCAATTCCTTTTGCCTCCGCAAAGGTTTTCCCCGCGTGAGCGGGGATGTTCCCAAACATTACGATTTGTCGGAAGCGCTACGTTTGTTTTCCCCGCGTGAGCGGGGATGTTCCGTCGGTGTTGGCGGCGTACAACGTGGGGGGTCAGTTTTCCCCGCGTGAGCGGGGATGTTCCCCCTACAAGCGCCGAAAGAAATACACGGCATTAGTTTTCCCCGCGTGAGCGGGGATGTTCCCCCCTGCTTAATGCCATCGAACGCAGGTTTGAGGTTTTCCCCGCGTGAGCGGGGATGTTCCTGCCCCAACACCTTAGAAGCCACCTCAATACCCGTTTTCCCCGCGTGAGCGGGGATGTTCCGCGGTAGATACAGGTGATAATCCAAAGGACAATGTTTTCCCCGCGTGAGCGGGGATGTTCCGTGATCCTCATTGGTTGTGAGACCAAACCGTTTGTTTTCCCCGCGTGAGCGGGGATGTTCCGTCCCCTAGAACACCCCATGTGGGAAGCTCAAAGTTTTCCCCGCGTGAGCGGGGATGTTCCTTATAAGCCGCCACAATGACACTTCGCTGATTAGTTTTCCCCGCGTGAGCGGGGATGTTCCGTTGAAAATGTGGTGTATAACCCTGATACTCAGGTTTTCCCCGCGTGAGCGGGGATGTTCCGCCGACACAAAGATACTTCACTGATTACGCTGCGTTTTCCCCGCGTGAGCGGGGATGTTCCTGCATAGCCACTCTCAGATGGGGTTTAGCTCTTGTTTTCCCCGCGTGAGCGGGGATGTTCCTATCTATCACCAACCCCACAATGGAAGGACAAGGTTTTCCCCGCGTGAGCGGGGATGTTCCTGACACTATCGAAAATTTGGACGAACGCAGAACGTTTTCCCCGCGTGAGCGGGGATGTTCCAGCGTGGAGAACGCGATTAGCCAGAATCACGCTAGTTTTCCCCGCGTGAGCGGGGATGTTCCGCCCGCCTGCTCTCGCAGGTGCTCCAACTGCACGTTTTCCCCGCGTGAGCGGGGATGTTCCGGGTGACTGAAACCTTGTCTTTCGTAATCCAGTGTTTTCCCCGCGTGAGCGGGGATGTTCCGTGGGATCCGGGTTCGGGTCGTGGGGTGCCAGGGTTTTCCCCGCGTGAGCGGGGATGTTCCCGTCAACAGGGTCGCCTGCTGAGATGGAGATTGGTTTTCCCCGCGTGAGCGGGGATGTTCCTACGGGTGCCGTAACGGTGCGTACCGCATAAAAGTTTTCCCCGCGTGAGCGGGGATGTTCCGCTTGCATGAGCTGCTGAAACCAGCAACCCCGCGTTTTCCCCGCGTGAGCGGGGATGTTCCGATCGGTTGGTTGCAGCGTTCGCTGAATGCTATGTTTTCCCCGCGTGAGCGGGGATGTTCCGTGCCGAACCATGCGGGGGAAAACGTTCGAAATGTTTTCCCCGCGTGAGCGGGGATGTTCCGATCGGTTGGTTGCAGCGTTCGCTGAATGCTATGTTTTCCCCGCGTGAGCGGGGATGTTCCGTGCCGAACCATGCGGGGGAAAACGTTCGAAATGTTTTCCCCGCGTGAGCGGGGATGTTCCGATCGGTTGGTTGCAGCGTTCGCTGAATGCTATGTTTTCCCCGCGTGAGCGGGGATGTTCCGTGCCGAACCATGCGGGGGAAAACGTTCGAAATGTTTTCCCCGCGTGAGCGGGGATGTTCCGCGACCGGAGCTGGTCAAGTGTCCCCTGATAGGGTTTTCCCCGCGTGAGCGGGGATGTTCCCTAACCCGGCGCAAGAATGAGATCATAGCGGAGGTTTTCCCCGCGTGAGCGGGGATGTTCCTGGAATTATCCGAGTTCGATTCAATTCAAGGAAGTTTTCCCCGCGTGAGCGGGGATGTTCCCCGCAACCTACACTTTTGAGGTAGATGGTGAGTGTTTTCCCCGCGTGAGCGGGGATGTTCCCGGCTAGCGAACGGCTTCCCGAATCAGTCTATGGTTTTCCCCGCGTGAGCGGGGATGTTCCTTAATTTATAAGGGTCGCCTTATAGATAGTGCGGTTTTCCCCGCGTGAGCGGGGATGTTCCTTCCCGTAGTAATTTACCGTGATGGATATTGGGGTTTTCCCCGCGTGAGCGGGGATGTTCCGGGCCTACCGAAGGGCCTACCGTTTTCCCCGCGTGAGCGGGGATGTTCCACCTCCGATCAGGTCACACTGTCCGAGGGGTGGGTTTTCCCCGCGTGAGCGGGGATGTTCCACGGTATTTTGATTGCTCGCCACGTATCTGCGCTGTTTTCCCCGCGTGAGCGGGGATGTTCCTCCGAGTGCAACCCGCAGCTTTTCGATTGCGGGGTTTTCCCCGCGTGAGCGGGGATGTTCCGTAAACGCGCCAAAAACCGTGTGCTTATCAAAAGTTTTCCCCGCGTGAGCGGGGATGTTCCTTCGGACTTGCCAACGACCACATGCCAAAAGCAGTTTTCCCCGCGTGAGCGGGGATGTTCCTTCCTCACGGAAAGTTTTTGCAGCTTCCAGCATGTTTTCCCCGCGTGAGCGGGGATGTTCCACACCCCGCTACCAGCGGGGTTGACAACTTTTTGTTTTCCCCGCGTGAGCGGGGATGTTCCCTACGATATGGTAGTTGCTAATACTCACGGCTAGTTTTCCCCGCGTGAGCGGGGATGTTCCTTAGATTATCTAGGGTCATTACAGCTCCTAAAGGTTTTCCCCGCGTGAGCGGGGATGTTCCTTAGATTATCTAGGGTCATTACAGCTCCTAAAGGTTTTCCCCGCGTGAGCGGGGATGTTCCTAGTCATGTAAGGCAATCAATCCAAAAGGTAAGGTTTTCCCCGCGTGAGCGGGGATGTTCCTCAATCAAAACCCTCTCAAACTCACTCAAAATAGTTTTCCCCGCGTGAGCGGGGATGTTCCGGCTGCAAAAACCAAAAACCACCCTAGGGTATAGTTTTCCCCGCGTGAGCGGGGATGTTCCCATAGGTGAAGATATTTCATGGTCTTGTAGACCGTTTTCCCCGCGTGAGCGGGGATGTTCCCAAATACCTCAACGCAACCCCAATCGAACGGAAGTTTTCCCCGCGTGAGCGGGGATGTTCCTTCCATCCGTTCAAAAAACGAATCTTCGCATTCGTTTTCCCCGCGTGAGCGGGGATGTTCCCATGTGAAATATCTGTGCGACGAATACCTAGGGGTTTTCCCCGCGTGAGCGGGGATGTTCCCAATTCGGACACTTTGTGTTCCCAGTCAGCTTTGTTTTCCCCGCGTGAGCGGGGATGTTCCTTACCACCGACAACACCACAAAAACAGCAAACAGTTTTCCCCGCGTGAGCGGGGATGTTCCGCGGTGTGATTCTGTGTGAGTCCGAGGGTGGTCGTTTTCCCCGCGTGAGCGGGGATGTTCCTTCTTTTCGCACTTCGTCAAGCATCGCCATTACGTTTTCCCCGCGTGAGCGGGGATGTTCCGAAAAACTAATTTCGCAATCGGCAAAAACACTAGTTTTCCCCGCGTGAGCGGGGATGTTCCTTGGAGTATCGCCCCCAATTTCCTCACGGAAAGGTTTTCCCCGCGTGAGCGGGGATGTTCCGGGGTGGCGACTTCCCCTAGTTGACAAAACATGGTTTTCCCCGCGTGAGCGGGGATGTTCCGTTTTCCCATGTAGATGGTACTATCTGGAACCAAGTTTTCCCCGCGTGAGCGGGGATGTTCCGGGCGATTTGAAGGCGGCGCAAACGGCGTTGAAGTTTTCCCCGCGTGAGCGGGGATGTTCCCGGCATGGGGGAACCCCGAGTGTTTCACACCATGTTTTCCCCGCGTGAGCGGGGATGTTCCGCATCGAACCTTTATCCGCGTGGGTGCAGGAACGTTTTCCCCGCGTGAGCGGGGATGTTCCGGCTGCAAAAACCAAAAACCACCCTAGGGTATAGTTTTCCCCGCGTGAGCGGGGATGTTCCGATGAGTATCACGGTAGGGATATGGACGGCTACGTTTTCCCCGCGTGAGCGGGGATGTTCCTGCGACCACAAAACCCCACCACAACCACCAAAAGTTTTCCCCGCGTGAGCGGGGATGTTCCGTCCAACACCTCGCCGAACGCATCTACCAACTAGTTTTCCCCGCGTGAGCGGGGATGTTCCTCCGTCTGTGATTGCGTGCCAGATTGTTTTATCGTTTTCCCCGCGTGAGCGGGGATGTTCCGCCGTTTTATATAAACCTTGTTTGCTAAAGGAAGTTTTCCCCGCGTGAGCGGGGATGTTCCGTGGAGTTGGGCTGCGAGAGACAAAGAGGTTAGGTTTTCCCCGCGTGAGCGGGGATGTTCCGCACGGAGTCGAGCGGAACCCATGGTGAACCCGGTTTTCCCCGCGTGAGCGGGGATGTTCCCGTGAATGCGCCGAGTTCAGGAGGCTGGGGCAAGTTTTCCCCGCGTGAGCGGGGATGTTCCTGTGTGGTGTTGTTGGTGGAATTGTTCGGTGTTGTTTTCCCCGCGTGAGCGGGGATGTTCCGGAGACTTTCGAGTCGCAGCTTACTCGGATCATGTTTTCCCCGCGTGAGCGGGGATGTTCCGGGAAACCTTACTGACACGTTATTTGAAAACTCGTTTTCCCCGCGTGAGCGGGGATGTTCCGTCCAAAACATTAATGATATTCGAGTTCGCCCGGTTTTCCCCGCGTGAGCGGGGATGTTCCTGTTTCCCGCGCCCACAACAACCGCAACCAATGGTTTTCCCCGCGTGAGCGGGGATGTTCCCACACGCCACCGCAACCCCCACCCACACTGCACGTTTTCCCTGCGTGAGCGGGGATGTTCCGGTTTTACCGCTACGTATTGCGCCTTCCCAGATGTTTTCCCCGCGTGAGCGGGGATGTTCCGCCGGTCGGCACCCTAAAAAATAAGGAAAAACAGTTTTCCCCGCGTGAGCGGGGATGTTCCTACATACGTTCAACATCAAATCGATTAAAGATCGTTTTCCCCGCGTGAGCGGGGATGTTCCGCTTCAGCCCGGCGATGACATCGCCATGTTCTTGTTTTCCCCGCGTGAGCGGGGATGTTCCGCACAGCGCGGAATCGGGATCTATGGCTGGTACGTTTTCCCCGCGTGAGCAGGGATGTTCCCCCTGCGTCATGCCAACACCGTCGATCTCGAAAGTTTTCCCCGCGTGAGCAGGGATGTTCCCTGCGGAAATTTCCCGGTTCGACGGTCGCACACGTTTTCCCCGCATGAGCAGGGACGTTCCCTCCCGAATTTCGACTTTTCCGCCTGTTGCTTTGTTTTCCCCGCGTGAGCAGGGATGTTCCCTCCAGCTCGTAATACCGTTGCCCTGCGGGGGTGTTTTCCCCGCGTGAGCAGGGATACTTCGACAACCAAGAATGAATAGTGTGGAAATCAGATCGCAGCATCTGAACAGGTTTATACCCCAAACATCGCCGTTTTCTGGCTGCACGTTTCTTACTTTGAGCGAGAATGTCACCAGAACTCACCGAGACGATCGGTTAATATACAGTCCTTATATGCATCGTGTCACTGAGATTCTGTTGGCTGAAACAGACAAAATTTAACCCAAAGTTAATTAGTTCTTCGTAGTTTCCGATGCACACCACAAAACGGACAATTCCCATCACTAATTAGCATGCCAGTTCGAATTCCTATAGCCTTAACCGTATACGCAAACCGACAATCATGTTCACGTTTTCGGTTTTTTCATTAGCCCTATCCCTGATTCGGAGAAGGATATTCCTCATGCCAGATACCTCGCATTACCAACCTCATATGTCTGTGGTTATGACAGATCATCCGGCGTGGTTAGCGCAGAAAGGTGGGCGGCTTCGTATGTGGCGCCGGGTAGATGGTTGCATTCAGGAGGCAACAGTTACGGATGCAGGCAGGTGGGTTGCTGGTTCATCTTCTGATCAGGACCCACAGATTATTGCGAGTATTTCGGAGTCTGACCAGGAAAGCTCAATCGTTGTGCGAAGGTGGGCCACAACCGATCTTTGGGAGGCAATCGCCGCTGGTATTGTGCGGCAGGTTATTCGCGCTGATCAAGCACGGAAGCTTTATTCGGTTGCGGCGCAGCGCCTTGGCGATGAATATACACCCAGCTTCCGCGGATTTCCGAGTGCACAGCAGGTTTTATTGCGCCCGGTTCAGGATTTCGTAGATTGCGGCCTGGCGTTCCAGGTCCCGAAGTTGAAGGCGGCGGCCGAATGGTATGTCGCCGCCCCTGCTGCCCCACTGGAGTTAGATGTCCTTGCCAATCAGCTTGGTGAGATTCCTGGCATCGGCCCGTGGTCGGTGGGCGTTATTATCGCGGATATCAGCAACGATTTTGCGTGGTATCCCTATGATGATCTCGCGGTACGACGTGGTGCGCAGCGGCTGTGGCCGGATTATGGGTTTCCGGATAAACCCGGCGCGTTTGCCCGGCGATGGGCGGAATTCGCGGGTAAGAATCTCGCTGAGTTCACAGCAGTGGCGCTTTCGGGCATAGCGTCGTTGTAGCCTGCCACCGGTGCTGCGTTGAAAAGCGTTATATCTTTTTCAGCAATCTGATTATTGTGCCCCGGGTGCGGGTGGTGGCGACGCCACTGGTTGCGGTTTCGATTTCGCGGGTGGGGCTGCCAGCAGTGTTGTTGCGTTTGCGGATGGTTCCCAGCGCGATGCCGTCGTCGATAGCGAAGATGGTCACGTCGTTTTTGGGATTTGTCCAGGGCAGTTCCCAGGTTGGTTCCGTGTTGCTTCTGAAGAACGTGACGGTTTCACGGTAGGTGTCATCGTTGGTGTGGTGAGCGTAGCCATCATTGATGACGATCTTTTTGAGGCGATCGATGGGAATTATGAAGTAAGCATCGTCGTAACCGCAGGTGTGCGCGATGGTTTCCGTTGCTTGTTGGGTGTGTTTGTCGGGTGTTGCGGTTGCGATTATCACTGTTCCATTGGTTTGAAACGACGTTGCGGCTTCGCAGCCAGCATCACGAAACGCGGCTTCCAATTGGGCGCGGTTGGGAGAACCTGCATGACCAAGGTTCATATTCCGGAAAAAGACTACGTAATTCACGCCTGCGGTTCCAAGCATCTGTTGGTTATTGCCCAACCCAGATTTCCCCCAATGTCGTCCAGTGTTCGTCGGTCATTTTACTGGCTGGGGTTACTGAGACGTGGTCAGCCCCTCCTTGGGCGGAGTAGCGCAGTGCTAAGGCCATGTCGGCAGGGCTTACTGTGGTGTCGTTATCGCCCCATAGCCCTACGGATATGGTGTATCTGTCGCCGTATCGGTCGCTGAGCGATGTGGCTAGTTCTTGGGAGTACCTGGCGGGTTTGTCGTTCATTACGTGGTAATTCCATACTCCGATTCGGTCGGCTTGGCTGAGTAATACGTCGTAGTCGTGGCCGGATAGTGCTCGGTCGGAGGTTGGGTCATCCCAGGGGGCGCGTACATCGAGTTCCAGTTGGGTGTTGTCTGGTAGTTGATCTTGGATTTTTTCTGCCAAGTGGCGCAGTGCTTCGGATCGCCATTTCCCCAGGCTTGGGTCGGCGGTGTCGATGCTGGTGCCGGTGCGTGGCCAGTCGGTGGCGCCGCTTAGTTTTTTATAGGATTCGAGATCGTCTTCGCCGAAGGTGTAGTCGTCGAACATCAGCTCAGTCAATACGATGCGTTCTGGGTTGTATCGTTGTGCTAAGTATTCGGCGAGTTCAATGATGCGGTCGCCTACGTCACCGTCGCGTAGCGCGGTCACGGAGGCGAAGTCTGTTGAGCGTTTGCCGTTGGGGGAAACTCCAGCAAGGCTGGGGTCGTCGGCGATCATGGCTGGGACCAAGGTGTCAATGATGAGACTGTAGTGGAATGAGTCGCCGAGGGTGGTCATGGCGGTTTGCACCGGGTCGGCGGTATCGTCAAGGGCTTGGGAATCCGTATACGCAGGCCACGGGTGCGCGACCCATTCGACCCGGCCCACCCCCAGCCCCACGGCGTTGGCGCCGACGGTTTTCAGTTTGTCGGCGGCCCCCGCCCAGTCGTAGTCGAGGTTGGAGACGTCTTCGAAACCGAAATTAACGCTGCGTTCTTCGGGTATGGGGGCGTTGTTAAGCTTTTTTAGCTCGGAGCTGGACCCGCACGCGCTGAGTAGGGTGATGCCGGTGGTTGATAATGCGAGTTGGAGAAATTGTCGACGGTTCATTGTTATGCTTCGCTCCGCTCTTGCTTTTCGACGCTAAGCCCTTCGATACTTATCGTTCCGGTTCGTTCGAGCTTGTTCCAGTTCTTTTCCGCTCCTCGAATTTCGAGAATGACCGCCCATCCTAACGCAAAACCCATGACGGTTGCATAGATCGGCCACAATGGAAATACCCAAAAATACCGAAGATCTTTCCACGCTTTGTTAAGAGCTATCGAATAAAGCAACACAATCAGTGCCAAGCTGAGTCCGATTAAGCTTATCCACCCGATGAAGTCGTGCGGGAGATCATCTGGCTGGACGACAAAAACCACCGGCAATCCGATTAAGACGATAATCTGGGCCAATGGAACCACTATCATGCTGAGGGTGTTGAACAACAAGTAAATGCCGAAGGCGCCGTATCGGGGATTGCCAATCATGTCTTTATGGATCAACGTTGCTTGCAGCATGCCTCGCGCCCACCGCACACGTTGCCGCCATAAGCCGCGCAGTGTTGAGGGGGACTCCGCGTAAACGACGGCTCGGGGGGCGAATTTTACGGTGTAGCCAGCCCGGTGCATGCGCCACGTCAGTTCGAGATCTTCACCGAGGGTATCGGTGCGCAATGCCCCTGCTTTTTCCAATGCCTCGCGGCGAAACATTCCGATATTTCCGGACACTACCGGCAGGCAATCGATGACGGACAATGCACGCCGAATAAAGCCGGTCCCAACATGAGAGATCAATGACAGCAGTTTTGTTAACACCCGGTCTAGATTTACCGGGCGGTCGTCGCCGCTGACTGCCCCCACTTTGCGATTTTCAAACGGACGCAGCATTTCATTGATGGTGTCTTTGCCAAAGACACCATCTGAATCTACGTACATGATGAACCGACCATTAGAGTATGCCGTTCCGGTGTTTAGGGCTGCACCTTTGCCGGAATTTGGCTGGTCAACGAAGATAGTTTTTGGGTATGTTCGCGCTAATTCACGCATGGTGTCAGCCGTGCTATCCGTTGAACCATCATTGACCAAAATTAATTCGTAGTTTTCATAATTCGCAGCCACGATCGATTGCACGCAGCTTACCACCACCCGGTCTTCGTTATAGCCGGGAACGATAATGCTGACTAGAGGCTCCTCGCGCTTGGGCGTTTTTGCTTGTCGACGCCTCCTGCGCGCGGCTTGCAGCTCAAAAATAGCGGACAGGGGGATAAAGAGGATTTTTATCGCCCCAATCCAGAAAATAAACACACTCAATGCCGCAACGGTGGCGGTCACCAGTACCGACATCGACGCTGTCACTCCGTCGAAAAGCTAAGAACAGCTTCAAGAATCTCCGGTGCCAGTGAACTATTGGCACCAAACCGGGCGTTAACCTCCAACACCACCGGCCTGCCATCTACCATCCGCCGAATATCCAAGTCCACCGGGCCCTCCAACTTCAACGCACGGCATGCCCGCACCGCAAGCATCGCAACGTCCAATGCCTCAGAAGTATCAATCAACTGCACTAATGGTGCTTCAGTTCCACAAAAATCCTCACGCTTCTTGTGCACAACTGCGACTAATTCCCCACCACCTTTGGCATCCATATGCACCATAGGAGCATATTCCTCACCCGGCGCGAAAGCCTGAATAATGTAAGAATCATCGTACGCAGCCAAATTAAAGGCCGCCGGTGAGCGGTGCACCTTGAACCCTCGACCTCCCCGAGCCACCCGCGGCTTAGTGATAATCACCTCACCGAGCTTGGCGAACACGTCCTCCGCATCCTTGAAATCACTCGGCAGCCCAAACGGCGGCACTGAAACCCCCGATTCACGCAACGCCCGCATGGTAAAAAGCTTATCGAAGCACTTTTCCACCGCCTCCGGCGCGGAAATTACCACATGCGCATGAGCAAAAACCCCCACATTCGCAGCCTTAGCCACCATTAAAAGTTCATCCGCAACCGTCGGAATGAGAACATCAACCTGGTATTGCTGAACCAATCGCGCTAAATGATTAATCATCTCCGGGTCATGCGCCGCAGGAACCAACTCAAACGCATCAACCTCAGCAACCGGAACCTCCTGCATATCCACCCCAATGACGCTATGCCCGCTGGTAGCCAATTGCTTAACCAATGCCCGGCCAGCTGGGCCGCCAACGCCAGTAATCAAAATATTCATCTTTTACTTCAACCCCGCAATCGAATCCTTCAACCGTACAATTTCAAACCCTTCAGCTAATTCCACCTTTCCTTGCGCCCCTCGGAAATTAGCCATTCCCTTCAATCGATCACAACGCAAATAACGCTTGCCAGCCTGATCCCGGTGATCCTCAACCGCCTTGACCTTAACATTCATGTAATCCGTAATATCAATGAAAACTGCTGGGTTAAATTCCGCAGTCACCGACGGCGATTCAAAACACAAAATCGATGGATGCTTCCGGGCGGCACGCAACACTGCGTAATGCACCGCCTGATGATCCTGGTGTTGATCGTGTATCGAATGGGTGAAAATCACTTCAGGATTAATCTCATTGATCTTGGCCTCCACAATCTCGACCATCTCCATGTTGTGATCCTCCAACCGGGTATCTGTCAAAGAATACACATCAATGTGAGCGATCCCCATAGTCCGGGCACCATTGCGTGCCTCATCTGGGCGAACCCCCCGATTTCCACCTTCACGACCATCACTCATCACAATCGCATGAATCTCATGTCCTTCATCGCTCAACCGCGCCAAGGTGCCACCACAAGCGATCTCCAAATCGTCTGGGTGTGCGCCCACCGCCAGCACCACTTTCGGGTGCGTAGCACGCTGCGGTGCCGCGATTCGATTGCGCAACAGCACAACCAACAAACAGCAGCAACCGCCAATAATCATTGTCAATGGAATAGTAACCGACCAGGCCGCTTCCCCATTCATAATGAGGATCCCCAAAGCGATAAGAACAAGAGCCAATACCGCTATGAACGCACCGCGGATCTGCGCCCCCGCAGCAAACCGCTTGAAGAACACCGCGCGACCATTAGGCGAAAGCGCATACCCAATAAGCGCCACCACCAACAGCATTAAAACAATATAGAGGGCCATGACCAGCCTTTTCTTAGCGTCAGATTAATAAAGATCATTACTTTCAATTTTGCGCAATAGATTTAGCTGTCCACTGTTTTCAAATAGAAAAATAACGATACAGTCACTAACAATATCCAACCTGACTCAATCGCGGGTAAATACATCATGAAAAAATTTTCATTTTTCTCATAGGGTTTCACAATTGCTGGTCACGTTCCCCCATTGGGGAAATTCGAAGCGTGCAAACCAAACGCAACAACACCCCCAAATGTGCTAACAAAATAAGGCACCTTCCCAATGGGGAGGTGCCTTACCTATTCACAAGTGCGCCCGGGGAGACTTGAACTCCCACGTCACTAAGACACTGGAACCTAAATCCAGCGCGTCTGCCAATTTCGCCACGGGCGCTTGCTCTATGCATTCTACAACTAAACCCCCTATCGAACACAAATCAGCAAGCTCAATTTGCCCAACACGGTATCCTTAAACGTTGTGAGTACCAACGAAGAAACCCCCCGCCCAATTAAGAAACTCAAAGTCAAAGCGTGGCACATCTTCTTCCTTGCCATACTCATAGCCTGCACACTCGGCCTCGCATGGTGGCAATGGACCCGATTCCAATCCGGAAGCGGAACCTTCCAAAACCTAGGATATGCCCTCCAATGGCCGTTCTTCGGGCTCTTCTTCGTTTACGCCTACAAAAAATTCATGGCTTATGAAAACGAAAAACGAGCATTCGAGGCGGAACAGGCCGATGAATCGGAACAGTTCACAATCCACAATGCCCCTAGCAATTTGATCGACGAGGAATTCCTACCCCAGAGGAAACAACTCACAATCGAAGAATACAACCAACAAAATCAACCCCGTCGAGGTACATCCCATTCCTAAGGAGACCCCCAATGACAATCCACCCAGAGCGCAAAAAACGAGTAAAAACCGCACTTACCTTTTTCTCGATCTCAGCATGGGTTACAGGCATATGGCTGCTTTTACTCACTGCCCGAATGATCGCCGAATACCTATTGGGGATTTCAGTTCCCCAATGGATGCACTACGTTGGGCAAGTCCACGGACTGTTCTACATCATCTACCTCATCGCCACCCTAAACCTCGGAACCAAAGCCCTGTGGCCGCCACTACGCTGGCTAGTCACCGCACTTGCAGGATGCATCCCCTTCCTGTCTTTCTTCGTCGAAAAATGGCGGCGTGATGAGGTCACCGAAAAATTCCAACTCAACACCCCTTAATTATTGGGGAAATGTACTTCCCCAATAATTAGACTCAGAAAACACCCCAATCGGTTCCCAAATGTGAGATATCCCCTTTGACAGGGAAAATACCTTGCCACCTGGGCGTCGAAAAGCATAGGCTGCAGATTATGACCGCCACCCCGCTTCTCGACGCCTACGCCGCAGCCACCCGCGCCAGCGCAGGCATCCTTGCGGAAATCAAACGAACAAAACCCAAACCAGAACACCTTGCACATCAACTCGGAATTACGCACAACACAGCGACCCAGCTTCTACGCAACGCCACCTACTTTTCCGCCGAACAACTAACGGACATGGCGCGCGCCCAACTTACCATGGACACCATCACCACAATTGGGCGATTTTGCCGAAAATTATCCAATCTCGACATCAACCCAGACGAGTTCTTTCAACAATCAGTTAACCATGCGACCACCGCATCACTGACGGAATTGGCCGAACACCTAGCCACCATCGTCGCAAAGCACAATAGCGCTAAAGCCAACAGGCCCCGCGCCGACTGGGCGCGCTTCAGCCACAGCACCGACTGCGACGGCAAAGCCTACCTTAACATCAAAGCCCCAGCCGCCGACCTAGCACGCATCCGCAGCCTTATCGACGACGAAGCGAAACAAACCTTTCACCAAGGCCACGCCAGCAGCATAGCCGAAGCATACGCGCACATCATTACCAAGCGAATCATCGCACACAGCCAACCCATCACCGACCCCGAACCCAATCCACACAACTTTAAATACCGGCCGTTCGTCACAATCTGCCACCCCTGGCAACTCACCAACCACAACGGAAAATACGCCACCACCGACGGCAGCATAATCAACCCCAGCGAATTCGCCAATGCCATGCTCGAACCACTCGGCTGGGCAACCGTAGCCTACAAAACCCCAAACAACCAGCTCGAATTCACCCCACCCATCGAAATTCGCGCACGGCAAGCAACCGACGCACAACGGCTAATCCTCAGCAACGCCCACCCCATTTGCGCACACCCCGACTGTCGAATCCCCGCCCGATACTGCCAAATCCACCACATCAAAGCCTATGCAGCAGGCGGAGAAACCGACCTACCAAACCTTGTACCCCTGTGCCTTCGACACAACAAAGAAAACGACGACAACCCCACCAAACCCAAAAACGGACGAATAGAAAAAGACCCCACAACCGGACGAATAGGGCACCGACGAAAACCAACAGAACCACTAAGGCACAACCGGGCACCCATCGTCCAATACGGAGCCTTCGAACAAGCCATGCGCTACTTCGATACCAACCCCTAACAAGAACCACCCTTTAGGCCGAGAATATACTCCCTCGGCCTAAAGGTGCTGCCCAATGATCGGTGCTAATTGGAGCAACGCTTTACGACGATGGCTCACAGCATTCTTCTCATTGGGAGAAAGCTGCGCGCTACTACGCATGCCACCATTTTCAATCTCCTCATTGGGAACAAATATCGGATCATAACCAAAACCATTCTCGCCTTGAGGCTGCCGTAACAGCCGACCATCCCAACGACCTTCAGCGATGTACTCCTCCCCATTGGGGAAAACCAACGCACACACACTAACGAATGCTGCTTGGCGGCGGTCATCAGGAACATGCGCCATCTGTTCCAACAACAGCGAGTTGTTCGCGGCGTCGTCCCCATGGCTCCCTGCCCAACGCGCCGATAAAACTCCTGGACAACCGTTTAATTCTTCAACAGCAAGTCCGGAATCGTCGGCTAAAGTTATCATTCCAGTATTGGAGACACCTGCGCGAGCCTTGATGAGCGCGTTATCAACAAACGTACGTCCATCTTCGAGTGGTTCAGGGTATGTGGGGGCGTCGCGAAGTAAAATGACCCGAACGTCAGATAAATCAAACTCAGCCAATATCACTTCCAATTCACGAGCCTTTTTCTCATTATTGGAAGCAAGAAGAATCTCCATTATTTCCCCAATGCTGTCAGTTGGGCTTGAATTAGTTCTTGACAACCTTTTTCAGCGAAATCCAGCATGTCGTTGAGTTGCTGCCTGCTGAAGGTATTGTGTTCACCAGTGCCTTGGATCTCTACGAACTTTCCATCTGCAGTCATGATTACATTCATATCGACTTCAGCTCGCGAATCTTCTTCATAAGGCAGGTCTAGGCAGGTGTGCCCGTCAAGAATCCCCACCGACACTGCCGCTACAGGAGGAAGAAGCGGTTCTCCAGGCACCACTCCTTGTTTTTTCAAGAAAGCAATTGCATCAGCCAAAGCCACATAGGCTCCTGTTATCGAGGCTGTTCGGGTCCCGCCATCAGCTTGCAACACATCACAGTCAATTTGAATCGTATTTTCCCCCAATGCGGTTAGATCGATGGCTGCACGTAGGCTACGGCCAATTAGCCGGGAAATTTCATGAGTGCGTCCTTTAACTTTTCCTTTGAATGATTCCCGTGGCATCCGTTCGTGTGTGGCAGCTGGGAGCATTGAGTATTCCGCCGTCAACCATCCTTCGCCTGAGTCTTTTTTGAATCGGGGGACGCCGGTTTCGACACTTGCGGTGCACATCACTCTCGTATTTCCGTATTCGATAAGCACTGAGCCAGCTGGGTTGGTAGTAAAGCCCCGAGTGATCCGTATTGGGCGAAGTTGATTGGGGTCGCGGCCGTCTGCACGTGTGAAAACTGTCATGGTTGTTTACCTTAGTGCTTGTCGACGTTTCCCCAATACTCAGATCATCAATTTCAACCCCGAATACGCAACCTCAATGGGACCATCGTAGTGTTGTGCTGCTGATTCCTTCGCAGCTTGTGCGTCTACCCATGGTGGTATGTGTACGAGCACAAGTTTTTTCGCGCGGGCCTTGGTTGCGATAATTCCGGCTTCGCCGCCGCTCATGTGCATGTCGGCGGCTTTATTAGCACTGGTGTCTCCCCAAGTGGCTTCGCATAAGAAAATGTCTGCTTCATTCGCACATTCAATTAGTTCTTCGGTGTACGCGGTGTCCCCGGAGTAGGCGATGGTCTTTCCTGTTGAGTTTTCGACGATCCGTAGTGAATACGACTCGATGGGGTGAATTGCGGGGTATGGGGTTATGGTGACTGTGTCGAATAATTGGGGAATATGTTTTTCCCAATAGGTGAAGGCGAAAGTATCTGACATATCGTCTATTTCCCCTGGTATGTCTGCGCTTAGCCTCCCGAGGTGATCTGGTGTTGCGATTGGGCCCGCGCATAGGTTTCGAGCTGGTGCCGGTTGGGTTGGGTGGTATCGTCGCCAGACGAGTAGGGAGGGGAAGTCTAGGCAGTGGTCGGGGTGGAGGTGTGAGAATATTACGTGGGCGTCGTTGGGGTCGTGGTATTGTTGAAGTTTTGCTAAAACGCCTGGCCCCATGTCCATGATGATGCTTGGCCCGTGGTTGGGCTGTATGAGGTAGCCAGATGCTGGGTTGTGTGGCGCTGCTACGCTGCCGGAGCTTCCTAATACAATCACCTTCATGGTCTTACTTTCCCATGTTTTCCCCCAATAGGGAATTTTTTTGGTAGGGATTACATAGGGTTTAGCTTTTCGACGTGCGTCACATGCGGCCCCAAGAACCTTGTTGCAAGCTGTGCGAAGGTGCGGGGGTCGCCTGTGGATTCGAAGGTTTTGATTGGGGTTATGGTGTCGTCGGCAAGTAGATTGTGGTTGGTTAGTTCTTTGAGTACATCTTTGGCGGTTTCTTCAGCTGAGGAGACTAATGTTACGTGGTCACCAATTGCGAGTTGGATGACGCCGGAGAGCAATGGGTAGTGGGTGCACCCCAATACTAGGGTGTCTACGCCTTCGGCTTGTAGTGGTTCCACGTAGCTTTGGGCGACCCCGAGGATTTGTCGACCGGAGGTTATTCCGCGTTCGACGAAGTCAACAAAGCGTGGGCAGGCTTGGGCGTAGGCGGTGACATTGGGGTTGATTGCGAACAGGTCTTGATATGCGCCTGATTTGACGGTTCCTTCGGTTCCGATGACTCCTATTTTTCCGTTGCGCGTTGTTGCGATTGCGCGTCTGACGGCGGGTTGGATTACTTCGATGACGGGTACGTCGTATCGTTCGCGTGCGTCGCGGAGGCAGGCGGAGGTGGCGGTGTTGCAGGCTATGACGATCATTTTGCAGCCGCGTTCGACGAGTTGATCAGCGATGTTGAGTGCGTGGGTGCGAACCTCGGCAATTGGTAGTGGTCCGTAGGGGCCGTTTGCAGTGTCCCCAATGTAGGTGATGGACTCATTGGGGAGTTGGTCCATGATGGTTCGTGCAACGGTGAGGCCTCCGACCCCGGAGTCGAAGATTCCGATGGGGGCGTTGTGGGGGGATTGTGCTGAGGTTGTCATGTTCCCCAATGGTAGTGTTTTGTCCCCTTATTGGAGAATTAGTGGTTGTAACGTTTTGTTTGCTATGGACTATTTTTCTATATGTATTAGTCTTGATGGGTCTAGGTTTCCCCAATGAGAGGTCGGTTGTAATGAAGTCTCGTCGGTTTGTGGCTGCGATTTCTGCGGTTGTGGCTGGGTTTAGTTCGGTGGTAGCGGGCCCTGTGGCGGTTGCCCAGGAAAAGAATGTTGTGATGTTTGGTGATTCAGTTTTGGCGAATCCGACGTTCTTGTGGGCGGAGATTTTCCAGGGGCCAGGTAAGGCCACGAAGAATGCGCCTGGGGATTGGCGGTGTCCTCGTGGTGAGAGCCGGATTGCTGCTTCGTTGCAGCGGCTAATCGGTGGCAAGGTTGAGGATTTTGCCTGTACTGGCGCGGTTGCGTACGCCCCGATTGATGCCAATAAGAGTTTGAAGAAGCAGGTTGATACTGCGCTTAATCAGAATCAGCTTTCTCCTGCTACTACGAACGTCTTGATTCAGATTGGTGTGAATGACACGTGGAAGGCACCGGGTTTGTATCACATCCAATCGCAACGGTTTGTTGATGAGATGCGGGTGCAGGTTGGCCGGATCAAGGCTGCTGCTCCTAATGCCCGGGTGTCTTTTGTGAGTTATCCGGCAATGGTTGGTCCGCATGGTGAGACGTGCCCGTTCCATATTAATAATGCGCCGGCTCCGGTGATTCCGGTGGGTGCGGTTCGTTCAGCTTTGAATGCGGCTCATGATTGGCAGCGGCAGTCTGCTGCTGCTACTGGTTCGGATTGGATCAATATTGAGCCGGAAACGAAGGGGCATGATATGTGCGCGCCGCAGAATCAGCGGTGGGTTGCGGGGATTCTTGATAATTCAACTGAGCCGTACAACATTACAACACATCTAACGCATCGGGGTAATGATGAAGTTGCCCGGATTTTGAGCCGACACCTGTAATAGGAAACACCAGCCTTGTGCTGGTGTTTTTTGCTTATCGACGCCCTGCTGCCGCGCGTTTTGCTTGAAGCGCTGGCGGATCGTCGGAGGTGATGAATGCCCCTGCGATCATTCCCCCAATAGCGCCGAATAGGTGTGCTTGCCAGCTAACTCCCGGTTCACCAGGCAATACGCCCCATACCAGTCCGGAGTAGGCAAAAGCGAGGATTATCCCCAATAGGACTTGGTTGAGGCTGCGGTTGAAAATGCCTCGGACGATCAGATAGGCCAACCAGCCGTAAATGAGTCCCGATGCTCCAATGTGGGTTGTTCCGATGCCGCCGGTTAGCCACACTCCGACCCCGCCAACGACCATCGTGATCAGCGTAACTTCCCAATAGACGCGGGCGCCGGACCATCCGATGAGAAAAGAAAATACTGCGCCTGGGACGGTGTTGGCTATGAGGTGGTTGAAGCTGCCATGAACTAGTGGAGATGTCGCGATGTGCCAGAGGGTTGCCGGGTCTAGTGGCCGGATTCCAAAGTAGGCGAGGTTATTGGTGAATACGGACACGTTGATGATGTGGATCACCCAGATGATGATGGTGTATCCAATTGCGAAGCTCAACGCGGTTGTGATGCCGCCGCGGGTTGGTTGTGTCATGGGTGGACTTTCGTTGTGTCGTCGAAAAGCTCGTTTAGGGTGGTGAGCCCATAGCCGGGTTCTGCGTTCATTACTGCCGCGATGATGGCTTCTGATACGACCGTAGCTGCGGCGTGGGACAAGTGCCGCATGGTGTCTGTATCAACGTTTGCCGGTTCCTGAGCAGTAGTGAGGGCAAAAAGGGTGTCGCCGTCGAGTGGACTGTGGGCAGGTCGTATCGCCCAGGCTATCCCGTCGTGGCCCGCGATGGCGAGTCGTTTCGCTTGGGATTTGGTGATTGGTGCGTTGGTGGCTATCACGCCAATTGTCGTGTTCAGCTGCCCGGTATGGGATGCTAATGCGCGGTATTTCGCCAGGTTGATCCGAATATCTGGCCGCGCCCAGAGCGCACCAGTTTCTACGTCAACAATCTCGCCAACCGGGTTAGCAACGATCGCTGCGGCAACCACCCAGTCCCCGACGTGAGTCGACGCTTGCCCGAATCCGCCACGCAGTTTCCCGGCGGTTGCTCCGCAGCCTGCCCCAATGTTGCCATTGCTTTTCGACGGCTCCCTGGTCAGCGCCGCCTGCGCAGCCTGGTATCCATCCGTGGCCGTGGGCCGATTATCTGCATCTCCGACCAATAGGTCGAAGATGACTGCGGCGGGCACAATGGGGACTATCGGACCGGTCACGGATTCCCCCAATACCGGGAAGCCAATCCCGGATTTCTCCAATAGGGTCATGACGCCGTCAGCGGCCGCCAACCCGTAGGCGGATCCGCCGGATAATGTGATGGCATGAATGTGCTGTACCGTGTTATGCGGTTCTAGGAGGTCTGTCTCCCGGGTGCCTGGTCCGCCTCCTCGAACGTCAACTGCACAAATTGCTGGGGTTTCTGGCAGTATGACGGTACAGCCGGTATCTCCTAGGCTGCGGTGCCCAACTCGGATGCCGGGGACGTCGTCAAGCGTTCCACTCACGAGGGATGTTCTCCTGTCATTGCGCTCAACAGCGATTCTTGGTTATAGGCCAACCATTCCACTAAATTATCTCGGTCTTCCGCATGTTCTGTATCGGGCACATCGCTGGCTGCGAGGAAGAGCCGCATATCATTGAGTGCGATCAGCCAGGCGCGGGCTTCTTCTTCTGTGATGGTCACTGATATTGACCCGTCTGGGCCCACCGCCTCGCCCAGGATTGCGAGATTGCTCAGTTTTTCCTTGGTTATATCCGATTCGTGGAGGGATCTGAGCAATGAATTGTCGCCGTCGTATTCTTCGTCGCCGTCGCGTTCAAAATTAGGCAATAGCCGTAAAAGCGCTGGATCGGTCGGGGCGTCTTTGTGGCCGGAGGGCATTCCTGCTAATTCGGCTAGTTCGTCCCTTGGTGCGGATTGAGCCCGGTGCATAAGAGCATCGGCGACGGTGGCTGCAATATTGCCCAATACTTCTCTTTCGATCGGCTCGAATACGCAGTGGTATTTGGGCTGGCTAAAAATCCCTTTTTTGCGTTTCCATGATTTCATGTTTTCTAACCCGCCTGTTGCATGGTGGCCCACAGTCCGTGGGTGTGGAGCTTTTTCACGTCTGCTTCTACTTTGTCTTTTTCGCCGGAGGAGACAACTGCTTTTCCTTCGGTGTGGACTTGCATCATTAATTCCATGGCTCGTTTCTTGTCGTAGCCTAGAACCGTTTGGAAAACATAGGTGACGTAGCTCATGAGGTTTACTGGGTCATCCCACACGATGCATAACCAAGGTAGGTTTTCGCTGGTTGCCACGTCGACGACAATGTCCTCATCGAGTTCCGGCGAGGCCATTGGGGAAGACAGCGTGACTGTGTGGTTTGTGTTCATGGCTAATACAATAGTCAACCTCTTAAAGCCTGTGCACTGTAAGGGATAGTCAAAGTGTATTTCTTATGAGAAATTTCTTGGTAGAATGAGCTTCCGAAATGCAGGTGGAAGGTGTTAGGTGATGAATCAGATTGTTAATTGGTTGGTGCAGTGGATTCCTGGAGTGAACCAACCTGAGCGATATCGACACATCCAAAATTTGCTATCTGTGATTTTGGCGGCACTCACATTCGCGGGTGCAGCAGTAAATTCCTACAATTCCCTCACTGATGCTGGCAGTTCGGATAATAAGGCTGATCAGCCGAAGTTGTCGGAATTGGTTCAGCCGCTGGATACATCCCGGTTATGGGAGGACACCAATATCCGTAATGATTTGACCAATATTTTGAATCAATCTCGGATTGAAGCTGGCCGGAGCATCGTTGAGCCCAATTATGACTTGAGCATGAGTGCCCAGCGGTGGGCGGAACGTAACGCCATGACCGACAGTTTCAAGCCAACTCCGGACAACGTGGTTATGGTTCAGTCCTCATTGCCTTCTGCCGATGCAAAAGCGGCCCGGTTCTTAGGCGGTTGGTTCAACGATCCGCAAAGCCAGGAAGCGCTGGGGAAATCCGACTTACGCCATATTGGTGTCGGAGTTGCTAGTGCCAATGGCAAAACTTTTGCGGTGATTCAACTTAGCTAATCACAGGCTCGCCCATTAAGCTGGGGTGCTGTGAATCCTATGCAATCTACTGCCCTGTTAACAGACATGTATGAGTTGACCATGTTACAGTCAGCTCTTGCCGATAACACCGCGCACCGGATGTGTACCTTCGAGGTATTTGCCCGCCGACTGCCTAACGAGCGTCGTTATGGTGTTGTGGCGGGAACCGCCCGAGTGTTATCTGCCATTAAGGAATTCCGGTTCACCGAGGAACAAATTCAATCGCTGGATTTCCTTAACGACGAAACCCGTGACTACCTGCGTTCCTATTCCTTTTCCGGCCAAATTGATGGTTACCGTGAGGGGGAACTGTATTTCCCCCACTCCCCAATCTTGACGGTACGTGGGACTTTCGCTGAGTGCGTGATTTTGGAGACGGTTATCTTATCCATCCTCAATGCGGATTCAGCGATAGCCTCCGCCGCTGCTCGTATGGTCACCGCGGCGGATGGTCGCCCAATCATCGAAATGGGGTCACGGCGTACCCATGAGCTGGCCGCTGTCACAGCCTCTAGGGCTGCTTATCTGGCGGGTTTTGTTGCCACCTCGAATCTGGAAGCAGTTCACCGCTATGGCATTCCCGGCTCTGGTACCGCAGCGCACGCCTGGACATTGCTGCATATTAATGATGATGGTTCTCCTAATGAGGCCGCAGCCTTCCAATCCCAGGTGGATTCCCATGGGGTTGGGACCACCTTACTAGTCGATACCTATGATATAACCCAAGGGGTGAAAACGGCCATTGAGGTGGCTGGCACTGAATTGGGTGCGGTTCGAATCGATTCCGGCGATCTGGGGGTATTAACCCGTCAGGTGCGTCAGCAGCTGGATGATCTAGGCGCGCACAACACCAAGATCATCGTGTCCTCTGATTTGGACGAATATGCGATTGCCGGCCTGCGTGGCGACCCCGTCGATGGCTTCGGTGTGGGTACTTCAGTTGTGACTGGTTCCGGTGCACCTACCGCATCCATGGTGTACAAGTTGGTGGAGGTCGACGGACACCCCGTCGCAAAGCGATCGCGCAATAAGCAGTCGGCAGGCGGGACGAAGCGAGCCATCCGCACCCACCGGGATACTGGCACCGCGGTGGAAGAGATCGTATTCCCCTTTGACGCTGATATGCCGGATATCGGCCATTTGAATGCTACCGAGCTTACGATTCCGCTCATGCGGGATGGCGAAATTGTTCCCGGCCTGGCTACGTTGAGCCAGTCGCGTGATTACTTGGCCAAACAACTGATCACACTGCCGTGGGAAGGCTTGGCTCTAAGTAAGGATGAGCCCGTAATTAATACTCGTTACGTTGGGTTTTCGCGTTAGTACATGAGCACGGAACTAGCCTGCACCACCGAGGAAGTACTAACCGCTGCAGTTGACAGTATCGGCGGCGCCACCCGAGACGGCCAGGTGGCGATGGCTCAAGCAGTCACCCGCGCACTGGAAACTCAGCGGCATTTGGCGGTGCAGGCAGGAACCGGAACCGGAAAATCGTTAGCGTATTTGGTACCAGCCATCCGCTACGCGCAGTTAACAGATTCCACCGTGATTGTTTCCACCGCCACCATTGCGCTGCAACGTCAATTGGTTGAACGGGATCTCCCCCGCTTGGCGGACGCATTGGAGCCAATTCTTGAAAACCGTCCTACCTTCGCCATCATGAAGGGGCGGCATAATTATTTGTGTCAGAATAAGGTCGCACATGCCGAAAGCCTCGCAAACGAGGAAGATGCGCTTTTAGACGAATCCGAGATCAGTTGGTTAGGGGCGCAAATAGCCCGCCTGTATGACTGGGCGAATGAAACCGAAACCGGTGACCGTGACTCACTGGAACCAGGCGTATCCGATTTGGCATGGCGGCAAGTATCCGTTAGCTCCAAAGAGTGTATTGGGGCAAGTCGGTGCCCGCACGGCGATACATGTTTTGCGGAATTGGCCCGGCGTCAAGCCAAAGACGTCGATATTGTCGTGACCAATCATGCCATGTTGGCCATTGATGCCATGTTAGATATCAACGTTTTGCCGGAGCACGACGTGGTCATTATCGACGAGGCTCATGAATTAGATGGCCGGATCACGTCAGTTTCCACAATGGAGATTTCCACCACCGCTTTGACATTGACCGCACGGCGCGCTGGGAAACTGGGCGCTGAGGGAAGGGATGAGAAGCTCAAAGAGGTGGCCACACAGTGGGAGCAATCCATGTTGGGGGTTGAGCCAGGTCGGTTAGTGGCGTTACCTGAGCAGCTGGGGCCTACGTTGACCGCACTGCGGGATTGTTTATGGCAGTTGAAACAAACCATTGGGCAAGCCCCAGCAGGTGAGGCCGCGCACCAACCGGAACAACACGCGGAGCGGTTAAGCCTGGCCAATCATATCGAAGATCAGCACGATTGCGTGGTGCGGATCTTGGAGGTTTTCGCCCAGCCAGACGAGTCCCAGCATTCAGATGTGGTGTGGGCAGTTGTTGATGAGCGCAGGGGCACGATGCTCAAGGTTGCCCCGCTGTCGGTGGCGGGATTGCTGCACGACCGGTTGTTCGGTTCCAACACGGTGGTACTTACCTCTGCGACGTTAACTATTGGTGGGAATTTTGCAGCGATGGCCGCGAGCTGGGGGTTGCCGAAGGGAAGTTGGGATCATTTAGATGCGGGCACCCCGTTTGATCCGGCGAAGTCAGGGATTTTATATACGCCCCGCCACATTCCGGAGCCAGGCCGAGACGGATTGCCGCAGGAAATGGTGGACGAGATTTATGATCTCATCATGGCTGCGGGGGGCCGCACGCTGGGGTTGTTTTCCTCACGCCGGGCTGCAATGCAGGCCACGGAATTATTGCGGCCACGGTTACCTTTCGATATTTTGTGCCAGGGCGACGATACCACTGGCGCACTGGTGGATCGGTTTGCTAAACAAGAAAACACGTGTTTATTTGGTACGTTGACGTTGTGGCAGGGGGTGGACGTACCAGGTAAAAGTTGCTCGTTGGTGTTTATGGATCGAATTCCATTTCCCCGCCCTGATGATCCGTTATTGCAGGCACGTAAGGAGGCCGCTGATGCGGCTGGCCGAAATGGTTTTATGGAAGTTGCTGCGACCCATGCCGCGCTGCTGATGGCCCAGGGGGCGGGTAGACTGCTCCGGCACGTAACGGACCGGGGCGTTGTTGCGGTGTTGGATAAGCGCATCGTGGAGAAGCGTTACGGTGGGTTTTTACTAAATTCAATGCCGCGATTTTGGCGAACTACGGATAAGGCTGTGGTTACCGCCGCATTGGGTAGATTGGTGACTGGCTAGTGGATTTCCCCAATGTATCGTTAACCCGGTTGCTTTTCGACGCCGCCCCGCCGGAGCGCACCGCTATCGTTTCCGCGTCGGGCACGCGAAGCTACCGGGAGCTTTTCCAGGATATTCGGCAATTGGCTGCCCGGTTGGATATTTCTCCCGGCGCGGTGGTGGGGGTTCAGTTACCCAATGGGGTGGATTTCGTGATTGCGTTTCACGCAGTGCTGTCTGTCGGCGGGGTGGTCACGCCTGTCCCGATGTCCGCCACTGAGACGGATGTGGCGTATCAGGTGAAGAAAACTGGGGCGGTTATGGTTATCACCGCTTCTGAATTGACCCGGCTGCGTGCCCGCCCCCCTATTGTTCAAATGTCGGTGACATTTGAACAAGCGACGGATCTTGCGTGTTTGCCGATGAGTTCGGGAACAACCGGGTTGCCGAAAGCAGTGATGTTAACGCACCGCAATTTGGTTGCTAATACCATGCAGTTTGCCCAGGTGGTGCCGGTTTCTCCCGGCGAGCGGTGTTTGTCTGTTTTACCGTTTAGTCATATCTATGGTCTCACGGCGCTTTTACATACTCCGTTGTATTTAGGGGCCACGGTGATTGCTCAGCCTTTTACCGCCGAGTCGTTTATCCAGGCACATGAGCAGCACGATATTAATGTGACGTTTATTGCGCCGCCGCTTGCCACGTTGTTAGCGCGGCATCCATTGGTGGACACAACCGATTTCTCTTCGCTGCACACAATAATAAACGGCGCGGCGGCATTGCCGACTGCCACGGGGGCGATCGTCGAAAAGCGAGCCGGGGCGCGCGTGATTCAGGGGTACGGTATGACGGAAGCGGCACCAGTTACACACTTAGCGCAGCACGGTGACACGCCCATGTCGTCAATCGGGAGTGTTTTACCTGCGACGGAAGCTAAGGTAGTTGATCCCGACACCGGAATGGAATCCGGGCGTGGCGAATTATGGGTACGTGGGCCGCAGGTCATGGCTGGATATCTATCTGATGTTGCTGCCACCACGGCCACGCTTGTCGACGGCGGCTGGTTGCGCACTGGCGATATTGTTATCCGTGACGGCGAAGACTTTTTTGTGGTGGATCGGTTAAAGGACATCATTAAATCACACGGAATACAAGTGTCCCCGCAAAAGCTGGAGAATATCATCGTCACAATACCAGGTGTGGTGGATTGCGCAGTTGTACGGGGTTTTGGTGCCGATGGAGAGGAACAACCAGTGGCGGTGATCGTGGGTGATGTCGCAGAGGCCACGGTCATGGACGCCGTGGCGGCCCAAGTCACTCCCGCTGAACGGATTAGGCAGGTTCGGTTCACCGATAGCATTCCGCGTTCGGCTTCGGGGAAAATCCTCCGGCGGCTACTGCAAGATGGTTAGGAGACCAACACAACAGCGGCTAATGCGGCACTGGCGAACATTTCCCCAATACCTATTTGTTTCGGTCGCCACTTTCGATTCATTGTAGGAATCCACCAGGCACGCAGCCCATAGGCTAGGAACAGCGGTAGTGCCCACCAGCTAACCAGCTGGTTCCAGGCAAGCTTGGCGACGATAAAAACCGCCACCGCATGGAAGCCTACTGATCCTTGTAACCAGGCGGGATCTTGTCGGTTCCGAATCAATGTCTTCACATAGGGAATTGTTCCGCAAAAATACAGAGCAACCAGGAGGGTTCGCGCCCACACCGACCATGGATCTGCGCCTGCGGCAGCAACGGTTACTGGCAACATCAATGCGCTGGCAAGAACCGTTGCTAGGCCAGAGATCAGTGATCGGGGTCGATGTTTGATTGCTTCCCATGCTGCCACCACCACGAGAGGAGCAAACAGTATCCCAAACCACATCAGTTGCGGGTTTAGCCAGACGGTTATTAGGACAGCGACGGCCGAGATGCTGGCGTAGGTGATAAGCGCTGGCAGGTATTGGGCTTTTCTGTTGGGGCGTGCTTTTATCCATAAAGATGCCGCGAAAAAGCAAAAATAGCCCACTAACCAAGCGATAAGCAGGGGCAGGTGAATAAGATGCGGTCGTGCGATAATGACACCTAAGGTAAATGGCAGGAATACCATAACCCATGCGCCGTGTTGATCCGGTATCCATGCCCGATTACGCACTATCTTTCCCATCATCTTTTAAGTTGATATTTTCCAGCACTAAAGTATAGCCCGCGGGGCGGCAAGAGCTGTTGCGCTTCCGGCAGCTACCTCCGTGAAACCTGCATCACGGACAACCACTACGTCGGTGCTTTCAAGAAGCTGACCAAAAACCTGCGAGTCAACTTTTTCCACTGCTAGCGGAAAGTCAGCACGCGCCCACTCCTGTACCCAATCCAACGACATGTTGGCGGCTAATAGCATCGATGCATGTCCAGCCTGGGCGGCCAGTTTGCCCGTAGACATGTCCAGACCAGCATCGAGATAAATATGCGGGCAGTCAGATGGCCGCTTGTCGACGTTGCCATCATCGACGTTGGTTCCGCCAATCTGAAGCTTTGCTACCACCGGATCTACCCGATGCACGGCGCTCGGCACAATTGCCCGTGCCTGCGCACCGTCATAGCTGGCGGTAATTCCGGGAACCAGCTGTACTCGCTCCCACGCGGCGTTACGTGCCCGGCGAGTGACTTTGCGAATCCTATGCTGATACCACGCATCAATTGCTGCGGCGAAAGAACCATCGCCTTGCTCGAATCCAACGCCGGCCCGGTCATCCAGACACAACCGCACTGTCGCTTCAGCGGCTGCCGCCACCAACGCCAACTGCGGCGGTGGATCAAGCTTCGGAATGTTCACCACAATCTGCATGGCATGAATGGTTTCTGGGTCGCTGGGGTCCTCGCCGTGCTTGTCCCAGTCCCGATTCGTTACGGCCTGTTGAAGGCGTCGAAAAGCAGTATCGAAAAACTCCGATTGTGGATCTAACACCTAAGGCTCCAACGGGACTCGATGGACAGTACCAGCTTGTTCATCAGCGGCATCAACCTCAGCTCGGGTAATGCCCAGCATGTGTAAAACTTCATCCAAGAACGGGGAATTCACCGATGTATCAGCAACTTCCCGTAAGGCTGGTTTAGCGTTAAAAGCGATCCCCAAGCCAGCAGCAGAAATCATGTCAATATCATTAGCCCCATCCCCCACAGCAACGGTTTGGTGCATCTCCAACCCAGAATCGGCGGCAAATTCCGCCAGAAATTCTGCCTTGGCGGCACGATCCACAACCTTGCCAATAACGTTTCCAGTGAGTTTGCCGTCTATTATCTCCAGGGTATTCGCACGAACATAATCTAGGTCTAATTCCTTGGCCAGATCGGCTAATACCTGAATGAAACCGCCGGAAACAACAGCTGTTTTATAGCCCAAGCGCTTCAATGTTCGGATTGTTGTACGCGCGCCAGGTGTTAAAACAATATCGGCCGCAACCTTATCGATAACTGATGCGTCTAACCCTGCGAGAGTTTTCACTCGTTCCCGCAAGGATTCCTCAAAGTCCAGTTCCCCGCGCATGGCACGTTCTGTCACCTCGGCGACTTCTTTCTCACGCCCCGCATGAGCCGCGAGCATTTCGATCACTTCTCCGGTGATTAGCGTCGAGTCACAATCGAAACAGATCAACCGTTTGGACCTACGCTGCAAACCAGCCCGTTCGATTGCAATGTCGACCCCCAGTTCCGGAGTAAGCTGAGCCAATGCCTTACGAATCGGAATCCCGCCACCTGGTTTGGGATTAGGAATAGTTACCTTCAGTTCAAGCCCCGTCACCGGGTAGTCAGCAATACCACGGATGGTGTCGATATTGGCACCGTAATCCGCAAGAGTCTGGCCAATTCGGGAAATATCCTTAGCTTCCACCGGATTACCAAGAATCACAATCTCGTGAGTGGAGCGAGGCCGGGACGACTGGGCCTCGGCTTGCAATTCCACGGACACCGTCTGCCCATACCCTTTCAGTGTTTCCCGTAGCCCTTCGTCGACCTTGTCCACTTTCGCCGCAGCGATACCGACGAAAGCCGCCAACGATAAATAGCCACGAAACTGAGACTGTTCAACGTCGAGTACCTGGACACCGTTTGCCGCCAACACCCGGAAAAAAGCGGCGGTCACCCCCGGGCGATCATTGCCCGAAATAGTCACCACTGCGGGAATTAACCCATGTTGTAGCGCAACTGTTAACTGAGTGGAATTTGCATCAGACACGTTGTTGTATTCTTCCATGAAACTCCAGACGGAGAAATTCCGGCCCGCCTACTGCCCTAAACAAGGGGACAACAAAAAGGGTTAACGGTGACAAACAATGTCCCGTTAACCCTTTATGTAAAAGTCAGTGAGGTAAAGCAGACTTTACTTCTTGTTCACCGGCTCGTGGTGGTGCCCAACGTGAGCTTCACGACGCATCCGCTCCACCATGTGTGGATAATGCAGTTCGAATGCAGGACGCTCCGAACGGATACGCGGCATGGACACGAAGTTATGGCGAGGCGGTGGGCAAGAGGTAGCCCATTCTAAGGAGTTACCGTAACCCCACGGGTCATCCACGGTGACGATCTCGCCGTAACGCCAGGACTTAATGACATTCCAAATAAACGGAATGACCGACATACCCAGCAAGAAGGAGAATACGGTAGAAATCTGGTTAAGCGTAGTGAACCCATCGGAGTCGAGATAGTCAGCGTACCGACGAGGCATACCCATGTTACCGACCCAGTGCTGGATCAGGAAGGTGCCGTGGAAACCTACGAAGGTGAGCCAGAAGTGCACCTTACCCAAACGCTCATCAAGCATGCGGCCAGTCATCTTCGGGAACCAGAAGTACACGCCAGCAACAGCGGCGAATACCACAGTACCGAACAGGGTGTAGTGGAAGTGAGCGATCAAGAAGTAAGACTCAGCCAAGTGGAAATCCAACGGTGGCGACGCGAGCATAATGCCGGTCAAACCACCGAAGAGGAAGGTAACCAAGAAGCCCACTGCCCAAATCATTGGGGTCTCCCAGGAAATGTGACCCTTCCACATGGTGCCCAGCCAGTTGAAGAACTTCACACCGGTTGGAACCGAAATCAGGAAGGTCATGAAGGAGAAGAACGGCAGCAAGATTGCGCCAGTCACGAACATGTGGTGCGCCCACACAGCCATCGACAGCGAACCAATGGACAACGTAGCGAATACCAGGCCGATGTAACCAAACATTGGCTTACGGCTGAACACTGGGATGATCTCAGAAACGATGCCGAAGAATGGCAGCGCGAGAACATAAACCTCGGGATGCCCGAAGAACCAGAACAAGTGCTGCCACAAGATAGCACCACCGTTACCTGGATCGTAGATGTGCCCACCCAGCTTGCGGTCATACAAAACGCCCAATGCTGCAGCGAGCAGCAGCGGGAAGATCATGAGCACGATGACTGAGGCAACGAAGATGTTCCAACAGAAAATTGGCATACGGAACAAGGTCATGCCTGGAGCACGCATGGTCAGTAGCGTGGTGATCATGTTGATTGCGGAAGCAACGGTACCGACACCGGTAGCACCGACACCGACGATCCACATATCGGAACCAATACCTGGGGAGTGAATAGAGTCCGCCAATGGCAGGTACATGGTCCAGCCGAAGTCAGCAGCACCACCTGGGGTAAGGAAGCCTGCCAACATGGCAACAACGCCGATGGTGGTAATCCAGAAACCAAAAGCGTTCAATCGGGGGAACGCTACGTCAGGTGCGCCAATCTGGAGCGGCAGCACATAGTTAGCGAAGCCCCACACAACAGGTGTACCGAATGCAAGCAGCATGATTGTGCCGTGCATCGTGAACAACTGGTTGAATTGTTCGTTGGACAGGAACTGGAGTCCTGGGGTGAAAAGCTCGGCACGGATAAGAAGTGCCATTAAGCCACCAAGGAAGAACCACACGAAGGACATGATGATGTACATAATGCCCAGCAGTTTGTGGTCAGTGGTGGTCAACATCTTCCAGGCCAGAGAGCCAATGCGGGCCCCTCCGGTTGGTGCGGGCCGAGTTGGCTCGGAGTAATTCTCCTGCCGTGGCACCACAGCGGTCATACGATCCTCCTGACTTTATGAGATAGCGGTCCCACGTTCTAAGCGTCTGGACTGTATCTAAAAATTACGCTTCCTTATTCTAAGGGAGCGCAACGCGGATATACTAGCTATTCCCAGCTAGACTTCCCTCTACCCTACCTGTGTTCTTTGCTGGTTAAAAAGTATTTTTTGACAGCCCCTAGGGTTTTCGCCGCCACCACCTGCGGTGAGCTTAGATTTCACCCAATTTGTGTGATCGTCAACACATTTGTGACGCATGGTGCCACCAGCCCGCCACCCCCGTTCTTGGATAATCCACACCCCCAGGTGGTATCAATCCAAAGGTGGATCGAAAGATGATGATCACATTCCACCCTCATTCGTCGTAACGCAAAAAATGGCCCGGATGCTACCCCGCCCCCGAGATAGCATCCGGGCCATTTTGCCGAAATTACTTAAAAGTCCCAGTCGTCGTCGGTGGTGTTTTCAGCCTTACCAATAACATAGGAAGAACCAGATCCCGAGAAGAAGTCATGGTTCTCATCAGCATTCGGAGACAAAGCTGACAAAATCGCTGGCGATACTCGACATTCATCAGCCGGGAACAATGCTTCATAGCCCAAGTTGTTCAACGCCTTATTGGCGTTATACCGCAGGAAGCGTTTGACATCTTCAGTCCACCCCAACGGGTCATAGAGATCTTCGGTGTAGTGAATCTCGTTCTCATAGAGATCGTAAAGGAGATCGTATGTATACTCCTTGAGCTCTCCTTGCCGCTCCGGCGATTCGTGACGCAGCGCTTGTTGATATTTATAGCCAATGTAATATCCGTGCACCGCTTCGTCACGAATAATTAGCCGGATGATATCCGCAGTATTAGTTAACTTGGCATGGCTTGACCAATACATAGGAAGATAAAATCCGGAATAAAAAAGGAATGATTCCAGCAAGGTGGAGGCAACTTTACGTTTGAGCGGATCGCTACCTTCATAATAGGAAAGAATAATCTTCGCCTTCTTTTGCAGGTTCTCATTCTCCTCCGACCACCGGAATGCCTCATTGATTTCCTTAGTTGAGGCCAGAGTCATGAAGATATTGGAATAGCTCTTGGCATGTACCGATTCCATAAAGGCAATGTTGGTAAGGACCGCCTCCTCATGCAGGCTCACCGCATCCGGCAACATAGCCACCGCACCAACGGTTCCTTGAATAGTGTCAAGTAGCGTTAATCCGGTAAAGACCCGCATTGTTGTTTGTTTTTCCAGATCATTAAGCGTTCCCCAGCTCTTAATGTCATTTGATACTGGAATTTTTTCCGGCAACCAGAAGTTTCCGGTTAGCCGGTCCCATACCTCAAGGTCTTTTTCATCCGGAATGGTGTTCCAGTTGATTGCTCGCACTGGCTTGGGGTGGGTTTGGATATATGCATCCTCAACGCTATTCATAAAGCGCATTCTCCTCGATCCAACAGGACTATCGGTGGTATTAACATTTGTGCGCCAACACACAGAATCACTAGCCGTGAGCACGCAATATAGACGCATACGACATCACGGTCACGCTGATTACGCGAATAGTTAAACAGTACCCGAATATCCGCTGTTTCTATATTCCCCCACCGCAACAACCCGTTTCAAGACCACCTTGCCCCATAAAACCACAACCCAAAATATGATCTTAGTCACAAAATGATTTCTGGCCTTAATTTTACCTACCCTTAGTAGCATCCGCGCCAGAGGCGAACAACTCCACCAGCCCCAGCCATCAAAAGTGGCATTCACCACATTAATTAGACGACTGTTTCAATAATCCAACCAGTATTTTGGATAGGTTATCTTAGGGTATCCAAATTGCATAAATGCGGGTTAAGCTGGGCTAACTTTAGCTGACAATGTGGTTTATTGCCCTTAAACTCCTTTGCATGAGGATTAATGAAAAACTTGCATCAGCAATCAATAATCAAGTAACTGCCGAACTTGAAGCCGCAATGGTTTACCTGCAAATGTCCTACATTCTTGAGGATATGTCGCTTACCGGAATGGCTTCCTGGATGAAGAAGCAGCACGAGGAAGAGCTGGATCACTCACAGCAGTTTGCTCAGCATCTACTCGACCGTGGCTACACCCCACAGATCGGCGACATCGCACCACCAAAGGTGGATGTTTCCTCCGCAGTCGATGCCTTCGAAGCAGCATTGGCACACGAGCAGAAGGTCACCGCCATGATTCGGGAGATCGCCGTTCTGTCCGATTCCCTACAGGATTTCGAATCCCGCCCATTCTTGGATGAATTCCTTCAGGAGCAGATCGAAGAAGAGTCCTCCGTTGAGGAAATCCTCGACCGCCTGAAGCTTGCCGGCGAAGGCCTCGGCACCATCATCATGGATGGCGAATTGGGCAAGCGCTAATCCGCCCCATAGCAGACGGATACACACAGTAACGCCACTACCCCACCGGTTTAAACTGGTGGGGTTTCGTGTTGGTTATAACAACCATCCTGCCGCTTTGCACGAAAACTATCGAGCACACCTAGTAACAGCGGGATTAGGCGTTAATCTACCTGTTTTGCCATATACCTAGGACCGATACCTAAAGCATCTCCCCTAACTAACAAGGATTATGTCTATATAGAAAAGGTCTAGGGCACCAAACATGTCGAAGTCCCTAGACCTTTTCTATGCGTATAGCGCGTTACAGCATGCAGGATACGCAGCCTTCGACTGCGGTGCCTTCAAGGGCCACCTGCCGCAACCGGATGTAGTAGAGGGTCTTGATTCCGTTACGCCACGCGTAGATCTGTGCGCGGTTGATGTCACGGGTGGTCACGGTGTCTTTGAAAAACAGCGTCAGCGACAACCCCTGGTCAACATATTTGGTTGCCACCGCATAGGTGTCGATGACCTTTTCGTAGCCGATTTCGTAGGCGTCTTGAAAATATTCCAAATTGGAGTTATCCATGTGTGGCGCCGGGTAGTAGACGCGCCCGATCTTTCCTTCTTTGCGGATTTCAATCCGGGAGGCAATCGGGTGGATCGACGATGTGGAGTTATTGATGTAGGAAATCGACCCGGTTGGCGGCACAGCTTGCAGATACCGGTTGAATAACCCGTGTTCCATAACATCAGCACGTAGTTGTGCCCAATCCTCAGCGGTTGGGGTGTGGATGCTGGAGTTAGCGAATAATTCCTTAACTTTGTCGGTCTGCGGCTGGAAATCAGCCGGGTCGAATCGATCGAAATATGCACCGCTTGCGTATTCGGAGGTTTCAAACCCACCGAATTTGACGCCGCGTTCCCGTGCGATCTTATTGGAAGCGCGCAGGCACTGGTACAACACAGCGGCAAAGTAGGCATTGGTGAAATCCAGTGCTTCCTCCGACCCATAGAAGATCCGTTCCCGCCCCAGGTAGCCGTGCAGGTTCATTTGCCCCAGGCCGATCGCGTGTGCGTCGTCGTTGCCTTTGCGGATAGACGGAACGGAATTGATAGAGGTTTGTTCTGACACGGCCGTTAATGCCCGAATGGCGGTCTCAATGGTGTCGGCGAAGTTCGGAGAGTCCATCGCCATCGCAATATTCAGCGAGCCCAAGTTACACGAAATGTCTTCACCAACCTCCGAATAGGTAAGGTCGTCGTTGTAGTACGACGGGGTGTTTACCTGGAGGATTTCGGAGCATAGGTTGGACATGTTAACGCGGCCAGCTATCGGGTTGGCCTTGTTCACGGTGTCCTCGAACATGATGTAGGGATAGCCGGACTCGAATTGGATTTCAGCCAAGGTTTGGAAGAATTCTCGTGCGTTGATCTTCTTCTTGCGGATCCGGGGATCTTCAACCATCTCCTGGTAGTGTTCGGTGACTGAGAGGTCGGCGAATGCTTTTCCGTAGACCCGTTCGACGTCGTATGGGCTAAAGAGGTACATGTCAGAATTGGTCTTAGCCAATTCGAATGTGATGTCAGGGATAACCACCCCCAGGGAAAGCGTCTTAATCCGAATCTTCTCGTCTGCGTTTTCGCGTTTGGTGTCGAGGAAGTTGAGAATATCTGGGTGATGTGCGTTCAAATAAACGGCACCAGCGCCTTGACGTGCTCCTAATTGGTTGGCGTAGGAGAAGGAATCCTCCAATAGTTTCATAACAGGAATGACGCCAGAGGACTGGTTTTCGATGTGTTTAATCGGTGCGCCAGATTCCCGCAGGTTAGACAACAGTAAGGCCACACCGCCGCCACGCTTGGATAGTTGCAGTGCGGAGTTAATGGATCGCCCAATCGATTCCATATTGTCTTCGATGCGTAGCAGGAAGCAGGATACTGGTTCACCACGCTGGGCTTTACCCATGTTGAGGAAGGTTGGGGTGGCAGGCTGGAACCGGCCGGTCATGATTTCGTCGACAAGGTGGCGGGCGAGATCACGGTCGCCGTCGGCTAGCGCGAGCGCCACCATACATACCCGGTCTTCGAAGCGTTCGAGGTACCTGCGCCCGTCGAAAGTTTTAAGGGTGTATGAGGTGTAGTATTTGTACGCCCCTAGGAAGGTTGGGAACCGGAATTTATGGGCGTATGCCTGTTTAAAGAGGTCTTTGATAAACGCGAAATCGTACTTATCCAACACCGCTGGATCGTAGTACTTGTTTTCTACCAGGTATTCCATTTTTTCTTCCAGATCATGGAAGAAAACCGTGTTCTGGTTGACGTGCTGCAGGAAGTATTGGTTGGCCGCTTCGCGATCTTTATCAAATTGGATCTGGCCGTCCTCGGAATAGAGATTCAACAGTGCGTTGAGGGCGTGGTAGTCGAGTTGTTCCTCACGAGAGGCGGGTTCTGCCACGTTTTTTCCGTAGGTAGTTGTCACGTCGGTTGCACCTTTGCGGGTTGTGTCGTTTTTATCGTTCTAGCAAGTGATATTTAGTTGGAAGCTTGGGTGTAAAGGGGTTGAAGGCCGAGTGTTTGTGCGTTGTCGATCAACCCTTGTCGCACTGCGGCTACATCTTCAGGCATTCCCATGAGTTCAAAGCGATAAACGTAAGGAACGTTGCATTTTGCAGCGATCAAGTCGCCCGCTTTGCCGAAGTCCGACCCAAAATTTGAGTTGCCGCCTGCGATGACTGCCCGCAATAGATCCCGGTTGTGTTTGTTGTTGAGAAACCGAATGACTTGCGGTGGCACCGGTTTGGTGTTGGTCGCTCCACTTATCGACGCCCCACCGCCATATGTGGGACAAATGAGGACGTATGGCTTGTCGACGATCAATTCTGGATCCGTTTTATGTAACGGAATCCGCTTCGCTGGCAAATCAAGCTTTTCGACGAATCGATGTGTGTTTTCCGTCGCAGAGGAAAAATAGACAACCAACATTGTGTCTTTCCATCAGTGGGGCTGGATATGAAAGTGCTGCCCACCATACCACTTTCCATACCTGCCAATTACAGTGTTTTCGGCGGGCTCGGTGAGGGCGTTTGGGCAGCTATATCGAAAGATTGAGTTAAGCCACCTGGCTGGCAAGTCCACTGATGCGCTCCGGCCGGAATCCAGACCAGTGCTCGCCGTTCGCTTCCACCACTGGCGCCTGGAGGTAACCAAGAGCCATCACGTAGTCACGAGCTTCCTCATCAATGCTGATATCCACGAGGTTGTAGTCGAGCCCTGCGCGGTCAAGTGCCTTCTTGGTTGCGTTGCACTGCATGCAAGCTGGCTTGGTAAAGAGAGTGATCGACATAGCTCAAAATTCCTTAGTTCGCTTTCGGCTGACCACAGTGGTCGTCCTATGGGGATTTTTGTTACGAGCCGCTACTTCACCTGACTACCGATGGCCATTGCGGTGTCACGCTGCGTCCGTGGCGACAAAAACGACACTATACGTTGTGGCAAATTAACGCAACAAGCACTACATATAGTAGTTACAACAATGAAATTCCCAGCAAACAACCACCCATAGCACCACATGTAGGCATTGGTTCACCCAATCAAATTACAAAGATGTGAGCTTCAACTTTCACACACGTAACATCTTCCCAGCTCGTAGCCGCCATCGCTCAAAAATGTGATTTACAGCACATATAAGATAAAGTGCTACCCCATACCCCCTGCAAGAAAGATGTTTTTCATAAAGTAAACATTGAGTAACATCTACCCAATCCTTATCAAAAAATTAAGTTTAGGATCGCGTTTACATAACAATCACAGCTACATAACCAATCAAGTGCAGCATGGTTGCTATTCTAATAATTCTAAAAACCTATGACTGATTCGATGGAATATACCGGTAAAAATGAGAAATTATGCAGCACAATTTCCCTCGAAAAGTTTGTTGACAAAACATGAAAATAACACCGATAAACAGCCCGCACCTATCACGCTTAGTTGTCATGACACCTAGCCAGCGGCGCTACGATAATCGCAATCACATCAACATAATTCAAGAAATACCTTAAACGGCACCAACTCAATCAATAGGACTTCAGCTACCCCCATCGACCTTTCGACTACCCCGGATACCCCCGCCCCATTTCAGCTACCCCCAGCTGCGCTCGGGGCGTCGACAAGCGGGCACCCGAAACCACAACACGATCCTACAAACCTGCGAACTGCAGTACCCATCGCACATAACCCGCCAGCACGACAAAGCCGCACAGGTTTTAGCCCATGCGTCCGCATGAGTTACTTAGCAGTACAAAGGATAAAACCGCCTGGAAGAGATTCGCTAACCGAAACCAACCAGGCGGCTAAATAAAGCTCGCGCGTTGAGGATGTAATTAACCTTGACGAGCCTTGAAGCGTGGATCCTTCTTATTAATCACGTAGACCTTGCCACGACGGCGCACAACCTGAGCGCCCGGCTTGTTCTTCAGCGACCGAAGGGATTTACGGACCTTCATCGGGCGCTCCTTTCTTGTTAAGGGAAAGCCAGTTGCGACTTACACATTCCTAGTGGCTGGGACAACGAATATGTGTATCCAGCCAATGACACGAGGAACAATGTTATCGTACGTTTAGCGTAAATACCAAACTGGTTACCTACGCCTACGATCACCCAACTGCGCATGCCACTCCAATAATCACCCAGTATTCGTTCTTTGCACAAGCACCGCCCTAAGCTATAGAGCCAGCACGCTTCACTGGGACTTTTTGACGCTAAGCTTAACAAGCATGGATCTTGATTTACAGCGGGAAATCCGCGCTCAACTTCACACCACCCCAACCATTGATCCCGCTGCTGAGGTTACCAGCCGGGTGTCGTTCTTGGTCGATTATCTCCGTCACTCCCGCACAAACGGGTTCGTTTTGGGAATTTCTGGCGGCCAAGATTCCACCCTTGCTGGACGGCTCGCCCAGTTAGCAGTAGAGGAAATTCGCCGCACTGGCGGCAATGCGGAGTTCTGGGCGATGCGTTTGCCCTACGGAGTTCAGTTTGACGAAGAAGACCGCGACATTGCATTGCAGTTTATTCGTCCTGATCACACGCTGACCTGCAATATTAAAGACGCTACCGACGCGATTGCAGACAGCGTGGCACAAGCGCTGGGTCAACCGCGCCTGGGAGATTTTAATAAAGGAAACGTTAAAGCACGCCAGCGCATGATCGCCCAGTATGCGCTCGCTGGGGAAAAAGGGTTATTGGTTATCGGCACTGACCATGCAGCCGAAAACGTCACCGGCTTTTTCACGAAGTTTGGCGATGGTGCAGCGGATCTCATGCCATTGTTTGGACTTAATAAGAGCCAAGGCGCAGCGATGTTGCAGTATCTTGGTGCACCGGAATCCACCTGGCTCAAGGTACCTACCGCTGATCTGGAAGAGGATCGCCCAGCGATTTCCGACGAGGACGCATTAGGGATTCGCTACCGCGATATTGATGGGTATTTATCAGGTGAAACCGCCATCAATGACATTGCGGCAAGCCGGATTGAGCATCTATGGCGGATCGGCCAGCACAAGCGTCATCTGCCAGTGACCCCACAAGACACCTGGTGGCGTTAGCCAAGCAGTGCAACCACCAGACGAGCACATGCCACTAATTCATCACCATAGGCTGCAGAATGTGTAACAGCGTGGACTGCCAGGGGATGCAACTGGTGAACCGGGATATAATCCGCCCAGGTATCCGGCAGCGGCGACACTGTGTGGTAGCCAGCGATAATATGCTCAAAATAATCCGCACCGAACAGCGCCAACATAGCCAGATCAGTTTCTGGGTGTCCGCCGTGCGCCGCAGGGTCGATAAAAACTGGGCGCACCCCGGTGCCAGTATTCTCGTAGAGAAGATTGCCACGCCATAAGTCGCCATGAATGCGGGCAGGCGTGACAGCGCCGAAATCATGATGGCTGATGCATTCCAGAGCACGTTCGATAACACCCTCCGGGTCATGAAGATTGCCGTTATCGACGGCAGCAGCAACGAAAGGCGCGACCCGTTGCTCGACGTAAAAAGTGGCCCAATCGTCGGTGGGGACGCACAGCTGTTGTTGCGTGCCAATAAAGTTTGGGCCCTCCCAATCAGGCGGAGGGCTGCCAAACGCCGACGCGCCCGCCCGGTGGATCGTTGCTAATTGCTCCCCCGCAAAAATCGCCGCGTCTGCTGTGGGCATGGCAAGGCGGACTTTGCGGGTGGCAATCCGCGTCGGCGTTGCCTCTATGACGTCAACAACACTTGTCGACGCTTCCCGCAGCCACCGCAACCCTGCTGCCTCGGCTTCAGCGGCGCCTGGTTGCGCCGGATACTTAACAAAACTCTCCGGCATTAGTAGCGTTCCGGTTCCTCCCCTAACCGGAAGGCCCGGCCACTAATTTCTTTAGGCTCGATGCGGACATAGTTGTATTTCAAGGTCGGGACCCACGGCCGCAGTGGCAAAGCGTCGCAGCGTTGAATCTCGCTATAATCTCGCACAATCTCGGCATGGCCTTTAATCACCACTGACCAAGCGGTATAGGCAGTGGAATTATCAACCTCGAACAAAACATAATTATTTAATCCCACGCTAAAAAGCTTGTTGCCTTCCGCCGTTCGGAAATAGATATTTTTGCCATCAACAACGTAATTGATGGGGAAAATATCCATATCATCGGAACGACGAACAACAAGCCGACCAAGCTTCTCGGTCTCAAGCTTAGAATAGGATTCATCTTCGGTAAGAACAATCACTGGGCTACTCATACTTTCCATACTGCCATTTCCGCCCCACCTATGGGTAGGTGTACCGTTTTGGGGGTGGGTAAATGGTGGTTATTGACACTTACTGTGTGTTGTGAAGTGACAGCAACACTGTGTTTAAAAGCGGCGCTCTCCTACCCGTGGCTTTACGCCATTGTGGTGGCAGGATACGTTGCTTCTTACTGGTTACTGTCAGTTCTCCTCCGCCGCGGCATGCCACTCGGCGTCACTTACGGAATCTGGGGTGCATGCGGTGTGGCATTGACTGCGGTTTTAGGCTCAGTATTCTACCAAGAACACATCACAGTTCTAAGTGGGATAGGAATTGCGGTGATTATTGCAGGTATCGCACTGGTGGAATTCGGTTCCCCACACTCGGGTGGGAATTAACATGGCGTGGTTGTACCTTTCGGCGGCAATCATCTTGGAAGTCATTGCCACCCTAAACCTTAAAATTGCCACAACAAAGCCCTGGGCATACGCTATCGTGGCGGTTGGTTATATCGGGGCTTTCGCCGCGCTTTCCGCTTCGCTTGCCGCCGGTATGGGTATTGGGGTGGCCTATGGATTATGGACCGCGTTTGGGGTGGCATTAACGGCGTTATTATCACGGGTGTTATTCAAAGAAACGCTTACCCCCACCATGATTGCTGGAATTGGGCTTATTATTACAGGCGTTGTTCTCGTGGAATTTGGAGTTAACCATTAACCGCATTATTTCGCTTTTCGACGCCGAATTAGCCGCTTTTGGCACCCAATCCGAATGGACTTGTCAGCCCACCGAATCCGGCTGCGCTGCCCGACATCTGCCATCTGGTGCCCTTTTCCATATTTCTGAGGCCAAACCCGACCTGGAACTGTTCATTCACGAAATAGTGGCACGCACCCATCGCACCCCGATGCAGTTGCAGCGTGACGACCTGGTTTCCGGCACGTTTGTATACCAGCTCCACGAAAACGCGATATTTGACACTGCCCTGTGCGCTGAATTGATTGCCACACTCTCAGACAACACTGATCCTGCTGATGTCGCCTGGCTGATCGCAGCGGTGGATGCGCACTTTTCCTATCACCACGATGAATCCGACTTATTTGTGATTCGCAATTACACCGCCGAAGTGGAAGATCAATGGCGCACAGTTTTTAAACCACAGTTGGCCTATCACAGCTAGTGGCGCAGACCGCCATCAACTTCGAGCACCGCCACCTGCGGCGGGTCGACGGCGTCGAACCCCTCGATATAGCGTGCCAAAATCCCAGCGCGATCAGCATTCCACTGCCGCTGCATTTCCACATCACCGCATTCAGCAACTATGCGATCTGCAAAATCCACAAAGCCACCCGGCCCTGACTCCGCAAACCAAGCCCACACGAGATCACGGCAATCGACGAATACGGTGGTGTGCTTGTCCGGCTTGTCTGCGTCGTCAAGCTTTGACAGCGCAAACCGGGCTTCCTCAAAGGCACGAATCGACGCCAGCGCTGGTTGTCCGTTAAATAAATCCGTAATCATCACTTTTCGCTTATACTTCGCGTTTATCGTCGGTGTACAAAATCCGATAGTAATCGTAATCTTTGGAGTCCATGTCCCCTAAATAACGGCGTTCATGTTCCGGCACCGCTTCATATGCCTCCCGTAGCATCTCGCGACTAAAGTCACTTGGCTCCTTCAAATACTCGAAATATGCCTGCCTGCACTTTTCTGCTGCCATCTGTTTCCCCACCGCGCGGGCACTTTGCCCCTGGAGCGATTTCTTAAACTCCGTCACATTCTCTACGATCGCGAACTCGGGCTTTAACCGCAGCTCCCCGATATTCGCCACCCGCACCCAGGCATCTTCGGTAATGGTGATCGCCAGGTCACCAGCGTCGATCATGTTTTCACATTCAGCAAAGCTGAAATCACGTTCCCCGATTACCGAAAGGCGAAACGTCTCGTCGGCGAACGGCACGATTGTTGTTATCTCCCAACCGGCATCCGTGCGAAGAAAAGCCTCTAAGTTAAACGCCACCGTGGCACCTGCATGATTGAGGTTATACATGGGATCAGTTTTCTTCGGGTGCGGCTCATCCAGATTCGCCCGCGAAAGCGGAAAATCCGGCACGGGGTGCGACTGCTCACCACGAAGCTTATCCACCACAGATTCAAGAAAACCCAGGTATTCACCCGGCGTGGCATGCGACCACCGCGCTTCCAACACCCGGAAATCCCCCAATTCAGAAATGCGGACCGTCTCGCCGACCGGAATCGCGGGCACAACCCAGCCCGATTCCACATGATCCCGCATACCGGCCACATCCGTCTTACCCCAACAATCGACAATACCGTCCTCATAGACAGTGAAATCCGTGAGAAAATACCCGCCGTTGTTGATCATCCCGTAAACAGTGACTCCGGAAACCTGTTGTAACCGATACACCGGAATTGGCATTTTTGTTATTCCCCTTAACAAGATTTTCTCACTAGAAATCTTTACTGAGCTTTGTGTGCTGGGTATTTATGGCGATGACGGGTACTTGTGTAGGAGAAAGCATATTTTCACCGTGATACCTGGTCTGTTGCCCTTCGAGAATTTTCCTGGTGAGAAAACCTTAACATGTCCAATTAATCGCTAACCCCCGAACAATCCTCATCTCTGACAGAAAAACACCTAGCGGACCATACTGGCACAATTCTTGCGGTGAGCATTCAGTTTCGTCATAACACTGTACATAGTGACTAGCGACGACAAAATGCGTAATGAGCACCGAGTACATTTTAACCTGGTCTGCACCATTATGGACAATGCGGTGAATCTTTGGTATGTGGCCTAGATTTTTGATAATCCAGAAATAACTTTTTCTGTGTTAAGCATCTCCGAGTTAGATTTCATAAACCCCAAAACAAGCATGCAGTGGGTTCATGATGCAACTCGACTCATTCGCTTCCCACACCGTGTAACCAACCACCAACTCACGAAATAGTCGAGTTGTCTTTAGGATACCTACACCAATTACCCGTCTCGCTGAGACTGTTGAATTACACCGTTGCGGGGGTATTTAAGTGGCCAAGGACTTGACCATCACTCCATCATGTCCTCTTCCTGCAACATCAAAAAAGCCTTCGGCAAGGTATAAGCTCTTGGCAATATTGTCAGCTTCCACCGATAAACTAAGCTGTAATAATTCCCTGCACCTAGCCTCAGCTACTATGGCACGCAATAGCTGTCGACCAAGACCACATCCACGAGCGTGCGGTGCCACCTAGAGACTAAGTTCAGGGGTGGTTTCATCAATGAAACCGAACCCAGGATTTGACTGCGGCAAAAACAACGCCCACACTACACCGGTCTGAATACAAGCATCTTCGGCAACAATTCCGAAATCACCTCTGTTTGGTTGCAATCGAGTGTAATGTGCGAACAACTCATTCTCGCGAACGTCGTCAAGCGTAAATCGCTCTTCACACCAGTTGATGTTTCCCAACGTCGCGGTTTCCAGCAATTCGCTTTCCAACGCCGACAATGCGCGAAACTTCATAACTGCCACTCCCTCCCATTATTTCCGCACCTCGACGTTTTACGGCGCAAGCTTGCGGTGATCTGACCCGATTCTATTGGACATACCCGTGTAATGAGAGGAATATCCATCTTTTTACTCACGAAAGTCGGGTGCATCAAATCGAAAAGATGACACATCATGTTGCTATTCGTTTCACGCTTTCTTGCTCGAACATACCTTCATCGATCAAGCTCCAGATGCCTCCATGACCAGCACACAAGAAAAGCGAAACCAGCAGCAAAACCAGCCGTAAAAGCGAGTTGCAATAGCGATACTGCAGTTCCAGCCGATAATGCCCAAAGGGCAGGAACAGCAGGTGGCACCCAGCCACCAATGCCAGCAAGAATACCAATCTGAGCGAGAACAATCAATACAATAGTGCTGGCAACCCCAGCCAACAACGAACGAGTCAAGGTAACGATCCAGGCTACCGGAGTCACCAGTACGATAGAAAACATCAACAACACCCATAGCCGCCCAAATGCTGCCCACGCATCCGCGTCAGGCACCCCGTAACCAATCAACAACCCGAGAACAAAAACCACAAGTAAAACAGCATTGCTCACGGTGAAGGCCCAAGTCAGGTATACGGCAAATTTGGCAAGCGCAATACGGGTAAGACTAATAGGCAACGCAAATAAAGCAGTGACAGTATGATCCGAAAACTCACGTCCAAAAATCCATGCCAACACAATTCCGAACCCAAGAAGCATAGAAACAGTGGAGATCTGCGTTGCCGCTGAAAGCAAGCCACTCCAATCCAGCGTTGCCGCTGTACCAGCCTTCCTTATCAGGTCTGGATTTCCAGTTACAATGCCAGCAGTTATTCCACCAAGTAGACATATTACGCCGAATACAATGACAAACGTAGCCACGATGCCAACCAGCGATCGAGCCAGCTTAAGCGATTCGATATAGAACGCAGCTTTCATTTCAACCACGCCCTATCATCCTGCGACGTTCATCATCAAGTTGAATGTGCTGAAAAAAGGCTCGTTCTAGGTCGTTTCCTGTCGTATCCAATTCGCCAATCAGCCGACCCGCGTTCATCAATAACACTCGGTCTGCAATTCGTGCCACCTCGTCTAAGTGGTGGCTGCTTACTAGGATCGCGGCTCCTGCTTCAGCGCGTTTTATAAGCTCTTCGCGTAGGAGAATTACTGAGGCGGGATCCAGTGAATTGCTTGGTTCATCTAGCAAGATCAACCGAGGATCACCTGACTTGCACAGTTTTAGTACGACATTTTGTTGAGGATTTCTTGGGCTTCTGGTGTGATTTTTGTGGGGATGGTTATCGGGCCGTGGGGTGTGTTGATGGTTACGTCTCGTAAGGGTTCGAGGATGTTGATGATTTTTTGTCGACTGAATCCGGTGAGATCTTGTAGGAAACGTGCGACGGCTAGGGCGACAAAGACGAGATTTAGGTGGGCGCGGATGGAATCTTCTTTCCGTACGTACATTGGCCTGGCTTGAAGGTCGCTTTTTGCCATTCGGAAACTTCGTTCCACTTCGTATAGGTCATGATATGTTGCAATGATTTGTTCACCTGACATGTCCTCGGCCGAGATGTTGGTGATGTATCCTTTCCAGCCTGCTAGTTGTGACGCTTTTTCAAAATCATCAGTGTTGAACTCACAACGGCCGCTGGTGTGGGTAACAAACCGTGCCCGTTTTTGTTTCCGCGTTCCTGTGACGATTTCTTCAGCACGTTGACGTTGCTTGGCAAGAGTGTGCTTGTCGTTGGCAAATCGCTTGTGTGAATACTGACAGACCATTCGCCGTGTGGTTCGGTGAGTTGTGCTAGGGCCCATTGTTTTCGTTGATTCGACGATATGCCCATCATCAATAGCGTGTCCTGTCTCATTGATGGGCATATCCATCTTGTAGGGAGCTTTGGACATTCTTGCCCCGATAATGAATTGAAACCCAAGCGCTTCTAGATGATTGCAGTTGTCCGCAGAAATCATGCCAGCATCGGCGACAACAATGATATTTTCCACGTTATGCCGCCTGCGAAAGCTATTCAGTACATCAATCATGGTGAGTGCTTCTGCTTTGTTTCCCTCGAAGCAGGAAATTTCCAAGGGAAGTCCACGGCTATCAACAAGCAGTCCCACAACAACCTGTGGATCGATACGACGCTCTTTCGAGTACCCCACTTTACGTAAATCGTCTTCACGATCTGCTTCAAAATACAACGTCGTAACGTCATAAAGCACCCACGCTACTGTGCCACGTGCCAGGCTGAAATCAAAACATGCTCGGGAAAACGCACTGTACTTATCCTCATCAAAAGCTGTTTTCACTGCAGCTGAAACCGTGTTGCGATGAACAGCAGGTAACCCTAACCGTTGAAGCACCATGGGTACTTGTGACTTCGAAGAAGGCTGGACTACACGTGCAAAAACAGTGCGGGCAAAAACAGAATCCACCGGATAGATCGCATCAAAACCAAGCGTCGACCACGCACAAGCAAAAACATCCAATAATACGCGAGCAGTCATCGACTCCACCGTCAACGAGTCTTCGGTATCACCTGCCACTGGTAACTCAAGATCTAACTCAAGCTGATCAGCGTAAAGCAGATCACGCGCTTTTTTGAGTAAAGCGTGAAGTTCAATCTCGTTATGGGCAGAACCGACATGATAATCCACCACAGTTCGGCGATGCACATCCCGCACGATCTGCACGGCAGTCGCACCGCTAGCAGTCCTAACTTTCCTAATCCGCACCACACAACAAGACTAACAAGCCCAAAAAACCCACCAAATTAGTACGACAAAAACCCAAAAAACACCCTAAAACCCCAGCTCACCCACAACCAAACCCACCAAAACCACAAACCACTGTGCAACTCAGGTACTAGGATCGCGGCTCCTGCTTCAGCGCGTTTTATAAGCTCTTCGCGTAGGAGAATTACTGAGGCGGGATCCAGTGAATTGCTTGGTTCATCTAGCAAGATCAACCGAGGATCATGTTGAAGTGATGCAGCAAGACCTACACGCTGTTGGTTACCCTGCGAAAGAAGTCGGAATTTCTTATCAGCTACTAAGTCGAGTCCCCACATTGCAATCATTTTATCGACGCGCTCGAGTCTTCCCTGATGCATCAAACACGCAGCACGCAGATTTTGGCGTACCGAAAGTTCTGGGTAGGCAAAAGGAACCTCAACTAGCACCCCCACCTGAGCCCATACTTTGGCAGATATCTTGCCCAGCGAGGAGCCAAATATCCGTATTGCACCTTGCTGCGGACGTATCATCCCTAACGCAAGCCGCATCAGTGTGGTCTTACCAGCACCATTTAGCCCGACTAGCGCAACGATTTCGCTGGGCATCACACTAAACGTTAGGTTTTGTACGCCCGAGCCACCACGAAATAGACGACCAACACTTTCAAATGAAAGCATCTCAGTTACCACCTAAAAGATCACATGCCGATTCTAAGGCCTCACTCAGCGTGCACCGTTCCGTGTTCGCCCATATGAGTAATGCGGTACTCAATCCGGCGATCACTGCAGAGGATGCGATACGCGCCCATACGTCATCAACCCCCCGATCAACCAGTGCATTTGCCAATTCCATGACAGTTTTTCCATTAGATCGCTCTATCGCACCAGTTAATGCTGGCGTCTGTGCGATTATTTTCAAGCGCCTTCTCAAAAATGCCACCGCTTCTTCCGGCAGCTCTACCCAAGCAGCCCTTACCCCTTCGGTCAACGCTTGCATTGGCGGCTCGCCAACAGGACGAACTCGTACCGCTTCAGCCATAAACGGGTCGAAAGAATCAGCCACAATAAGGGATTCTTTCGTAGGAAAATGTCGAAACAAAGTCATCTCACTAACACCAACATGCTCAGCAACCTGCGCAGTCCCCGTAGCCTCATACCCGTACTCAGTGAATAAATCTAATGCCGCCTTCCTTAACGCTTCATGCGTTCGTTCCCATCGTCCCATAACAAAAATGTTAGTGACTAACATAAAGTTTGACAAGTCTCAATGTACAATAAATAGCCAGGTATACGTTCAAGGTTCTCCCAACCCCGGTACCCAAAACCATGTGTGCAGCAATACAGTAAAGGAAAAGCGCGACGCAGCTGCCGACAAATGGCAGTAGTAATTGCAGCGCTATCAATTCAAAAGCTGTTGACGTTGTTTGTGAATGTCATTGATGTCAAGATTGTTTAAATGCTGTTTTACGTTGCTGAAAGTTGCTGGTTGATAATGATTTTTCATTCGGTCTAGAAGTGTGTGACCGGGGTGCAATCAGGTCAATACAACAGCATCCATATCAGCTTTTGAATTGAGACCGCTATGATTGATCAAAGCCTTTGTTCTTAGGCATCCCCACACATGAGCGAATCTAGCGCTTCGTTCCGACACCCAAATTAGTGCCTGCGGGACGCAAAGGAGCAATTCCAATTTTCACCCAACACGGGGACGATTCCCTCAACTTACCAAACACGAAGATCACACAGGCGTATCCCTTCTTCGCCTCTTAACCCCCTTTTGAATCCCTTAACCCTTTGGTGTTATCCACACAGCATACGCAGAGTAAAACCCGCTCCCCTGATGTTTCCACCATAGGAGCGGGTTTAGTAGGGTGGAGCTAACGGGATTCGAACCCGTGACCCCCACACTGCCAGTGTGATGCGCTACCAGCTGCGCCATAGCCCCGTTTCGCTCCTTCTACCGAAGGCAACGCATTAAGGCTACACGACAATAGTCAAAGCTATCAAATCGGCAGGTTATTCCGAATCTTACTTCCTAACAACTTCGTTAACCCAATCAAACACCGACTCTCCCTGGATTTCGGTACCATCCACAATTACACGGGGAGAAGATACCGTTCCGGTTTCCTTTTCCAATTTGTCAGCATTCTGTTTGGCTAATTTTTGATATTCTTCAATAAAAGTTCCAGAAGTAATGTGGTTCAAGGTTTCTTCTGAGGCACCGACAGCACGAGCTGCACTGACAAAATCATCAGTATCCCAGCTTCCGTAAATATCCTCCTGATCCTCCATCAGAATCTTTCGATAATTCCAGTAAACATTCGCTGGTTCATTTTTCGCAATAACATATGCAGCAGCACCAGCGTTTGTCGAATGACCAATTTTTCCCCGATCAAGGAAGTTAAGGCTCCAAATAGTTACGACGACTTCACCATCCTCAATTGCTTTTTTCATATCTGCATCGGTGCTTTTAGCCAGCTGCGAACAATAGGAACAAGAATAATCTTCGTATAGATCAACTTTTTTTGCATTTGCCTTAGCATTCGCTGCTTTCAATGTAATACCATTGTCTTCGTATGAAGTCTCAAACGCTACGGTTTCCGTTGCTCGTTGAGCAAGCTCTTCTTCTTTAGCATTTTTCCCGGAAACGACGACGTACCCAATCAGGATAGCCGCTAGTGTCAACAGTACAATTACTGCCCAGATAAATCCTGAGCCCTTTTCATTCGGATTTTTTATTTTTGTGCTCATTTGTTCCACACCTTGTTTAGTATTCCTTTCAAGAGTTACGAAGTAATAGCAGTCGCTTGTCGCAACCGTCAGAAAGCAACTTAACTATTACACAATCATTTAAACTACATTAACTGTTCATTCATTCCATAAAAGTTAAAAAATACCGAACAATTTCATCAAAAATAGCTGGGAATCATCAAGGATGAATGGCAAAACGCTTATATGGCCGGTACATTACCCAGAGCGACATCAGGAACAGCCCGACATCCCGGAGAATTGTATACAGATAATCCATGCCTCCATCCGATAGATCTACATCACCGAAGCACCCACAGTCGATTACCAGACCACGCACCCAGGCTTGTCCCACCCCGATCATAAATAAGATCAGAACCATTGCAGAAATTTTTGCGGCAGAACGAAGAAAGATACCAACCAGAAGCACAACGCCACCAGCAAGTTCGAGCGGCCCAATAATCCTTCCCAAAAATATCGACCATTCAATAGTAAAGATCTCATACCCTTGAATAGCTTGCGCCTCTGCCATGGTTTTACCAAGTTTTTGCCAACCTGCAACAATCCATACTACTGCAAGCCCAAATCTTGTTAGGAAACTGATAGTATCCGAGACTTTTGTATTTAGTCTAGTCACGGTAATTCAGCATAATTGTTTAACGCCCTAAATGGCGAACCTTTGTTCTTGCGATCAATCGCATAAGATTCACACTACTTAGGGTTTTACGCAGGTTAGCTACCTAGTACGGCAGATACCAGTGCCTGCGCTTCCTTTTGTACTTCCACAAGATGAGATTCACCTTTGAAGGATTCGGCGTATATCTTGTATTTGTCTTCTGTTCCGGATGGGCGGGCGGCGAACCAGGCGGATTCGGTGCACACCTTGAGGCCACCGATAGCAGCACCGTTGCCTGGGGCAGCAGTGAGTTTCGCGGTGATGGGTTCCCCGGCGAGTTCGGTGGCGGTTACTTGTTCCGGCGACAGGGCCTTGAGAATCGCCTTTTGTTCCCGGTTTGCGTCCGCATCGGTACGGGCATATACCGGCGCACCGAATTCGGCAGCGAGTTCCGCGTACCGCTGCGATGGGGTCTTGCCAGTGACTGCGGTGATTTCGGCAGCGAGCAGGTCCAAAATGATGCCGTCTTTGTCGGTGGACCAGACGGTGCCGTTGTGGCGTAGGAAGGAAGCACCGGCGGATTCTTCGCCGCCGAAGCCGATGGAGCCGTCGATAAGCCCTGGCACGAACCATTTAAATCCGACGGGAACTTCCACCAGTTTTTTGCCGAGGTTTGCCACCACGCGGTCGATCATGGAGGAAGATACCAAGGTCTTACCCACCGCGTCGGTACCCCAATCGGGCCGGTGGGCGAAGAGATAGTCGATAGCGACCGCGAGATAGTGATTCGGGTTCATAAGTCCCGCATCGGGGGTGACGATACCGTGGCGGTCGGCGTCGGCGTCGTTACCGGTAGCAATGTCGTATTTGTCACGGTTGTGGACCAAAGATGCCATGGAATTAGGGGATGAGCAGTCCATGCGAATCTTGCCGTCAGTATCCAAGGTCATGAACCGCCAGGTAGCGTCGACAAGCGGGTTGACCACGGTCAGGTTGAGCTTATGCGCATCGGCAATCGCACCCCAGTAATCTACCGAGGCGCCACCCATGGGGTCGGCACCGATGGCCAAACCTGAGTCCCGGATTGCCGCGATATTAATCACATTCGGCAAATCAGCCACGTAGCTGTCGAGGTAGTTATACGGCGTCACGCGTGGATCAAGCACACCAGCAACGCTAGTGCGGTTAACCTCAGCCATACCGCCCCGCATGATTTCGTTGGCGCGGGCTGCGATCCAATCGGTAGCATCGGTATCCGCCGGGCCGCCGTTTGGCGGATTGTACTTAAAGCCACCGTCGCGTGGCGGATTGTGCGACGGAGTAATTACAATGCCGTCGGCACGTTTCGGGTCGGTGCCGGTCACTCCGCCGTCTAGCTTGGCGTTGTGCGCCAAAATAGCGTGCGATACCGCAGGAGTTGGGGTGTAGCGGCCCCGATCATCGACAAGCACGGTGCAATCGTTGGCAAGGAGAACCTCAAGCGCGGAAATCATGGCTGGCTCGCTCAGCGCGTGCGGATCCCGCCCAATAAAGACAGGGCCGCCGATGTTTTGGCTACAGCGATAATCGACGATCGCTTGAGTGGTTGCCAAAATGTGGTTTTCGTTAAAGGCAGTATCCAGTGACGATCCCCGGTGCCCGGAGGTGCCGAAAGCAACTTGCTGGTCGGGGTTTTCCACGTCTGGGGTGCGGGTATAGTACGCCGTGACTACTTCTGCGATGTCAATGAGATCCTGCGGTTGTGCAAGTTGGCCTGCGCGTTCATGAGCCATTACGGGAAACTCCTTTTAGTGAAGGTAATGATACGACTTACATTCCATCATCTACTTTTTATTCCGGTTGCGCACGATTTCGCTATAAAAGTCACAATAAGGGCTATGTTAAAGGGGTATGCGTATGGTTTTTGTCGCTGCGGCTGGGGCCGCCGCCGGGGCTGGATGTCGGTTTATCCTGCATCAAAATTCACTTTTCGACGCCCCGACGTCTGTCCTACTCATCAATGTCCTGGGAAGCTTCCTGTTTGCCACCGTGCCGAGCGAACCAACATGGTTAAGGCCCCTTGTATGTTCCGGTTTCTTGGGTGGTTTTACGAGCTTTTCGACGTTCCTCGTGCTGGCGGTCTCCCACACAATCATTGGGGCAGCCATCTACACCTTGATTACCGTCACCTCCTGTCTCGCCGCCTGGCTTGCTGGGACAGAACTCATGAGGCGGTGGAAATGATCGTCGTATCTTTGGGTTTTGTGTGCCTAGGTGGAGCGCTCGGTGGTGCAGTGCGCTACCTGCTTAGTGTTCTACTCCCCCGGCTTGTAGGGACACTAGTAGCCAATTCTGCTGCCTGCATTCTGGCTGGTATTGCCCTCCAATGTTTTACTACGTCCTCCGTAGCCTATGCCGCACTAGCTGTAGGTGTAGCTGGCGCAATGTCCACCTGGTCAACACTTGCTGCGGAACTTGGGCAACTACTGAAAGAAAACCGCTATAGGACGTGTGTTCTCTACTTCTGTGCCACGATGATCGGCACAACAGCTTCCTTGGCGTTAGGAAGTTGCATTGGGACTTAGGTTCGTATAACCACAAAAACCCCAGCAGATTATGCTGGGGTTTCCATAACGAAGTTAGAAAGTTGGGGCACCGGGCCACGGGGTTTTACCCTTGCCACGGGTAAAGAGGTTATACAAAGTACCAATGACAAAATATAGTGCAGCGAAGGAACTCAACCCACCGAGAACAGTACCTGCAATGGTATCGAATTGCAGATGTGGGTGGGTTGTGGACTGTGCCATAGCTGCGGGGCTAAAAATGATAAACATCGTAATCACTGCGGATACAACAACAAAAGCTGCAGCCAGAGAACGAACAGACAAAGACATCACGCTAAAAATCCTTCACCTAAAAGAACAATAACCTTGGAACATCAACGCTTATGTCCACCAGAAAAACTGAGGTGGTAAAAATTCTTTGCGTTGAACACATATCGTTATCGCCGAGTCCGACGAAATCGTTACACTGAGGTAAAAGTTAACCCCCACCTGTGTTGGGTGGGGGTTTGTTTGTTGAGTTTTTGTGGTCGGCGGTGTCTTACTCTCCCACAAACTTCCGTTTGCAGTACCATCAGCGCTGTCGGGCTTAGCTTCCGGGTTCGGGATGGGTCCGGGCGTGTCCCCGACGCTATTGCCACCGACACGATCATTATTATTATTGTTGTTTTTGTTTTGTGGTGGTGTTGTGTCAGATACTGTGTAGTGGACGCGGTTTTTTGTGTTTGTTTTGTTTGGGTTGTTTTGGGTGGTGTTTGTGGGTGTATTAGTACCAGTCACCTGAGCATATTACTATGCGTGCAGTTCTGGCCTATCGACCCGGTAGTCTTCCGGGCACCTCATTAGTGAAACCTCATCTTAGAACAGGCTTCCCGCTTAGATGCTTTCAGCGGTTATCCTTTCCGTACGTAGCTAACCAGCTGTGCCACTGGCGTGACAACTGGCACACTAGAGGTACGTCCGTCCCGGTCCTCTCGTACTAGGGACAGCTTTCTTCAAGTTTCTACGCGCGCGGCGGATAGAGACCGAACTGTCTCACGACGTTCTAAACCCAGCTCGCGTGCCGCTTTAATGGGCGAACAGCCCAACCCTTGGGACCTACTCCAGCCCCAGGATGCGACGAGCCGACATCGAGGTGCCAAACCATCCCGTCGATATGGACTCTTGGGGAAGATCAGCCTGTTATCCCCGGGGTACCTTTTATCCGTTGAGCGACACCACTTCCACATGTAGGTGCCGGATCACTAGTCCCTACTTTCGTACCTGCTTGAGTTGTCACTCTCACAGTCAAGCTCCCTTGTGCACTTACACTCTCACACCTGATTGCCAACCAGGCTGAGGGAACCTTTGGGCGCCTCCGTTACGTTTTAGGAGGCAACCGCCCCAGTTAAACTACCCACCAGGCACTGTCCCCAACCCAGATCATGGGCCAAGGTTAAGGTGCTCAATCCGATCAGAGTGGTATTTCACTTGATGACTCCACCGGCACTGGCGTGCCGGGTTCGTAGTCTCCCACCTATGCTACACAAACCGAACCAAACACCAATACCAAGCTATAGTGAAGGTCCCGGGGTCTTTTCGTCCTGCCGCGCGTAACGAGCATCTTTACTCGTAGTGCAATTTCACCGGGCCTGTGGTTGAGACAGCAGGGAAGTCGTTACGCCATTCGTGCAGGTCGGAACTTACCCGACAAGGAATTTCGCTACCTTAGGATGGTTATAGTTACCACCGCCGTTTACTGGGGCTTAAATTCTCCGCTTCGCAACACAAAGTGTTACTAACAGGTCCTCTTAACCTTCCAGCACCGGGCAGGCGTCAGTCCGTATACATCAACTTCCACGTTTTCGCACGGACCTGTGTTTTTAATAAACAGTCGCTTCCCTCTCTTCTCTGCGACCACCACCAGCTCACATCAGTCTGTCACCAGCAGTGGTCCCCCTTCTCCCGAAGTTACGGGGGCATTTTGCCGAGTTCCTTAACCACAGTTCACCCGAACGCCTTAGTATTCTCTACCTGACCACCTGTGTCGGTTATGGGTACGGGCCATATACACACTCACTAGAGGCTTTTCTCGGCAGCATAGGATCACCAACATCCCCACACATACGTGGGTACGCATCACGCCTCACCCAACATGTAGAACGGATTTACCTATCCTACGGGCCACACGCTTACACCACAATCCAATAAGTGGCTCGGCTACCTTCCTGCGTCACCCCATCGTTTAACTACTACCCACGAAGGTCCCACGCACCATGAAACAACACCATGAAAAACACAGTCTCATCCCACAAATGGGTGGTTAGTACCATGGATTCATTAGGGGCGCATGTATACGGGTACCAGAATATCAACTGGTTATCCATCGACTACGCCTGTCGGCCTCGCCTTAGGTCCCGACTCACCCTGGGAAGATTAGCTTGACCCAGGAACCCTTAGTCATCCGGCGGATATGTTTCTCACATATCATTCGTTACTCATGCCTGCATTCTCACTCGCACACACTCCACACCACGGTCACCCAGATGCTTCACAGCTGTGCACGACGCTCCCCTACCCAACCACCACACACAAAAAACATATGATGGTTGCCGCGGCTTCGGCGGTGTACTTGAGCCCCGCTACATTGTCGGCGCAGAACCACTCGACCAGTGAGCTATTACGCACTCTTTCAAGGATGGCTGCTTCTAAGCCAACCTCCTGGCTGTCTTCGCGATCCCACATCCTTTCCCACTTAGTACACTCTTAGGGGCCTTAACCGGCGATCTGGGCTGTTTCCCTCTCGACCAACGGAGCTTATCCCCCGCAGTCTCACTGCCATGCTTACACTTCACCGGCATTCGGAGTTTGGCTGACATTGCTAAGATTGTAGTCCCGCTCAACCAACCAGTAGCTCTACCTCCAGGAAGAAACACACAACGCTGCACCTAAATGCATTTCGGGGAGAACCAGCTATCACGGAGTTTGATTGGCCTTTCACCCCTACCCACAGCTCATCCCCTCAGTTTTCAACCTAAGTGGGTTCGCGCCTCCACAGCATCTTACTGCTGCTTCACACTGGCCATGGGTAGATCACCCCGCTTCGGGTCCAAGACATGCCACTCAACACACCCTCATTAGGATTCGCTTTCGCTACGACTACCCCACACACGGGTTAACCTCGCGACATGCCGTTGACTCGCAGGCTCATTCTTCAAAAGGCACGCCATCACCCCACACAAAAAAGAGAGGGCTCTGACGGATTGTAGGCACACGGTTTCAGGTACTCTTTCACTCCCCTCCCGGGGTACTTTTCACCATTCCCTCACGGTACTTAATCCGCTATCGGTCACACTAAGTATTTAGGCTTACCGGGTGGTCCCGGCAGATTCACAGCAGATTCCACGAGCCCGCTGCTACTCGGGCACCCAACCAACCACACGCACACATGCATTCACGTACAGGACTCTCACCCTCTCCGGTAGGCGATTCCACACCACTTCCGCTTACACACACACGCACAGCAAAACGTCAACAGCCGTCTTATAAGTCAGGCCCCACAACCCCGCACACACAACCCCTGTCAAGTATCACATGCATACGGTTTAGCCTCCTCCACGTTCGCTCGCCACTACTAGCAGAATCACATATTGTTTTCTCCTCCTACGGGTACTGAGATGTTTCACTTCCCCGCGTCAACCCCCACACCAGCTATACATTCACTGATGGGTGACCACACATAACCATGGCCAGGTTTCCCCATTCGGACACCCTCGGATCAACGCTCGATTGGCAACTCCCCGAGGCATATCGCAGCCTTCCACGTCCTTCATCGGCTTAGCATGCCAAGGCATCCACCGTGCGCCCTTACACAACAACACACAAATGAACCAAACAAAAAACACTAAAACACAAAAAAGAAAAAACACACCACACCCACACACAAACATGCATGGGCACAATGCTCGCGTCCACTATACAGTTCTCACACAACACAACCTGCAACCTGCCACCACCCACACAGGCAGCACCAGACCACAGGCACCACACGGAACAACACACGTCATCCCAGACACCCAACAGCACACCAACACACAAAAGTTTCTCTACACAGTCATCTTCTATACCGCTGCTTCTCATCATGACAACCCCCACCCAGCACACACACAACGCATGCACCACACAACAGGGGCGGTTATGCTCCACCTGGATTAAACAAAAATACTCACAAAACGAGCACCACAACCACAACACGTGGCCAAAAAAACATGCTCCTTAGAAAGGAGGTGATCCAGCCGCACCTTCCGGTACGGCTACCTTGTTACGACTTCGTCCCAATCGCCAATCCCACCTTCGACCACTCCCTCCCCAAAAAGGGGTTAGGCCATGGGCTTCGGGTGTTACCAACTTTCATGACGTGACGGGCGGTGTGTACAAGGCCCGGGAACGTATTCACCGCAGCGTTGCTGATCTGCGATTACTAGCGACTCCGACTTCATGGGGTCGAGTTGCAGACCCCAATCCGAACTGAGGCCGACTTTCAGCGATTCGCTCACCCTCACAGGCTCGCAACGCGTTGTACCGACCATTGTAGCATGTGTGAAGCCCTGGACGTAAGGGGCATGATGATTTGACGTCATCCCCACCTTCCTCCGAGTTAACCCCGGCAGTCTCTCATGAGTCCCCACCACCACGTGCTGGCAACATAAGACAAGGGTTGCGCTCGTTGCGGGACTTAACCCAACATCTCACGACACGAGCTGACGACAACCATGCACCACCTGTACACCAACCACAAAAGGGAAAACGTATCTCTACGCCGATCTGGTGTATGTCAAGCCCAGGTAAGGTTCTTCGCGTTGCATCGAATTAATCCACATGCTCCGCCGCTTGTGCGGGCCCCCGTCAATTCCTTTGAGTTTTAGCCTTGCGGCCGTACTCCCCAGGCGGGGCGCTTAATGCGTTAGCTACGGCACAGAAATCGTGGAAGACCCCTACACCTAGCGCCCACCGTTTACAGCATGGACTACCAGGGTATCTAATCCTGTTCGCTCCCCATGCTTTCGCTCCTCAGCGTCAGTTACTGCCCAGAGACCTGCCTTCGCCATCGGTGTTCCTCCTGATATCTGCGCATTCCACCGCTACACCAGGAATTCCAGTCTCCCCTACAGCACTCCAGTTATGCCCGTATCGCCTGCAACCCCGAAGTTAAGCCCCGGTATTTCACAGACGACGCAACAAACCACCTACGAGCTCTTTACGCCCAGTAATTCCGGACAACGCTCGCACCCTACGTATTACCGCGGCTGCTGGCACGTAGTTAGCCGGTGCTTCTTCTACAGGTACCGTCACCTTAAAAAGGCTTCGTCCCTACCGAAAGAGGTTTACAACCCGAAGGCCGTCATCCCCCACGCGGCGTCGCTGCATCAGGCTTGCGCCCATTGTGCAATATTCCCCACTGCTGCCTCCCGTAGGAGTCTGGGCCGTATCTCAGTCCCAATGTGGCCGTCCACCCTCTCAGGCCGGCTACCCGTCGACGCCTTGGTAGGCCATTACCCCACCAACAAGCTGATAGGCCGCGGGCTCATCTCGCACCGAAAAAACTTTCCACCACCAACACTAAATGATGGTCCTATCCGGTATTAGACCCAGTTTCCCAAGCTTATCCCGAAGTACGAGGCAGATCACCCACGTGTTACTCACCCGTTCGCCACTCGAGCACCCCGCAAGCAGGGCCTTTCCGTTCGACTTGCATGTGTTAAGCACGCCGCCAGCGTTCGTCCTGAGCCAGGATCAAACTCTCCACAAAAAACAAGAACAAAAACAATTCCTGCACGGCTCTGCGAAAAGCCCAAAACCAGCAAAAAACAAACAACCAACAAAAAACAACGATCAGCCAAAACCAACCGCCATCAAAAAATTGATCATCCAAAAAACAAAAACAGTCCCCTCACCACGTTGGACAAAAATCACAACATAAGCAAAGAAACCAACAAAAAACAACAAGCCATCAACCCATCATCTTCTGCACAGCTAGTCATTTAACAAGCAAGCCACACTTGCCAGCCACAACCAAAAGCCACAACAAAAAACAACAAGAAAACAACCAAAAAAACAAAAGTACATTGGCACACTATTGAGTTCTCAAACAACGTTCGCACGCTACTTTGAGGGATTTTTCCTCCCAGCCGGTCGCGGCGACTCACATAAAGTTACACAGAACTTCTCAACAAAACAAATTGCCAGTTCAGACGAGTTTTTTAGTGCACTTTTCCACCCTACTGTGTGACTTTTTCATAGAGAATGCTTAGTGTCCCCACAGTAGGCGGCGGTTAGGTGCCCCGCATTCGTCGAAAAGCGATCGCACTATCTCACCCGGGTGATGGTTGCGCCCAGGCTTTGGAGGTTTTCCACAAAGCGCGGGTAACCGCGATCAATGTGATACACATCGTGCACTTCGGTCACCCCATCGGCGCATAGACCAGCCAAAACCAGGCCAGCACCAGCGCGGATATCGGAGCTCCAGACCGGGGTGGAGGACAGCTGCTCTACCCCTCGTAGCACTACATGGTGCCCGTCGACGGTGGCGTCAGCACCAAGCCGCATCATTTCGTCGACAAACCGGAATCGTGCTTCAAAGATGTTTTCGGTGATAACGCTGGTTCCGTCCGCGATTGCAGAAATTCCGATTGCCATTGGCTGCAAATCGGTCGGGAAACCAGGAAACGGCAGGGTTTGATAATCCACGGCCTTAGGGCGGTGCGGCATGACAACGCGGAAACCATTGTCATAGGTTTCAATTTGCGCCCCAGCAAAGCGAAGCATTTCTAATGGAAGGTGGAGGTGTCGTGGGGCTATTCCGCTGACCGTGATGTCACCTTGAGTCATGGCTGCGGCATATGCCCATGTTCCGGCAACAATGCGGTCCCCAATCACCTCGTGCTGGGTAGGGTGTAGTTTTTCCACCCCGTCGATGGTGATGGTTGGGGTACCTTCACCGGTGATTTTGGCACCCATTTGGCGCAGCATTACGCAAAGGTCAACAATTTCGGGTTCTCGTGCTGCATTTTCTAAGATGGTGCGTCCGTTCGCTAACACAGCTGCGGTAAGGATGTTTTCCGTCGCCCCCACTGACGGAAAGTCCAGGTCAATCTGAGCTCCGTGTAATCCGCTGGCTTCGGCAACGACTGCGCCATGCCGAATGTAGGTGGTGGCACCAAGTTTTTCCAGGCCGGATTGGTGCATATCTAAGGGACGGCTACCGATCGCGTCGCCGCCAGGTAGCGCAACCACTGCGTGTCCAATGCGTGCGGTAAGGGGGCCTAATACGCAGACCGAAGCGCGGAATTGTCGTACCGCCTCGAAATCGGCATTGGGTGAAACTTCGGCGGGGGTCGTTATCGTCACTGTGTCGCCATTAATGTCGACGTGGCAGCCCAGCCCAGATAAAACCTCACCCATCAGTGGTACGTCGAGAATTTCCGGGCAGTTTGTAAGTGTGGTGGTACCTTCAGCGAGCAGTGCTGCTGCCATGAGTTTCAACACACTATTTTTTGCACCTGCTACTTTTACTTCACCTACCAGGCGCGCACCGCCTGTGACCAAAAAACGATCTTTCACAATCGCCCAGCATAATAAACTGTTCGCGTATTTTGGTGTTATGGCTGTTCACTTAACAAAAATTTATACACGCACGGGTGATGATGGCACCACTGGGTTATCTGATTTCTCTCGGGTGTCTAAAAACGATGCCAGGCTATCGGCCTACGCTGATTGCGACGAACTCAATGCCCAGCTCGGCGTAGTTTTGGCGTTGGGGCAACCAAGCCCTGAGGTTGCAGCAACGTTGCAACGTATCCAAAACGAGCTTTTCGACGCCGGTGCCGACCTAGCAACCCCGGAAAATCCAGATTTGGGATACGAGCCGTTGCGAATCACGCAGGATTATATTGATCGTTTGGAAGCGGAATGTGACAGTTTCAACGAAGCGTTGTCGAAATTGGATTCTTTTATCTTGCCAGGCGGCACCCCCACCGCAGCATTGCTACATGTGGCACGCACGGTGGCCCGGCGTGCTGAACGCGCCGCATGGCTGGCGGTGGAAGCTTATCCTGAGACGACTTCCGTTATGCCTGCTAAATACCTCAATCGGCTGTCGGATTTGCTGTTTATTCTGTGCCGGGTGACCAATAATTCCCAGGATATAAAGTGGGTACCGGGCGGCAAACGTTAAAGGCGTCGAAAAGCGAAATGCTGCTTTTCGACGCCGTAATAGGTGTTTGTTTTGTAAGCCAGCTAGGGTAACGCCCCGATGCGACGGGCAGCATTTACCGCCTCGTATCGGGTATGCGCACCAAGTTTACGCATGACGGATCGCAAATAACTCTTAACAGTTTCTGCGCCGATACCCATTTCTTCTGCCGCTTCAACGTTAGTATGTCCAAGCGCTACACAGGACAGAACATCAAGCTCACGTGCTGAGAGCTTGGTGGTTTGCTTAACCCGAACTGGGGCAACCATTTGGTCGCACAGCTCTTCTAGTTCAGCGCGGATATCCTCTTGTTCGATTCGATTGGCTAGCATGCGCAACTTTGAGTGGGTGGAACGGATCTGTTCCCATTCCGCGCCATTCATCATTCGGCCTTGCCGTGGTGCCGCACCACCACGTAGCCCCTCGGCGCGTCGCGCGGCAGCATTGACAGCTAAGTCCTGCTCCAGGGTGCGCGCAGTCATGGTCACTTCTTCGATGACCTTATCGCCCAAGCGTACTGGGGAGTGAACGCCAACATACAGCACACCACGAATCTCACGATTCACGATGACCGGGACAGCAACGATGGAATGCAGCCCTTCATCTTGAATCACCGAGTCGAGCTCGTGGGAGATAACGTTGGCGCGGGTGTAATCGGAAACGCCGACGGGACGCCCGGTGGTAACTACCCGACCACCAACACCTACGCCTGGTTCGATAATTAAGTTTTGTAACGCGGGTGTTCGTAGACCAACCCATTGTGTGATTTGGATGCGATTATCGGTCAGTACTGTTGCGTACATAGTGACCGGGATACCCGTCTTTGTTTTCAGCGATGCAAGTGCCGAGCGAACGGCATCGTCATCATCTTTCACACGCTGAATCTCCACATTTTCCTCCTGTGTATCACGCATGGCATGAATCCTCTTGGGCTACAAACACACTGTGGATTGTTTAAGTGTCATGCGCTGTAAGAATTCTTCCTATGGAAGTTTTGCAGCACGCAACCGTTAAAACCACATAATCACGCAAACTGTTTGCGAGTTGTTATGCAATCTCAAGAAGCAAACAAGCTAGCCTGCCGTATGCATTACCCCCGGAGTGTGGGTGACGCATACCTGCAACCTCACAGCAGTATAACCATTGAACGGGGGGTAGCAAAAGCTAGTAGATATGTGGGAAATTACCGTTCAATGCCCGCTTTGTACGGAATCTGGGGGTAACCGAGTGGGGAAAATACCCCAGTTTTTACACCACCCACCGGAATTAAAAATCATAAAGTTATCAACACCTCAACCCCGCAGCAAATTATATACTTTCGTACACAAATAGCGTTCTAGCTTACGATTCACCCCCAACAAGGGGAAGCTGAATGAAGTCGCCAACCGCGACAATATATTGCATATTTTTCATCTAATCTGCGCAAAATACTGGCGGGGGTAACTATGCCCAACATGCGCCAAAATCGGACATTATGACACATTGCAATACGCACTAAACCCACAAAACCACATTGCTCAACAAGAAAAATTTTTAAAAAAGTGCCATGAATCACCTGAAAAATACCAAATTCGGCAATTTTATCGCTTGATAGACAACCCTGTCTACAATGCGTTGAATATTATAGACTCATTGGTCTATGCGTTTGCTATACTGATGTCCGGCATCTCTGCAGAAATTCAAAAAATAGACTGCACAAGCCCTAAAAAATTCTCTCACTGAAGGAGCTTACTCATGGCAAAAATTTATAACGACATCCTGGAGACCATTGGCAACACCCCTATGGTGCGCCTTAATCAATTAGATAAAGACCTGCCCGGCAACGTCGTCGTAAAGCTTGAGTTTTTCAACCCGGCAAACTCCGTCAAGGATCGCATCGGCAAAGCGATCGTTGATGCTGCCGAAGCCTCCGGCGAGCTTAAGCCTGGCGGAACCCTCGTCGAAGCAACCTCCGGCAATACCGGCATTGCACTAGCACTGGCCGGAGCCGCACGCGGCTACAATGTGGTGCTTACCATGCCAGAAACCATGTCTACGGAGCGTCGCGTCATGCTCCGGGCATTCGGTGCCGAGATTATTCTCACCCCCGGCTCCGCCGGAATGCAAGGTGCGGTTGACAAAGCGAATGAAATCGTTGCGGAACGGCCTGGTGCAATCCTGGCTCGTCAGTTCGCAAACGCAGCTAATCCACAGATCCACCGCGAAACCACCGGTGAAGAAATCTGGCGCGATACCGATGGCAATATCGACATCTTCGTCGCGGGAATCGGCACCGGCGGAACCATCACCGGCGCTGGCGAAACCTTACGTAAACACAAACCCGAAATTGAAATTTACGCAGTGGAACCAGAAGCTTCACCGCTACTGACTACCGGTAAAGCCGGCCCACACAAGATTCAGGGAATGGGCGCAAACTTCATCCCTGAAGTTTTAAACCAGAAGATCTACGACGAAGTTATTACCGTTTCCAACGAAGACGCCGTAACAACCTCCCGCAACCTAGGTGTTCAAGAAGGTATCCTCGGCGGAATTTCAGCAGGGGCAAATGTCAAGGCGGCTCTCGACATTGCCGCCCGTGAAGAAAACGCCGGGAAAACCATCGTCACTGTCATCCCAGACTTCGGTGAGCGCTACATTTCCACAGTGCTTTACGACGACATCCGCGACTAAACCTCTCCCCTTTTTTTGCGCATCACCGCCCTACTCGATCACATCTTTGGCTTCTTCCGTAGGGCGGTTTAGCCATTTTTCCACACAGGTTTTATTCGCCGCATGCGACACCCACCCAACTACTGTTACGCTGGTCAAACATGTACTCCATTATCAAAATGATTCGTGAAGATTTAGCCAATGCCCGTGACCACGACCCGGCTGCCCGAGGAAACGTGGAAAACGCCATAGTTTATTCCGGTCTACATGCAATCTGGCTGCACCGCATCGCCCATTGGCTATGGGTGCGCCGCATCAAAGGACCCGCGAGGATTCTCGCCCAATTCACCCGCTTTCTCACCGGTGTTGAGATACACCCTGGTGCCACCATCGGGCGCCGATTTTTTATCGACCATGGTATGGGAATCGTCATCGGAGAAACCGCCGAAATTGGCGAAGGTGTCATGTTGTACCACGGCGTCACCCTAGGTGGCCAAGTGCTTACCCAGACCAAACGCCACCCCACTATTGAGGACAACGTCACCATCGGCGCAGGCGCCAAAGTCCTAGGCCCTATTACCATCGGTGATGGTTCCGCCATCGGCGCAAACGCCGTGGTAACCAAGGACGTACCGCCTAATCACATCGCTGTGGGGATCCCCGCCAAGGCCCGTCCCCGCAAGGAAGAGGAATGCATCAAGCTGGTAGACCCAGATTCCTATGTAGCCAAAGACGGCGGAGATTTCATTATCTAGCACTCCACCACATAGAAAAACGCTTGCGCACCACGACCCATAAGTATGGTGTGCAAGCGTTTTTATTTAGGCCACTCTTGTTTTAACAGGAGTATGGCGTTTTAGATGCGATAACGACCTCGTGTCACTAACTGCCTACCAGGTTACGATATTCGCTGTTTTTATTGATGAATCGCTTAACCGCAGGGCAGCTTGGGGTAATGCTTAAGCCCTCGTCACGGGTTGCGTCTAAAGCTGCCTTGATAAGCGGTGTGGAAAGCCCCTGTCCCCGGAACTTCTCCAAAACAACCGTGTGGTTAAAATCGCGGTTACCCGGGTTTGGGCGATATGCTGCGAATCCGGCTTCCTCGCCATCAACGGATATGACAAAGCGGTTGTTTTCTGGTTCATGAGTGATTGATGGTGATTCCATTACGTAGCTCCTTTACTAATGTGCTAACTATCTAAACGGAGCACTCCGGCGGATTCTAATAATCGCGTACCAGAGCCGCACCGTAGTGATTCATTCTAATGGCACCTATCATAGGATGAGTAACTCCCAGCCAGTGCGCTGTCGCAGCCTTGGGTTAAGATCCGCCTTTCGAGACTAAGGTTTTTAAAAACTTATGACCAAACACTTCGAACTCACCGATGAAACTTTGCTGGTTGAAGGGGTAACCCTATACCGGATACGGGCTACCCGCGATCTGCCACATAAACATCGGGTTGTAAGATCCGGCGATCTTGGCGGTTGGGTGGAATCGAAAGACAACCTTTCAGAAAACGCCTGGGTGTACGACGAAGCGAAGATCTATGGTTTTGGCAACGCCACAGGCACCGCGCTGGTATTCGGGCACGCTGAGGTGTATGGGCACGCACAAGTAAGCGGAACCGCCCAGGTTTCCGGAAACGCTAAGGTATTTGACTTCGGGCATGTGCACGACGGCATGGTGTACGGCAATGCCCAGGTATATGGGCATTGCGAAATCACAAGTAACGCAAAAGTGTACGACGATGCGATCGTTCATGGCTTCGCGCAGGTAACGGATCAAGCATGTGTGTACGGTGCGGCTAAGGTGTACGGGCATGCGAGCGTCGAAAAGCAAGCAGAAGTCTACGGCAACGCTGAGGTTTTCGACTTCGTCAGCGTCTCCGGCTCCGCCCGAGTATGCGATAGCGCACGGGTTTTCGGCCATGTTGTGATAACCAATTGCGGCGGTGTGCGAGACGATGCGGAAGTGTTCGGCTACACCGAAGTGGATACTCGCATGCCAATCGGCGGAAACGCCTTAGTGTCGGGGCATGTGAGCATACCGGTGGCCGCAATGATCGCAGGTGACGCGCGCATATCCGGGCCGCATCATGTCCGGGTAGCACGAGTCGGCTCAGGCCCTTGGGTGACCACATATCGCACCGCGAATGGTCACCGCATCTGGTACGACTCATGGGTGGGAACACTGTCTCAGTTACGTTCGGAAATCGGCACGGAACCAAACTGGGCCGCTGAATGCGATGCCATTGAAAAATTTTTGGCTAGTTGGGACGAAGAATAGTGGCGCATTTCGAGTTCACCGACGAAACCTTAACCCTAGGTGACACGGTACTCCACCGCATTCGCGCCACCACCGACATAGCTGGACACATTGAGCGCGGCGAACTCGGCGGCTGGGTGGAGTCGCCACGAAACCTCACAGGTGCAGCCTGGGTTGCGGACGAAGCAAAGGTGTATGGCAATGCCTGGGTGACCGATGAAGCGCGGGTATCGGGCACCGCCGAAGTCTTCGACTCCGCCAATATCTGCGGCTTAGCGCAGGTCGGCGACAACGCCCGGGTTTTCGAAAACGCGCGGATGTTCGACCAAACCGCGATCTCCGGCAATGCCCAGCTAAGCGGTAACGCTGAACTCCTTATGGATTCTTTCGTTTCCGACAATGCGATCGTGTGCGAAACCGCTGTACTCACCGACAGCGCACAGGCACGCGGTGACAGCTGGGTGGGCGGATTCGCCTGCTTACACGGCGCAAGCGTTGCTACCGGCAACGCCAAGATTTCCGGCCGAGTATGGCTTTTCGACGCCCCCACTATCCGCGACAACGCAACCATCTCCGGTCACATCACAATCTGCGGCGGCCCCACTATCGCCACCACAGCACAGATTACGTCCGCTGAAGACATAATAAGCATCGTCCTAGCGGCAGACTGCGCCGAAACCATCACCGCCTATCGGTGCTGCACCGGGCATAGGATTCATTACGGCGATTGGGACGGCACCCTTGACGGGTTCCGCACCGAGATTACCCGACGCGCGGAAACTAACTGGCCACAAGCAAACGCCGGTGCTGCGTCGCTTAATCGGTGGCGCTACGAATTGGATCAGCTAACAAACCTGCTGGCCAGCCGGGTGGAATTTTGGGAAAGCAATAACTAACGCCCCAACACCATCAAAGATGTTGGGGCGTTATAAATGTGGCACGGACCAGGATCGAACTGGTGACCTTCCACTTTTCAGGCGGACGCTCTACCGACTGAGCTACCGCGCCACCGGCTGATTACTCAACCTAGCGACCCTGACGGGGCTCGAACCCGCGACCTCCGCCGTGACAGGGCGGCGCGCTAACCAACTGCGCCACAGGGCCAAAATTGTGATAGAAAGTTTCCCTTCAACGTTTGATAACAATACACAGCATTATCAAGACTAATCAAATCCGCAGGTAAAAGATGATATAGCCGCCAGTCACGTCAGTGAACTACCGCGCAAATTCCACACCTTATGCCAGGCGCCATGCGGCAACCACCACATCCTTTTTAGGCAAACCCCGGAGATACATACATTCGTTTCAATAATCGCAGCAAAGCGGAAGCACCCCAGCGCAGCAATTTTCCCCAAAAACATTGTAATTAAGGGTCGCCTACCCTAAACTTTCCGGCAATAAACATTACGTTTCGTCACACCGCTGCATAGGGCTCGTTCCGGGATAACTTAACCCTCGTCTGTTTGGTCTCCAGTGGCTGGATCACACCTGAACCTGCACAGTGATGGAACAGGAGGAGGCTTACCGTGAGTAAAGGAATTCAAGGAGCAGTACTCCGGGCCCTTGGTGCCAAGGAACATCTGGCGACCGTCACAGGTTCCGACTGGATCACCCCGCATGTGCTGCGTGTAGATTTCCATTCCACCCACCTACTTGACCCAGCGGGTGAATCCCCCAGCGCCTGGGTACGCGGCTGGTTTCCAGATCCTGATGGTAAAAATACTCTCCACCAGCGTGGATACACCTTCCTAGACTCCGATTCAACGACTGGCACTTTTTCCATCGCATTCCTGGTCCACGAACCTGCCGGGCCTGCCTCCACCTGGGCTGTGAACGCCCAGCCAGGAGATGAGATCGTGTTTCAGCGCTATGGCAGCGAGGGTTTTAACCCGTCGGATCCGCCCCCAGTTGGCTATCTGCTGCTTGGTGATGCAGCTTCATGGCCAGGGATACAATCGATCGTCGCATCCCTTCCCATCGATGTGCCAATCAAGGTGATTATGGAGCAGCATCACGAAGCGGATAATAAGCTCCCCTTCCCCAAACACCCGAACCTCTCCGTCACATGGGTACCCACCGGTGGAGATTCCCGCACATTAGTCAATGCGCTCAGGGGCACTGACTACCACGGTTGGCGCACGTGGGTTGCCGCAGAATCGGTAGCCACCCGGTTGGTGCGGCAAGCCCTACAGATCGACCACGGCCAGAACAAGGGAACCATGCATGCCCAAGCCTACTGGGTACACGGCAAAGCAATGGGCAAAAAAGTCGAGGTGGAAACCACCGCAGAACAATCCACAGACCAGGTGGCACGACCTGCATCAGCCGTCGACAAGGCAGAATCTACCCCATCGATACTGCGGCCCGCCCGAACTGCACTGATCACCGCCGGTATCGCGCAGGGATTGTTGTCGTTACTGGAAGTCGCCCCACTGATTCTGTTCGCGGAACTTGCGCGCCGCCTGCTTACTGGGGCCGAGCGCGACGTTTTAGTCTCCCTCGGCATAACGGGAACAATCATTATGCTTGCTGGTGCTGCAGGAACCGCATTAATGCTTTTTCTGCTGCATCTTCACGATGCCCGCTTCAGCGCCGCATTGCGAAAACGCGTGTTGCACAAACTCACGCGAATGCCGCTGGGGTGGTTCCGACAGCGCCGCACCGCTGAGGTGAAAAAACTCGTTCAGGACGATATCAACGCCCTGCACTACCTGGTCACGCACGCTGTACCGGATCTGGTTGCAGCAGTGGTAACCCCGCTAACCATCGTGCTTTACCTGTTCACCATCGATTGGCGGCTGTGTTTCGTGTTGCTAGTACCCGTGGTTCTTTATGTGATCGTAATGCTGCGGATGGCAACCGCCGACAAGCCGCGGATGCGCAAAATGTTGCGATACAACGCTACACTTCCCGGTGACGCTGAACGCTTCATCACTGGTCAACCTGCAGCTCGTATCTTCGGCGACGATGCCACCATCAACCTGCCCCGCCAGCTGTCCGAGCTGCGTGCATTCCTCACCGCGTGGCAATTGGAAACCATCAACGCTAAATCCGCAAGCATACAACTTAATCGCCCACTCACGGTGATGGTGTTGCTCAGTGTTGCCGGCACCGTGTTGATTACCACCGGGCTGATGCCTGCGGCTTACCTGCTACCGTTCCTTGTGCTGGGCACGAGTTTTGGCAATCGTCTCCTTTCAATCTCCTACGCTGCGAACGGATTACAGGCTGGAATGACTGCCAAAACCGCGCTTGAGTTGATGCTCGCTTCCCCGGAACTCGCAGCGCGGTCACCCGGCGCGACTTCGGCTCCCCATAGCACCGCGCCCGCTGACATCCGCCTTCACGATGTCACTTTTGGCTACGCTCCGGGCCAGCCGATCTTAGAGAACGTCAGTCTTGCGTTGCCCCCTGGAAAGGTTACTGCAATTGTAGGCCCATCAGGAGCTGGTAAGTCCACGATCGCGGCATTGGTGGCGAGGTTTTGGGATCCGGATTCCGGCATGATTACCTTGGATGGCACGGATATTAAAGATATCCCGGAGGCACAGTTACACAGCCACGTTGCTACCGTGTTGCAAGATGTTCAACTTATCCGTGGCACCATCCACGACAACATAGCTTTGGGGCACCCTGATGCGACCCGGGCGCAGGTGGTAGCGGCCGCTACGACGGCTTTTATCGACCAGGTTATTCAGCAATTGCCGGCAGGCTACGACACCGTGGTGGATCGGGATAGCCTTTCTGGTGGTCAGCGGCAGCGTATTGCTATCGCCCGGGCGTTATTGGGTAATCCACGTGCGGTGATTTTGGATGAGGCCACCGCAGCGGCCGACCCGGACTCAGAGTGGGCAATCCGACAGGGGCTTAGTCAGCTCCTTAAAGGTCGCACTGTGCTAATCATCGCGCACCGGCTGCATACCATCGCGGACGCGGACACGATTGTTGTGCTGGACAAGGGGCGCATCGTTGAGAAAGGCACCGATAGTGCCCTGCGGAAACGGGGTGGCCTGTACGCTACTTTGACCGATAACGCTCGGAAGGCCCTGCAATAATGCTTAAAGATTTCACCGTAATCACGGGCACCGCTGGACGCCGCTACCGGATGCTTTTTATCGGTCTGACGCTTCTGTCAGCTGCGCTACAGGCGGCTGCTGTCATGATGCTCGTTCCTGTTCTTTCTGCGTTATTCAGCTCCAATCCGGCGTCCGCTTGGCCGTGGCTTTCCGTGCAGGTGGTTGCCGTCGCTGCCGTGTGGGTCATTGATAGCCTAGCGATGCGGGCGGGTCTGCGGCTGGGATTAATGATCATGCAGGAGATAGAAGACTCAGGCGTAGACGCCATTCGGCATCTCGACCCAAGTGACTTGCATGGCACCCGTGCATCGAAGATACGCGACTTGGTGTCTACTGCTGGCAGCGAGTCCGTTTCCGCAGTGGTGTTGTTGATTGCTCCGATTGTGCATTCGCTTGTGTTTGTTCCGCTACTGAGCCTTATGCTGCTGGTGATCGCTTGGCAGCTGGCGGCAGTCGCCGTGCTCGGTGGCCTATTGCTTGCCACCGCGTTTATTCTCGGCAGACGTGCGATTGACCGGGCAGATCGCGCTTATGCCGATTCTTCCCGGGAGCTTGACGATCGCGCGTTAGACTTTGCCTGGGCTCAGCCGACGCTGCGTTCCACCGGCGTTGCTGGTAGTGCCCTCGATAACGTTCTTCGCGCGTCCCGCAAGCGTGGGCTTCAGCTGCTTGTGTGGCAGATTCCTGGCGATACGCTCTTTAGTATCGCCTTGCAGTTGATCCTCTTGGGATTCGGCGGAGTTACCGGCTGGCTTTATCTCGACGGGGCACTTAGTGGCGCCGCAGCCGCCGCAATGGTTGTTGTTTTGCTTCGGGTCGTCGAAACCGTCGGCTCCTTGTCTTTACTGGCCACGCCTATGGCGTCGATAAGCAGGCGTCTTGACGAAGTACGAACACTGGTGGAGCAACGAAACACGCGTGGCGACTCTGAAAAACCACCGACAACCAGTAATGACGAGCCACCCGCCGTCGGCGTTAACGGGGTAAGTTTTAGCTATCCGGACGGCACTTGCGCCCTTGACAGAGTGGACCTAACAGTGCCCGCTGGCAGCTTCACTGTGATCGTGGGTGGCTCCGGCTCCGGCAAATCCACCCTGCTAGACATCCTCGCCGGCCTGCGTGAACCCACCGTCGGCGAGGTCCGATGGAACAACGTTCCAACCTCGGCGCTACTACGGCGTGCGGGCACTTCCATGATGTTCCAAACCACGGACCTGCGGCCAGGCACACTACGCGACAATGTTATGCCTGGTTCCGGTCCCGATGAGGCACCGCTTCTTGCCAGCATCGCGAAACAAGCACAGCTCACCGAGGTGCTGGCGGGGCTTCCGGATGGTTGGGATTCCCGCATCGGCGAGGGCGGCGGCACCCTATCCGGCGGTGAACGTCAGCGAGTCGGGCTCGCCCGCGCCTTGGCCAAACCCGCCGGGTTATTGCTTGTTGACGAAGCCACCTCGGCGCTTGACGCCATTACCGAGCATTCGGTTGTGGATGCATTAGGGGAACTTCGGGGCAAGCGCACCATCATCGCGGTCACGCATCGCCCCGCAATGATTCAGTTAGCAGATACCGTGGTGGTACTTGATAATGCCACAATCGCTGAGCACGGTTCAGTTGACGACTTACTCGCCCGGGGTGGCATGTTCGCTGATCTGTGGGACAGGTGGCGGGCCGTCGAAAAGTGGCAAGTTCGCTCTTAACCGCACTCCCCTACCCGGCATTGAAAATACCGAAAACCACATGTGGGGTGAGAAGAACTTTCATCCTTCTCACCCCACATGCGTGAAATGCGACCCTGACGGGGCTCGAACCCGCGACCTCCGCCGTGACAGGGCGGCGCGCTAACCAACTGCGCCACAGGGCCATATTCATTTAAAAACACCCTTACTTAAATAAGGGTGTTAGTACTCCCAACGGGATTCGAACCCGTGTTGCCGCCGTGAAAGGGCGGAGTCCTAGGCCCCTAGACGATGGGAGCAAGCAGATAGTGTCGCACCAAGTTTTACCCTAGTGCTTTCCTAAGCAGCTGGAAGAAAACTATACTTTAGACACCAAGCTTTGGCAAAACCGCAGTTAAACCCACCAAAACCACCTTATTTAATAAGCCCCTGCAACACCTGAATCGCCACCGCCACAACAATCGCGTTATAGAAAAACGCCACAATACTATGCAGCAACACCACCCGCCTACCCGACGGCCGCACCACCGTCGGATCCGATGTGGCAAAAGACGAACCAATGGTGAAGGCGAAATACAGATAGTCCATTAGTTCCGCCCGGCGCGTATCGCCATCGCCGGGAAACTGAAACACTCCACGTTTCTCGGACGCATCAATCATTTCATAAATCTGAGCGAAGCCAATCTGCATCAACATCCAGGAAAGCACCACCCCAATAGCTGCAACCATTGCATCCACCGAGGAATCAGCATGAACCTCTTGCTTTGCAATCAAAGCTATAACCGCCGAGTTAATGCCGGTAAGACTCGCAAGCTGCGTAAACCACCAGGACATCCGCAAGATTCGCTTTCGATCCACCGGAGCCACATTTGGGGCTTCAATTCCACCCCAGGCCGCAACAAATACCAGAACCACGTAGATGGCCGCGAGCAGCTCCCAACCAATCAAAACAGCAAATTCATCGACAATCAGGTAGGAAATGCTTGAGACGATAATGATCGTCTCAATGACAAGTTTTATCCACCAAAAATGATTGCGAAAGATTGTTTCCATGCATTTCACTGTGGCATGAAGCGGGGGCGGGTTCAAGGGTTTTTGATGGGGCACGAGACAGGAAAAACTGTCATCACTGTTGTATCACGCAGTTCGATCTGGAAAAATGAGCTGTGCTAAAATCGCAGTTTTTCAAGCTATAAAAAGCGGATGCGGAGTGTTTGATGACAATTCCAGTAACACCCCGGACGAACCGAAAGAGTCAGGTGATCGCGCACTCACGCGACGGTCGGGTAATTCGGACAGCCCGAATTCACGATCCGATGGAGAACGTGGAGAAGGGTTGGCAGCGAACCGGAAAGGCTATTCGGGAAGCAATGGACAGTTACAGACTGACGAAGTAATAGAAGCAGAATTAGTCGATCAAGTCCGGGAACAAGTACACCAGATGATGAGTGTAACTCGAGTCGGGCCTATTCCAAATCCCCGCGAGCTTAAAGAATATGAAGCAATTCAAGAAGGACTCGCGGACAGGATTGTACGAATGGCGGAGAATTCGTCGGAAGCTGCCAACTATGCAACGCGTTCAAATGTTGAAGTAAACAACGCTTTGGCAGATTCGATTCGCACCAAAGGGCACTCAATAGCGAGGGGGCAGTGGATCTCGTTCGCAATTGCAAATGCGTCCTTAATTTGCGCTGTTGTTGTCCAGCTTTTTGGAAAAACACAGGCTTCCTACAACTGGATGAGCGCTCTAATGAGTATCTTTAGTGCCTTGAGTTTTATCGGAGCTATTTTAATCCCCAAATTGGGCACAGACTGGATGCCTGTAAGCAATGAAGATGCTGAAAAGTAAGGCGAAAAAGCACTGCTAGCTGAGTTATCGTACGGGGATTGAGCGCAGTCTCAATCCCCGATCACACACAAATTATCCCTTCTCAAATCCTGAATTTTCAAACTTGAGTGCGTTGGAGTTTTCCTTGATCGTGCGTATTTCAGATTCGTTGAATCCCTCCGGTTTTTCCGCCTGAATGTCAAGACTGATTGTGAGTTTCGCACCAGCACCCACCAACCTGTCGATTATTTCTCGGGTTATTTGGCCCAAGTCACGACTGTACCGTTCTGGATCGATCTTCACTGATCCAAAGTAACGAACAATCGTGTCCCGAATTACAGCTTCAACCTGCGAACTGTCGGACGCTATCGAAACCTCACCGCCACCTAGGACTGGCGGAATAACACCAACTTTTTCGCTATCGGTCTCCGCCCCAGTCAATACATCAGCATTCAGACTCGCGGTTAACAGATTTTCTTTTTCCCGCGCGATTCGATCTTCCTCTTGTTGGGCTACCGCTTTCTCCCATTTCACAATGAGGGTGCTGTCAGTGACGTGAATCAATTGTGCTTCATTATTTGGGGGGATTATCAGACCACGGTATCGCCCTGTATCTTCGTCAATGCTGTGGGCGATAGCAAATCGCTCATCGCCTACCATAATGCTGGTTGCCGCTTGCATAACCGCATTATCAAGGACAGATCGCCGAACAAGACGGTACAAATAAATAAACCTAGTGAAGTATTCCCATAGCTCACCCACATAGACGTGGTCGCGTTCCGACCACCAATTGCCCAATTTTTCGTTAATCGTTGCCGCGAGCACGCTCGAAGCCAATTCAGGTACTATGTGTCCGCTACGGTCAAGCTTGTCACCAATCCGCACTGCGAAAGGCATATCTCCTGAATCAGAGATCTTTTCACACCAAATGTCGAATGGCTGTGTTGGGTCTTCTTGTTCTGGAATTAACACGCGTGTGTATGCGCTACGAATGCGGTCACCAACGGTTTGATCACATTTCTTTACCCAGTCTTCAGCTTGGCGATGTTGCTGAGCTGTGAGGTTGAACTCTTCAGCACCATCATGTACAAGTTTCCACCCTAGATAGCTACGGGCTGCTGCTTCCAACCCACTTAGTTCAGCGTCATCTACGGATAGAAAAATCAGAGCATTGCGATGTACTCGTTGGCTTCCACCCTTATTTTCGATAGCCGAATATACCCAATCATAGGTAGTACTCCCAGCGCTAGTAGTTTTGCCCCAGGTAAATTTGGGATGCATGATAACCAGGCGGGTTTCCTCAAAGTCGGGAATTTCACCACTATTAAGTGGCGCAATATGGACGCGATCGAATACTCCACGATTACTATCTTCCGACTGTAGTCGCCGAATGATTTCGTTCCACACGGCCTCAGGTTCTTCCCGAAGCCGTTCAGCATGATCCCGAGCGGTTTTGGACACGGAAGGTTGAGTATCAAACCAATAATGTCCTTGTTCCTCATAGAAGTAGGTGGATCGTTGCGAAAGATTTTCGATCGCACTGCTGAAATTGCCCAAGGCATCACCAGGAATGGCGGTTCCCAACCAGAGATACTGCTTATCTAAGCCTTTACGGTTGGTATTGTTCCGTGGTGCGGCACCAACGAAGATCGTGCGCGCTATTCGTTGTGTGATATGGCGTTTACCTAGGGCAGGTTTTTCTTTATCAATCCGACTCGCTGTGCAATCGGGACCGTCAATGTCAGAGTCAATGATTGGCTTCCAGGCATCTTCTAAGTACTGCGTAAGGTCAGTGTTTACGGATGAAGCTGATAACGGTACGTTGCCAGGAAGAATGAGCGGCGATGTATCATTTGATGCCCATAATTCGTGAATGATGGATGAAACCAGCTTGAGCACGCCCCGGGTGCGTTGGAAGCGCTCTAAAGTAGACCAGTCTTCATACAACCGATCTAACAGTTCTGGGTGAAGCGGGTAGGAGGCGCGAATACGAGTTTCATATTCATTCGATGCTGTAACCGCATCACGTGGAAACGCAGACAAATTTTCCCGATACATAGTGACAAAACTGCGTGAGACTGCAGCGATCATGGCCAAGCTCTCGGCATCGGGCGTTTTAAATAGCCTGCGGCGCACAATTTCAAAGGATTCGTCGCGGGTTGAAGGGCGCCATTGATCCGCCACGCGTCGAATGACGTTTTGCAAACGTTCCAGTGCCCGTTGGCCTTTTTCACCACCAATTTCAATATCAGTTCCTGCTTGTGCCGAACCGTCTGATGCGGGGATAGACACCACCAGCATGGTGCCCGGAATCGAACTGACCATCTCAGTTAGTGATTGTGCGAACGTGAATTGGGTATCAAATGAACCCGCTGGTAGCTCCTTATCAGTAATAAGTTGCCGTGCGTAAGCGACCCATTCATCAACAAGAATTAAGGCTGGCCCATAGGTGCTCAGCAGCGTGTGCAGCGCCTCGCCAGGGTTCGTGCCCGTTTTATCTGCTTCAGCAACAATGTCATACCCGGCGCGGCCGCCCAGCTGCCAGGCTAATTCACCCCACATGGTTCGTACTTCCGTGCCATCTTCTTTAATGCTGGGCGAACCGGCCTGAAGGTAGGTTCCAACCAGCGCGGCGCGGCGCACGCCGAGCTTTTCCAACCCCTTAACTCCGCTGCCGTGGACCAGCTCTTGGACTTCTTGCGGAAAATTTTGCGCTGACACCCCACTGAATAAGTGATAGAGAGCCAGCATCGAGTGGGTTTTCCCGCCACCGAAGTTGGTTTGCAAGTTCACCACTGGGCTAGCGTTCGCGTCACCGTTCAGCCTCCGTAGCGCACGGTCTAACAAATCCCGCAAACCCTCGGTCAAGTACGTTCTGCTGAAAAATTCGACTGGGTCACCATATTCAGGGCTAAGTGCCTGTTTCGTATGTACCAGATGCAAGTCGGCTGCGAACTCGGAAGCGGTAAACTCGCCTCGCGCAACGTCGTCATGGGGTTCAATGACTTCCCGCCAAGGTTTTAATCCAGCACCAGGTTCTAGCTTTACGACGTTCGCACGTTTTGCTTGGTGCCGAGCGCGATCCTCGTACACGTTGCGCTGAAGATCATCACGGAGCTTTAACACATCTTTCGCCGAATCTACCGAGTCGACTGCTTGCAGCAATCTTGCAATCGTATCGAGTGCGCGGAAAGCATCGTCTGAGCTAAAGGGCTCGTTATGCGCCCATAGGTTCCGCGTTTCCCGCAATTCAGAGGCGAAACCTTGTTGTGCCCGTGACAGTACTTCTTTAAACTCCCGACCATATTCAGTCAGTGCCCGAAGCTGTACTTGAACATCGCTTTTGCTAATAGTCCGTTTCGAACTACCGTATTTTAAAGCATCTTTTTCCGCCCATTTGTCAGTCCACGAATTGGACTGAAATACCCGCGTCATTACCTCATCGACGACATCAAACAAGCCCTCTGCCAGAAGATCTAGCGCTTGCCCTACCCGATCCCGGTTACTGATTGCCACTTATTCCTCCTACCCGTTTTAAAAATCGAAAGCTTGTTGTTCCGCTCGTGGTCGACTTGCATACTGACGGGCCTGTTCATTCAATTCGCCCCAGGAACTGACCAGTCCGTTAAACAAGACTGCGTCTTCAGTGTCTTTTTTCTTCTCTGCCTCGTGGAATAGTAAGAAGCCCAGTTCTTTGACCGCCTCAAGACTCACTTTGTCCTGTACCGAAGGCAAAAGTTCCGCGACTTTGTCTGCACCAATTTTGTCTAGCACCGCTGCCAAGCGAACGGCAGCTTCCCACACGCTAACGTGGTCATCCGTTAACGGATCCCATTCACCGTCCAGTTGGGTTGGCGATAACAATCGGGCTTTTCCACCCTTAGCTTCAAAAATACCGCCGCGTTCCAATGCCCCAATAGAGGTATCAGAACTACGCGCTAATTGGTCAGCGATACCAGCGCTGTCTGATTCCCAGCCGTACTGCCGGTACCATTTCACCGCAAATCGGGTATCTGAATCGAAATCCGATTCTTGCTCGCCCAAGACTTCATCCAGCGTTGCATTAATCAGTTGCAACGCATCTTTCACGCTCATATCATCGCCATTTGCTTTCCGCACCCGCGCAAACCGTGAGAACACCGAAATACCCGGACCAATAGCCGCCTGAGCCAAGTCCACCGGCGCAATCGCACCTTGCATCAACGTACGCAGCGATTCCGGTAATTCTGACTTCAATAACCGTTCAAAATCCCGGCGCGTAATAGTCCGTGCTTCTTCTGGGCGGGCACGGCAAGCCAAAACGATGGAGGATGCCAAGGCATTTGTCCCCAAGGAAAGCATCCTGTTCTTCAATTCACTACGCATTGGCCAAGTGGCGGTAATTTCCCATCCTGAGCGAATCAAACCTTCTAATAATGTGTGCCAACCAGTTGAAGCTGTGCCGTCTTTTCCAGCATCTTGCTGTTTATAGGCGTAATACACAGTCATTGGCACAGATGAATTCACATCGTCTTCACGAATCCGATGAAATACCGTGTTGAATCCTTCAACGAAGAACTTTTCCGCGCCTGCTTTTCCATCATGCCGATACGGATTAGCCACCAATTCATCCGCTTTCGGTGTCAGCATCGTTCCTACTGTTGCAGATTGAATTTCAGAAAGAGATTTCCGGAGCCACACATAAAAGAAATCGGAGAGATCCGAATACCCAATGTTGTCGTAATACGGCGGATCAGTTGAAATTACCAACTGGCCATATGTGCGTTCAGTTGCGCTTATCTGTTTTGCTTCGCCTATTGCCACAGCAGGTGTTTTAGCGACTACTTTACTCACCCAGTCGATTTGCCCGAGAAAGTTACCAGACGATTTCGAAAAAGGATTTACTTCCGCAAAGTCCCACACCATCGGAATTGCTTGCCGGCCGAAGACGTTTCGCATTTTTTCGCCGGTGTTATGCCAACTGCAAAGATTTGAAGAATAATCTGCTGTTCGACTTACGCCTAATGCCAAATAACTAGCAACCGCATCCGCGTACGCTTCTGCACCTGTGCCGCCATCATCAAGGCGTTGACCAGTGGGTAGACCTGCTGCGAGCGCGTCTTTGAGCACTTGTTCTCGGGCTTCTGAAACAAGGTCGCTTAAAGTCGTGAGAGCTGTTAGCTGGCGGGGCGTGAATAAATCCGAAAACTTTGTTAACCCATAAGCTGGAGTCCAGATATTACGCGGATCATACGGCAATTCCTGATTAGGAACGTCAACAGGTGTATGAATATCTGAGACATGCGAATGTTCTATAGTTGGCGAAAGATATAGGCGCCCTTTTTTATCCTCCGCAACAATGGCAGTCATATGGACCCCCATTTTTCCATTGACCCCTTGTTCCTTAATATAGTCGGCGGAAATAGGAGTTCCATCAGCTAGCGAGACACCACCACGCCCTACTCGAGTTCCGTCTTCATCCCCTTTAGGCCCATCAGCATTGTGTTGGACTTCGTAATGGACTTGTCCGTCCTTGACTGTGGCTTGAACCCAGGCTTCTTTGCCTTTTTTTGCTAAGCCACCAAGAACGAACAAGGGGGACTTCGATCGGGTTGGCTGGGTTGGGGCTGATGACTGTACGTGCCCAAATCCAGGCGATGACTGTGTGTTCGGTTCCGCCGGGTGCTTTTACTTTCGGGTAAAGGTGACCGATTCGTTTCTCCGCTTCGTCACGCATCCACTCCCCATAATGGCGGACATCAGCGGCTAATCCTTCGGCACGATTCCAAGATGCTTGTTCACAAGCGGTTTTAGGAAATACAGGTTCTTGACCAGAAAACTTTGGCGGTATTTCGATGAGCGCTTTATTTATTAAAACAGCCAGCGGGTTCAGATCGCTAGCATGCGCTTCCAGCCCTAAGCGCTGAGCTTCGAGAGGAATCGACCCCCCCCCGCGAATGGATCAAGAACAGCAGGCAGGGTGCCATTATTGCTCTTTTTTATTTCCTCACGCGCCTGGGCGAATAGGTTTTCATCGTTGCTATTTTCCCACACAATGAGTTTTTCCATCAGGCTATGCAGCCGGGCGCGTTCCAGGTCTTGCGCCTCCGGGGTGGGAAATTCTTCCGGGCGCGATGCGGGGTCGTCGACAAGCTGGGCAAAAAGCACCGCCCGCGCGGTTGCGAGCGGACGGCGTGCCCAATACAAGTGAAGTGTGGAAGGATGACCATGGCGAATGGACTTCTCCCGCGCAGATGCCGCATTGATTGCTTCAAGGGGCAGAGACGTTTCGATCAGTTTCTTCTTCATGGTTACTTTCTATGGCCGGGCTTAATCTGGGGGTATGTAGCCTGCTATATGGCATGTACATTTTTTACAAAATGCCTAGCCTAGTTTATTGCGGTGGGGTGCCCTTATCCCAATACGCATCCCACTTCTCGGTGTAAGCGTGGGTAGTAATTGCGGATTCAATGTGGTCAAAGGCGTGGGTTATGTACCGCACTTGGTCATATTGGGGGCCATCAGGATGGACTTTAACCAAGGCCAGTATGTGGTGATCGCCTTGGGTTTGGGCAAAAGCCACCTCGTTAGCTGTGATGGTAAAAGAATCAGACCCAGCAATCCGGCCTTTCACCTCAATATAGAGATTGCTTTGGGTAGCTGTGGTGGAGCGGATATCAAAACCAGGATTATTGTGCTGCATCTCCTCCGGGTTGCGGCCCAATTTGCGCTCAGCATTGAGGACAGCCGTAACGGCGCGGCGTTCGACTTCTTTCGTGTTGCGGGTTGGGGCGGATTTCAGCATTGCGCTGGGAATAACCAATGCTACGCCACGAATTTGCACTCGTTTGGGTATCAGTTTTGCAGATTCATCCAATTCAACCATGCGGTTTTCAAGGCGTAGTTCCAATTCCAGCACGCGACTCTTGGCGGTCTCAGCGCGCAATCGGCCGACTGTACCTTGTTGCTCTAGTGCATAGAGACGATTGTATTGTTCATCCCAGTGGTTGATTTCGGCATTAAGGCGTTCTAGAACCTGGGTGCGGGTACGTTCGATATCAATGTCCCGCCGGAGTTTAACCTCAGCAAGACGCGGCTGCATTCCGTATTGAAAACTCCACCCACGAACATCGCTATCGTGGTTAGTTTTCAGCCACGGTTGATTTAATATCTCTGTGATCTGGGTGTATTCCTGTTCCGTTGGTGGTTCGTAGTTCAAATACACAGGTGCAGAGGTATTGGTAACCTCACCAGATTCGGTCAGTTGTACGTAGTCGAAATGGTGGGATACCACATCCTCCTTAGCACCCGCCGTAATGCACTGTTCGAGGGTATAGAGCAATACCGGTTCGTTTAGCTGCTTATCACTTCGATCGACGAAAACTGTACCTTCACGTAAAACATCAGGAAGCCCAGCGATGGTTTGCTCAATAACCGAGTGAAGCAACGCATGACCCGGCGCGATCAAAGTCGCATCAATTCGCGACGGGTGCTCAATGAACTTGGTATCGAAAGTCACTCGTTCATAGCGGTCAGTTATGGGCGTTAGGCTTAAGGCGTTGCGTGCGGCTTGTTTCACTTGCGCGGGAACGCGAGTGATCTCATAGCGTCCTTGTTCACGTTTATGTATCGCTCCACCTAACCTTTTGAAAGCAGGAATAAAGAAAGCACTAATAAAGCCAGGTTGAAGTTTTCTCTCCCGGGCATTCTCCATGCGTTTACGCACTTCATCCAGATCAAGGGGATCAAACATCTCTTTATGTAGTGCCCGCTTCGTCATAATGTCTTCTAATCCCACGGAGACACTGGCATCAATGATGTCATCGAGCTTTTCTTTGGTTTGTGGGTTATCGCCATACCGGATGGCTTCGATAAGCAAGTCCCGCAACGACCGGTTCTCAAATGCACCGCCTTCGCCTAAGACATTGAATAAGTTGCCACTGTAAGCACGGTTCATGTTGTCAATTTTGCTAAGTAGCCGACTAAATACTGCACCTTCACGAGTATCTTCAGCTACGAGATTCCATAGGTGACACACCTCCCGCTGCCCGATGCGGTGAATCCGGCCAAACCGTTGCTCAATCCGATTAGGGTTCCACGGCAAGTCGTAATTCACCATCAAATGGGCGCGTTGTAGGTTCAGCCCCTCCCCTGCCGCATCAGTAGCAAGTAACACTACCGCCTCCGGGTCATGGGTGAACTTCTCTCGAACGCGGAGCCGTTCGTCCCTAGAAGTCGTACCATCAATGGTAAGGACCGCTTCTGCCCGGCCAAATTGCGTTCGGATCTTTTGTTCCAAGTAATTCAACGTATCCCGATGCTCCGTAAACACGATGATCTTGCGAGAATCACCGTCGGTTTTTGCCAGGAGTTGTTCATCAAGGATAGTGCGCAGTTCCACCCACTTTTTATCTTCATCCGTACTACGCACCTGACGTGCTAATCGAATGAGGTTGCCGAGAACCGTAATTTCGTATTCCAATTCTGGGATGGTCTTCGCAGCGGTAGAACTTCCCACCAGGTCTTCAATATCGAATTCTAATTGGATCTGTTCTTCAATGCTGAGATGAAATAGTGGAATATCTTCATCGAAATCTCGGTCAGCGGAATAACCCACTGGTTTACCACCGGTTTGTCTTAGCTGCTTTAGCTGCTCTGTAAGTTTTCCGCTACGACGCTCCAATGACCTCAAAATAGCCTCTGGGCTAGACGCTAACCTGCGCTGCAAAACAGTCAACGCAAAGCCAACGTTATTTCCACGTTTCCCATCACCAGACTGGGCTATTTGGTCAGCGCGCCCCATTTCGGTACGTACATAATCAGAAACTTCCTCGTAAAGTTTGCGCTCACCAGGGCTAAGCTCATACGACACCGTGTAGGCACGGCGTTCTGGGAATAGCGGTTTGCCTTCAAAGGTTAATAATTCCTCTTTCACCATTCGGCGCATGAGCCCCTTGGTGTCCGTACGATGTACCCCGTCCCGGAATTGGCCTTCAAACCGGTCCCTATCTAACAACGACATGAATAACTGGAAGTCTTCTTCTTTGCCCGCGTGCGGAGTGGCTGTCATCAGCAAAAAGTGGTGCGCGGTTTCCGACAGAATTTGTCCTAAATTAAAGCGTCTTGTTTGTTTAATATCGCCCGACCAGGTGGAATACCGCGCGGACATACGGTGTGCCTCGTCAACAATGGCAACATCCCACGATACTGCCTGTAGCTGAGTTAGCAATTCATCGTTACGTGACAGTTGATCCATCCGCGCAATCACGAACGGTTGATCCACAAACGGATTGGACATTTGTTCTTGGGCAAACTGCGGGTTGAAAATCTCGAACCGAACGTCAAACTTTTGCGCCAGCTCGTCTCGCCATTGCTCCACCAGACCACCCGGCGCGACGATGATCGCGCGCTCGCAATCGGATCTCAAAATGAGCTCTTTGATATACAACCCAGCCATGATGGTTTTACCCGCGCCGGGATCGTCGGCAAGCAAAAACCGCAACGGAACTCGAGGCAATAACTCTTCGTATACTGCGCGGATTTGATGCGGTAACGGGTCAACATTTGAACTATTGACCGCAGCTATGGGGTCATATAACGCCGCGTATTTAATGCGCAATGCTTCGGCAGCTAGACGGAAATCATCTGGATCTCCAGTAAACTCCGGCGCGGCTTCAGCATCTGTAACGACAGAAATCTGGGCCATGTCATTGCCTGTCACTATGCGGGTGTCGGTTTTACCTTCACCATCTTTGAACACTATTTCCGCAAGATCATCCGACATTTCAATCACAGCAACCAGCTCCACAAGCCCCTGCGAACTCACGCCATGCAGCCGTTGCCCTGATTTCAAATCACTTATGCGCACTGGTTCGTCTCCTGGTTAGGTACGAAGATTGGTTTCCTGCATAGCATTTTCAAATACCTTAAGAGTGATAAATGGGAAAGTGCAGTTACTACAGTTTTAGATTGTGTGTGCACCACCGAAGCGCCCCATAAACCGTTATTGCACACAACAGAATACCGTAGCATTTAGCCAAATTTTAGGTTTTGGTAGCAGATGGTTACTTAAAATACCTACGGACACCACCCCACCACATAGGCCAGAGAAGTAATCCTGTGATGATACTTTCATGACCATCTATCGGGTTAGTCCATGTAGCAGACCTGCAAAACAAAGCTTTACAGTTATAAGTGAAACCCCTACGATGGTGGTACATGCCCTTATGGGCTGGCAAAGGAACCAAAAATGGGGTGTATAACAACATGTCAATTACAGTTCGCAACACCTGCTCTATCCTGCTAGACGAAGACGAGCGGAAGTCAATCATTACGTTCATAGAGAACCTAAATGGCGATAGTTCAGCAAGGGACACCAACAAATGCGACATCCCTGAAGAAGTAACAGCCTTACTTACACACATCCGAGATGCTCTTGCGCAAGGCGAAACCATCTCCCTTTCCGCAATGCCTACGGAAGTGACAACCACGGCAGCCGCTTCCATGCTGAATGTTTCACGCCCTACCGTGATGAAGTTGATCCGCAGTGGCCGTTTGACTGCCCGAAAGGTAGGAAGCCACCATCGGCTTAACACCCAGGAGGTGTGTGCACTTCGGGAGGAGATGAAGCAAACAGAGCGCGAAGCGATCTTTGAGCTGATCAACTTCGAGGAATCCTTAACGTAGAAGCCTCTTGCTACATTGGTTGTCATGTCTTCGCAGCTGAATCGTCTTCTTAACTCCTTAGATGGCAAGGGCTATAGTGCGTATAAAAGCATCAAGGGTTCTTATGATCTTCGGGTGGGACGGTTATCGATTGATCGGGTGCAAAGTGATCCTTATGCGCCGCCGTCGTTGATGCAGGTGACCATTTCCCGCGCGGTAACGGGGATTTCTGACGACCTCATCAGCGATGATGCTGGCCGGATTGCGGTTGCGGATTTCGTTATGCGCCGGGCTGCGGGTAGAGCGGTGGATTCGGCAGTACACGTGGGGCATCCTATCCAAGTCGTGATGGAACGAACGAATGTTGTGATAACAAAGTCCGAGCTGATTATTCGGTGCGCTGTGGCACTTCCGGCGGCGGGGCGGCGGATTAAAGGCCGGTCGGCGGCGCGGTTGTTGTGCCACACGCTTCCGGCGATTATCGATTATTGTCTTGATTTTGATACGTGCGAATTGGCGGCGCATGTTGCCTTGGTTAGGGATCAGGAGTTTATTCGTGCGCAATTAGCCCGCCGTAATTTGGTGGCTTTCGTGGGAAACGGTGCGGTTTTGCCCCGGCGTTCCGGGGATAGTGACCTGCCGCTGGGTTCAGGCGCAGTGCCGTTTGTTTCGCCGGAATCGTTGGCGGTGTCGGTGGCTGTTCCAAGTGGTAAGACGGTTACGGGAATGGGAATTCCTGCTGGGGTTACGGTGATTGTTGGTGGTGGATACCACGGGAAATCCACGTTGCTGCGCGCTATTGAACGCGGGGTGTATAACCATATCCGTGGCGATGGTCGGGAATGGGTGATTAGCAGGGCGGATGCAACGGCTGTTCGCGCCGAGGATGGCCGGGCGGTAACTGGCGTTGATATTTCGCCGTTTATTTCCAATCTGCCCTCCGGGGTGGATACCAGGTGGTTTTCCACCACTAATGCGTCGGGCTCAACATCGCAGGCGGCGAATGTGATGGAAGCGGTGGCTGCTGGTGCTTCCACATTGCTGATTGATGAGGATACTTCGGCGACGAATTTCATGATCCGCGATTCGTTGATGCAACAGTTAATTCCGGCCGATGATGAGCCGATTACCCCGTTTGCGCAGCGGGTTCGGCCGTTATGTAAGCAGTTGGGTGTGTCGACGATCGTGGTTGCTGGCGGTTCCGGGGCATTTTTTGAAAAGGCCGACCTGGTTATCGCCATGAACGCCTATGTTCCGCGCGATGTGACAGATCAGGCGCATGCAATCGCGGGTGGTTCGGTACAGATACAGGAGGCGTCGATAAGCGATTTCACCGCGCGTCCCCGCATTCCGGCGCGTGGTGGGCTTCAGGCCCCAGATAAGCGCAAACCTGCGAAGGCACTAAGGCGCTCAGAGATCCGGTACGGTAAGGACACCATTGATCTTTCCGGCTTAATCCAGCTCATTGACGCCTCGCAGACCACGGGTATCGCCCACGCTCTTGATTGGCTGGCGGCGCGGGCGGATGGAACCTTAAGTGTGACTGCCCTGGTGGATTCGCTTTTCGACGCCATTGCCGCCGATGGGCTTGCGGTTATCGCCCCTCATAACGGGCATCCGGGGTTATTTGCTAGGCCCCGTCGGCAGGACGTTATCGCAGCTGTAAATAGGTATCGAGGATTGAAGCTCGTGCGCTGAAAATAACCTGTTATTTACGCCTGTAATAGCTTTAATTTTTGTTAAAGTCTTGGGTATGCAGCCAGCTTTTCGGCGGGAAAATCCCGTCGCCGCCCGTTCCCGCGCGGCCCTTATCGCCGCAGCCGATACATTGTTAAACCACTCGCCCGCCGCCGAGATTTCGGTTACAACCGTTGTGAGTACTGCTGGTATGAGCCGCCCCACGTTCTACCAGCATTTCACCGATTTAGGGTCTTTATTCGCTGCCGCAGGCAGCGCCAGGTTAGCACAGGTTTTTGCCGCGATCTCCGGTAATTCCGGCGACCAGATTGCTGAGTTGATCGCAGCTGTTGAGAGCGATGCTCAGTTCTATTGGCATATTTACGACGGCCCCAGTGGGATGGAATTTCACGCCCATGCAGTAAAACTCACCGCCGGTTGGTTGTACAGCCGGTCGGGTGCTGTCGAATACGACGATAACCTGTGGGATTTTCTTGCCGCGGGTGTCGTATGGACGTTAACGAAACATGTGGCAGCTGTTGCTAATAATCCGCAGGCTCACATAGTAAGCCCCGCTGATGATCTTAACCGGATTCTTGACAGCGTTTCAGCATTTCCCGCCCACAACGTTTCCTAGAAGTTTTACAAAAGGAAAAAGTTTTACATCTGTTAAATTAGCATGCTGGCCCGCTCAGGGGTGCTCAGGCAGGCCAGCATGTGACGTGCGGCGGTGGTGCGTCGAAAAGCCCAAAACTTATGGACGACGCGGCCAGTTTTTACACACCTGCGCATCGCGGGCAGGAGCAGTGAACGTCTCGGTGTGGGTGGTACTAAACCACTGCACGGAGGAATTCTCCGGGAATATCGAACGAGTAATCGTCAGCGTCGCTTCGATTTCCCCAACACCAGTAAATATGTCATATCCTGAGATATTTCGGCCAACCGAATGAACGGTATTCGTGCCTTCCTGCCCGGTAGCTTTGTTCTTCCAATGAACCGTCGCAGTGTTGTATGGCAGGATTTTATTGAGATCGAAATCGCCCGAACCGATCACCGGCGAATCATCGTCTTCGATGCTGAAGTACAGCGATTGCTCGAATGGCACATAGCCCTTGCCGCCGGGTGGCGCACACTTAGTACCAGCTTCAAAATCGACTTCCCGTAACCCGATAAGCGGATACGGCATTAATACATCCCTAGCAATTGCCGCTGGTTGGCTGGCGAAAGCAAGGCCAACCGCCACCGCAACGGCTATTAGCTTACGTCCGAAAGACATGGTGTTCTCCTCCTTAACTCTGTTAAAAAATACGAAAACCAAAGCTGGCGCAACGAAACCGTCACGCGGACGAATTAACGCCCCTTCTATAGACCACAAGCTGCGCGACTAGCAGCTGGCAATACGAACGTTTCGCTGTGCGTGCCCGACACAAACGGGACGGACGATCCTGGATCTAGTGTCGGAAGCAAGGAGCGCGTGAGCGTTACCGTCGTCTCAATCTCGCCGATACCGGTTTTGATATGCCCAGACATCGCGCTACTTCCCAGGGTGCGGCCTGTAAACGTGCCCTCCTGACCTGTGGTTCTATTCTTCCACTTCACGGTATACGAGTTATGCGTTAGAAAATGTGAACTAGCCGCATCGATGACGTTTTCGTGGAGCTCATCCTTATCGTAGATGTAATGCGAGATCGATTGATCGATCGGTCCTTGCGGGTTGTTTTTGTCCCAATTGCAGATGGTCCCCATAACGAATCTCATCGTGTGTTCACCGCCACGTGGGTAGAACATCCGCACATTCCGCTCTTCTTGGGCCATCATTTTGTTAGCCTCATCCGCCTGCGCAATCCCCACTGCTGAACCACCAAACACAACGCTAGCGGTTAGCACAGCCGCCACTATTTTTCGTCCTAAAGACATGATGGTGTCTCCTTTCCTAGAATTAACTTTTACCTATCAAAGTTCTTTGCTTCATATTGTAATACTGGTTCGCTGGTCAACACCTTCCTGTTCAATAACTCCGTAATTAAAAGTGCCCTACCCCTTACCGGAGCAGGCCACCACATTATGAACCCAAGGGAAATCCTGGCTGAATGCACAACAAACATTCCACCCAGCCATGACGACAATTAACCCGGAGCTTTCTCACAGGCCACCGGGTCGATAGCACGTGCGGTGATGTTCTCCGTATGCGTTGCCGAGAACAATGGGAAAGAGGAGCTCGGGTTGAGCGTTGGGAATAGCGAACGGGTCACCGTGTAGGTTGCCTCAATCTCACCCACACCAGTATCAATATCCCCGATCGCAATTTCCTTACCGATCGACCGGACAGTCTGCGAACCTTCCTTACCAGTGGTTTTGTTCTTCCAGTTCACGGTCGCCGAGTTGAATGGCAAGAAGTTACCGATGTAGAAGATAAGCCTGCCATTGTTGTTCATGTCTTTGTCGTATGCGCTGACAAAGAAGCGCTGATGAACCGGGCTGTTACCCTTCCCATCTGGCCAGTAACATACCGAGCTGCCATAGAAATCAACGGTATGTACGCCCCCAAGCGGGAACGGCATCTTAACATCCCTAGCCATTGCCGCTGGCTGCCCTGCGATTGCGATTCCGGCTGCCATCGCGACTGCCGCGATCTTACGCATCATAGCCATAGCAATTTCCTTTCTTTGCGATTGCCTTTTCCTTTAATAAATCGCCGAACCCCTCTTAGGCGTTACTTCGCACTGCGTAGCGCCGCATCGTCGCCGCGGGTTACTTGTGTCTCCGCGTGCTTTTCGACGCACACCCAAGCTAGTTACTTTTATTCCATTCGGGTGGAAGCTTCCGACAGATGATCTGCAAGCCCGTGTTTAATGGCGAGGCGTTTCGTAATCGCGCGGCTGATGATGTTTGCAACCGTTATCACCAGCGCAATCAGCCCCATTGCCATAGCCCCCATAAGCGCGAAAGCATATCCGAAGTTCATGCCATTCTCGCCCGAATCGATGGCCCGCAGAACCACCGCAAGCACAACCAACCCAAGTGTTAAACCCCAGCTGACCAGAGTGGCTATAGTGATAGGCTTCATTTCCTGGTCCCTTTCGCGATTAAAAATTTTTGTCCGTCGTGCCACGAAGCTCCATAAAGCACCAGTTTGTTTTGCCAAACATGGTTGCGCTTTTCATCGTAACCCGAATCGCACAAGTGGTTAGCCGCCACGGTCGACTGCAACTGTCCACGAAACATCAACCAGACACACTTTTTGTCCCTTAACCCCCAACCCCCTGCCAAAAACCACAACCAGAAGAGCTAGTTTAGTGGTAGTTAGTCCGCCACAAGCTTTTCAAGTTCTGTAATTAAGGCGTCGAGATGTTCTTCCAATATCTCCCAAACGATTTCCATATCCACCTCACCGTAACCATGGGAGATGATGTTGCGTAGACCAATGAGCTTATTCCAGCTACCTGAATGTACTCGTTGGAAATAGTCGGGGAAATTTCGACGGATTTTCGATAGATTCTCGCCCATTTCCTGGAGCCGCATGCATACTGCGTCTTGAATAATTGGGGCAGCTAAGAATTTATCTAATGTAGCTGGTTTGTATGACGATGCTCGACGCCCCGCGTCTATCGTCATCATTAGATAAGGGGAACGGACTTCACAGTGGCAGTTCCACAAGTTCGGGCTCAATATAGGGGCGAAAAACTTCTTTAATAGAAGTAAGGACGTCAAAACGCCTACCGGTGGCTACCTCTAACTCCTCAGAGAGAAGCAAAAGTTTGCCATAATCCACCTTTCCATCTAATTCAACGAGCAAATCAATGTCACTATTTGGCCCAAGCTCACCGCGCGCAGCGCTACCAAACAGCTGTGCCCGCACCACACCAAATTTGCGCAAAATAGCTAAAACGATCTGTTTTTTGGGCAGGTCATAGTTTTGCGTTGAGGTTGATGGAGTGATCATATGTTCGCATTGTACCACGCGAAAAACCGCAGGTGAATGACTAGATTAATGGCTCGCCCCAATGCACCTCTTCACCCCATCTTTTCCCAACGATCTCGAGGTGAAGCCACACCAACACAGCAAAAACCCTCATCACGAAAATATCTCCATGATGAGGGGTCGAGTAAAACACTAATGGTGGGCCCTCCGGGGCTCGAACCCGGGACCTGCGGATTAAAAGTCCGTAGCTCTACCAGCTGAGCTAAAGGCCCGTGGTTGAAATGAATGCAACCAACAGAGAGCTATTTTAGCGGTTTCTGCTGAAGTTGGGAAATCGCAGTTTTACCTGCCCCGATATGTATCGTCGCGAGGCACGTGGGGGCGTCGAAAAGCAAAAGCTCCGGTATCGCGTGGCCGAAACTGACGACGCGATACCTGAAGCCTTTTATCTCATTTAGATTTCTGCAGCGCGCGGTGGCTGTGGTGCGCCTTCCGGCGGCAGAATCTTCGGATACGCGGTAGCGGCGACCGCAGGGGTTGCCGGGGCGTCTACCGAGGTTTCCGTCGCGGCACTAATAGGAGTGATGGAAACGCCGTCGACGAATTTCTTCTGTACCGCGATGGCGCCGAACAGGATGATCGCATAGACCACCAGCACCCCAATAACGCCCACGGCCAGGCCAGCGTGCGCAGAAGTACCGATAGCGATGCCGAACCAGCCGAAATCAGCGTCGCCGAATGTGGTGTTCTCACCGCCAAATTCACCGAGCACACCGAGCAAGATCGACGGCAGGAATGTAATCAGCAAGCCGTTGACAAACGCACCCAGCATGGCGCCCCGACGGCCGCCGGTTGCGTTGCCGTAGACACCAGCCGCACCACCGGTGAAAAAGTGCGGCACCAGGCCGGGCAGAATCAAGGCGAGTCCGAATGCTGGGTTGAGCCACACCGACAAAATGGCGAGGCCAGCTAGGCCGCCTAAGAAGGAGAAAATGAAACCGATGAGCACAGCATTCTGGGCATATGGGAACACGATCGGGCAGTCGAGGGCCGGGATCGCGCCGGGCACCACTTTCTTGGCAATGCCTTGGAATGCGGGCACCAATTCACCCAACACGGTGCGTACACCAAACAGAATCACGGCGACCGCGACACCAAACTGCAAACCTTGGGTAAACGACTGCACCAGGTAGTTACCGACAGAGCTGGCACCGTCTTCAAACGCGGTGAATGCTTCTTCGGTTCCAGCCCGCACCATAAACAGAATGGCGAGCACCATGTACATCAATGCCATTGATAAGGCGGTGGAAACCATGGAGTCGCGCAAAAAGCGCAGTCCTTCAGGCAGCTTCATGTCCTCGGTGGAGCGACTGTTTTTACCCACTGCTTTGCCCACTGCGGCGGCAGCCACGTAGCCTGCGGTGCCGAAGTGGCCGATGGCGATCGAATCATCGCCGGTGATCTTACGGGTAAACGGGTGGGCAAATGCTGGCAGCGACACCATAACAATGGCCAGTCCCAGCGAACCGAGCAGAATCGCCAGCCACGAATCCCAGCCGGCGGATGCGAAAATGATGGTCACCATCGTCGCCATGAACAACACGTGGTGCCCGGTTAAGAACACATACCGTAGCGGAGTAAAACGTGCGAGCAGTAGTGAAATGGCAAAACCTGCGATCATGATCCAGGCGACTTGGGAACCGAATTTCTCCTGCGCGATACCAACGATTGCTTCGTTGGTGGGCACCACACCCTGGGCACCAGTTGCACCGGTAATCATGGCGCCAAGCGGTTCCAGGGATGCCACGACCAACGTCGCGCCAGCCCCGATGAGCAGGAAGCCCAGGGTGGCTTTGATCGCGCCGCCGATGATCTGCCCACCGGGTCGTTTCATGGCAGCAAGGCCCACGGCCGTGATGATACCAATTAAGAAAGCTGGTACTGAAAGAATTTCATTGACAAGGAAACTGGGAATACTGGTAAGAAAGTCCATGATCTGCCTTTATTCGACAACGTAGAGACTGCGCAGTGCAGCATCGATTTCGGAAAGTGATGTGAAGTCTTGGATGACTCGCACTGGAACCCCGACGTCGCCAAGCGCCTGCGCGATAGCACCGGAGGTTAAAATGGCGTCGGCTTCCTTTGCCTTGCCTTTGGCCGAGATAGTATCGGTGGCTTCCACGGTCATGTATTTCGCCCACCCCCAACGCAACAGCAATTCGTCAAGCGTGTTCTTCAAAAACAGTGAGGTTCCCAGGCCGTTTCCGCACACTGTAAGAATTTTGCCAGTCGATGGCACCGCATCACCAACGCTTGTCGACGCATTTGCCGACGTCACCTCACGGTGGCCTGTAACCTGCGGCTTAGCCGTTGCTGACGCTGGCGGGGTGTCAAGAATTGCTAAAAATTCCTCCGGGGTGGCGGCAGTCTCCAATGCTTTTCGACGCTCCCCGTCGCCGATCACCCGCGCTATTTGTTTCATTGCCGCAAGGTGGGCGGAATGATCGGTTGCAGCCAAAGCCCATACAATGTGCACTGGATCATTGGTTTCGTGCCCGAACTTCACCGGTTCCCGCAGCCGAACCACGGACATGCCGGTGGATTTGACGGCTGTGCTGAACTGCGCGTGAGCGAATGCGAAACCAGGAGCAATTACAATGTAGGGGCCTTTGGTTTTCACCGTGTCGATCATTGCGTCGGTATAGTCGGCCGTTGCTACGTCTTCGGTTTCTAATAAATTTCCGGCGAGGCGGATCGCTGCCTGCCAGGTGCTGGCGGGGACATCGAGCGTGATGCGCGACGGCGCCAGGAATTGTGAAATTGTGCTCATACCACTGCATAGTAGTTGAGTTTTTCACTGGAAGTTACGTCAGATTAGCTGCGGTAATAGTGAACACCTATTTCATGTCAATTGCCTAAATTACAGCTAATAAAAGGCAGAAAAACGGCGGTGCGATCACCACTTTTGTGGGTAATCACACCGCCGCTTTCATTGGAATGAAGAACTACTTGATCTTCATGGAACCAGTCTCAGCGAAGCGTTGGTGGAAGGAAAAAGCAGTTGCCAGGTCGTGTGGCGTCTGTAGGGTCTTGCGCTCCTTAGCAAGAGCCTCTGCCCGCTCGTAGTATTCTTCCAGCAATGGCCGGTAGTCTGGGTGCGCCAAAGCGATGATCTTCTTTACACGCTCACGTGGCGCCAAGCCGCGCAGATCCGCGTAGCCGTACTCGGTGATAATGACCTTGACGTCCTGCTCGGTGTGATCCACATGCGAAACGAATGGCACGATGGCGGAGATGTCGCCGTTCTTTGCATCCGAAGGGGTGATGAAGGAGGAAATGTAGCCGTTTCGGGTGAAGTCAGCAGAACCACCAACACCATTCATGATGCGGGAACCGATCACGTTGGTGGAGTTGACGTTTCCGTAGATATCAGCCTCGATCAAACCGTTGGTGCAGATCAAGCCGAGGCGGCGAACAACCTCAGGGTGGTTGGAAATCTGCTGCGGACGCAGGATGATCTGCTTGGAGTACTTCGAAGCCTCGTTATTCATCCGCTCTGCATACTCCGGAGACAGGGAGAAGGAGGTTGCCGAAGCGATAGTCATCTTGCCAGCGTCAATCAAGTCGACCATGCCGTCCTGGATAACCTCGGTATAAGCGCGGATATTCTCAAACTTCGAGTCCAGCAAGCCAGCCATCACTGCGTTTGGCACGTTACCTACACCAGACTGCATGATGTAGCCGTCGTAAGTAAGGCGGCCAGCTGCAACTTCGCCCTCCAGGAAATCAAGGAAGTGACCTGCAATCTGCTTCGACTGGTCGTCGATAGGCTTAAACGGTGCGTTGCGGTCTGGCAGATCAGTCTCAACAACAGCCACAACCTTATCCACGTCGATGTCGATGTAGGTGGTACCGATACGCTGGCCTGGCTCAGTAATCGGAATAGGCTGACGGTTAGGCAGCGAGTTAATGCGGTAGATGTCTGCCATACCTTCCAGCTCACGCGACTGCCAGGAGTTCACCTCAATGATGATTTTTTCTGCCGCATCCAGGTATTCCACATTGTTGCCAACGGATGAGGATGGCACGATATGGCCTTCCTCGGTAATGCGAACAGCTTCGACGATCGCCACATTCATTTGACCGAAGAATCCCTGCTCAACGTACAAGCCAGATTCGGAAAGATGGTAGTCAGCGTAAAGGGAAATACCTTCGTTAATCTTGCTTCGCAGGATTGGGTCGGACTGGTATGGGGTACGGAAGCGAATTGCATCAGCCTCAGCAAGCACACCATCGCAGTCAGGAGCAGTGGAAGCACCTGTAAACAGGTCGATCATGAACTCGTCACCACGGTCGTGAGCTTCCTTTGCCCGCTCAGCAATCGCAGTAGGCAGCGCCTTCGGGTAGCCCGCGCCGGTGAAGCCAGAAATACCCACTTTATCGCCATGATTGACGAACTGCGCGGCCTCCTCAGCGGACATGACCTTGCCAGCAAGCTTTGCGTTCGCAATGCGCTCAGACATTAAATTCCTCCTCGTTAACCCTCATAACAACCCGTGTGGCTGATATAAGGAAAGCTGTTGCTGTAACACCGCTCATGAGGCAGTCTCCTTAAATGTGAGACAACCCTATGGCAGCATAAATTAGTTACGGAGACCACAATAACGCATTAGAGCGACTTTGGCCCCCTCTTTAATCTAACTTCCCACAACCTACTGCACCGAAATCACTATATTTGCAGGTTAATAGCCAGTTTATCTCTCGCAGCTTCCCAAGGCTTAGAGTCCGCCCCTCCCCCATTTGTTCCCCTCTTTTCCATCTTGAACCAGTAACCTTCACCCCTCACTTTTCTCCTCACCGTTTATATAACTGTGCACATTCAGGTTTTCAGTTTGGGCATGATAGACGTAGTTGGAACAATAAGAAGTGTGACTTTACGCATTGGCTCCATTGAACTTGCCTCACCGGTGGTCTTGGCACCCATGGCTGGGGTAACTAACGTTGCATTTCGCACACTGTGCCGCGAACAAGAACTGGAAAAAACCGGTACTGTTTCCGGACTTTATGTCTGCGAAATGATTACCGCACGCGCGTTGTACGAAGGCAACGAGAAAACAATGCACATGACAACTTTCGGCCCCGACGAATCACCGCGTTCCATGCAGCTGTACACCACCGACCCGGAGTACACCTACAAGGCGGCGCAAAAGATCGTCGACGAGGATCTCGCCGACCATATCGACATGAACTTCGGCTGCCCAGTGCCTAAAGTAACCCGCCGCGGCGGCGGTTCCGCATTGCCCTATAAACGACGACTATTCGGCAATATCGTAGCCGCTGCGGTTAAAGCCACCGAGGGCACAAACATTCCCGTCACGGTGAAATTCCGCATTGGTATCGACGACGAACACCACACCCACTTAGACGCAGGTCGAATCGCAGCATCCGAGGGTGCCGCAGCCGTAGCATTGCATGCGCGAACCGCCGCACAACGGTATTCCGGTGCAGCAGATTGGTCACAGATCACCCGGTTGAAGGAACATCTAGCCGATACCGGCATTCCAGTGCTTGGTAACGGCGATATTTTCAAAGCAACAGATGCGAAGAAAATGATGGCCGAAACTGGTTGCGACGGGGTGGTTGTTGGGCGCGGCTGCCTGGGTCGGCCGTGGCTGTTTGCCGAATTGTCTGCCGCATTGCGCGGCGCAGAAATTCCAGCAGAGCCCACCTTGGGTGAAGTTACCCGGATTATCATCCGCCACGCCGAACTGCTCACCGCCCACGATGGCGAAGAGAAAGGCTGCCGGGATTTACGTAAGCACATGGGGTGGTATTTGCGTGGCTTCCCAGTCGGTGGCGAAGTCCGTTCTCAACTATCAGCAATTTCCAGTCTTGATGATCTCCGCCGAGTGCTTGCACCGTGGTCCGATTCAACCGCACTTGCCGACGACTCCGACGGGGCGCGAGGACGCAAAGGCTCGCCCACCAAGGTCATCTTGCCGGAAGGGTGGCTTGATGATCCAGAAGATGAAACCGTACCGGAAGGTGCCGATATCATGCATTCCGGCGGTTAAATGAGGTTTAAAGCATCTTTCCATGAACATCCCACCCTTTTGTCTCTGCTTCTTTGAGTGCGGCCATACGACGAAATCCAACAGCATGGCTGGAAAAGAAATTTACAACCCTAACCCAGAAGCTGTTTTGATGTTTGCTCACGCTTTCAAAGTACTCGTCTAAATTCACTTTGTGACCGAGATGTTTACCGCAGTAAAGGTGAATCATGCCTTTCCCTCCTTCCGGGGCAAAATAACATGCCACACGATCTGCAGTGTATTCTTGAGCACGAGTAACTGTTGGTTCAAGGAAAAGTGCCATGGTAATTGGCTGCATTATGGAACGCCACAAATCCACGTGCCCGCATTTTATGTGTCCAAGTTCGTGCGCCAAAACAAATCGAATAAAACCCCAGTCACCATGGATGTAACCAACATCAACAATGTCAGAATGCATGACAACATAACCCTTGCGAACCTGACATTTTGAGGCGAAAGCGTTCATCACACCGTTTCCATTGGTTATGTAAAGACGTGGTCTTCGATTAATGCTTTCCCCTTCAACAACAAAACCCATTTTCTGAGTAATTTCTTGATAGATTTTATAAACTTCAGGGAATTGGATAGGAGTCACCTCAACCGCATTGGTGATTGTGTTCCAATATGTCCAACGGATTCCAAAAAACAGAATCAACGGCGCAGCTAGACCAATTAAGATCCCTGTTCCAAAATCACTCAGTGTTTCTCCATCAAAAACCAAATATATACACACTATTGCAGCTAACAGCGTTAGTATAATACCAAGCACCAGCATCGGAATTTCTGCCTTGTGCCGAAACTCTCTTATAGTTGGAACCGCTTTTTCAGCCAACGCCAGTTCACTATTTGTCGAGGACAATACGAATTTACTCGCCTTCTTCTCTGCATCAATGTTACTCAATATTTTCTCCCAACTTCCGCTTCCGGAAAATCTGAAATTACAAAACCATGGCAAAAGGACATTGTACGATTATCAACATTTTCACAAACTACAATAAACACCAAATTATTAATGTTCTGGGGTTGTCCATTAGTTTTGGACAACCCCAGATACATGCCACCTACCACACCCCAAAAATACCCAAGCTTTGAGGTGCTCGCTGACCATTGGTCAAGCTTTGCGTTAACAATCTATTGTCACCTTAATGAAGACACCCAGCCACAGGTTAAATACCACTATTTTCAGCCAGCTCCATTGACCAAAACAACAGACTAGGTGTATAAGACATGCCGTTCAACGGTTGTAAAGCCCAGCGCCTCATAGGCGACAATTGCAGGAGTGTTGTCGGATTCCACATACAAAATCACCCGGCGTGCCCCTTCATCGTAAAGGTGATTAATCCCCGCGCTTAACAGGATGGACCCAAGCCCGCGCCCACGTCCGGCGTCGGCAAGCCCGATGACATACACTTCCGCCTCGGCACCTTCGGCTAGCTCACCGTGGCGTTTCATCCAGTGGAAGCCCAACATAATGTCGTTATCCCACAACGTGAGTACGTCTTCTGGTCGGTACCAGTCGGTGTTTCGGGCAGCTTCGAGTCGGTTGTGGTCCCAGTCCCCTTGTTCCGGATGCCAGCTAAACGCTTGATTGTTTGCAATAAGCCACTGATTATCGAAATGGCGTTGTCCAAATTGTTCAACCGCTTCTGTCGCGGTCAGTAGGGTCAACCCGCTCGGCAGTGGCGGTACTTGGTGTGGGGTAATGTCTGCCGCCATGACAAGCAGTTGCCGGGTGGGGTTCAATCCAAGAGCTTGTGCGAATTGTTGGGCTTCGGTCAGATCGCCATGTGCCCATACCGGGGTGGTGGGAAATGCGGTTTTCAAAGCCGTTGCGCCTTTGCAGCGGCGAAAATCGGGGTGAACAACCATTTCTAAGGTAGTACCGTCGCTGGTGGCTATGCCTATGATCGTGCCGAATTGGGCAGGTTCAGAGACCGTGTGGCGAAACAGCAGCGCGTGGGTGTGGCCTCGGCTAGGGTCGGTGAGGCCTCTGAGGAATTGTTCCGACAATGGTGATATGCCGTCGTGGTCCTGCGCAGCCTCAAGGAGTTTTTTGGTGGCGTCGTAGAGGGGTGGTGGAAGTTGCCCCATGTGCATTGTGACGTTCATGATTACCGAGAGTACTCATTTTCTGCTTTTCGACGCGGCTTGTAGTAACTATGGAGGGGTGAGTGTAAAAAAGCGCAGAATAAAACGGATTGTGGTTACCCTCAGTGTGATTGCTGGGTTGCTGGCATCCACCTGGGTGGTAGACACCGCCGTTGCTGCGCGTAGTGAGAAGCAGCTGTCAGATCGGGTGGAAAGCATTGCCGAATTGGCTGCCGCACCTGAAGTGTATTTGGGGGGTTTTCCGTTTTCCGCTGCACTTTTAACTGGAACACTGCCAGACATGTACGTTTCCATGACTGATGTGGCGGTGGAACCATTTGGCCTGATCCGGGCGCACACGTCGCTTACTGATGTGGAGGTAACAAAGGAGCAAGTACTCGCCGGTGATATTGATGGGTCTAAAGCTGCATTGATTAGCCGCGGCGTGGCTCTTGATGCGGTGGCGCTTGGCTCCCAATTGGGTATTTCTGACTTAGATATTTCTCATCCCTACGATATCTCCCCGGCTGGTGGCCACGTGGCGGAGGTTCAGCTAAGCGGCACGCCTCCTGATCTACCTGGACCGGTGGTGGTTCTGGCGGAATTGCGGTTGGTGGGCAAAATGTTTCATTTAAACCCAGTGCGACTGGTTGATCGTGGCGCTGTATCTGAATCGGGATCCGATGGTCTGACAGAAGCCCAAATATTGGACGCGTTTCGCTGGGAACTAAATACCCGCACCCTGCCACTTGCCAGGCAGGCAAGCTATGTTGCTTCCAGTGGTGGCACTATTTATTTTGAGTCCCAAGAGCGCAATGTCGTTGTGCACACCGAGGATTTAATCCCGAAAGCCAGCGACTCAAAGACCCCTAATTAACGCTTTAGCCACACCAACCTGTGTGCTGCGTTTGTGTTCAAGCCACCCCACCAGTTCCCCTTCAAACTATACTTTCGCAGCACACTGGTTTCCAGAGTTCAATCAGCACCAACCTGTGTGCTGCGAAGCCAATCCAAACTGGCAAAGCGCCTTACTTGTAATTTGCGCTTCGCAGCACACCGAAAACCAGGAGCAAACTACATGCGTTTGGAGATGCGGACGTGGAGGCGTCGATAAGCTTAGTGCTGCGTTTACGCCAAACGGGCACTGCACAGCTGGCTTATTACGGTACCTGCGCAGCACACTGGTTTCCGAAGATCAGCCGACACGAGCCTGTGTGCTGCGAACCTGGGCGAAATGTACAGTAACCGCCCCTTAAATTTCGAGTTTCGCAGCACACAGGTTTGTGGCTTAAAGCCGAATGTCGAAGAAGCTGAGTGCAAGCCGCACCCATGACATTGGAGTCGGGGTTACTTTATCTGTAGGGGCGTAAACCTCGATGGCTTCGGGGATAGCTCCCAAAGTCACAGTCTTGAAATCACCAGCGTATTCACCGTCAACCTGGAACCGCTGGGTTTTGGCGCAAGTTAGATCAACTTCCAGCACATCATCGAAGGTGAAAGTACGTTCTTTGAGCCAGGAAGTGGCAAAGCGCGGCAAATTCGCGCCCAACATTTGCAACATGGCAGTGGCACCTGCAATACCATCAAGCCGGGTTACACCAAATAAACCTAAGCCCATGTCGAAGGAATTGCGGGGGTTGGTCACCACTGGCAGCGGCCCGAAAAACGACCACGGGTTGGTATTCGACGCCATGCACACTGGGAGTTTGGCTACTTTGCGACGTTCACCGTCCCGGTTGATTGCAGAAACGCTAATATTTGGCGGGTATTTACGAAGCCGTCGCCATGCCCGGACGGTGACGCGTAGATAGCGCAGTGGGGTTGCGGAGAAGCCTCGTTGCCGTACCCGTTCCATATTGGCAATTACGTCGGCGTCGATGCCAAAACCTGCATTGACGGCAAACCAGTTGTCGTTCCAGGTTCCCATGTCAATGGTTCGAGTTAGCCCGTGCCGCAGAGTGTGGGCGAGCGTCTCGGTGGCTTGAATGGGTTCCGGCGGGAAGCCCAATGCACGTGCGAAAACGTTTGCGGAACCGGTGGGGATAACTGCGAGCGCTGGTACCTCGTGGTAGCTTTTCGACGCCTCCCCTGTCGCAGGAACAGAGCCAAGCAGGCCGTTGATGACTTCGTTCACTGTTCCATCGCCGCCGACGGCGATGACGACATCGTAATCGGCGCGGGTCAGCCCCTCGCACATGGCGGTGGCGTGTCCGGCGTGGTGAGTAAATTGGGCGTGTAGATGCAACCCTGGTACGGATCGCAACACCGGAATCAGGTGTCTAAATAGTTCTGGTTGCTGGGTTGTGGAATTTGGGTTTGAAATTAATAGTGCCTTCACGTCTCCCCACCCTAGCCGGAAATCTGACTGAATAGGGATACGATTCGACGTGTAATGTGGTTAGGCATGACAGAACAATCACCACATTCAATCCCAGATACCCCAGGCGACGCCGCAGCAAGCAAGGAACCTTCGCCATCACATGTGTCGCTTTCTGGCAGCGCAGCTGTGGATCGCGCAGCGGAAGAATGGAAGGAATCCGCGCACCGAAATATTCCCGGTTTCGGTGACCTTCCTATTCCAGATGACACGGCAAATCTTCGGGAAGGTCCTAGTTTGCACGATGGCCTACTCGCGCTATTGCCATTAGTTGGAGTCTGGCGGGGCACCGGCCAAAAACCCCTGGAAGACGACACCATTGTCAATTTTGGCCAACAGTTGATTATTGCCCACGATGGTGAAAAATACCTCACCTACGAATCCCGTATGTGGGATCTCGATGCAGAAGGCAACGCCACTGGTTTAGATCAGCGCGAAACCGGTTTTTGGCGCATTAACGCCAAGGACGAAATCGAGTTAGTTATCGCATCATCGCTTGGCGCGGTGGAAATCATGTACGGCCAACCGCTCAATGAACGCGCGTGGGAATTAGAATCCGCCTCCACGATGGTCACCGCGACAGGACCGGCTTCTTTAGGTGCGGGTAAACGACTTTACGGCCTTATGCCGAATAACAACTTGGGGTGGGTTGATGAGCGCATGGTAGACGGCGAGTTGAAGCCTCGTATGTCGGCTGAACTGCGCCGCGTCATGGGTTAAGGGACCCCTAGCGCTGCTTCTATCAGCTCCCGGATTTCCGTTTCATTCGCGGGTTTCGGGAGCTTTTTCCCATCCAACTGAGTAACCCGAGTCGCAATCCGCACCGAGCTTAGAAGCCACACGCTGTCGGCGCGGTATAGGTCGTCGACAAGCATATTCTTTTCCTTGCAGCGCCAACCACTGTCGGTTGCGTGCGCAAAAAGTGCAGCTACGGTGGTACCGGGCAATATGTCACCGCCGGAAATTGGGGTGCGGATTTTATTACCACGAACCGTAACGACAGTGGAAGTAGCCCCCTCAAGTACCTGTTCCCCATCAGTGAAGATGACATCGTCGAAGCCTTGGGATTTCGCCCACCGCAACGCCGCCATATTCGCGGCATAATTTAACGACTTCGCCCCAACCACCAACCACGGTGGGGTATTGATAGTTGCATCTGTTTCATGTGCACTGGTCGAAATGTTATATCCACGTGCCCCCGTCATAACTTTGACGCCGGATTCGCGCTGTTCAACGGTTTTATCGCCAACGTCTTTCACCACCAACCATGCGCTGGGGATACCGGTGCTTTCCCGACCCCTGGTGTACGTCCAGACGCAGGACGCATCCCGGTCGGTTTTAGAAAACCACATTTCAGCAGCTAATTCGGTAGCTTTTTCCCACGCTTCCAGTGCAGGCTGCGGCAAGTCTAGTAATCGGGCGGAAGCGCAAAATCGATCAATGTGGCGCTGCACATTGCAGGCGCAGCCGTCTCGCAACAGGAGTGTCTCAAAAACACCATCGCCGCGCGTCACCGCCGCATCATCCCAAAAAACCAGTGGCAGATTGGGGTTATGGTTTCTGGCAGAACCGCCAAACGGTTCCACTGCCAATACTATCGGGGTTGGTGAGGTGGACGAGGGCTGAACGTGAGAAGCCATATGTCCGATTATGCCTTGGATGGATGAACATATGACGCGCTACCATCGATTGCGTGACAAATTCTGAAAAAAATTCGCAAACCACCCCTGAAACGACCTATAGTTCCCCGCTTCTTGCGCTTCCCGGCGCGGCAGAATGCCAGGATTACGGTTTCCCGACTCTACGCTCGGTCGCGTGGCACTACGGCAATCCGTTGGTTGAGCAACGCAATTTTGAAAAACGCGGGCTGGTTGATCGCTCCAATCGGCCGGTTTTTATGGTCAGTGGCGCAGATTCCGCCACGTTTCTCAACAGTTTGCTCAGCCAGAAGCTGATCAATCAGCCTGATGGCTTTTTCACCCAGGCGATCAATTTAGATGGCCAGGGGCGCATTGAACAGCTCATTGATGTGTCTATCCAGGGCGATAATTTCTATCTTGATCTTGCTCCCGAACATGCGGACAGCCTCATTGAATACCTCAATCTGCGGATTTTCTTGTCCGAGGTAGAGATAACACCAACCGATCTTCGTATCCTAAGCCTCATCTCACCCTCCGAAGATGCTGTTACGCTTCCCGACGTGGTTGCATTTAGCCGGGTGCTGGACTGGGGTACCAGCAAACGTCGAGATTGTTTCGTCCCACAAAGCCACCTGTTCACCGTTTCATCGCAGCTTATCGACGCCGGGTGGGCACCTACCGGATTGATGGCTTATACCGCTGAGCGGGTGAAGAATACCATTCCAGAACCCAGCATTGATTTTGACGATAAGACTATTCCGCATGAGGTTCCCCACTTGATTAATCGAGGGGACACCATGGGTGCGGTGGCACTTCAGAAAGGGTGCTACCGGGGTCAGGAAACTATTGCCCGAGTGGAAAACTTGGGCCGCTCCCCCAGGTTGTTGGTTATGGTGCATTTAGATGGTTCCGCGCCTTTGCTACCGGAACCAGGCGCTGTGATCGAAGCTGGTGATAAAACCGTCGGAAGGCTCGGCACGATAGTTCATGACCATGATTTCGGACCTATTGGGTTAGCGCTTATCAAACGCAATGTCGTCCATGCTGATACTCCGGTGGTGCTGCACAGCGGCGACACCGCAATCAGTATTGATCGAGATTCGATCCCGGTGGATGAATCTAGCCAGGCGGGTCGGGCTGCACTCAACCGGCTCAAAGGGTTGATGTAACCGAAAAAAGGGGGACTTAGTTTTTAGCGATACTGGGATTTTGCACATTATTTGCCTAGGTCAGCGCCCCAGTGCGACAAACCGACCCATTTCACGCTATTGTGTCATACAGGAAAACATACTGTATTGATTGAAAGCCCACGGAGCATTCCAAATTCCCAGGGATGCTCCGCTTAGTACCAAGGGGGTCATGCCATGGGTCGCGGTCGCGCGAAGGCAAAGCAGACCAAGGTTGCACGCCAGCTGAAGTACAACACTCCAAATATGGATTTGGACTCTTTGCAACGTGAGCTAGCCGGACAGTCCCCAAGTCGCACCAATGATCGACACGACGATTACGATGATGAATACGACGATTATGCGGATGCATATTCTGAGTATGCCGACTGGGTTGAAGACGAAGAAGATGAGAAGAAGTAACCAACTGGTATCTTCGCCCCTCACCTAAAAGTCTCATAGCACACCTGCTTAACCGGTGGATGTTTAATCCCATAAATAGACATTCACCGGTTTCGTCATGCCAGCAGAGCTCCTGATATTTGCAGCCATTTCCGTTTGGTATCCCATACGTAATCGCGATCCCCATGTCGGTTTTCGGTATATACGCACACCAATCCGCCGTGATAGCAGTGCTAAGCAGTGCCATCTCCTCTGCGGTTTTGTGCATCGTCTACAACAACCGGGTCAGATCATTGGGTTACACTTTCTTTCCCCGAGCACGCTAGCCATGAGCGACCAGTGTGTTCAGGGTTTCAGGCAAGCACCCGGCTGCGCCACTGTTCAATGCGGGTATTCAGTAGCGGGATGAGCGCATGCACTTCCGCTTGCAGGCGGTCTTGTTCAAAATCTGATCGTTCACCGGAACCGTGTCTGGGGTGCGAGATTTCAAACTGGAGAGATTCGATGGTGCCGCGCCACTTCCCCATGGCGATCACATGATTGCTGCTCCCCTGATCGTCGGTGCGAAACACCGTGATGGTGTCTTCTACCAACCCAGTTCTATTGATGATCAAAATGTCGTCGTAATGCTCAATCCGCGCGGTTGCGGAAACCTGAGCGCCACCGGAGATAGCAACCTCACCAGTGATTACCGCATGGCCACAGACCACGGAACCGTTGGATAGGGTAGCACTGCCTGCAATATGCGACTGGCCGCACACATGGGCGCCGCCGGAAATTGCCGCATTGCCAGCCACATGAGCATGCCCGTAGATTTGTGCGCCTTCGCTGACAGTGGCGTTTTCAGACACTGTTGCCCAACCGTACACGTGGGAGTGGTCGACCACCGAGCCGCGGCCTTGGACTTGGGCGCAGCCATAGACTCGGGCGTAATCTCTGATCTCGCCGCTGCCCTCCACGACGGCGCTTTCGCCAATGTGCGCGTGCCCAAACACGGCGACGTTACCGCGCACGATAGCGTCACCGGTTACTTGGGCGCCTTGGTAGACACAAGCGTCATCAAATATCCACGCATTGTCGCGTAAACTGTCAGTGGTTTCCACCCAGCCGCCGATATCTCCAGCAACCACACCGGCGTGCGGAAGATTGATGCGGGCTTTGATCTGATGCACTGTATGCCCGGCGAATACTTGGGTGGCTCCGGTGAACGTGAAGTGCGGTTCGGTTTTAGAATCAGTACTGCTTGCAATCATCATTCGGCCTTCATTCGTTCTTGCAATGCCCACGTTTCCAACCGGGCGGTGAATGCGGGAACAAGGTTGGTAAATTCCTCCAACCAACTTTGCTGCGTCTGGCTGGAAACATCACGGTGGGACCACCAATCGTCGTCGACAAGCGCTTGCGCCTTGGCGGCTAGCTCAATCACAGAACCGCACCACGGTGGGGTGCCATCAGAAAAGCCTATGGCAACCATGTGCCCACCATGCGTGGTGCGGTACATGGTAACGGCGCCAAAGGCTTGCCCCATTGGGTACAAAGTGAAAATATGACTGGAATGGGTCACTTCCGCGCTGGATAGCAGGTGGGCACATCCGGTAACCCGAGCGGTACCGGATACTTGAGCATCCTCGTAAATCATCCCTTCTGCGACTCGGGCGTGCCCCCACACCCGTGCGAAGTCTTTCACCTCAACATTGCCAGTTACTTGTGCAAAACCAAACACCCGGCTGCGGCCGTAAACCCGAGCCCCGTTGGCGATGACCGCGTCGTCATATATTTCCGCATCGTCGAACAGCTGCGCGTAGTGCTTTACGGTTGCCCGACCATGGACTTGGGCGTGGCCGCCTACCCGGCCCCCGTCAAGTACCTGCGACCAACCGTGGATGCGGGCATTATCGCCTACAACTGACCGGCCTGCGATTACGACTTCATCTAGCGCCTCTGCTTCTCCCCCAATGAGCGCCCCGGTGGTTATTTGCGCCATACCGTAAACTTTTGCATTATCTGTAACCCAGCCAGGGTCAATCCCGCTAGGAAGATTATGCGGTGATTCAATCCAACCCCCACTATCGTAGGCTTTAGCACCTACAGCTGGAATATCCTTAAGTGTCCTAATTCGGTGTAGGGTACGTCCTGCATGCTGGCACGTTTCCCCGGTGAATTCGTAATGTGTATCCATTAAGATCGTGCTCCATTCAGTCACTATCGAAGTGTACACATCACCTAAGTGTCTTCGCCGTTGTCCCAGCATAAGCTAAAGCGACGGACAAAAAACCACATTTTCGCCGTCGCTTTTATTGTTAAAATCTTCACCGTTAATAGCCAGAATTAATCATCCCTGGCCAGCTACCCATAAGTGTCTGCGCGCCGCCTAACTCAATCACTAGAGAACCAGCGGCAGCCCGTTAGTGACCGGAGTGGGAACCCGACATGATGACCGACCCGGTATCGGAATCGGTTGCAGTATGAACGGTGCCTAATTCCCACGCCTTGATATGACGCGCCGTGAGCATAGCCAACGCCCGGTCACGGTCTTGCGGTGCCACTACCGCAACCATACCGACCCCCATATTGAAGGTCTTTTCCATCTCTTCCTGCGGCACTTTACCTACGTTTTGGATTAGTCGGAAGATCGGGCCAGGCGTCCAGGTCGCACGGCTCAGTTCTGCCACAAGCCCGTCCGGGATTACCCGTGCAAGATTTCCCGCTAGCCCGCCGCCGGTGACGTGACAGAAGGTGTGAACTTCGCATTCATCAGCCAGCGCCAAGCAGTCCTTTGCGTAGATTCGGGTGGGCTCTAATAGCTCTTCACCCAAGGTGCGGTCTAACTCTTCCACGAAACCATCCAACGGCAGACTTGCTTTTTCCAACAACACGTGGCGCGCGAGGGAATACCCATTGGAGTGCAGTCCGGAAGACGCCATTGCGATCACCACGTCGCCATTTCGTACCCGGTCCGGGCCGAGTAATTCGTCGGCTTCCACAACCCCAACTGCGGTGGCGGAAACGTCGTAGTCACCGGGTTCCATAACCCCGGGATGCTCTGCCGTTTCGCCACCTAAAAGCGCACAACCAGCTTGTATGCAGCCTTCGGCGATGCCGGAAACAATCTCAGCAACATGTTCTGGCACGACTTTGCCAATGGCGATGTAGTCCTGCAAAAACAGTGGCTCTGCACCGCAAACTACCAGGTCATCAACACACATGGCAACCAGGTCAATGCCGATGGTGTCGTGTTTATTCATGGCCTGTGCTACCGCTAATTTAGTGCCTACGCCGTCAGATCCCGCGGCAAGCAGCGGTTCCCGGTATTTACCCAAGGCAAATAACCCAGCGAAGCCGCCTAACCCGCCGCGCACTTCGGGCCGAGTGGCTTTTTTCGCCAGCGGTGCAAAAAGCTCGACAGCGCGGTCGCCGGCTTCGATATCGACGCCCGCCGCAGCGTAAGATACGGCTTCGTCCGCAACTTTTTCATCGTTTGCGTTAATTGGGGTATCAGTCATTTTTGGGTACCTATACGTTCTTATAAAAACTGGATAATGTGTAACGTTTACAGCAAGGCTACGTACTCGCTTTTCGACGAGGGGTTCGCCGCTAATCCACGCCGCCGCAGGAACCGCGTTGCAGCGCCGACACGAGCTCCGCATTGGGATTACCGGTAGGCAATCCCAACGGATATTCTCCATCGAAACAGGCACAGCACAACTCGGATCGTGGCTGCTGCGTCGCGGCCACCATCGACTCGGTTGAGACGAATCCTAACGAGTCAGCACCAATGGCGGTGCACACTGCCTGCACCATTTCTTCTTCGTTGCCCTCTGTGACCGCATTAGCTATGAGTTCACCAGGGCTAGCAAAGTCGATTCCGTAAAAACATGGCCATTTCACTGGTGGCGATGCGATACGCACATGCACCTCCGCAGCGCCGGCTTCCCGCAGCATTCGGATGAGTGCACGTTGTGTGTTTCCGCGAACGATGGAATCATCCACCACGATCAAACGCTTGCCTTGCAAGACTTCTCGCAACGGGTTGAGTTTGAGCCGAATTCCCAATTGCCGCAATGTTTGCGACGGTTGAATAAAGGTTCGGCCCACGTAAGCGTTCTTCACAAGGCCCTGACCAAAGGGGATTCCAGAGGCTTGGGCAAATCCCACCGCCGCCGGAACTCCTGATTCCGGGACAGGAATGACCAAATCACCATCTGCCGGAAATTCTTTAGCCAGCCTGCGGCCAATTTCCAGGCGAGATTCATTGACACTTCGACCCCGAATCACCGAGTCCGGTCGAGCTAGATATACATATTCAAAGACACAGCCTTTACGACGCGGCGCGGCAAATTTCTCTGACCGCACGCCCGCTTCATCAATGGCCACCAATTCGCCAGGCTCAATTTCCCGAACAAACGACGCACCCACAATATCAAGGGCACAGGTTTCAGATGCAACTACCCAGCCTTTTTCTAACCGACCCAGGCACAATGGGCGCACCCCTTCCGGGTCGCGGGCAGCATAGAGGGTGTGCCCGTCGGTAAAGGTTAAACAAAAAGCGCCCGTTACTCTGGGTAACAAGAGTCGAGCGGAATCAAGAACCTTCATTCCGGTGGTAATGCCATGGGCTAAAAGAGCCGTCATAACCTGCGAATCGGAGGGCTGGGTGTGGGCGTCGACAAGCTCAAGCGAGTGAGCTTCATCCAGCAGCTCTAGGTAGTTAACCAAATTTCCGTTGTGTGCCAATGCAACATCTGTCCCATCGGGAGCCACCTGGAACATAGGTTGTGAATTTTCCCATGTCACGCCACCTGCGGTGGAGTAACGGGTATGCCCGATAGCCACGTCACCCTTGAGAGACTCTAAGGTTTGTTCATCAAAGATTTGTGACACTAGGCCCAAGTCCTTAAACACGACTACCTGCTGGCCATCCCCCACCGCGATACCAGCAGCTTCCTGGCCCCGGTGTTGCAAGGCGAAGAGACCAAAATAGGTAAGCTTTGAAACTTCCTCACCCGGAGCCCATACGCCGAAGACCCCACATTCTTCTCGCGGGGATTGCTCCCCCTGGTCGTCGAATCCTGCGATTGAAGAAGTGACCGAAATATTTTCCAACTGTTCTACCGGCTGCTTAATCTGTGCCACCCAACCCATGCTAGACCATAACCTGCACCAGCTTCTAATGCTCCGGTTCGCCAGGAATGGCTGCTGGCTCGGCCTTAGTCGCATAGACCACGCAAAACTACCCGCACATCACCTGACATCCAACTATTCGTTGACTTCCCAACCACCCCCTTACAGCTTCACAGACGCAGCAACGGTAGCCACTGGGCGACGTCTGGAGCGCGGGTTCCGGACATGGTTACCTTCGGATTATCCACGAGCGATTCCACCCCAGTTACTATCCGTAACCATGTGAGCGGATCAGTCTCCACAACGTTAGGTGGGGTGCCTCTACTGTGAGATGGACCTTGAACACACTGCACTGCGGCAAAGGGCGGCACCCGTACCTCAACACTGCCGCCTGGCGCAATATCGCCTAACGTATGCACGGTTAACCGCACAGCGGCTGCAAGAGCCGCCCGGTTAGGGGAAAGCTCATTGTTTTTATTAAGTGCTTGTTCGCGGGGCAGAACAATCCATTCAGCTAATTCCAACACCGCAGTGCGCATCTGATCTGGGTCAACTTTGTGCGTGGCCATTGTATTATCATAACTGGGCGGCGTGGCCACGCTTATCGTGGTTCTTGTTGTGCTAGTTGCGACAAATTTTGGGTATGGTGTGAACATGACTATTGGCAGCACCCCCGCGCAATCATCTGACACTAATCAACTTGCTCCCTCTTCTGGCCCTACTTCCGCCGATAACACCCCAGTATCGGTGCCTCGTTCCCCAGAATTAACACTTCGTTTTATGGCAGCCCCCACTGACATCATTATGGCGGGCAATCACGGTGTGAACGGCGGCCGGGTTTTGGAATGGATAGATAAGGCAGCTTATGCCTGCGCCGTCGGCTGGTCCGGAACGTACTGTGTGACCGCTTATGTTGGACATATCCATTTCACCCGGCCTATCCCCAGCGGGCATATGGTGGAGGTGCGCTCGCGGATTGCCATGACTGGGCGCAGCTCCATGCACATTGTCAACGAGGTACTTTCAGCCGACCCACGCGAAGGCGTGTTTACTAGGGCATGTGACTGTTTGGTCATTTTCGTTGCAAAGGATCCGGAAACTGGCACCCCTACCCCGGTGCCGCCGTTTGAGCCACGAAATGAGGACGAGAAGCGGGTACAGGATGCGGCTACCTCACGCATTGGGCTTCGGAAGGCCATCGAAATGGAGATGGAGAAACAAACGTACGACGGCCCGTCCGATGCGCCTCGGTTGATTACCCGGTTCTTAGCCAAGCCGACGGACGTGAACTGGGGCGGCAAAGTCCATGGTGGCACCGCTATGGAGTGGATTGATGAAGCTGGCGCCGCCTGCACCATGGAGTGGTCCGGCGAACATACCGTTGCTGTTTATGCGGGCGGGATTCGGTTCTACCGACCTATTCAGATCGGCGATTTAATCGAAGTAGACGCCCGACTAATGCGTACTGATGCCCGCTCGATGCAGGTCAGCGTTCATGTCCGTTCTGGTGCTCCCCGGGGCGGCCGGGAGAAATTGGAAACCGCTATCCACGCCACGGTGACCTACGTCGGGGTGGATATTGATGGCATCCCTCTTCCAGCCCGGCAGTTTAGGCCACGCACGGAGGAAGATATCAGGCTCTGGGAGCACGCCGCCACACTGCGGGAGCTACGGGCAGCCTACGCGCCGAAGCCGCTGATGGCCCACCCCAGCATCGAACCTAAGGATTAATTCGCTACTTTCTGGCGTCTGGTACGCTCACGTGGTTATATTCGGGCCACCAGCATCCAAATTGCGATCATATGCAAAGTTGCCGCAATGATGGTGGCCGCGTGAAAATGCTCGTGATAACCGATGAGCCGGGCTTGTCGGCCCGGCCAGCGCAGTGCATAGACCACCGCGCCGAGACTGTATATTAGTCCTCCGGCGGCTAACAAACTAACAATGGCTGGGCCTGCGTTTTTTAGCAACGCGGGCAGAAGCGGAACTATCGCCCACCCCAATACCAGATATACAACAACGTCCAGCCACCTGGGGTGATTAACGAAGGTGAGCACTACACTTCCTAGCGCGGCCAACCAGACAATACCCAGCAACCAGGATGCGTTGCGGGGGTTAAGGGTGAGAACCGCAACCGGGGTGTAGGTGGCAGCAATAAAAATTGAGATCGTGGAATGATCGGCGATTTTCCATGCGCGAACCGCCCGTTCGCTTCGCCACGGCCCCCGATGATAGGCCGCTGAAATGCCAAACAGGGCAACGACTGCAACGGCATAGACTGTGGTGGCCAGCCCCACCTGCCAGGGGGTACGCAGCCAGGCGAATGTTATCAATACCGCGCCCGCGATGGCAGCCACATAGGCGGCAACATGGTGGTATAGGCCACGGGCTTTGGGTCGTGGCCCTCGATCGAGCCGACTACGGGTGAACGAAACCAAGCGGGCGGTTGGAGTTTCCGTCATGATGAAACGGCCTACCTTATGTCATGTGGGGCCAGCAGATAAACAACAAAACCTACCGTACCGTAACTTTTACACCGCACAGTGTACGCCGCCAACTCACACCGCGCTAGCGTTCGCCTCCTACCTCAGTTTTTGCTTTTCGACGCCGCCACGCCAGCCGCAATTCCCAACCTGTCACCCCTAAAACCACACAGATAATGATCGCCGCATCGGCGATCATCCACCACGACCACCGAAACCACACCGTGGTTTCTGAATCCGCACCTACCGGCGCCGGATCAACCCGTTCCGCCAGCACCAACAACCGGTCAGTATTGATACCGTATGGTGTGCACGTTATCAGTGTTAGCAGGTCTCGATCGTGGAAGTATTCCACCGCCGAATAGTCACTGGGTGCCACCACTTGCCGGGACACCACTTGGTAGTACAACGATGAACCCAACACATCAATCCGAATCAACGCGCCATCTTTAATACGCGGCAGATTGTCAAACATGCTGGCATCCACCATCCCCGTGTGGGCCGAAATTACAGCATTGGTACCCATGCCTCCTACCGGCAGCGATGAGCCGTACATATGCCCCGCCCCCTCGTATAGCACTGAACTATTGGTGGTGTGCCGCACCGGTAAGTCCACCCCGATACTTGGAATCCGAATCCGAGCCATGACGCCAAACGTTTCTGGTGGGTTAAGAGTTTCCATATACCGATCGAAACCTGGGTCACTTGGCAACGCCGGGCGGGCATGGTGTCCTTGTTGGGTGAGCCACGAGTTATACGCGTGCGCCTGGAACTGGTAGTGCTCCAATTGTTCCGGCGGGTCGATCCGCGCTACTGATTTCCCATAGGTCGCCGCCTGCTGGTGAATCTTATAGTCGTTATAGATTGTGGCAACCATCGGGTAGAGCAATACCACCACTCCCAGAACCACCCAGATCAAGCTTCGCCGCGACCGTTTCCTGCGTGTCGACGCCCTCGCGTCTCGCCGCGTTGCCACCAGCACCATCGCCCTCCTGCCTTTCACCACGCAATACAAAAAGCTAGTTAGGCTAAGGCAACCGCCCACCCTAACTAGCTTTTGCTTTTTACTTACGCCACCTTGCGATCCCGGTAGCTTGTGTACAGACCCCGCGCTGTCAGCAACAAGCCCAACAGCAGGATCAAACCAACACCCTTCGCACCAGTTGCAGGCAACTGACCAACGATACTGTCTTTGTAATTGGTGATATTCGAGGTAAGCACACGACCTTCATCAGTTATTTCTACTGGTTGCGGTTCTGGATTACGCATGTACCCATCTGGCGCCTTGGTCTGCACGACGCAGAACTTAAGGTCTGTTTGGGAATTCGAATACTTGGTAGGAATATTAAATCCCAGCGCTTTCGATAAGCCAGCCCCACCACCTTGATCAACGGAGCTAATCTTGGACACGATGCTGTCACCTGAGTCTGTGTCGTTCATAGGGACTGGTTGTTCTTTAACTTCCCATTTACCACCAGCGCCCTGTTCGCAACGATAGAGCTCAAATTGCGCCCCGGCTATATTATCACCCGGAGAAGCACCTTCCGCAGTCAGGTTCACAGTCAGATCACCAAATGTAGTACTGGTTGGCTTTTTACCATCGGGACCCTGAACGTCAGTATCAAGCTTCAACCCATTCGGCAGATCGACGTTGGCGGTATTGGTTATGACACCATCACCTGGAATTGAATTCACAGTTACTTTGAACGTGATCACAACTTTCAGATCAGAATCCACCTTACGCAGCTGCATGAGACGCTCAAAACCAGTTTGTTCAAAAGTCCAACTTAAATCCTGTCCAGACACAGAATGCTGAAAGTATCCACTATTTGACAGATCTTGCGACCCGCTAGTTCCGCCTACCGCCGCCACACTTTCAACACTCGCCAAACTCAAACCGGCCATAAGAGAATCGGAAATCTTAAAAGTACTAATTTCACCCGCAGGTACTGGTGCACTAATGGTGTAGGTCAAAGTCTTACCAATAGTCGCATCTTTCGGCTCCACAGTCTTAGTTGGTTTAACTGATTGACCCTTAGGCAATACTTCACGGGAATAGACCCATTTTCCAGCATTGTCGGTGGTTGGCAAAACGACAAGGAAAGGCTTTGCTACCGAAAAATCACCGCTTTGCAATTCAGTAATTCTATACACTCCCGCCGTGAAATCACTATGAGTCGCTTTAGTAACCGTTACGTCGCCAGTCGGGCCGGTATTGACAGTAGTTAATACCTCAGCTTGCGCTTCACCTAAGTTTGCGGCGGTCATATCTTTAAGTAACTTGAACGCTTTGTCAGTATTCAAAGCGACGGGCTGGCCGGACTCCATCAAGGTAATTTTTTCAATCTTAAATTGTGCATTATTGACCCCTGGAAGCCCTTCCGCAGTTCGTGCATCTAGCTGCGGATCACCCAAACGCTTTTTGATCGTCAGCGAAACCTCTTGGCTCAAATCCATCGTATGTGCAGGTGATCCTGGAACTGGATCATTTTGTGACTGGGCGCTAGCCAGTGGAAATACAACTGGATTAAAAACGGTGCCTGAAAAGGCGACAACGGCTGCGGCGATTATTGCAGCGGTGCGGTTTCGCACGTGGCGAGTCCTTGACATCACATTCCCTTGTCGTAGTAGAAACAACGACGCCCCAGGTGGGCGATCGCAAACTTTGCGTTCAATTGTGGGCATTTCAAAAAATAAACCCAACTTTAAGTTTAAGTTTAGTATTTACTTAATATAATTAGCAAATGTTCGGCACTTTAATTGCGGCGCACAATAATCCGAGATCAAAACCTCAGTTTAAAGTACATATCAACGCCACAGCAGAACCCATCTATCCTTCAAAAAGCTAATAATTTGCCAATTTTTACATTAGCTATACCCGCTTGTCGACGACTGGGTGACGCCGTGACGTCGACAAGCGAGCACATTAATCCTCAGCTTCGCTGCGGGCAGAACGGATATACCGCACCACCGCAACGCCTAGAATCACAAGCCCCAGCAGCAAAATGAACACCAGCGTGCGCACACCAGTATCAGGTAACTGCCAGGCACCACCAAATGGGAGGCGAATGACAGTGGTAGATGCAGTAGCCGTTAACTGATTATGGGCATCAGTAGCAGACGCAGTCGCGTGCCCCTCGTGCGAATCCATCACGCCTGGTTCAGCCAACGGCATCTCACGGAAACAGGTATGGCTCGCGCCGGGCTCCAAATCCGGGATCGTACAACCCGCAAGTGGGCTGTTCTCCTCAGAAATCGTGATACCACGCAATGCAGTGGCACCATCGTTACGTACCGTGTATTCCACGGTGGCGGTGGTAGCTTCCGGGGGAAGCACGATGGCGCCGATAATCCCAGCACCAGCGATGCTGCGGGTGAGACTCAACTTCGGATAGTTATTACGGATGCTCATCCGCCACCGCTGACCATCAACAGACGAGTCCGATACTTGCGCAACCGGCTTGACCGAAATAAGAGCGGTTTCATTACGAGGCGGTTGCTGCGGGACAAGCCCAGCACCAAAGTCCCATTCCACGGAAGGTGTACTACCGTCCCCAGTTCCGCCATGCGACTCAACGATGGAACACGCCGACCCTACTGGTACCTCCGCCACCCGCAGATCCCGGCGCGGACTCACCTCACCGGTGCTCACCACTGCGCCACAATCGACGGTTACTGGGAATTCTGACTTCGGTGCGATCCCACCGAGGGTCTTGCCCAATGTGAGATCCACTTTGTCCCGAATCAGGTGGGAGATGGCGAACAGTGGTATGGAATCAGCGTCCGTTAATTCCGGAACTTCAAAGGTGAAACTGTGCTTGTTCCAGGCGTCAAGAATTCCATCACTCATGGAATAGTCGCCCAGTTCAGCGACACCATCCTCGGGTTGGCTGCGAACCACCTTGTCGTTGAGGGCAAAAATTGTTGGCGGGATGCGGTGCTGTGGCGTACCAACCGCTTTCAGTTCGGGTCGCGGGTCCAGTGCCGAGCCGCCAGCAGTGACAGTGCACTGAGCGCCGATGGGAAGATGATAGACCGGATTGTCAATCTCCATCGCGTGGCGGCTTAATTCGGCTACTTGCAACAGATGGGGTTGTTTCGCACCTGCCACTAGCACGGTTGATGTGGCGATATCAACCTGATGCCCGTTGTGAATGCATCGAAAACTCAACTCTGTGTCGCCGTGGCGTAATGCTTCTTCACCAGCTGTTGCCGCAATCACCTCATAGGGGGTGGTGGTGCGGGTGACGTGGTTTGTTATTTTCAACCGGTTCACGGAGGCGTCGTCAAGCGAAACCGTAACCTGAGTGTCTGGCTGCGGTGTGATGCTAAATCCCTGTGGCAACTGGGCATCCTGGGATTCGGTTATCGTGCACAACGACCCGATCGGCGCTTCTAGCTTGCCGACGACCACCGTGTCCGTGCGAGCGAATTGCGATAACCGCACGGGTGTGGCCAGCCCAGAACTATCCACAGCGGTGGAATCAGGACTAGCGCAGATAGCGGTGAAAGAAAACTCAAGGTTCGCCGAAGTTCGCTTGAGGGCCTCCAAATGATTGGCCGCACCGGAAATCTGCTTGGACAATTCCGCCTGCCCCATGCGCCACTGATAACGCGCACCATAAGTAACCCGGTTGGCGTTACCAGTGGCACCATGGTCGACTTTGGTTCGGAAAACAGGAGAAACATTGATGTTTTCATCGGCCGCGTCGCTACCAGAGGCTTCAGAGGTTTGCCCACCGTCGGTGATTGTCCACCGGGCTGAAGGTTCTAAGTAAGCAGTGCGCGGATCTTGCTCCCCATCTAGCGTGAACCCAACTTCAAGTGCTGCGCTCCGAGCTGCAATCTTACAGTCAAGTCCAGCGGGCACGTCTGCCACCTGATTATCGCCCGGCTGCACATCAACCTGGTGGCTAAAGACTTCCCGACCGCCATAAGCACACGTAACTGTTGCGGCAGCAGTAGGGGTTGGCGAAACCACCGACCCACCAGATGCAGGATTATCAGGCACCTCAAAGCTAGCAACAACTGTCACAGAAGTGGTGGCCCTAGCGAAAGAATTAGTAAACCGAACCTCCTGGTTATCCTCAACGACGGTATAGTTAATCGTCCTATTTCCCGCACTACCAGCGGTGGTTGCGGTTGTATCAACCGTAACAACTTCCGGAAAAGCTGTTGCTTCTTGAGTAGCACTACACTGTGTGAAAGCCGGAACACTCAACTTATTTTGCCCAGCGTTATTTGATATTTTCACAGCAAATGGCTGTTCGGTTCCATTAGGTAGCTGGCATATAACCGAAATGGTTGGGGCAAAGGATTCAGTCTCCGGATAATCAGCAAACACCCCACGTTCGGGCTGGGCTTCCACGTTTGTGACAGCAAAAGCCATCGACCGCATGACATATTCGTAATCAATAGTGACGTCGATAACCGCATTGTCATTCGGGATGCTGAGATAATACACCTCCAGCTTCTCGTTGTTTTCTGCGGAGGCTTGCACCAGGTTGGAAAACTCCAAACTACGCACACTTAATGCCCGACGGCCGTCTAAGCTGCGCTCTCCAGAATCCTCTGACATAGAAATTGCGCACTCACTGCCAGCCGGTACTTCTTCTGCAGTCAACCGTAATTGAGGCGCTTGAGGACTAATCTCCACCACTCGCCGGAATATACCAATAATCCCAGGTCGACTACATACCACTGCGGTTGGAATTGGTTGGCCCAATTCCGGATTGGTCGCAAAATTAGCATTGATTGTTAAGCCCGAGCCCGCGTAATTATATTCCACTGTTGCGGTGAAGAGATTATTTCCCGCTTCCACCTGTTTACGGGGAATAGTGGGGACATCAGCACGGATTCCCCGTGGAGCCCACACAGTCTGTATCGTAACACTACACACGTTACCGATCGGCACGAGCAATTCACCCGAGTCGTTACTGAGAATATCTTTGAGCTCACCTTTATATACCAACGACGTTGTTGTATCCGCTGGTACATCCATAAAACCAGCCAACACGACGTTAGTTAGACCACTGGCAGTCCCCACCGTAGCGGTACCGCAGGTGTAGCTAATTGAATACGACGAAATGTTCGCATGGTGGGCCGCTGGCCCAGCCCCGGTAATCCGCACTTTGACCGGTGCCACTTGCTGAATGTATTCGGAAGACAGAACTACCTTATTCGTACCCGGATTCAGTGTAAGAATATGGTGCGGTGACTGCTCAGTTGCCTGTTTTGCTTGACTATTGGTAATCACACGTTTGGTACCTGCACCAAAGCGTTCAATTGTGGTTTCACCAACTTGCTCCACACCAGTAGGAAGAACCAACGAATCTTCCCACACGAAACACGTAGAATCATGCGGCAACGCTTCGGTCACTTGTGGTGCGGCAGTCGCCTGAATAGTACCTTCACGAGGTTGCTGCTCCCCCGGAACAAAACAACGCCAATGAACAGTAGTCGGCAAGGCAACCACTCGTGACGCTCCGGAACCCGTTACGGTTTTGGAAATCTCCAAAACGTACGTCTCAGTGCGTAACCGAGGTTTGAACACCACATCAAGTGGTTGCTCAGTATTAGTATCCGCAGGAAGCCGCACCTCGAACCGGAAAACGCCGTCTTTCACATCTCCTTGTAAAACCCCAGGTATAACCTGGCCATCGTATTCCAAAGAAACCGAGTCAATGTAGCCAACCCGTTTTTGCTGTGCATCACGGTTTTGGTCATAGGTTATGGTGCATGACCTGTCTATCGCCAATCCATCATTGGCTTCAACGAAGCCCGAGGTATGCCGATAGGACAGATTTACCGTAGTTTCGGGCGTATTTTCGCACTGAAAACTAACCCGCGCGTTGTGGTTATTATGCACCTCAGATTCCGCGCCGGGTTGAACATAAGAAACTTCTGATCGCACTCGAAGGTCAACAGTTTCTTTAGACGGTTCGGAATGGGATACCAACCGAATGGTAGAGGTACCAACACTAATGGGATCTTGGGGGTCGACAACAGAGTTATTCACTCGATACGTGAGTTTTTGTCTCGCTGGCCCACCACTTTCGGTAATCGTACACTGCGCTCCGACAGGTAAACCACTGATGTTGAAGTTTCCACCAGCCTGTATCCGCCGATTGCCGGTTAGGATTCGCGGCGCCAAAAACTCGTAGCCGACCAAAAACTTCGGGTCCGGTGGTTCACAGTTCCATTCGAACTTAAAATACTGATCCTGGAGATCCGGATGTGTGGTCTTGGAAACGTTGATTACGCCGGTACGTGGAAACCGTTCTTGCCAAATAACCGTGCACTCCACGGTACCTTCATTAGGCACATCGACCAGCGCAGTTGACTGTGGTCGTGAATCTTCGGTTGTTACTTCCGCAGCTATTGGTGTCTTTGCAGCTCCTTCCTTTAGTTGATTCGTGCACTGCCATTCCGGCCGATACCTGGCAATGACTGCCTCATCGGAGCTTTCGGTATTCGCGACTGTTGAAAAGAACTCAAGCTTCTGGTCAGCTGTGGCAACAAAGCTGGAACCTTTTTGCGCTGGATTAGCTTTGTTTACTACCGTGCGAGTGCTTCCTAGTGGTGATCGGGTTCCCGTCGCTGTGTCAACAACGCGAGTCTCGATACTAAAATCAGATTCTCGTATTCGGCGGCCATGCTGATCGATCACGCCGTTTTCTGCTCGCCGTGCTACCTGAACAACAGAGCTGGTCGAGCGAACTTGTACTGCAAAGGCAACTCCCTGATTTTGAATGCCACCAAGAGTCACCTCAAAATCCTGTGGGTTTTCTACTTTGGCAAAAAAGATGCCACTGCGCTGGGCCCCACGGAACCCAGGCCGAACTGTGCCGCCTAAGCAGTACAAATCGTAGTTATAGTTAATCGTCTGGCCAGATTCCCGCTCAGATTGCGAATAATTTTCTCTCATCCCGCCACCACACGTGGGAGCAGACGGGGTTCCCGAGTTCTGCGGAGCTTCAGATGATGGAAGCTGAGTGAATTTTCCACCCGCATAGGATCGTAAACCGATAAATTCAGGCGCAGAATCAATCCGCTCATTTGTCGTTGATTCTGCATCAGCAACGATCAAGGAGAACTGTGGCTGCTGACCATCAACGTGTTCAAATCTGACGTTGGAAAAACGAATCCGCGGGTTTATGCCTGTGTTGACGGAGCGTTGTCGTCTGGTTGTACCCAACACTGGTTCATGGTCGCTGCCTGATTCCGGCACAAAATAACGATGGTGCACGCCATCAGCTTCAATGGTGCGCCCGAACAGCGCCTTATCCCAGGTGATTTTTGTCGGGGTATCTACATAGCGATTGCCGCTTCTTACCCGAATGGCGGAAGTGGAAGGATTGAAAGTTTCAGACCCCACCACTAGGTCGCGCGCCTGCATTGACCTAATATCAGAGCCTTTATCAAGGATATTAACCTTGAACTTCAACACATATGGGTCCAGCCGGATCTCCATGTTTGAGCCCACTGTGCGGGCTTCTTCAAAGTTAAAGTCTTTGAAATTGATCCAACATAACGACTGCCCTAGTTCGTTTGTTGCTTCCGTAAATTCCCGAAATTGGCATTTGGTTGGATCAAATGCTTGCGAGGTGGTCTGGGCTCGGGTAATCGGCGCGAAAGCAACCGTTAAGCCGACCAACCCGGTGGTTACAACCATCAGCCAAATGACAATATCCGCCAGGATGCAACGTATCCGCGACTTGGGTATCGGCATTTTCGTTCTCCTTTTCTTGCTAGATATTGTCTTTAGCTATGTAAGGGCGGTGCGTCCTCGATAACCGCCATCCCACAAACAGCAGGAGAAGCCCAAAACCGATGATCAGTGTCAATGCAGACCCGGTGTTCGCCAAAGCTGAACGTAAATTTTTCGAAGGTGTGTTGCCGGGTTGCGGATAAGAAGCGGTATCTGATTCTCCCAGGGGCGGCTCAAAGCTAGACGGCGTTCGGGTGACTAGGACCCGAACGGTATTTGATTCGACTGCTCGGCTAAAATTGGGGTCGGATTCCGGATTCCGACCGTCAGTGTATAAATAGGCCTTATTTGTTAGCACGTGTCGTTCTGGGTACCAATCATCCACTCGAACCGTTAGGGTAGCTCGAACTGTGATGAGAGGATTGTGGAGCCGTAATTGTGCCAACGTTTCTAACCCAACACGGTCAAGTTCAATCTCCACCCGAGCGTCGTTGTTTCGAACCTCATGGCTTAGCAACACCCCGGATTCGGCTGTCTGATCAAAAGGGACATCGGAGAGGCTTAACGATGTTGCCTGGTAGGCACGCACGGTAACCGTCACGAGTTCTTGGCCATCAACCAATTCGTCAACAAATAGGAACCGATACAGTTGGTTGTGCGCATCAGGCAATGGAACATTGGCGTCGATCGCGTATTGAAGTACACCGTGAGGAGTCACCGTGCTTTGGTCAACATGCTTAATAAGAATCTGTGGTTGGTGTTTTGTATGAACCTCCACATCGGCATGATCCACGGTTGGTACGGCTACAACAAATGGTTCGGTCACCGAAAATGCCACATCACCATTGCGGTATGGCAGTTCCTCCACCACGTACAACCCTGCTGATAATCCCGTGAACAAAGCAACTGCTTGACCGTTGTGAAGGACTGTTTTTTCTACCCGATCACCGCCGATGTGCGGGAACCGAATAGCTGCCCGCAAATCTATTTCGGATAGCTTCTTTTGTCCCGCTTCGGTAGTGGGGTCGATGTCGACAACTTTGCGTAATCTAAAGCTCACTCCTTGGTGCGCAATGCCAGGATCGGCGGTTTCGCTAATAGTTTTGTACACCCGAACGGAATATGGGCCGGGTGTTTCCTCGGCACCTGCCTTGTAAACCGTTGAAATCAGCGCCATCATTCCTGCGGAAATTGCGCAGCTTACAACCACCATGAGTCGTAAGCTGGTGAGAAAAATAGGAGTTTTTGTATTCATCGTTATTCCACTACTTCAGCTGTCGCTGTGGTCGGGTGCTTTTCTACGGACGACAAACATCAGCCACCACACCAAGTACCCAAGGATGCAGACTGATAGCACAACGGAGAAAGTCATCCACCATTGCCACGGTGACGTACTTCGTTCCGCAGAGCTGAAATGTTCAGGTAATTCCGTTCGGGTACCACGCACCAACAATCGATGTGAATTAATGCCATACGGTGTGCAGGTCACGAGCGTGACATATTCCTGACCCGCAACTGGACGAATGTCATCTATTTGGTTAGGCAGCACCTTTTTAATTTGGTCGACTTCATAAGCCATTACTTGGCCAACCGTTTCAACTACGAAAACATCTCCCAGCTGGATGCGGTGCAAGTTGTCGAACATCGTCAAGGTAGTCAATCCCGTGTGCCCGGTCAGTACCGAATGGGTTCCAGCCCCGCCTACAGGCAACGCGGTTCCGTATAGATGTCCCACGCCATGCGCCAGGGTTGAAAGATCCGTTCCGTGATAGACGGGTAGGTTGATGTCAACATTAGGTACCCGCAACCGAGCCATGACTGAATCGACGGCCAGCAAGTTGCTGTAGTGCTTAAATTCTTGACTCGTGGTGTCTGGCTGGGTTAACCAGGGGTCTTGGATCCCCCTGTCGCCCAAGTTTTGGTTGTATTCTCGCGCAGCGTTTAACAACGCGTCACGTTCGGTTCGATCCAACGTGGCAACATCGCGGGAATAAGCTGTTGCTATTCGCGATTGTTGGTGGTTGTGAATCGTTGTCAGGATGACCGGCGCGAGCAGGACAACCACAGCTAGCAGGAGATAAACGACCGTACGTAGATGTGTTCTACTAGTGCTGCTTTTCGACGACACGGCGGGCTATGCAAAATGCACACATGCATCAGGCGCGGTTTCAAACACCCGCTGTGGAGCGCTCGCTTCACCTGTGATGACAGTTAACATTGGTTGGCCGATCGTTTCAGATTCACGAAGGTTGTCAACCTGCTCTTTAATACCTGGCAAACTGCTAAAAAAATCAATCGCAGGCATCTTGCGGGTCTGGGAACGCACAACTGGCCGAAGTGCACGAAGGTTGGCAATCGGGGTTTTCTGCCCCCAATCCAATTCGGCGGCAGTAGCAAATACCTTCTTAGACACAGTAGCTGTTGTCATCTTTAACTCCTAGATTATGCGTTCAGCAATATCACAATCCAGCTAGCTTCACATAAACTAACTAAATATTAGCTTAAAAGTATTTCGTCAACATTGCAAAGAGTTAGCATCCTTGCTTAATGCCAATCAAGCAGACTTTTTAGCAAGAACATTTATCTCAACTTCCCGCAATAAGAAAGAGATAGCAAATGTTTAACTTTTTAAATACTTAGAAAGCTTAACATGTCAATTAAGAATAGAACAATATCGACCCTCCCCCGGATTGCATGCAATGCAGTAGATACAATTCTTCTACATAGCCACAGTCCCACAACCAAGCAACGGCTAGACTTCCAACGCCTAAGCAAAAACATGACACTTAACAAAGATCACTTTTGAATCAACAGCATCCAACATACGCACCACCCCAGCTACGACAACCACCAATCACCTCCCCATGGAATGGTTGACTCAATGACAAGGCTCACACCTGCGGAGCCTTCGCCCACTTCCAGTACACAAACTGCCAATACCGACACCAACAACATAGTCAAACCATATTAATCAATAGCCTAATTTATAGGAACGAAATATGGACGACCTGTAGCCATAATGAATATATTTGTCATCATTTGGCCAAGTTTGCTACCAGCTACATGTCGTCATGCAAACTTTTTTATAAGTTCTTTCACCCTCAAGCGGAATGATATTCGCACTGCTCCCGGCACCCTTTGTCTCCCATTTCAAGGTTGCGTGATGCCCATTCTTTTACAATCGCTATCCGATGCTTAATACGTCAGACATAGCGTCTTATATCTAGTACAACTGAAGCTGGCTTCCACATTTGTGGAAGCCAGCTGAAAACTCCTAGTAATACAAATGTGCCCGCTACTCGATAACCGAATTAGCTCCTATCGCGTGCCCAAATAATGTCGGAAGAGTTGCAGACCATGCCTCGCTTAGCTCCGCTAATGACAGCGCAACCGTGACTTCCCTATGTCCAGCCTCAAACTTATCTTCGCTGCTAGTCATGCCGATCTTCACGCACGGAATCCCCAATTCCGCCGCACGAGCCGCCACCGCAGCCCCATCGGTTGTCGCCACCACAGCGCGCGACGCCGACTCAGAGAACAACGCGGTAAAGAAGTCCGCATGCACCTCAGACAGATCTAATGTGACACCACAACCTGCTTGGATCGCCATCTCCATGATCGCTGCCCCTAAGCCGCCTTCGGAAAGGTCGTGGGCAGCGGTAACCACGTTCGGGTTGGCGAAGAAATTCACCAGTTTTTCTTCGTTAGCCAGATCAACCTTCGGCGGCATGCCTGATAGCCCAGCACCAGAAACTTGCTGCCAAATGGAACCGCCGAACTCGTCGAAAGTTTCACCCAGCAGATAAAGCTCTTCTTGCGCTTCCACTGTGCGTAGCTGGTTTCCGATCGACTCTCGGACGTCGTCAAGCACGCCAAGCACCCCAACAACCGGGGTAGGCAAAATCGCCTCAGTGCCAGTTTGGTTATAGAAAGACACGTTGCCGCCGGAAACCGGAATGCCCAATTCCTTACAACCATCAGCCAAACCGTGAACTGCTTCACGGAACTGCCACATCACCCCCGGGTCCTCTGGGGAACCAAAGTTCAGGCAATTGGTCACCGCAACCGGGCGGGCGCCGGTAACCGCCACGTTGCGGTATGCTTCCGCCAACGCCAACCGGGCACCAGAATTGGGATCGAGTTTGGTGTAGCGTCCCGAAGCATCCGCAGAAACCGCTACACCTCGGTTGGTTTCTTCGTCAATACGCAGCACACCGGCATCCGCATGCTGTGCTTGTACCGTGTTACCGCGCACATAGCGATCATATTGATCGGTAATAAACGCCCGCGAACAAAGCGCCGGTGAGGAAATCATATCCAGAAGCGCCTTCTTGATCTTTTCCGCATCAGTTGGCTTTTCGACGCCGCCAAACTGTTGCAGTTCATCCTGCCACTCCGGGCGGGCAAACGGCCGCGTGTACACCGGCCCCTCGTGGGCGATGGTGTGTGCTGGGGCGTCCACCACAACCTCTCCCTTATGGCGGATAATCAAGTGCTTGCCATCAGTGACCTCACCAATCTCAGCGCACGGTACGCCCCAATGCTCACAGATTTTTGTGAACTTTTCGACGTCCTCTGGCCGCACCACCGCGCACATACGCTCCTGGGATTCCGAGCACAAAATCTCAGCAGCCAGCATGTTCTTCGCACGAAGCGGAACATTATCCAAATTGATTTCCATGCCGCCGTCGCCGGCAGCCGCAAGTTCAGAGGTGGCACACGATAATCCAGCACCACCCAAGTCCTGAATACCCACAACCACGCCTGCCTTATATAAGTCCAGGCAGCATTCAATCAGAACCTTCTCGGCAAATGGGTCGCCCACCTGTACCGCAGGCAGTTTACGCTCGGCGCCCTCTTCAAAGGTATCGGAGGCCAACACGGACACACCACCAATGCCGTCCAAACCAGTGCGCGACCCAAACAGCATTACCTTGTTACCCAACCCAGAAGCGAAAGCCAATTTGAGGTCTTCCACCTTCAACGTTCCCACACACAACGCGTTAACCAACGGGTTGCCAGCATAGGACTCGTCGAAGATGGTCTCACCGCCAATATTTGGCAGGCCGAGACAATTGCCATAATGCGAGATACCGGAAACAACACCTGGCAAAACCCGGGAGGTGTCCGGAGCATCCGCCGGGCCAAACCGTAGCTGGTCCATGACCGCGATCGGGCGGGCTCCCATCGCCATGATGTCGCGCACGATACCACCAATACCGGTAGCGGCGCCTTGGTGCGGCTCCACATAGGACGGGTGGTTATGGGATTCCACCCGGAAAGTCACCGCATTACCGTCACCAATATCGACCACACCGGCGTTTTCGCCGATACCAGCCAAAATTTTTGCTCCCATTTCCTCGGTAGTGGTTTCACCGAAGTACCGCAGGTGCACCTTGGATGACTTATAAGAACAGTGCTCCGACCACATGACGGAGTACATGGCCAATTCCGCGTCGGTTGGGCGACGACCCAGGATTTCTTTAATGCGGGCGTATTCGTCGTCTTTTAGCCCCAACGATGCATATGGTTGTTGCGCATCTGGGTTTTTAATCGCCTGCTCAACGGTGTCATTGAAAGTAGTCATTGTCCGTGTTCTCCTTTAAGCAGCGATAGTGCCAACAGCCGACAGGAACAACTGCAAACCGTCAGTGGACGGCCCAGTCAAAGTATCAATAGCGTGTTCTGGGTGCGGCATCAAACCCACCACACGGCCAGTTTCGTTCGTGATACCAGCAATGGCGTTGAGCGAACCATTGAAATTGTCGGTGTAGCGAAACACCACCCGACCCTCATCTTCCAACATACGCACCGTCTCCGCCGACGCCTGGAACCGACCCTCTCCGTGCTTAGCAGGTATGAGAATCTTATCCCCAGCTGTCAATGAGGAGGTCCACGCCGTGTCGGCGTTTTCCACCACCAAATGCGTATCGACGCAGTGGAAATGCAATCCTTGGTTCCGCGTCAGCGCGCCTGGCAAAAGCTTCGCCTCAGTAAGAATCTGAAAACCATTACAAATGCCCAACACCGGCATGCCCTTGCCCGCCGCATCGATCACGGACTGCATTACAGGCGCAAGAGCAGAAATAGCGCCGGTGCGCACGTAGTCGCCGTAGGAAAACCCACCAGGTACTACCACCGCATCGACGCCTTTGAGATCATAATCAGCGTGCCACAGACTCACAGCTTCGGCACCTGAATATCGCACCGCGCGGGCGGCGTCGACGTCGTCAAGCGTGCCGGGGAACGTTATAACTCCGATTTTTGCGCTCATGTGGTTACGCCTCGAAGATGATGTCGTAGTCTTCAATAACAGTGTTGGCAAGAAGCTTCTCAGCCATCTTTTCAACCTGCTCTTTAGTTACCGTATCGTCCACTTCAATTTCGAAGCGTTTACCTTGACGAACATCGCTAACCCCCTCAATTTCAAGCAAGCCCAAACCACGGACAACCTGCTGCCCCTGGGGATCCAAAATCTCGGGTTTCAACATCACGTTCACAACTACACGGGCCACGTTGGAAGCTCCTCAATCACAGTAGAATTGCCAGACACCGTACGACAGGCATCATCATGCAAGTAGTTTAGTCACAAAAACAGCAGATTCTACTATCCTTAAGGAAACCCCCGATTATTTAGATAGGTAAATACTGCTCAATCATGTTAATGATCGGCATTTCGTCCGGCTCCATAGCTGGCGCAAACCTACCCACAACCTCACCATCTGGCGATACCAGAAACTTCTCAAAATTCCACTCAATGTCCGGGCCATCACCCTTTAAGAACGTATATAGCGGGTGCGCATTGGGGCCATTGACGTCACTTTTGGCAAGCAGCGGGAAGCTCACCCCATAGTTCGTGCTACAAAACTCCGCGATCTGCTTATCCGTACCCGGTTCCTCCTCTGCGAATTGATTACATGGAACCCCGATAACGAAAAGACCCCGGTGGGCGTAGTCATTAAACAAATCCTGCAATAACTCGTACTGCGGGGTATAACCGCACTTAGAGGCAGTATTGACAATCAGCAATAAATGTCCCGCCCAATCCGCCATTGTCGTTGTAGTGCCATCGTTTGTGGTGACCTCGATATCGTAAATACTCATGCACACTAATGTACCGAGTACACCGTATCAGCCACACCGGTTTTGCGTAGATGCAATCCCGCGCACGTAGCTAGCAGCAAGTGCTTCGGTTACGTTATGCCCCCTATCCACAACGCAACCGGGGCGGGGAAATCCCCGCCTCAATGCACCGTTTAGGCTTCGAGTCCGGTTGCTTGGTTAATCAACCACGCGTATTCGAAAGCAGTCTGGTGCCACTTTTCGTACCGGCCAGATACGCCGCCGTGCCCTGCCGCCATTTCGGTTTTCAACAGGAACTTGCCGTCGGTCGCGGTAGCGCGAAGTTTAGCGATCCACTTTGCTGGCTCAACGTATAACACCCGAGTATCGTTGATGCTGGTTACGGCGAGGATATTGGGGTAGGGTTTGGCCTCAATATTCTCATACGGCGCGTAGCTGGCCATGTAGTGGTACACCTGTGGATCAGCGTATGGGTTACCCCACTCTTCCCACTCCGGCACGGTCAACGGTAGCTCTGGCATAAGGATCGACGTGAGCGGATCGACAAATGGGACGTTCGCTTCGATCGCCTTAAACCGGTCACCGCCCATATTCGCCACCGCACCCATCAACAAGCCACCGGCGGAACCACCATCGGCTACCAACATATCCCGAGTGGTTATGTTATCCGCCAGGAAGAAATCCGCCACCGCGATAAAGTCAGTGAAGGTATTGCGCTTTTTCAGCATCTTGCCGTTTTCATACCAGCCACGACCCATTTCGCCACCACCACGCACATGCGCAATGGCAAAAATCATGCCGCGATCCAACATGGACAGACGGGCCACGGAGAAACCAGGGTCAATGGAAATCTCGTAGGCACCATAGCCGTACAATAAGGTGGGGTTTGGTTTTGAAAAATCAAGGTCAGCACGGTGGATAACGGAGACTGGAATCTCCGCACCGTCTTTAGCTTTCACCCATACCCGGTGGGCTTGATAGTCATCCGGGTTGTAGCCGCCAAGTACCTCTTGTTCTTTCAAAAGTCGCTTTTCCCCGGTTGCAACCACGTAGTCATAGACCTTATTTGGGGTAATGAACGAGGTGTAGGACATGCGTAAAACTGGCGCATCCCACTCCGGATTGCCAGCTATGCCGAGACTGTAGAGTTCCTCATCGAAGCTTAGCTCTTCGAAGCTCCCCAGGTGGCCGTCGTTAAGCTTCATTATCGCAGCCCGGCTGATCGCATCCTTACGGTAGGCGATGACAATCTGGTCGCGGAACGTATCGGCCCCCTCAAGGCGAACATCGTCATTGTGTTCCACAAGCACGGTAAGATCGCCGAAATTGCCAAGCTGATCCTCAGCCCACATCCAACCTAATTCAAAGTTAGGACCATGAGCATTGTGGGTAACTAACCACGCATCTTTGTCCTCTAGAACCGCATGCTCGACGACGTATTCGATGCCCTCTTCACGCGGACGAATCACCCGAAACTCACCGGTAGGGTTGTCTTGTTCCAATACCCATACCTCGCTGGTTACCTTCGATGCAACCTCGATCATCAAGTATTTTTCGCTGCGGGTACCACCCACACCAACGTTGTAGCGCTCATCAGCCTCGTGGAAAACCCGCACATCCTCACTGGCATCCGTGCCAATTCGGTGCCGCCAGACGGAATCGGAACGCCACGCGTCGTCAACCCGCTGGTAGAACAAATACTCTTCGCCCGCCCAGGTAGCACCGTAGTAGACATCCTCAATAACATCGGGCAGCAGCTCACCGGTGTCGAGATCCTTAATGCGCAAGGTAAACCGTTCGTCACCAGCCGTATCAACCGAATAAGCCAGGTACCTGCCGGAAGTGGTCACCGAGGAGGCACCAAGTGCGAAAAAGTCATGGCCTTCTGCCAATTCATTAAGATCAAGCAGCACCTGCTCACCCGGCGCGGCTTCCGCTTCGTCGATGACAGGTGGAACCCATGGGTCGTGCTCTTCATCGACGGCTAGCCGACAGGAAATGCCGTAGGACTTGCCCTCCACGCTGCGACCGTAGTACCAAAAGTCGCCCGCCCGGGTTGGCACAGACATGTCAGTTTCTTTCACCCGAGACTTGATTTCCTGAAAGATGTTTTCCTTCAGCTCCGCAAGATTACTGGTTTCTTGCTCTGTGTAGGCATTTTCTTCTTCCAAGTAGGCAATAGTTTCGGGAGATTCTTTTTCCCGTAACCATTCGTAGTTATCGTTAAAGTCGATGCCGTGGTGGCTGCGGGTATGGGGTTTTTGTGCCGCAATGGGGGCGTTGATAGTCATAGGACTACATCGTAGTGGGTAGCGGCAAGTGGCGAAAACACGGGTAATACGAACGGCTTTCAGTGCGCTACACTTCGAGGACAAGGCCTGTCAGTTTTAAGCAAAAAGGTTAGTTAAAGGAGATTTATGGCATCCACGCATCACTTCGAATCGGAGGGTCACGCACCGAAACGCGCGATAGACCACAAATCTGAAGTCGATAGAGATACTGACCATCATGAGGCTGACACCGCAACCGATACCGCCAAGCCGAAACCGACTAGCGAACTGCCAGAATTTTTAGCCAACGCCACCCGTGCTGATTGGGTGCTATGGGGGCTTATGGTAGCTGCTGGCATTTACGGCTTCGCACTGATCCCGTTTCGAGCTTTGCTACTGGTTAACCACCCGTTTTTGTATGCCGGACTATCAGGATCCAATCTGGCGGTTTTGACTGTAGGCGCCACTCATTCCGACAAACCATGGCATTTGGTGGCGGTGGTCATTATCGCTACGCTCAGCGCCGCTAAATTCTTACCGCTTTATTTCTTGTTAGGTAAACGTTGGGGTAAGGAATTTGTAGACATGATGTTTGCCGGACACCCGCCACGGTGGTTTAGCAAGCTGGAAAACTTCATCTACAACCATCAAGGTTTCAGCTTCCTGCTGTCGTGTATCCCGTTCTCCCCTATTTCACCTGTCCTGATTGTCACAATCTCCGGCATCAAACGTGCCCGTGGCTTGTTCGTATCATTGTGGGTTTTGGGCTTTATTACTTTACTGAAATTGTTCTACCTCTACCTTGGCGTGACATTTGGCACCCAGGTACAAGGAACACTAGAGGTTATCAACCGGTACATCACATGGATCACCATCGCACTGATTGCCTGGCTATTCATTTCCATCAACTTAAAGCAACGCAAGAAGGGCGCGTTACGAAAATAAGCGCTACACCGCACATGGTAAAACCGCTGGTTGCCTGAGTCTAAGATCAGGCAACCAGCGGTTTTTAATGTTTTAGCTTAGGCGCAGCAACCAATCCAACAAGAGAATTTCAGTCCCGTGATCCGCTCAAACGCTTCCACGTAGCGTTCCCGCGTGGCTTCAACCACTGAGCCTGGAAGTGGCGGTGGCGGAAGTTGGGAGTCTTTATCCCAACCGGACTTCGCGGAAGTCAACCAGTTGCGCACAAACTGTTTATCAAAGCTTGGCTGAACTTTACCCGCCTGGTACCCCGCTGCAGGCCAATAGCGGGAAGAATCTGGGGTCAGTACCTCGTCGGCAAGCACCAAGGAACCATCCTCGTCGATCCCAAATTCAAACTTTGTATCCGCAAGGATCAGGCCCTTCTCCTCAGCCATCTTCGCCGCTTCGGCATAAATACGAATGCTGGCATCGCGCAATTCATTCGCACGGGCTTCGCCGAGCTTCTCAACTACCTGCTCAAAGGTGACATTTTCATCATGGTCACCAATATCTGCCTTGGTTGCTGGGGTGAAAATCGGCTCCGGTAGCTTTGATGCTTCAACCAGCCCCTCTGGAAGTTCAATGCCGCAAACGGCACCAGTCTCTTGGTATTCTTTCAACCCCGAACCGGTGAGATAACCGCGCACAACGCATTCAAACGGCACCATTTTCAGCTTCTTGCACACCATCGCACGACCCAATACTTCTTCTGGAATTCGGGGATCGTCGATACCGCCTGCCAGGTGGTTGGGGAAATCGATGTTGTCAAAAAAGAACATACTCATCGCGGTGAGTACTCGACCCTTGTCTGGAATTTCGGTGTCCAGGATGTGGTCATACGCCGAAATTCGGTCGGAAACGACCATGAGCAGGTTTTCTTCGTCGATCTCGTAGATCTCACGAACCTTACCCGCAGAGACGTGATTGTACTGGGAGAGTTCAGGACGCATAAGGAATGAGTGTAGACCTATTTAAAAACAAAAGGCTAGTTAATGAAATGTAATACACATAACGATATAAAAACAGCAGATAGAGCCGTATTTATTTGATTAATCCCACCCCTTTAATAGTGTCCCGCTTTTCGACGCCACCAGGGCCAAACAAGCTACCGCACCCTATATCAAGGCGATGTGCTTTATCAGGCGCAACCCTTTAATCGGAGTTGAATGCTTTCCTAAGCCCTCAACCCGTGTGCTGCGAAACCTCACAGCAGGGCGTCGAAAAGCAACCCCACAGGCACACTTCGCAGCACAGCCCCACAACCACCACTACCTGAACAAACCTCAGTGCTGCATTTCCGCAAAACCATACCCACAACCCCAGCCCCATTTCCCACCTTCGCAGCACACAGCAATCCCCCAGCACAACCCGTGTGCTGCGAAACCTCGCAGCAAGGCGTCGAAAAGCAACCCCACAGACGCGCTTCGCAACACACTTCTATCTCGTACTGGTTTACGCCACGAACTTCTACAAGTGAGCGTACCCTAAGTAATTGAAGGCAGTATGTAGTTTCGGCATGCTGCTTGCAGAACCAGATTCAACGGAGGGTACATCATGGATACCGTTTCCCACACTCTTTTCTTCCCGCTGCTTGGCCGCTCCCAAGCCGCCACCGAGTATCCGGATCTTTTCACACAACCGCCATTCGGGAACGCTGAGGAGATCGCGCGTAAGACACAAACCCCCGCACAACCGTTGGGAAAATTTCCCGCATTTGTGTATGGATTGCGGCATGAAATCACCGTTATCATGGCCAAACGCTACCTTGAAAGCCATCCCGGCGCGGCGATTGTGAACCTTGGGTGTGGATTAGATCAATTGGCGCACGACTTAACTGATTACGAATGCACCGTCTATAACCTTGATTTCCCCTCCGTAATCGAGGTGCGCCAGAAGTGGCTGACCGCGCTTGCCAACGAGGTTGATCTGCCTTATTCGCTCACGGATACAGCATGGTTTGATCAGGTTGATGGGACCAAGGGTGTTATCGCCATTGCAGCTGGGGTGTTTTATTACCTGGAGCCTACAGCGGTTGCGAAGTTCATAGATGAATTTGGGAAGCGGTTTCCTGGTGCGTGGTTAACCTACGACTCCGAGTCGCTGCGGGTGATACGAATGAGCGAACGCTCGATTGCGAAAAAGGGTACTCCGACCACAATGCCGTTTAAACTGGATAATCCGTTCGAGGTTCGTTCTTTCAGCCCGACTATCGCAAATGTTTCAGTTAACTATAACTTCGTTAATTACCTTCCCGCCGCTTTACGACGCACCATACCGCGCCAAATCCGTGCAGCCTTTTGGTTCTTCGAGAAGATCAAAGGCATGTACCAAGTAACCATTACGTTTAATGGAACTTCCTTAAGATAGGTATTTGTAGCCACCGCCCTGTAGTTCAGCGGTGGCTAAAGGCTTTCGATGGGTTTATAAGGTTAAAGAATATCGCCAGGGTTGTAAGCTGCGGCCTCAGGATATCGGTTGACTAGGTCCTGCACCCGCGCATATACACGTTCAGTTTGTGACTCGGCAGAGCCAATGAAGGCATGACGGTCAGCCAGCGCGTCGTTAAGCTCCGTCTCGGTTAGTGGCAATCGGTCGTCGGCAGCAAGACGCGCGATGAGGTCTTGTTCCCCACCGTTTTCACGCATGTTCAACGCCACGGCGACAGCGTTTTCCTTAATTACTTCGTGGGCTGTCTCCCGGCCGACACCGCTGCGCACTGCTGCCATGAGAATGCGGGTGGTTGCCAAAAACGGCAGGTAGCGTTCCAACTCGCGGTCGATCATTGCTGGGAATGCGCCAAATTCGTCCAGCACGGTGAGGAAGGTTTCGAACATTCCATCAAGTGCGAAGAACGCATCGGGCAGCGCTACACGACGGATAACCGAGCAGAATACGTCGCCTTCATTCCACTGCTGACCGGAAAGATCCGCAACCATCGTTAGATAACCACGCAGGATAACCTGCATGCCACCCACCCGTTCACAGGATCGTGCATTCATTTTATGCGGCATAGCCGACGACCCAACCTGACCTTCTTTGAAGCCTTCGGTGACTATCTCATTACCGGCCATAAGCCGAATCGTATGAGCAAGCGACGAGGGCGCTGCACCAAGCTGCACCAATGCGGAAACTGCGTCGAAATCCAACGAACGTGGATAAACCTGGCCGACCGAATCGAATACACGGCTGAAGCCAAGGTGATCGGCAATAAGGGTTTCCAACGACGCTAGTTTAGACTCGTCACCCCCCATGAGATCCAACATGTCCTGGGCAGTACCCATCGGCCCTTTAATGCCACGTAATGGGTAACGCGCCAACAACCCTTCCACCCGCTCGATTGCGATGAGCAACTCTTCAGCTGCCGAAGCAAACCGTTTACCCAACGTGGTGGCTTGGGCAGCAACATTATGGGATCGCCCAGCCATAACCAGGTTCTTATAATTTGCGGCATGCTGTGCAATGCGAGCCACAACCGCGATGGCTTTATCCCGCACCAATTCCAGTGAGCGGTAAATTTGCAGCTGCTCGACGTTTTCCGTCAAGTCGCGAGACGTCATGCCCTTATGCACATGCTCAAAGCCCGCAAGCTCGTTAAACTCTTCAATCCGCGCTTTCACGTCGTGGCGAGTGATCCGTTCCCGCTGCGCGATCGATTCCACATCCACCTGGTCGATCACAGCTTCATAAGCGGAAATCGCATCAGCAGGAATATCGACTCCCAAATCTCGTTGGGCACGCATGACAGCCACCCACAACTGTCGCTCTAAGATGATTTTCGTCTCAGCACTCCACAGTTGCGAAAGCTCCGCAGAGGCATAGCGATTGGACAGGACGTTTGCGATCAAATTCTTTTCAGCCACGCCGCTTATTATTGCATGTTTTGTTCTAATCCCAGCTTTCTTTACCGCAGCGAAAGTATAAAAAGGTCACTACTGCAAAACTGCGCTTTACGATTAACCAGTTTTTATGCTGCTGCCATACGAATATGAATACATAGCCCACCCCACCACCTTCCTTAAACTTATATTTATTTAAGAGTATCTATGGGCAGTGAGGGGCAACTAGCATGCGAATCCCGAAAACCATGCTGCGAAGCAACGGGAACGGCGGTTTTAATCTTTAAAATATTTAATATAATCTTAGCTGAATCACATTTTAACGGAAAGGAAGTCATACATTGCTCCCCTGGCGAACAATAATGACGTATATAATCTGCATGCTGTCGCTCATAGCGTTGTCCAGCACGCAGCTCAACGTCCCAACAGCGTATGCAACTGAATTCGAAGCTGAAGCCCACTATTCCCAAGACGACTATTTGCGCCCCAAAACAGGGAACTTTGTCAACGTCAACGCCTCTTCGCCAACAATTACGCGAGTCGATGAAACTGGCAGAGATGTTCCTGGTGACATTCGAGTGAATGACCAGGTTCGAATCAACATGGTATGGGAGTTGGAGGAAGGGCAGTTTCTGCAAAACGGCAAAGTTTTCTCGTTTAACTTCCCGTCGTTTCTATCATTTAATGCCAGAAAAGCCTTTTCGGAAATCGCAGAAGCCAATGGCGATGATGAACCCATAGCTGGCGGAATTTGCCACTCGTTTCCAGATTACGATACGACGATTCAATGTGGATCCTTTCAACACCATCAGCCAGAAAAAATAAAGAAGTGGGCTGGCGAATTGGAAATCATTGCTCAGGTGGTCAAACCATTTGACAAAAACGACTTCACTATTTCCGTTAACAACGGTGCAGGTGAGATTGCCGGAACTATTCCCAACAACACCCCAGGGATTTCCCCGAGCACGCAACGCTACCCAGAAACCATCAAGAAAACCATGAAGACGCTTCTTCGCGATACTGCGCAGTGGAAGGTTGAGATTCCTGGCGACTTAGTAAAGAAACAGGGCGGTAAAAGTTTCACAGTTACCGAGGTTTTATCTGGTTACCCACATATTTTCAAAACCGACCTTCCCGATCTTTACTCGGCGGAATTTAACCCGCGGCTCACAATTTATGAAGCAGCTAAAGACGAAAACGGGTATCAAATCACTAACTATCGCCCGATCGCAGTGGTAAGGAATCCCAAAACAATACAGTTCGAACCGCAGCGCGGTGATACGCCACTGAAGAAAGGCGATGTGCACAGCGCCCGCATGGAATTTGAACTTCCAGCTTCCGTGAAACCGGATTCCGACTACTTCTATGTCCTTGAATACCAGACAGACCCGCAGTATCACACCTGGGAACGCGAAGATTCGAGCGTTACGAGCACCACCCGGATAGCTGGCGCAGAAGATGTAGCGTTGGTTATTGATGGTCCACCCGAAAGGCTGTTGAAAGGAAAACCACTTATCCGGGTGCGCACGTCAGGCGCTCCGGAAGCTACCGAAAAAAAGTACACCTTTGGCATCAAGTGCTTTTCCATCGAATATCGTCGAGATCAAGAATTTGTCGATGTTAAGGGCAATAACCAAACCGTTCCAGCCCCCAACGAAGGCCATCCCAGCGGAGCACGCTGCTATATCACTGAGAATCGCGAAAAGGCACAAATTCCTGGGTGGCATTTGCCACAGATTCCCGACCGCGTCAAGTTCATCTGGCTAAATGAGGGCCTCACGAACGAAGTAGTCTTCAATTATGACTACACCCAAAATAAACCAGAACCAACCTATCCGGTGTATGTCAAAGCTACTGCCAGCGGAACCCCGAAGCTAACCGGACACCAATACCGCTTTGATTACTCATGCACCAAAGACGGAAAAGTGCTCGGTAGCTCAACTGCTAAAACCACCGTACCGGCCAACACCCCAGACCCAGGGGTTGAAATTGGGCGTTTCCCGGCTGGCACGTCATGTACCGTAACTGAAGATCCAACCAGCATTAATCTCGATGGTGTTCGCACCGTGACACCAGCCACCGACACCCCCATCGTTGAGCAAAAGGTAGTAAGCGATCCACATACCCAGTTCGTGTTCGATCACACCTACATCGAACCTATGGGACAGGTACACGTGAGCATTAAAGCTACTGGCTTAGCAGACCCATCAGTAACCAAGGATCACAGGTTTACCGTCGGTTATGAATGCACCGTGCCGGAAACCCCGGAACGAACCATTGCTGGAAATCTCAGCGTAACCGGCACAGATACAGTTGCTACCATCCCGAACAAGATACCAGTGGGAAGCAGTTGCAAGGTCACTGAGGATACCGCTACCGCACAGATTCCTGGATATGAGTTGGGAACTGTTGAATCGGCCACCGTTACGGTAACCGAAGAGCCTCAAACCGCAATCATCACGAACCCGTATTCCCGTATCTTGGTTCCGTTTATCATCGAGCACAAGATCGTGCCACCGACGATTGACGTCACCGGAAAAACTTTCAATTACTCGTTCAGTTGTACTGTGGATGGAAAAATTGAACATCACACCATCGAGGTACCTGCCAACGGGAGGGTGACCACGGAACAGAAGTTCCCAATTGGAACAGAATGCTCAATAACGCCTGACGGCGAACCAGATGGTGAGGTTCCTGATCACCATATTGCCCCACCGCAACCACATGTATTTAGGATTGGTGAACCTGGCGAGCCAACGATCGTAACTCCCACAATCGAATACATCCCTAACGAGGGCAAAGGCATCCCATTGGGATGGATAGCAGCAATCGCTATCCCGGTAGTGTTTGTAACCATTGGTCTCTTGCTCAAGCATCTCGTAAAGATGCTGAAGCAGCCTGCGCCTCAGCCTCCGGCTGGGAAGAAGGGCATTCCGAAGCGTGCCGATCAAAAGACTGAGAAAACACCAGATTCTGACATCAAGGCACAAATCAATTCCTTCCTCAGTGGCCTAGGGCTTCCACGAATCTAAACCCATTCACATCGGACATTAAAAACGGCGTCACATCGAAATGTGACGCCGTTTTGCTCTCTATACCCGTTACACCCAAAAGGCGCTATCGGGCAGGAAGATATCGCTTACTTTTTCTTTGGCCCGAGGTCCTTGGATGGCGGGGTAGGTTGCTCACCCAGCGGTGGGGTTGGCTTATTGCTATCCTTGGTTGGACCCTGTGGGTTGTTTGGTCCCTTAGGCTGCTCACCAAGTGGTGGTAACAGTTTACCAAGGTTCGGGAACTGGTTAGCTAACAGTGCAACCAGACCACCGATCAGCGGAACCAGAAGCAACAGCCACCAGAGATTCTTGTTGTCGCTAGAACCGGAACTTCCGTTGCCAATTCCGCCACCAGAGGAATCCTTCTGAGCGATGTTGGTAACCTGTACACCAACATTTTCTTCATTCACGATGGTGATAACAGCGGACTTCTTGTCTGCGGAAATTTCGACGTTAGGGTCGTTAGCCTTAAGCGGTGCGAATACTGGATCGCCGAAGGTAACGCCGTCGATCTTAGGCAAGTCAACCTCGGTTAAAGTCACCTTGGTTCCCTTACGCAGTTTCGCATTACCGGAAACAAGTTTTCCGTCAAGACCAACCTGAATCTTTTCAGTCTTTTCAGCAGAACCATCGTTGTACTTCGCTTGAATGGTGAACTTGGTGTTCTGCGGGATGATGTCCTTATCCATAGATTCCGCAAGAACCTTCTTCACCGCGAAGGACTGGCGGTCAACACCTTGGATGGTGCCACCGCTAACCTCGGTACGCTCAATAACAGCAGTGGTTTCCTTGCCGTTGATACGAGCGTTATTGGTGGTCTTCTTGCCCTGTGGAGCGAAGTTTTCGTCTTCTGTCACAGTGCGGTAGTACACACGGTAGTAAAGGTTTTCATCCCAACCCTCGTAAGGCTCAACGATGTCGAATTTCAGGGTCTTGTCAGTTCGCTGAATGTTCTGAATCCCTGTGCCGATGAACCCCACGTGGTCACCGATCTTGATGCTATCGCCATCTTTGATTGCCTTGTAAGAATCAAGGTAGACCTCGCATTGGCCACCGCAGTTGGTGAACTTATGTGGGTAGCTGTCGTTGGTGAAGGAGTCTTCAACAGTGAGTCGTTTTTGTCCAACAAGCTCGGACCCTGGCAGGTTGAGAACCCAGATACCGTGCTTGCCGTCGTCGTCATACCATCCCCACTTGCTGAAATCGCTTGGAACGCCATTGTCATCAGGGGTTACGCCGTCGCCATCACCAGGTAGTTGTGCCGTGATGGTTCGGTTTCCGTTGATGGTTAGCTCAACATCCCGGGACTTACGAGCTTCAGTTGCTTGCAGGGTGCTGAAAAGAGTACCGCGAACATCGTCACGACCAACAAAAGCTTCATTGAACGTGCATTCAATCTGAGTTTCAGCTGGCACAACTTTGCACTTGCCACCAACTTCGTTATTTTTACCCGTCAGGTCAAAATCCTGCATCGCAAATAGCTTGAAGCCATCTGGGTACTTGACGGTGAAGGTGTCACCAGCCTTTACTCCGTTGGGAGCTTCCCAATCAGCTGCAAAAGTTGCCTTTTCCCACTGACGAATGGTGTCAGTAGGTTTGGATCCTTCACCAGAATTTTTACTCTCAACTTTCACGTTCGTGATGTTGATCTCTGCGGTGTCAGCGTAGGCCGGTACGGTTAGATGGCCGCTAAATAAAACGGCAACAGCCGCAACGATGGCTGTTGCCGATTTACGAACACGAACAGCATTCATCATAGAGCTTCCTCCCTTCACTTAGCGGAAACATGACAACATAACCGCTAGATTAATAACGTTTTCTTGAAGTTTAACAAGCGTATTTTCCGACAACAACGATTGCAAGTTTATTAAACTATCCCAAAATTCGCTTAAAACCTTCTCGATATAACCTCGTTGCAGGACACAGCGCTATTGCTTTCATAGGATGTGACGTCCACCACCCCAAACCCTCCCCTTCCGTCTACCCCTATTTGGAACAATAATAATAGGTTATTAAGTTCCACGTTAAGCTTTCGACCCTTGATTTTGACACAAAATCCCACGGAACAGTTTTAATCAAGCACAACGCATTAAAAAATCGCGTGCACAATTTCAATTGTGCGAAATGCATTCACCATCATGCAAAATTAAGAAAACTTTGGATTTTTACACAGGAAAGCTTTTGCCTGCGCGCATTTCCCCAGGAAACTAACCATTAACAAACTCTCATTTCACCATGAAATACAAACCCCAGTTTTCCAGGAATACGGCATGACTAAGCAAAGCCGTAGATACCTGAAAACTGGGGCCGAAGCTGCACCGGAACTAGACGCTTATCCTGCCTTCCACCGCAGGAAGAGCAATATCTGAGCGGAAGTGACCTCCAGGTAGTGCAATCTGTGACAAAACGGAATACGCCGAGTTGCGGGCGTCGAAAAGCGTCGCCCCCGTCCCAACAACGTTGAGGACCCGGCCGCCAGCTGACACCAATTCCCCAGTCGCGGCGCGGGCGGTACCAGCGTGCCGGACCTGCGTTGATTCCGCTCCAGTGATTGCATCTCCAAGGCGCGGAGTACCCGGATAATTATGGGCAGCTAACACCACTGTGACCGCGAATCCGTCCGCCCACTCCAACGGCGGTTGCTTATCCAACGTTCCGGTCGCAACTGCATGCAACAACGTTGCCAGTGGGGTTTGAAGTAATGCCAAAACAGCCTGTGTTTCTGGATCACCAAACCGACAATTGAACTCCACTACCGCCGGGCCGTCCGCACCCCAGGCCAATCCAGCGTATAGCAGGCCGGAATAGGAACAGCCGCGCGCCACCATCTCCTTCGCAACTGGGACGCACACTTCGTCTACTATGCGTTGCACGCCGTCCTCAGGCAACCACGGCAACGGGCAATATGCCCCCATACCGCCGGTGTTAGGGCCCTCATCGTTATCCCCTACCCGCTTATGATCCTGTGCGGGCAACAACGGAACCACGGTTTCGCCGTCTACCAGACAAAACAGCGATACCTCGGGGCCGTCGAGGAAGCTTTCTAAAAGCACCGGATTACCAGCATGCAATACGGCCTCCATGTGTGCACGTGCAGTTTTACGGTCAGTTGTTACTACTACCCCTTTACCGCCAGCTAAACCGTCATCCTTCACCACAAAATTCGGGCCGAAATTGTCAAGTGCAGCATCAATTTCTTCCGCCGTGGCACCGGGAACCACCTGTTCAGCATGCGCGGTTTTCACTCCGGCAGCAGCCATTACATCCTTAGCAAATGCCTTGGAACCTTCAATGCGGGCAGCATCCTTATTCGGGCCAAACACAGCGAAACCATGGGAACGCAATATATCTGCAACACCAGCTACCAGCGGAATTTCCGGGCCGATCACCACTAAATCGGCGTTTATCTTTTGTGCCAGTTCCAACATGGTATCGGGATTGTCCACCGCAGTTATTTCTGGGTAGATCGTGGCGATTTCACCAATTCCAACGTTTCCTGGTGCCACATGTAATTCTGTGACTGCTGGGTCTGCTGCTAAACCGAGTGCTAGGGCGTGTTCACGGGCGCCCGAACCGATGAGAAGAATGCGCATGGTTGCTTATTGTATCGTGTTCGATTCACAACCTTAATCACCTATCTACCCACCCAAGAACACGACAATCCACCATGTGCTTTAAGTGTCGGTAGGCTGAGTAACCATGAGTAGTGTTTTTAGCAAAATTATCGCTGGTGAATTACCGGGGCGCTTTGTGTATCGCGATGATGAAGTCGTGGCATTTTTAACCATTGAGCCCCTCGCCTATGGTCACACATTGGTGGTACCCGTGGCAGAGGTCGACCGGTGGACTGACTTGGAACCTGGCGTGTGGCTCAAACTCAACGAAGTAGCTCAGCGCGTGGGGCAAGCCGTGATTTCCGCATTTTCCAGCCCTCGTGCTGGGTATATCATTGCGGGTTTTGATGTTCCGCATACGCATATCCATGTGTTCCCGACGTCACAGATGTCCGATTATGATTTCAGCAATGCGATGGCAATGTCCGCCACCGACCCGGAATTAATGGACGAAGCTGCGACCAAGCTACGCGCCGCTTTGAACACCGATGACGCTGGTTTTAGCCACAGTTAGCAGCTCGTGCCAATCGTTACCCTCCTACCAACCCGTGGGACGTTTCCGCACTCACGGCCCCCGCAACCCGATGAAACCCCGGTAGTTTTTATCCATGGTGCGATAGCTTCACCGGGGAACTTCGCCGCGCCCGCTGCGGCTCTTATCGAACGGGGTGTGCCGGTGTTTGCCCCAGCCTACGGTAACAGAGGTACGAACCGGCTTGAGAAGTCTCTTGCTGAGTTACTGACCACCATCGACTCTTACGTCAAACAACACGAGGTTTCCCGCATAGCTATCGTGGGCCATTCCGCTGGCGGCCTGCTAGGGCTTCGCATCGCCTGCGCCCGTCCAACGCTGATAACAACTTTGGTGGGACTGGGGGCGTGTTTTCGCGGTGTGCCCTACCCGACCACTTCCGCTTTTCGACGCCGCATCGTCACCACCATCACCGCAGCAGTTGCTGGCCCGGTCTTCCGCGATCTTTTCCAACCAGAGTTACTACCAGTGCACCTTCCCCCAACCACTCGGATAACCTCGATTGTTTCAGACGCCGACCGATACGTTCCCGTTGAGTCCGCAACCCTTGGCAACATCCGTCGTGTTACTGGTGTGCGCCACGAATTGCTGCCCCAATTAATCGAACCAGTCTTAACCGCATTAGACCTCTAGTAACCAACAATTCCACTGCACTCTCCTCTTTGCCTGTGTGCTGCGAAACCTCGCTCCAGGGTGTGGAAAAACACCTCGCAAAGCCAACTTCGCAGCACACATATTCCGGGCCACAAACACACGCTATCGCCCACCAAGCTGTGTGCTGCAAACCTATACTTCCGACCCCCATACAGCGCCCCTAATTACCCACAACGCAGCACACAAGAGAATCCGCACACCAACTAACCAACCCACTCCTGTGTGCTGCGAAACCTCGCCCCAGGGTGTGGAAAGGCACCCGACAAAGCCAACTTCGCAGCACACGGGAATGAGTTGATTAGCTGGTTCGTTACCGGAAGAGACCCTAGATTGTGCGTTTCGGTAGCCGAAGGGTAAATGTGGTGCCTTCGCCTAGGGTTGTGTCAACCGTAACTGTTCCATCGTGAGATTCCACAATGCTCTTTACGATCGCAAGGCCTAGACCGGAGCCACCGGTTGCGCGAGTGCGGGAGGTGTCAGCGCGATAGAAGCGTTCGAAAATGTGGGAGGCGTCTTCTTCGGACATGCCAATTCCATTGTCGATGACATCTAAAATAACTTCCGTTTCGGAGGTATCAACGACCAGTTTCACATCGGCTTCTTCACCGCCATGTTTGAGTGCATTGACCACCAGATTGGTGAGAACTTGGTGCAGCCGTGCGGCATCGCCAGTGACAGTAGGCGCCTCGGCGGCGTTATTAACCACGTCGATATGCCGATCCGGATATGCTCCGCGCAGCGATCTGGTAACTGCAAGTCCTACTTCCAGCATGTCCACCGGAGCGTGTTCGAAGCGGGCCTCTTCACAGCGGGTGAGGCTAAGCAGGTCTTCAACTAGAAGTCCCATTCGGCCAGCTTCTTCCTCGATTTTTTCGATTACCATGCCCACGTTGTCAGTAGCACCAGAGCGATAAAGCTCAGCGTATCCTTTGAGGCTGGTTAATGGGGTTCTGAGTTCGTGGGAGGCATCGCCCACAAATCTTCGCATTTGGGTTTCTTTTGCCTGAAGCTCCACAATGAGGCTTTGTAGCTGTTCGAGCATCACATTGATCGACCGAGACAGAGCACCCACTTCGGTGTTTTCTGGGAGAACCGGAGCGCGGCGGTCGAGGTCGCCGGTGGCAATGGCTTTTGCGGTTTCTTCCACTGCGCGCAGCGGCCGCAGCGTGTGCCGGATAATGAAGTAACTCACAACCCCGATGAGTAGCACCACGATCAAGCCGATGATGAGTTGTCCCATTGCGAGCCTGCGCAGCAATAAGTGCTCATGATCGATGCGTTTGCCCACCACGATGATGGAATCTTTATAGGTGTCAGCCACAACCCGCCACTGGCTTGACGATTTTTTCGGGTCAATGCTAGTGATGATTTGTGGTTCAGTGGTGAAATACACCTGCCTGATGTCGGGCAGGTCAGGCCCTCCGCCACCTGCATTGATGGCGGTATAGCTGCCATCAGCATAGTGGCGGTAGACGAAAAATTCGGAGGGTAAAACAAAATCTTTCGCGAAATCTTCTTGGAAAAGTTCGTCCTGTTTCGCCCAGGTATTCAGTCCTTTTTGTAAGTCTTCGTCAACCCGGGAGAAAGTCACGTCGTACATTGTTTGTTGGATGCCAATGGCGCTGGCTAAAAGCCCCATCGCGGCGACAATGACGGTAACAAATACCAACCCAGACCTCAGCGGCAGCCCGGCGCGGTATTCCCGGGGGGCACGGGTTACTGCTTTCCGACGCCTCTCTGGTGCATGTTCTGCTGAATCTGGGGTGATGCTCACGGGTGGTACTTTCTCATTGCGGGGGCGATGCGATGGTTAGGAACGGGGTTTACGCAGAACATATCCAACGCCCCGGACTGTGTGTATGAGTGGGACGTCACCCGTATCGATCTTGCGGCGCAGGTAGGAGATGTAGGATTCGACGACGTTTCCATCGCCGCCAAAGTCATAGTGCCACACGTTGTCGAGGATTTTGGCTTTGGATAACACGACCTCCGCGTTGAGCATGAGGTAGCGCAGTAGGTTGAATTCGGTGGGTGAAAGTTCCACAACTTCACCGTTTTTGGTGACTTCATGGGTGTCGTCGTTAAGTTCAAGATCGGCATAGGTCAGGATTGCCGAATCGTCGGCTACCTGTTCTACTTGGACCCCACGGCGCAGGATGACTCGTAGCCGGGTGATTACTTCTTCTAAGGAAAATGGTTTGGTTACGTAGTCATCGGCACCAATGGTTAATCCGTGAATCCGGTGCTCGACAGCGTCTTTGGCGGTGAGGAATAACACCGGGCCGTCGAAACCCAATGCCCGTAGTTTCGGAAGCAATTCGAAGCCGTCCATACCAGGCATCATGACGTCCAGGATGAATGCGTCAGGGTTGAATTCTTTGGCTACTTCCAAAGCTTTCATTCCTGAGGTGGCGGTGGCTACTTCAAAGCCTTGGAATTTGAGGCTGACTGTGAGTAGTTCAACAATATTCGGCTCGTCGTCGACGACAAGTACACGGGTGGTATTTTCCTTCATGCCTCTTATTGTTCCTTATGTATGGGGTTTGTATGCTTTTCGACGATCCACGGATGCGATGTATGCACAACTAAGTTAAGCGGATTGATCTGTAGGAGTACTGCTTGCTTACTGGCAATAGGCTGTGAACACCACAATTCCAAACTGTAACGTTCGTTCGGTATAGTTTGCTAGCATGAGTCAATTGTCCCCCACCCACCGGTGGCTGTTTTTAGGAATCATCTCCCTCGGTCTTTTCATGATCGGGGTGGATAATTCCATCCTTTACACCGCGCTGCCTACCCTGCGCAGTGAGCTTCACACCAGTGAGGTTTTAGGCTTATGGATCATCAACGCCTACCCGCTGGTTCTCGCTGGCCTGCTTCTCGGGACCGGCACCCTGGGGGATAAAATCGGCCACCGCCGCATGTTTGAAATTGGCTTGGTCATCTTCGGGCTTGCATCTCTAGCCGCAGCGTTTTCCCCTACTCCGGAATTTCTCATCGCGGCGCGCGCAGCTTTGGGTGTGGGTGCGGCAACCATGATGCCCGCCACCTTGGCCTTGCTTCGACTTACATTCACCGACATACGTCAACGTAACACCGCTATTGGCGTCTGGGGGGCTGTCGCTACCTTAGGCGCGGCATCCGGACCAGTGATTGGCGGACTTCTCTTGGAACACTACTGGTGGGGTTCGGTGTTTCTCATCAATGTCCCAGTGGTGATTGTGGCACTGATCGCAACCTTCGCGTTGGCGCCAGAAAATATCGCCCAACCGGATCGACATTGGGATTTTCTCTCCTCCCTATGGGCGATGGTGGCAATGGTTGGAGTCGTGGTGTTTATCAAAGAAATCACCAACGCAGGCATCACGAGTTTGCTTGGCATGTCCATAGCTTTGATCGTTATCGGCGGGTTTTTATTCTCCCGTAGGCAAAAGCTTCTCCCCGAACCCATCCTCAGCCTAGATATTTTCACCAATCCGGTTTTCAGCGCCGGAGTGTTAGGTGCAGGCGTTGCCATGTTCGTTCTCGCTGGTAGCGAACTAATGACCACCCAACGCTTCCAATTATCCGTTGGCTTTAGTCCCCTAGAGGCAGGACTGCTCACCGCCACCGCTGCCTTAGCCGCATTCCCCACCTCCATTCTCGGCGGCGCAACCTTGCACCGAGTAGGGTTTCGCCCCCTGATCTCTGGTGGCTTTATTGTCATGGCAGTCGGCGCCGCTATCGCCGTATGGGGCGCCCACGCGGAAGTATTCTCACTATTCGTGGCGGGCATGATCGCGCTCGGCGCAGGCGGAGGACTCGTAATGTCGGTAACTTCCACCGCCATCATCGGCTCCGCCCCCGCTAAACGAGCTGGCATGGCATCCGCCGTGGAAGAAGTCTCCTACGAATTTGGCACCCTTTTAACGGTGGCTGTCTTAGGTTCATTACTGCCCGCCCTATATGCCTATTTCGCCCCAGCGGAGGTTGCCTCCGATTTTGATCGTGGTCTCCACCACCCGATATATGCGCTTGAAGCACACCACGCATTCGACACCGCCTACATGCTGGTGCTTGGTGTCGCAGGTACAGTAGCCTTGGTCGCTGCTTTGATCACCGCCGTATTATTGGCAGGAAATCCGAAGGAGCCGGAATATGCGCATGAGTAAACGAGCATTGTTGATTGAAACGGCCATTGACATCGTCGAAAAGCACGGGCTTAACCACCTCACCTACGAATCTCTGGCCGCCGCAACTGGCCTAAGCAAATCTGGGCTGATCTATCATTTTCCCTCCCGCGACGCTCTCCTGCGTGCGATGCACGAACAACTAGCACATACCTGGGAACAAGAGATGATCGCTGCGGCGGGCGGTACTGCCGAGAATATCGACGAACGCACCCGAGTACGGGCAAGCTTCATCGTGATGTCCCAATCGGCAACTCTGTCGGATCTACGGCTGGCGCTCGATGCTGTGGGCAACCCGACAATGCAAGAACCCTGGCTTGATGTGATGCGCCGCTGGTCCGTATCAGAAGAAACAATTACCAAGATCCCCCGACTGTATTTACTCAACGTCATCGCCGACGGACTATGGGTTCATGACCATGTCAACGGCTTCGTCCTCACCGATCAGCAACGCACCGCACTAGTCTCTTCCGCCCTAGCGCTTTACGACGAATGTGTGCCCCCACACTAATCCACTTCAGTTCTTAATAGCACACGGATTAGAGTGTTCTTCATGACTCAATCTGTGCTGACAACACAAGCTCCCACTGGTGAAGAGTTGCTCGCCCACAGCCAACGTACTGACAAGAAAACTGTCATCGCGTGGGCATTGTGGGATATGGGCTCAGCCGCATTCAACGCAGTACTCATCACCTTTGTGTTCTCCGTTTACCTGACGGATTCAGTCGGCACCACCATCGACTCCTCATTCTCCCCCACCACCTGGCTCGGCTTCGCCATCGGTGTGGGCGGGGTACTTATCGCACTGATTGCTCCCGTGGTCGGCCAGCGCTCCGATGCCCGCGGCACTCGGCGCCGAAGCGTCCGCCGCTGGACAGTCATCACGTTCCTGATCATGCTGGCGTTGTTTTTCATACGCAACGACGACCCCATGTACTTCTGGATCGGTATCAGTCTCCTCGCATTAGGCTCCGTCACCTACGAGCTCGCAGAAGTCAGCTACTTCGCCATGCTCAATCAAGTATCCACAGAAGAAAACGTCGGTCGAGTCAGCGGCTTCGGTTGGGCACTTGGCTACTTCGGCGGAATCTTCCTGCTCTTAATCTGCTATTTCGGCATGATAAACAACAACGGCGGACTATTAGGCCTAAGCACAGAAGGCGGATTCAACATCCGACTCACCGCAGTCCTTGCCGCTATATGGTTCCTCCTCTTCGCTCTACCCACCATGTTCCGTGTCCCGGAAGTTCTCCCCAACCCTGCCATTAAAACCGGCGGCGTGGTTGACTCCTACAAAGAATTGATACGCACCCTCGTCGTTCTGTGGAAAAAGGACCGCTCCGCCGTATTCTTCCTCATTTCCTCCGCGATCTTCCGCGACGGACTGGCAGGCGTATTCACATTCGGCGCCGTCCTCGCCGTCAGCGTGTACGGGCTCAGCGCAGGTGACGTCCTCATTTTCGGCGTCGCTGCCAACCTCATCTCCGCACTAGGCGCGGTGATCTGCGGCTACCTGGATGACCTTATTGGCCCGAAACCCGTCATCCTCGGCGCCCTCACCGCCATGGTAATCGACTGCCTCATCCTGTACTTCGTGGAAGGCCCCACCAATTTCTGGATCTTCGGCCTCATCCTGACCCTCTTCGTCGGGCCAGCCCAGTCATCATCCCGCACTTACCTCTCCCGCATGGCACCAGCAGGCCACGAAGGACAAATGTTCGGCCTGTACGCCACCACCGGCCGTGCCGTTAGTTGGATGGCCCCCATCGCATTTTCTATCTTCGCCATCCTATTCGGTGGCGACCGCGCTGGAATTTTCGGCATCGCCCTGATCTTGCTTGCCGGCGCCACCGTTTTGGTTTTCGTCCGCCAGCCCCACAAAGTAGACACCACAATGGTTTAAACTCACACAATTATGAAGCTGTTTCGGCGCCGCACCACCAACCCAGCAACCGCCACCATCGACGTGGCGGCCGCCCCGCCACTCAGCCCCCTCGCCCCACTCGACCTCAACGACCACAGCGAAATCGCCGCCGTTTTAGACGTTGCCGGGCACATCGGCGAAATACTCATTTGCGCCGGTTCCACCAATTCCGATGCCGCCGAACACGTCAAAGCCATCACCGAATCCTTCGGCCTCTGGGACTGTCACGTTGATCTCACCCACAGCCGCATTCGACTATTTGCCCGAGTAGACAATAACCCGCGCGACCCCATCAACGTCATCCGGGTCATCCCCGCCCAGGCCCAAGACTTCAAAAAACTCCGTCAAGTCGACTCGCTGATCCGCGACATCCACACCGGACACGCCTCACTTGCCGACGCCCAACGGCGCCTTTCAGACATCAGCAACGCCAAAGCGTCGATAAGCTTAACCGGGGTCATTACCGCCTGGGCCTGCATGGGTGGTGCAGTATCCATGCTCATCGGTGGCGACCTCGCAGTATCACTACTATCCATGCTGGCCGCCGCAGCGATCATCGCACTCGGCGCACTCCTGGGACGGCTTCGGCTACCAATATTTTTCCAAAACGTGGCCGGGGGCATCTTCGCGGCGGTTCTCGCCGCGCTGGCCTATCACATAGGCACTGACTACGGACTGATCCTGCGCCCCAGCATGGTCATCGGCACATCCATCATCGCGATGTTGGCCGGACTCACACTCGTACAAGCCATCCAAAACGGGGTCACCTTCGCACCCGTGACTGGCAATGCCCGATTCTTCGACACGATCATCATCACCTGCGGAATCGTGGCCGGGGTAGGTATCGGCATCGAACTATCCAACGCACTAAATATGCCACTGCCGCCCATGGAAACTGTCGCCGTCCCCAACTTCGCCTCCAATTCCATCCGTGTACTCGGCGGGGCACTTGCCTCGGCTGCATTTGCCCGCGCCTGCTACGCCGAATGGCCCTCCGTTGCAGTCTCAGGGCTTACCGCACTCGCAGGTTCCAGCCTGTATTACTTTGCGCTGCAACCAACCGTGCTTGATGGAGTTTCCGCGATAGCCGTCACCGCCGTTTTCATCGGCCTGCTCGGTGGCCTGTTGGCGCGCCGGTTCCATATCCCACCGCTGATCGTCACCATCGCTGGGGTCACCCCGCTTCTTCCCGGACTGGCAATCTACCGGGGCATGTATGGTGTGCTACACGACCAAGTATTGGTGGGTTTTGCCAATCTCACCCTAGCTCTCGCCACCGCGACTGCCCTTTCGGCTGGTGTGGTCTTTGGCGAATGGATCGCCCGAAAACTTCGCCGCCCCTGCGGCCTGGCCAGCTACAAACAACTCGCCCGCATCATGGGAAGCTCCTCTGGATTCTTCAACTAGCCTTTTACCGCTAGCAATACGCTTTCACCCTGCACTATTGTGTGTGCTGCGAAACCTCACAGCAAGATGCCGAAAAACAACCGCACAGGCACACTTCGCAGCACAGCTCCACAACCACCACTACCTGAACAAACCTCAGTGCTGCATTTCCGCAAAACCATACCCACAACCCCAGCCCCATTTCCCACCTTCGCAGCACACAACAATCCCCCAGCACAACCCGTGTGCTGCGAAACCTGCTCGAACAGCCTCACAACCTGTCACCATTCCCACGCTTCGCAGCACACGACGATCACGCAGTACTCAAGCATTATCCCCACAACCCGTGTGCTGCGAAACCTCACAGCAAGATGCCGAAAAACAACCGCACAGGCACACTTCGCAGCACAGCCCCACAACCACCACTACCTGAACAAACCTCAATGCTGCATTTCCGCAAAACCATACCCACAACCCCAGCCCCATTTCCCACCTTCGCAGCACACAGCGGCGGGTTATTAGATTGTGGGAAATATCGGACTTTAAAAGGACATTTGTTAGGTGAAAATAAGAAATGGCCACAAGCTAAAAGCCTGTGACCATTTGTTTTATGAGCTGGAGACGAGACTTGAACTCGCAACCTACGGTTTACAAGACCGTTGCGCTACCGATTGCGCCACTCCAGCACATGCAAGAAACATTTGTTTCATGCACGAGGAGAATAGTACTAAAACTCGGCGCATAATCCAATTAAGAACAATTCGGGCGTGTGTGCTGCGGTGTAGGTGCAGGGTGCGCTTAGCCGGTAATGTGTTGCAGAAGCAATGTAAACCCCTGGCGTGATGATTGGTGTGTGCGGTGAAAACACTAAAGGACCTGCTGCGGCAATGGAATATCTGGCCCCAGCATCACGGCCGAATAGCCACCATCGACGCGGTAAAAGCAGCACCACCGCCCTCCCCCCTGGCGCCGGTGGACCTCACCAACCCTGCACAAGTGGCCGGCGTGATGGATGTAGCCGCCCGAATAGGCGACATTTTGTTGTCCTCAGGCACATCCAATAGGGACACAGTTGCCCAAATCCATGCGGTGGCATCGGCCTACGGCCTCCACTATGCGCATGTGGACATTACGCTTAACACCATCACGATTTTCAGCACGGTGGGTACTGAAAAGAAAACCCCGGTGAGCGTGTTTCGGGTTGTTAGCCACATGCGAACGGATTTTTCTAAGTTAAGCGAGGTGGACCGCCTTATCCGCTCGATTCAGGCAGGTGCCACATCGCCAGAATTGGCGGAGAAAATTTTGGACGGTTTACACCGTTCCCCCGCAACCTATGGTTTCAAGACGTCACTGGTGGGTTGGGGGGTATTTGCGGCCGCTGTGTCGGTGATGCTTGGCGGCGGCCCGTTGGTGGCATTGGTGTCGTTCGTTATCGGCATAGCGATCATTGTGTGCAATACGTTGTTGAGCAAGCATCGACTGCCACCGTTTTTCCAAAACATCTTCGGTGGTTTCATAGCCACTGTGCCAGCCAGCATGGTGTTTAGCTGGGCGACTACAGCAGGAATAACGATCGCTCCATCGCATATCATCGCGGCGGGGATCGTCGTTATGTTGGCTGGTCTGACCTTGGTGCAATCGTTACAAGATGGGATTACTGGTGCGCCGGTCACCGCCAGCGCTAGGTTCTTCGAAACGTTGCTGTTAACCAGCGCCATTGTTGCGGGGGTGGGTATTGGCATTCAGGTCTCGGGGCTGCTGGGCATGACTTTGCCGCCGTTGGAACCTGTGCTGCTATCCCCGAATTTGTCCACTTCGACGGTGCGGGTGGCTGCGGGTATGGTGGCGTCGATAAGCTTCGCAGTGGCCTGTTACGCGGAAGTGTCGTCGGTGATAGTTGCGGGCTGCACCGCAGGTGTTGGGGCGGGTATTTATTATTTGGTGCTATTGCCGACCAATATGTCGGTGATTACAGCGACAGCTATCGCGGCGACCGTTATTGGGTTCGCAGGTGGTTTGTTGGCGCGGCGTTACCTGATCCCGCCACTTATGACTGCGATCAGTGGCATTACCCCGCTACTGCCTGGTTTGGCTATCTATCGGGGTATGTATGCAGCATTGAATGAGCAAATGCTGGTGGGGTTTACCAACATGGCGGTGGCGTTATCGATTGCCTCAGCGCTCGCCGCTGGGGTGGTGTTGGGTGAATGGCTCGCCCGGTTGCTGAGACGTCCACCTCGGCTCAACTTCTACCGTGCTTTTCGACGCCCATAAGGCTCACTTTTGTTCCCATGTGGGGCAAAATAGCGTAGAATCATGGATTTGCACCGTTATCGTATTCTTCGTGTTTAAAGGAGGCGACCTTGCCACCAAAGGTCACTGACACCCGTAACCCCGCCGAATCATTGCACGCCGTTGAGGCGGAAACCGCTGCGGCAGCCCGCCGTGTTGTGGCTTCGTATGCAGAGGATTTCTTTGACGGCGTCACACTGATGTGCATGCTTGGGGTTGAACCGGAAGGTTTGTCCTACCGGAAGGTATCGGCAGAGCATGAAGAAGCTACCGCGCCGAAGAAAACCACCAAGAAGGCCAAAAAGACAACAAAGAAGTCTACTGCGAAAAAGACCACCAAGAAAACCACTAAGAAGACTACGAAAAAAGCAACCAAGGCCACCAAGAAAGCTTAAAAAGGTACCAGAGCTGTGAATACTTCCGCCGTAGAAAGCGACTACACCACCAACGATTTTGTGGTGGTGGCTAATCGGCTTCCGGTGGACTTAACCATCGATGCAGATGGAAATCACGAATGGACCCCCAGCCCTGGTGGTTTGGTCACTGCACTTAGCCCCGTTCTAGAGCATCATCGCGGATGCTGGGTTGGCTGGCCGGGAACCATCGGTGAGGCGCCTGAGCCGTTCCGCACCGAAACTGGTGTGTTATTGCACCCGGTTACCTTAAGCGAAGCGGACTTTGAAGGCTTCTATGAGGGGTTTTCCAATGCCACCCTCTGGCCGCTGTACCACGACCTCATCGTTCATCCCCGCTACCACCGGGAATGGTGGGAAGCATATCGGGAGGTAAACCAAAAATTCGCCGTTGAGGTCTCGACTGTAGCTGCCGAAGGTGCGACGGTGTGGATTCAGGACTACCAACTACAGTTATTGCCTGGGATTTTGCAGCAAATTCGCCCGGATCTCACCATTGGGTTCTTCCTTCACATTCCGTTTCCAGCTCCGGATTTATACCGACAACTTCCGTGGCGAGAAGAGTTGCTGCGAGGTGTTTTAGGGGCGGACCTTATCGGCTTCCACTTGGAATCCAATGCCCGAAACTTTCTTGATGTGGCTGAGCAACTATCGGGTAGCGAAGTGTCCGGCACAGTATCGGTGCGGGATGTCACCGCCTTTATCACCACCTCCGACGGCAGGCGGGTAGGAGTTGGTGCATTTCCAATTTCCATCGACCCTAGCCCATTTTTGAACACTGACGTTGACGTTGCCGCAATTCGTGCGGAATTAGACAACCCAGACCTGTTGATTCTGGGAGTGGATCGGCTGGACTACACCAAAGGCATACTGCAACGACTGCGGGCATTGGAAGAGCTTCATGAACTTGAAGCCATCGATACCAACACCGTATTCCTCCAAATCGCCACTCCATCGCGGGAACGCATCGACCACTACCAAGAAACCCGGCGCGAAGTCGAAGAAGCGGTCGGAAGGATCAATGGCAGGTTTGGCAAGCTAGGGAAACCGATTGTCAGTTACCACCACGTGGCGGTACCGAAATCCCGGCTGGTAGAACTCTACAGCGCGGCGGATGTCATGCTGGTTACCCCATACAAAGACGGCATGAATCTGGTGGCAAAAGAATACGTGGCGTGCCATGGCGACGGGTCTGGCGCAATAGTATTGAGCGAATTCGCAGGTGCGGCCGAAGAACTATCACAGGCGTATCTGTGCAACCCATTTGATATAGAATCGGTCAAACGCCAAATTCTCCATGCAATTCGCGCGTTGGAATCCGACCCGGAAACTGCCCGCAGCCGCATGCTTAAACTGCATGAACAGGTGATACAACACGATGTGGATGTGTGGGCGGGTGCTTTTCTACAATGCCTGTATTCAGCGGGCGATGGCGACAATGGAGTTGTAGATGAATAACAGGATTCGGATGGTTGGTGCTGCAGGATTGTGTGTGGCCGTTTTATCTGGTTGTGGGGTTGAAAGCCCGCTGAGTAACACATCCTGGCAAGTAGCTGATGTTTATACCTCGCCGGAGTATCCGTCAACGGTGCCGGATTCCATCGCAGGATTGGTTAGCATCAATTTCGGCAATACCACCATCAGTGGTTTCACTGGTTGCGTACCGCTACAAGGAATCGTTAGTTTTTACCAAGATGCCAGCGAGAAATCCAGCTCACCAGGCGATCCTGCGACCGAGGTGAAGGCGGATATTTTACGGGTTGATAGCATCGAGTTCGATGAGGTCAACGAGGAAAACTGTACCGGGCATGCCCAGTTTATTCATGACGCAATGGTGGAGTTTTTCAAAGCCAGCGAATATAGCCTTACCAGGCCCTCGGACCATGAGGTGATACTCACGGTTCGCAGCAGCGATCCACAGGCGCGGTTCCTGGAGCAGCCTGCAGTCCGGCTAGTGAGCTCCCAATCTTAACGGGTACGGTTAGGTTATGACCTTTACCGCCGATGAGCTTTATTCCTTAGCCGCCACCGATTACCTGCTGGTTGTGTCAGATTTTGATGGTACCCTCGCTGGGTTTTCCACCGACATGTACGACGTGCCGATAAACCAGGATGCGGTGGCTGCGCTCAAACCTGACTTGCACAGTTTTAGTACGACATTTTGTTGAGGATTTCTTGGGCTTCTGGTGTGATTTTTGTGGGGATGGTTATCGGGCCGTGGGGTGTGTTGATGGTTACGTCTCGTAAGGGTTCGAGGATGTTGATGATTTTTTGTCGACTGAATCCGGTGAGATCTTGTAGGAAACGTGCGACGGCTAGGGCGACAAAGACGAGATTTAGGTGGGCGCGGATGGAATCTTCTTTCCGTACGTACATTGGCCTGGCTTGAAGGTCGCTTTTTGCCATTCGGAAACTTCGTTCCACTTCGTATAGGTCATGATATGTTGCAATGATTTGTTCACCTGACATGTCCTCGGCCGAGATGTTGGTGATGTATCCTTTCCAGCCTGCTAGTTGTGACGCTTTTTCAAAATCATCAGTGTTGAACTCAGAATGGCCGCTGGTGTGGGTAACAAACCGTGCCCGTTTTTGTTTCCGCGTTCCTGTGACGATTTCTTCAGCACGTTGACGTTGCTTGGCAAGAGTGTGCTTGTCGTTGGCAAATCGCTTGTGTGAATACTGACAGACCATTCGCCGTGTGGTTCGGTGAGTTGTGCTAGGGCCCATTGTTTTCGTTGATTCGACGATATGCCCATCATCAATAGCGTGTCCTGTCTCATTGATGGGCATATCCATCTTGTAGGGAGCTTTGGACATTCTTGCCCCGATAATGAATTGAAACCCAAGCGCTTCTAGATGATTGCAGTTGTCCGCAGAAATCATGCCAGCATCGGCGACAACAATGATATTTTCCACGTTATGCCGCCTGCGAAAGCTATTCAGTACATCAATCATGGTGAGTGCTTCTGCTTTGTTTCCCTCGAAGCAGGAAATTTCCAAGGGAAGTCCACGGCTATCAACAAGCAGTCCCACAACAACCTGTGGATCGATACGACGCTCTTTCGAGTACCCCACTTTACGTAAATCGTCTTCACGATCTGCTTCAAAATACAACGTCGTAACGTCATAAAGCACCCACGCTACTGTGCCACGTGCCAGGCTGAAATCAAAACATGCTCGGGAAAACGCACTGTACTTATCCTCATCAAAAGCTGTTTTCACTGCAGCTGAAACCGTGTTGCGATGAACAGCAGGTAACCCTAACCGTTGAAGCACCATGGGTACTTGTGACTTCGAAGAAGGCTGGACTACACGTGCAAAAACAGTGCGGGCAAAAACAGAATCCACCGGATAGATCGCATCAAAACCAAGCGTCGACCACGCACAAGCAAAAACATCCAATAATACGCGAGCAGTCATCGACTCCACCGTCAACGAGTCTTCGGTATCACCTGCCACTGGTAACTCAAGATCTAACTCAAGCTGATCAGCGTAAAGCAGATCACGCGCTTTTTTGAGTAAAGCGTGAAGTTCAATCTCGTTATGGGCAGAACCGACATGATAATCCACCACAGTTCGGCGATGCACATCCCGCACGATCTGCACGGCAGTCGCACCGCTAGCAGTCCTAACTTTCCTAATCCGCACCACACAACAAGACTAACAAGCCCAAAAAACCCACCAAATTAGTACGACAAAAACCCAAAAAACACCCTAAAACCCCAGCTCACCCACAACCAAACCCACCAAAACCACAAACCACTGTGCAACTCAGGAGCAGCGATCCACAGGCGCGGTTCCTGGAGCAGCCTGCAGTCCGGCTAGTGAGCTCCCAATCTTAACGGGTACGGTTAGGTTATGACCTTTACCGCCGATGAGCTTTATTCCTTAGCCGCCACCGATTACCTGCTGGTTGTGTCAGATTTTGATGGTACCCTCGCTGGGTTTTCCACCGACATGTACGACGTGCCGATAAACCAGGATGCGGTGGCTGCGCTCAAAAGCTTAACGACGCTCCCGCGCACCGATGTGGCGATCCTATCGGGTAGGCATCTTGAAGGGCTACGTACAGTATCAGGCTTCGGCGACGAGTTTATTTTGGCGGGCTCCCACGGGGCAGAATCAACGATTAACGCAATGGAGTTAACCGATGCGCAACGCGAAGCCCTTGAGCTGGTAACGCAGCAGTTTGAAGAGTTAGCGAACGACGTCGATGGGGCGTTTGTGGAATACAAGCCCTATCACCGGGTACTACACGTGATTGCTGCTAAAGATAAAGAACAAGCCCAGGCGATTTACGATAAGGCGTGCGAGCTTTCACTTACGGGGGTTCACCTAAAACCGGGGAAATTCATCGTGGAAGCTTCCGTATCCACCGTGACAAAAGGCAGCTGGATAACCGCCGCCCGCAAGGAACTACGCCCCTCCGGCATCGTCTTCATCGGCGACGATGCCACCGACGAAGACGGTTTCGCGGTGTTGGGAAACACAGACCTCTCGGTGAAAGTTGGCCCCGGTGCGACCCGCGCCCGGGTACGAGTCGACGATATTCCGGCCGTGGCTGAGTTTCTAGCCGAGCTGGCCCGCCTGCGCCGTAATCACCTGGGTTTAGGCGGGGCTACAGTCGAACCGGAATGAAATTCCACCGGCAATAAGGTGCGTTCGGGGTAATCCTCACCTGCGATAATCCGCGCCAGCACCCGCCCTGCGCAGGCACCCTTTTCCTTATTGGGTTGGATGACGGTAGTCACGTCGCGCAATAGGGCTTCTGTGATCCCGTCGAAACCGGTGACGGATAAGTCTTGTGGAACCCGCAGCCCCTGAGCCGTCGCAAAGTTAAGTGCCCCAAGCGCCATCGTGTCTGTGGTGCACAAAATGGCGGTGAGGTCTGGGTGGGTTTCCAATAATTCCCGCGCCGCCGCCACGTTATTTACCGGGTTATTAATATGCCGCTCAATGATCGGCACCGATTCCGGCTCGATTCCAGCCTGGGCAAACACAGCCAATGCACCGCGCACCCGCGCCTGCTGGACGTGGTGTTGCGCATTGTCGAGCCGCTCCGGGCTGACGTGCCCATTGTTGGCCTCGGGCGAAAGCCTAATACACAGAATGCCAATGCGGCGGTGGCCTGCGTCGACAAGCGCCTGGGCGGCGGGGGCTATGGCAGCATAATCGTCAATGCCGACGAACGGGAACCGGGTGTCGGTGGCGGGCTGGTCGCACACAACCGTGGGCAGCCCCCGGGTATAGGCCGCCTCCAAATAAGGATCATTGTGAGCAACCGAATACACGACGAAGCCATCCACCACTGCGGAATTAACCAGTTGCAGCGCCGCCGCCGGATTAACATTGATCGGCCCGGCTGGCACCAACGTGAGAGTATTTTGGGAGCCTATCGACGCCTCCGCCATGCCCGCGAGGAAATCCACCGACGCCATGTCCTCGAATGCATAGGTCAAATGTTCCGTAAGAAGCACCCCAATGCTGCCGACCTTGCGCATACGAAGCGAACGCGCCGCCGGATCGGGCCCTGGGTATCCCATGCGTTCCGCGGTTTCTAAAATTCGTTCGCGCAACGACGCGGATAACTGCTCTGGGTGGTTATAGGCATTAGAAACGGTGGTGCGCGAAATCCCCAGCTCTTCTGCTAGTGACGCCAAGGATGTCTTGCGGGAATTGCGTTTCGGCATGTCCGTCACCCTAGCCGAATGGGCGGATAAAATCTGTCGTTTCACACTCATCGGCTAGCTTTTTCATTAAATTTTCAATTGACAACGGTTCCCTATAACTGGATCATTGCAGATATGGCTTCGTTAACAACTTTCAAAAAGTCAATGTCAGCACTGGTATTCGCCAGTTCCGCATTCGTCGTTGCTGCCTGTTCCAGCCCCAACAGCGCCCCTGAAACCATGACGACCGACCAATCTGCCGCGAAGACTGCGGATATTTCCATCGTCGCCTCCACCTCCATTTGGGGCGACGTGGCCCAAACAGTCGCCGAGTCCACCGGTGAAGCCGACAAGATTTCGGTGACCTCCATTATTCAAGGCAATACTGTAGACCCACACCACTTTGAACCCACCGCCCAGGACATCGCCCGCGCGAAGGAAGCAGACATCATCGTAGTCGGCGGTGGCGGCTACGACGCCTGGCTCTACGAATCCGTGGATAAAGACAAAGTCGTCCACGCCCTTGATCTGACCGCGCATGACCACGACCACGGTCACGGGCATGACCATGACCACGGAACCGAGGAACAGCACGATCACAACCATGACCACGATCACGGCGAGCACGGCCACGACCATGCGCACGATCATGACCACGGTCACGGGCATAAGGAATGGCCAGGCATCGAATCCAATGAACACATCTGGTACGACACCATCGCGGTATCTGATGTAGCAAAGGAAATAGCAAAGCGGATTAATACCTCCAACACAACCAAACCTGCCGATGCGAAAGACTTCGTCACCCAGCTCGCCGCTCTACATGAGCGAGTACACCACCTGCCTGAGGTGACCGTGGCCCAGACCGAACCAATCGCGGATCACCTGCTGTCCCACAGCCCAATGACCGAGGTAACCCCCGCAGACTACCGCACCGCCACCCTGGCGGAACGTGAACCCGCTGCAAGCGAGGTGGCGGCGTTCATGGAGCTCATCGACTCCGGCCAGCTGGATGTTTTGGTCTATAACCCGCAGACCAAGACCGACGTCACCGAACAGATTCGGGCAGCAGCCGAGCAAAAAAGCATTGCGGTGGTGGAGGTTTATGAAACCCCCGCCGAAGGTGAATCGGTAATCGACTTCATCACCGGGGCCATCGACCGGGTGGAGGAAGCAGCAAAGAAGGCAGCAACAAACTAGTGTCTTGTTTGCTCAGCATCCATAACGCCGCCATCAACCCGCTGTGGTCGGGGCTGAATCTTGACATTCACCCAGGCGATTTCATTGCCGTCTTAGGGCCCAATGGGGTGGGAAAATCCACCCTGCTCCACGCGATCCTCGGCACGCGGGACTTAAGCGCGGGCTCCATTTCGGTTTCCGGCCGGATTGGGTACATCCCCCAACAGCGCATGTTCCCGGAGGACTTGCCGCTTCGGGCTAAAGATCTGGTGTCGTTGTCGCTGGAGCACCGGATATTTCGGCGGCGTAGGTCCGGTGCGCTGCGGGGTGACGTCGAAAAGCTCCTGGAGTATGTCGGCGCGACCGGGATTGCGGACCGTCGGGTTGGCACGCTCTCGGGCGGGCAGCAGCAATTGGTGCGCCAAGCCCAAGCGCTGGCGAACGACCCGGAATTATTGCTCTGCGACGAGCCGCTGCTGAGCCTCGATATGGGAATGCAGCAACGCATGGTCAACGTGCTGGCCAAACGCCAGGCGGCTAAGAATACCGCCGTTTTGTTTGTCACCCACAGCATTAATCCGGTGTTGCAACACGTCACCCGGGTTTTGTATTTCGGGCCGAACGGGCACACCATCGGTGCCGTGTCGGATGTTATGAATTCTCAGACCCTCTCGGCACTCTATGGGGCAAAGGTTGAAGTGGTTCGGGTCGGCGACCGATTGGTGGTTGTGTAGATGAATACATCATCGTTTTTCTCAGACACCCAGTATTTGCTCGGCGTGGATTTCGTCCAACAATCGCTCATCACGGCGGCGTTGCTTGGGGTGCTATCGGGGGTTATCGCGCCCCTGATCGTGCTGCGGCAAATGTCGTTTTCGGTCCACGCCACGTCGGAACTGGCGTTGATGGGGGCGGCCGCCGCTTTGCTGTTTAGTTTTAATATCAGCATCGGCGCAGTGTTGGGCGCGGTCGTCGCCGCAGTGGTGTTGGGGCTATTAGGGCTCAAACAGCAAGACAGCGCGGTCGGGGTTGTCATGAGCTTCGGCTTGGGGCTGTCGGTGCTGTTTATCCACCTCTACCCCGGCAATTCCAATTCCGCTTTTTCATTGCTCACCGGGCAGATCGTCGGGGTGCGCTCCACCTCGGTATGGATTCTGGCCGGGGTTACGGTCCTGGTGGTCGGCATCATAGCGGTGCTATGGCGGCCCCTGCTGTTTGCCTCCGCCGACCCGGTGCTTGCGGCCGCCGCTGGCATTAACGTGCGCGGCTACGCTCTGCTTTTCGCGGTTTTGGTGGGCTTAAGCGCCTCCCAGTCGGTGCAGATTGTCGGCGCGTTGCTGGTCATGGCGCTTCTTATCACCCCGGGCGCTGCGGCGGTGCAAGTCACCAATTCGCCCGGAATGGCCGTGGTGCTGTCGCTGATATTCGCATTAGTGTCTGCGGTTGGCGGTTTAGTGTTGTCTTTAGCGCCCGGTTTGCCGGTATCTGTGCTCGTGACCACCATCAGTTTTGGCATTTACCTTGTGTGCCGGTTTATCGGCTGGCGCCGTCTAAAACGTGCAACCAAGGACGAAGTTGCGGCCAGCCGGATTGCGGAATATAGCTAATAGTCATGACATTTCACATGCGGGATTTCCGCACCACCGCAGGTGTTACTCGTCGCTACGGGATCGTTTCCCCCACCCACCCCAGCGGCGAGGTTTTTCTCTGGTTACACGGCTCCATGCAGTCCGCCACCGTCACCCGCCGCTTCACCCGCTCGCTTTTCGACGCCTACACCGCAGCTGGGGTCACCGTCCTCTATCCGGAAGGGGTGGCACGACACTGGAATGATGGGCGGGTGCACCTAAAAGAAAAGACCCGGGAATTAGAAACCGACGACGTGGGATTCCTCACCGAACTAGTCGGCTCATTCCAACCCACCCGGGTACTAGCAGCAGGATTTTCCAACGGCGGGCACATGATCTTCCGGCTCCTCCATGAAGCCCCCGGTCTGCTATCCAAAGCAGCCGTGATCGCGGCAACACAACCAGTGGCAGACAATTTCCTGCCCACCGCCACCAACTGGGTGGCCACCGACCTCCTTATCATGCACGGCACCGCCGACCCCATCTCGCCTTTCGACGGCGGGATTGTCGGGCTCACCCGCGACGTAACATCGCGCGGTTTAGTACTCTCCGCCCCCGAAACCGTGGCATATTACGCAGACCGCAACGGCTCCCCCAATTCGATCGCCTTCCACCCGCTCAGCGGTGTCGGCCACGTGGTGCCCGGCCCGGACTGCATCACCTCACCGTTGCTGGGCCCCGCCTGCACCGAGGTCCACGCGGCCAAAATCATCGCCGAGTTTTTCGGGTTGGCGTACACATAGACCCATTCGGGTTCTAAAAACCCCTCCGCGATCGGCATGGCTTAAAATCCGGTTGTATCCGCCCGTGCCTTCTCCACATTACGTTGAATAACCTGCCACAACGCATCAAAAGACTCGGCGATAAGAACCTCTTCCTCAACCTCCAAATCAACACACACCAACGCCCCTGGCGGATACATCGGGTTAGTAAGATTCAACAAAATCGGCGTATGAATCTCACCATCCGCCTCACCCACGAAGAACCCCCATTGGGGCATCTCCCAGGTTTCCATCAGTGGTAGACACAACTTGTCCAAGCTATGGTCATCGTATCCATCAGTCGGCTGGCCATTGCCATACAAAGTCTTAACCATGCAGCCAAGCTCATCATCTTCACGAATCCGATTGATCCCGCCACGAATCAATCCCCCACCGCATCCCATAACAATCTGGCGATACGTCTCCGGCAGCACAAACCCAATCCGACGCTCAATTTCCGCAAGCCGCACCGAATCACACGGCTTACCAGTACGAATAAAAACATCATCAAATGAGAATTGATGGGACATGTTGGCACCTTTCTTCTACGAGGATCACGCCATAGAGCTGCCGTCTATCATCAATCAAACACAACCGCAGCGGATCAGATACTCACAGCATTTTACTGAACACCCACTCACCTATGGCCGTAATTCAAGTGCAGCAACAGATATAAAGAAGAAAAGCTGAATCGCTTCAATATCACGTTCTTCCCGAAACTTACGCGTAGCTTCCATGAACCGATCCACCGTAGTGATCGGCTCATCCGTTGAACTGTCATAAACCTCAAACCGGCCATCAGCAAACACATAGCCCATCACCGCATCAAGCGCTTCCAACCACTGAGCTTTATCGGTATTAATATCCGGCCACCGATCCTTAATCCCCGGCCAAAGATACAACCAACCATCAAGACTGACCGAAAACTGCCGACGCAGATCAGTCCATACACAATGGTCAAGAAAGCGTTCAATACTGTGCGGGGAATCAAATTGCCCTAACACAAAATATGTTGGGGTTTGTTTGTGTGACTGTCTGTCTGGATTAAAGTAGGTCAGCGAGCGAAGATCGCCTCTACTCCGGCTATACACGCCTGGAACTACGGAAATAGTTTTATCCTGATTCCAAATCTGCCCATCACCACAGGAAACCAAACCACCACCACACTTCTGATTCCACTCGGCGACAAACTTATCCCGGTCAGATACCGAAATCCCATCAATGTCCGTAAAAGGCGAATCCCAATGCACAGTCATCTCAGTGACCACACCATCCACAATCGTCCACCGCGACTCCGGATACCCACCGTTTACCACATCGTTCGGCATCACTAGCACATAGTCCACACCATTCACAGACACCCGATCAACAGAAAAATCAGGATCAGCCTTACACACAGAAAAATCTATGTCAGCGAAATCCAGCGACAGAAGAAAACTCGGGTCAAACAAGATGGTTGAAGGCATATAGTTTCTTCCGTGAACAAGGGATTAAGCGGCTAGCAACACCCGTAGGTTCTTCGCCACATCTACCCCACCCGCTGTTTGAATCAACGCGGCTGCCGCTTCAGGTGACCCCACCAACTTTCCGGTACGACCATCCGTCACCATAAACCTACCGTCAGCATAAATGAAACCATCCACCGCCAACAACACCTCCTGCTGCTGCCCAACATCATCGGCTATTTCCGGCCACACCTGTATAATCTGCGGCCACGCCAACCCCACCTCATACAACGACTGCGGCATACCCGTTGCCAACTGCCCCCACACACAATCCTCCAAATACCGCTCCACCATAGCCGGGTCATCCCACTCACCAGAGCGGAAATAGCGCGGATCACGGCGGTTCGACTCCACCTCAGGATTAAACCACGTCACAGTATTACGCGGCCACTGCGGATCAATACCCACACTTCCAGTCACCAACACGGAATTATCCGCATTCCACACCTGCTTATCAGCCTCAGCACGAAAATCCCCACCAAATCTCTCATTCCACTGCGAAACAAACTGGACAGGTTCAACAACATCAAACCCATCAATCAGCGAAAAAGTTTTACTCCATCTCACCAAAAAGTCTCTGCCTCCCCCGATTGTCTCCCACCGCAGCGCCACATCAAGCACCTGATTACCCGCAAGCCGCCACCTAAGCTGCGGCGACAACCACCACAACTCCGCAACCCGCTCAGTCACCAACACATACTCAACCCCACCCGACACAAACCGCGTCACCCGGAAATAAGGATCATCCTCAAAACGAACAAAACCAGGAACAAACAACGACGAATCCACCTGCAACGTCGGAAAGAAAATAGCATCAATAGTCACAGAAATCTCCTTTACGGGAACGGCCGAAGCTGCAACACCGAAGGGTAGATGAAAGTGAACGTTCTGAGTCCTGCCATATCATCATTCTCAATGTACAAGCGGCTTTCCTCAGTGAATTGTTCCAGCGTAGTCCATGTTTTACCGGTCAATTCGTCATACACTTCAAACCGGCCATCTTCATAGACAATCGTCATGACCCAGTGCAGTGCCTCCAGCCACTGCGGATCATTCGTTGACATGCCCGGCCATTGCTGGTGAATACCTGGCCAATTCGATACCCAGCAATCTAGCGGCTCAGGCCACAACCGTTGAAGATCTCCCCATAACCGATCATCCAAATACCGCTGCACAATCCTCGGATCATCGAACCTGCCGGGCAGAAAATACTCCACTGAACGCTTTTGTGACGGTACAGCAAGATTAAACCACGTCACAGTATCCCAAAACGGAGCCGTACTGGTTGGGCCACTGTTCGTCACCACCACTGAATAATCCGCATTCCAAATCTGATTGCCACCTTCAACGTGCAACTCGCCATCGAATATGTCATTCCATGCGTCCACAAACTCGTCAGCGTCAGTCAGTGCGACCCCATCAATAGCCGAAAAATATGTCTGCCACCGCAACGAAATCTCCGACACCACACCATCAACAATGATGAACCGCAACTGAGGGTAAAACCCCGAAATCGGAGTATCTTTCTGCATCACCAGGACATACTCAACCCCAGCCCACTCCATACGCGCAGTGTAAAAATACGGATCATCCTCAAATCGAGAAACCCCTGCATCAAACAATGAAATATCAGCATGGAACGTCGGAAAGAAAAGCGAATCAATAGCCATATTTATCCTTAATGATTTTTGACATGCAGTTTAAATTTTTCTGCTACTGTACCGTCTATTATTCGGAAAATATCTAGGGTTACGCCCCCGGATCGGCTACCAGAACGGCGCTGGACTACCGACCCATCCGACATTTTGAAATAATGCATTTCATATTGGCTGCTGCCTGGACGAGGCAAAATTTCATGTCCTTGCTTTAATGTCTTCCAAGCTTCTTCCACGATTTCTTCGTTTGCCACCTCGAAGACATTATATCGAACGGTTTTGATGCGTTTGGATATCCATAGAATCCGTAGCAAGCGATGTGCGTGGTGGGGTTAATGACGTAGTCTTGGGGAGTTGCTATGTTCGGGCCAAACCCAAGTGGGTTTTGGAATCAACAAACACCACCGGTGCACCAGCAACATCCGTGGTCATCGCAGCGAAACCACATCCACCTGCCCATGGCACTACAACAACACCCGTGACGGCTAAACGAAGCCGACTCCGTAACAGGATTACCCCGCAGCCTGCCTTACCAAACCGATGTCGTTTTGCCCCGCTGGCACATCCCCACGACAAACGGCAATCCAAATCTACGAGATGAAAAATCCCAGAGCTCTAAAAGCGTCGAATAACCAAGACCTTTGTTCGAACTCAACCCCTAAGTTCCGGCAAGCACTGGCTAAATTGGCGATATTATCTACAAACTTTGATGGCGCTAGCCGCAACCGCTTAACACAATGTGGGTACCAACGATTGCGGCTTTGCCTTTGATTTTAAGCATCCTGTGCAATGACGATGCCGACGCTGCATTCCAGGCAGATTTGAACATAGAGATCCATTGTTCCGCAGCCTGGAGATATGTCGCTCGCCGGGATCTGCGCAAGGTTGCGCATAAGTTGCGCACAATCAGGGCATTGGACGTAATCGCTTTCCTGCCACCAGATTGGGTGCCCGCCGATCATGGCATGATACGGCGGTGGGCCGTAGTTCAGCCACGGGTTAGCCACACCGAATTGGGTGAGATAATCATCGATGTGGAGGACGGGCAGTTCTTTTTCGCCCTGACTGGGCGTGTATTTTTGTGCGCTAGCGATCGTGTATGTGCCATCGGGGCTAAACCGCACCCACATCCATTTCTCATCGTCGGGGTCGGTAAAGTGCAACCACGGCACGCAGAATGTACAGACTGGTATATGAATGATGCCCGAGATTCCAAAGCGGGCGAACGCCGGGTCCGCACCATCGAAGTGGATTGCGGTGACCAGTTGGTTCCCGCAGGTTGGGCAAGCAAGCGGCTCACCACCACCAGCATAGGTGGTGGCATCGGCGGTGGTTTTCGCCGAAAGTAATGGCACTGAGTCCGGGAAATATAACGGCCGGAACTGCCCGTCTTTCAGATGCCAATCCGCGGCTATGGTTTCCGATTCGACGTCGCCGGGCGCCATCGCGATGCAGCCCTCATCGTCCCATCGTGCGAATGTGTCAACCACCATAGGATCACCGCTGGCTCCTATAAATGCCAGGTTCTTGACGTGCGAACCCGGCCACTCGTTATTAGGGTCGGTTTCACTGCCGTCCACGTACCCAATGAGGCGATCCCGCAGTTCCGCGGGGACGTCTTTATAAAAGAACTCCGGGGTATACCCATCTGTTTTGTTCAGCGCTGCCGCTGTTGAAATTCCGGTGCTGGCAGCGATTGCTAATGCAAAGGATGCTTCCGATTCGCTGGCTGCTGGGTTGGTGACTGTGTCGTCGAAAAGCTGCTGCGCCTCCTGCGTCGTTAATGCGCTTATACGTTCAAACCTCTCCTGAGACTTCACTATGACACCTTCCCGAGAAACCATTATCAGCTGATTTATCAGCTTATCGCACGGTGATAGCTGCGGGCAGGAAAATAGTTATACGAAAATTTGTTCTAATAATTTTAGTGGTGTCAGGGTAGTTTTTTATGGTTGGTTTGTTGTTATTTTTCTTCGCTAAAGGATGTCACCATGACTGTTGTAACTTTGCCCTTGTTCGGTGCCGTGGTCGCCGGAAACGAATACGACACCAGCGTGGATTTCGGTGGCCGCCCCGTCGAAGCATCGCTCATGCTCAGCGAGGTTGCGGAGTTGGAGGCTGGATCTGAGCTGGATGTTTTCTGCACCCAGTTTTTCGGCAACTGGCGTGAAATCATCGAAACCGCGCAGCAGGCGGTAGCCGAGTCCCCAACCACCGCCGAATACCTCAAGCACCATGTAGACGAGCTGGATACGGATGCGTTAACAGCCATTCTTGGCCCAGACACCCCAGTAACCGAGGCTGCGCTCGCCGAAAAACTCCACCCGGTAACAATCTGGAGCTGCCCGATCGAAGATGAGGACGAAGAGGTTTATGGCTCGGTGGACTTCAGCATCGACGCGGAATACTCGCAGATCAAACTGGCCGTCAACTTTGACAAAACCGCCAATGTTATCGGGGTGGAAATAGAAAACTAGCTGGTTTTCGCCCGACGTTGCCGCGCAAATTCGCTGAGCACCACACCGGCGGCGACTGAAGCGTTTAAGGATTCCACCCAGTCGGTGGTCGGAATCGACATGATGGTGTCGCAGTTTTCCTTCACCAATCGGGAGATCCCCTTGCCTTCCGAACCCACGACGATAACCACCGGCCCGGTGCCGTCGTAGGTGTCGATGGTGGCGTCGCCACCAGCATCCAAACCAACCACTTGGTAGCCGTTTTGCTGGAATTCCTTAATCGCGCGGGTGATATTGGTTGCCTTGGCTACTGGCAGCCGCGCTGCGGTACCGGCAGAAGTTCGCCACGCGACGGCGGTCACCGAAGCGCTGCGACGCTCCGGAATCACGACGCCATGTCCACCGAAGGCCGCGACCGATCGAATAACAGCGCCCAGATTGCGGGGGTCGGTGATATTGTCCAGCACGACCACCATGCCGTCTTCACCAGAATCCTTGACTTTGGAAATCAGGTCGAAAATATCTGTGTAGGTAAACGGCGGAATTTGCAGGCCAATGCCTTGGTGCATGCCGTTGCCGGTCATACGATCCATCTCGTGGCGCGGAATCTCGATCAATGGGATCGATCGGGAATGCGCGATCTGCACTGCCTCCGATAACCGGTTGTCATTGCGGGTCCCCTCCACGATGTACATCGCGGTAGCTGGTACCCGCGCCTGCAGGCATTCCACCACGGGGTTGCGTCCAACCACTAGTTCATTAGCTTCTGCCTTGTCGTGGCGGCCCTGTTCGCGGCGCTGCCGCTCCATCTTGCGCTTATGGGCAGCGTGATACACCCGATCTTCTGCTTTCGGGGTGGGGCCTTTTCCTTTCAGACCCCGTCGCCGCACACCACCAGAGCCTTTGGTTGCGCCTTTTTTATTAGTCTTGCGTAGTCCGGGGCGATTCGTACTGTTTCCAGCCATTTTGTTGTAATCCTTTAGAGTTTTAGTTTTGAAGCGACCACTCGGGGCCGTCTGGGGTATCGGTCACGGCAATTCCGGCGGCGTTTAACCGATCCCGGACTTCGTCGGCAAGCACCCAATCCTTGGCCGTGCGAGCATCAGTTCGGCGCTGCAATTCTGCCTGCACTAACACGTCCAATGCGGCATGGGCTGCATCGGCATCAGCGGTTGCGGTTTCCGCCCAGGTGTCGGATTGCGGATCAATGCCAAGCACCCCTGCCATGGCACGTACCGAACCTGCGATGCGCCGGGCTTCCGACTCATCCTGCGCCGCAAGGGCCGAATTGCCTGTACGGACTGCGGTGTGGATTTCCGCCAGGGCGCGCGGAACCGCGAAATCGTCGTCCATTGCCTCGGCAAAACCAGGCGTCCACTCCCCGATTTCCACCGGACCCACCCGATCAAGAAACGCCTCAATCCGGCGGTATCCTTGGGCTGCTTCTTGCAAAGCCTCCGGCGAATACTCCAACATGCTTCGGTAATGCGCCGATCCTAAGTAGTAGCGCAGTTCCACTGGCCGAACCAGCTTCAAAATCTCCGGCACGGATAGCACATTGCCCAGCGACTTGCTCATCTTTTCGCCCGCCATGGTCACCCAGTGGTTGTGCATCCAATACCTGGCAAAACCATCACCGGCGGCGTGTGATTGGGCGATTTCGTTCTCGTGGTGCGGGAATTGCAGATCAAGACCGCCGCCGTGAATATCAAACTCGCCACCTAGGTACCAGGTCGCCATGGCGGAGCATTCCAAATGCCAACCAGGGCGACCGGCACCCCACGGGGTTGGCCAGCTGGGTTCACCAGGTTTCGCGGCTTTCCACAGTGCAAAGTCGAGGGGATTGCGTTTACCAGTATTGTCGGTTTCGCCTTGTTCCATTTCCTCAATCCGATTGCCGGAAAGGCAACCGTAGTCGGAACCCGACGTGGCCACCCACGCGGCCACGTCGAAATAAACGGAGCCGTCGGCTGGGTAGGCGAAACCAGCGTCGATAAGCCGCTGCATGTAGTCAATCATCTGGGTGACGTGCCCAGTTGCGCGCGGTTCCACCGATGGCGGCAGCACGCCCAACTGGTCGTAGGCTTTGCTGAACGCCCGCTCGTAGGTGCTCACCCATTCCCACCAGGGGCGATTGTGTTCGGCGGCTTTGGTTAAGATTTTGTCGTCGATGTCGGTGACATTGCGCACGAACGCCACGTCATAGCCGTTGGCTAAAAACCAGCGCCGCACGATGTCAAAGGCCACCCCGGAGCGGACATGCCCGATATGTGGATGGGTTTGGGGCGTGGCACCACACAGATACATCGACACATGCCCCTTATGAAGTGGGGTGAAGTCTCGCAATGTTCGGGTAGCTGTGTCAAAAATCCGTAACGACATGCAGAATAGTCTAGTTCATAGCCGACGGTTTCACTGACTTCACCCAAGTGCTGCACAGTAAGCTAAACGGCCGCCGGTTCAAGCGTTCAAGAGTTTTAGCTTTTGAACCGGCGGCACAGGCAACGTACCGAAGATACGTTTAAGCCATTGTCACTTGCGCAATTTCAACACCTTGGGTAGCAGTGGTGCCTGCGACTACAACCCCCGCCACCTTTTTCTTATTGGTAAATACCACTGGTGTCACCAATTGCTTACCTGCGGAGCGCACAGCCGAGGCGTCCACTTGAACAAGAAGTTGTCCGGCTGTAACGGTCTCGCCAGCGGAGACAAACTTTTTGAAGCCGATTCCGCCCAATTCCACCGTATCCAACCCGATGTGGACCAGAACTTCCAGACCTTCCGTAGTGGCAATCGCGCAGGCATGCATGGTGGGGAAAATGGTCACCACCTTCCCGGTCACCGGGGAACACACATCAAGGGTAGGAATGGAGCTATGCGGGACCACCGCGAAACCGTCGCCAAGCATCCCTGCGGCAAAAACATCGTCGGGAACTTCCGTAATGGGAATCACCGTTCCAGAAAACGGCGCCGTAACGGTTACTTTAGCTTGAGGTTTCGTGGTTTTCTTCGCGAAGCCGAACATTACAGGGCCTTCTCTCCCTCAAGTGCGACTGTGCTGCCTGCTAACTGACGGGCAACTTCGTCGTAGACAAACTGCACTTTAGGCCCAATGACCACCTGCACTGCCGTCTGCGATGGCCGGATAACCCCGGCTACGCCTGCTTTCTTAATATCTTTCTCTGACACAGCAGCGTAGTCCTTAGTGGTTACCCGCAGCCGAGTGGCACAATAGTCCAGGTTCGCAATATTCTCCGCACCACCTAAACCGGCGATGATCTGTGTTGCGGCCTCAGCGACATCCGCATCAGATTCCATAAGGTTGTCTGATACTTCCTCCTCATCCGGTTCCCGACCTGGGGTGCGCAAGTTTAGGACACCGATCAAAGCGTAGAACACCCCGAAATACAAGGCGAAGAACACAACGCCCATGACCAGCAGCATCCACCACTGGTTGGCCAGCGGATTTCCCGAGGACAAGGAGAGGTCAATCGCACCGCCGGAGAAACCGAAACCGGCAGTCCACCCCATGTGTGCGGCAATCGCAACCGAGATGCCCATAAAGACGGCGTGGATCAAGTACAACAGCGGGGCGACGAACATGAAGGAAAACTCCAGTGGCTCGGTAACACCGGTGGCGAATGCGGCCAGAGCACCAGCCATCATTAACGATCCGACCACTTTCTTGCGTTCCGGGGTAGCACGCAGGTACATGGCCAAGGCAGCACCCGGCAGACCAAACATCATGACTGGGAAGAAACCTGCCTGGTAGCGGCCAACCACACCCACAACTTCGCAAGCAGAACCAGTCCAGGTTCCAGGGCACGATGCTGCATCGGTTGCGGCAGCAGCGGCGGCAATCGTTTCACCGCCTTTAAGGAATTTACCGATGTCATTAATACCAATCACATCGAACCAGAAAATCGAGTTCAAGGCGTGGTGCAACCCGGTTGGGATGAGCAGGCGATTGAAGAAACCATACAGGCCAGCACCGAGCGCACCCATTCCTTGAATGGTTTCACCGAAATTAAACAGGGCAGAGTACACGAACGGCCACACGATGTAGAGCACGCCAGCAAGAATGATGGAGAAGAACGACACCAAGATCGGAACCAACCGGCGGCCTGCAAAAAACGCCAGGAAATCGGGCAGTTTTGTGGTGTGGAACCGGTTATATGTCCATGCGGCGAGGATGCCCACCAAGATACCGAAGAGCACATTGCCGTTACCAACGACCTTCCAGCCCTCCGATGCCCACGAAATGGCATCTGCGCCTTCAAGTGCTTCCAAGTCAATCCCGCGGTAACCGGCTACCGTTTCAGCTTTCAGCAGATTGGTTACCGTGAGGAAGCCAATCAGGCCGGACAATGCGGCGGCACCGTTTTTATCCCGCGAAAGCCCGTAGGCCAGGGCGATGGCGAAAATCAACCCCAGGTTATCCAGCACCGCCGAGCCGGATTTAATCAATACAGCTGCCGGGATGGAATTGGCTCCCCACCCGTCTGGGTCGATGCGATACCCGATGCCCAGCAGCAAAGCAGCCACTGGCATCACTGCGACAGCGCCCATGAGGGCTTTGGCAAACTGTTGCAAGTTTCCAAAGACCTTGTCTTTCATGGCCTAATCCTTTCGTTCGTTCGGGGTGTGTCCCATGCCGTCATGCACGCAGCCGTGGAGGAAAACCGCAAGATATGCGGCTTCACCGGTGGCTTCGGGCGGCACTACGTCGCACCCTAAAATACGGCAGATAATCTGCCCAGAAATCTGAAATTCATTATGAAGTTGTCTAGCTATGGCGTCACCGGCCGCCATCGGCCGGAACGTACCCGCCGTAAGCCGGGAAGTTAAACGCGCAATCGTGGATTCCAGTCCGTCGTTGTGCACCACGTTTTCGCTTTTCGACGCCCCCACCGCCGCACCAGTTCCACTAATCCCCAACCTACTGCGGGCAAATCCCACCAATTCTGCCAGTTTATTCGCCTGCGCCAATGGTGCTTTCACACTCACCCCGGTCCGCGCCGCGTTCAAATGCAGAGCCACGAAACCGGCTTCCGGCTTAGGAAACTGCACGTCTGAAATCGAATTATTGATGTATTGGATGACAACTTCCGCTGCATGGAATTCTTCGGGGAAAACCGCCCGGATTTCTCCGGCAATCGCGTTGGTGATGTGTTCGCCGCGTCGCAACCGTGCGATCGCAAACGATAAGTGCTCCACCAACATGATGTACACACTTGGGTGCAGCGTTCCTAAAATATCGGCCGCTAGTTCTACTGCTTCGGAACACTTTTCCACTAATTCCGGATCAAGCCTACGCAGTGACTCCAAAATTTGAGCTTGTTCCTTACCTAGCTGCACGTATTTTTGGTGATCACTCGCTTCCACCACAGCCTGGCCAATTTTTGCCCCAAAACCAATCCCCCGCCCCACCAATACCTGCTGAGCAGTATCGTCCAAACCAGCGCTGCCAGTAACAACCACAGCATTATTACTCAACACTCGAACTATGCGAGGTTGGGGTACCTGGCTGCCACTCACTTCCACAACTACTTTCATAACTACGACACTTTGACAAAGCGAACACAACAATACTTAAAAGATGTGATCCGCTCCCCCGGTCATGCCTGAATGTAGTTTCAGTAACACCCAGCAGGAAGTATGACCTTATTATAAAGCTGTGAATTCTTTCCACAACGAAACCGCAAAATTCACCCCCAATTTGGCACCCCCAGCCCCCTGTAATGACACTAAAACAAAATACATCCACACCTTTGCTACGACATGTTCACACACGGCCAATACCAAACTGCCAAAACTGAGTATTTCTTAAGACGCAAATCCCGGTTCACCACCCCATTCCTGTGTGCTGCGAAACCGCGCTAAGCGGCGTCGAAAAGCAACCCTCGCATCAAGCTTCGCAGCACACACCCAAGCCGCAATCACGTCAATGCTCGCGAAACAAGAGTGCTGCGAATCCTGAATTACTTCACTGGTCAATCAGACCTAGTTCACAGAAACGCAGCACACCCCGCGAAACGAGAGTGCTGCGAACTCTCTTTCGAGAACACCCACACGCAGGATGAAAAACAGGTTTCGCAGCACACAGCTGCGGTGGGCGGCACCTTCCCAAATGCGAGTGCTGCGAAACCTCAATACACCCCCAAGAAAAAGCTCCGGGTTTTTCGAAAAACGCAGCACACAACCCGAACCTCAGAACACGCGCACACTCGCACCGACTCAATTCGATATGTGTGCTGCGAAACCTCGCTGTGGGCCTAGAACCCCAACCCCGAATCTCCCGGAAACGCAGCACACGGCTGCCGTAAGCAATCCGCACTGCTTGGTTTTGTTTTTAGTCAGATAAGGTTTCCGCCCAAACAACTGCGGTAGCGATTGCGGCACGCCCCTCGCCACGCCCGGTAAAACCAAGGTGATCTGTCGTGGTTGCGGATAGGGAAACGGGGGCGCCAAGGATAGCGCTCATTTTTTGCTCTGCTTCTATTCGACGTGGCCCCAGCTTCGGAGATTGACCAACTAGTTGGACAGCACCATTCCCGATGACAAAGCCTTTGTTTTCCAAAAGGGCACGACATTCAGCCAGCAGCCGCTCGCCGGAGACATTGTCGTATTCTTTGCGTCCTACGCCAACGAAAGATCCCAGGTCGCCGAGGCCAGCGGCGGATAGGAGGGCGTCGACAAGCGCATGTGCCACCACGTCGCCGTCGGAATGTCCTTCGCAGCCGGGGACATCGTCGAAAAGCAAACAAGCGATCCAGCAGGGCTTGCCTTCCTCAATTTGGTGGGCATCAGTGGCTATCCCAACCCTGGGAATGATGGGGTTATTCATGAGGCACCTCAAAAATGGTTGGTTCGACGGCATCGGTTATAGCTTTAGCCAGTGCGTAGTCAATAGGGGTGGTTATCTTAAATGCCATAGGATCACCCGCGACGCAGCGGACTTCATGCCCACACCATTCCATGAGACTCGCATCATCGGTAGCCTCAAAACTTGGCGGATCCTGGGCAAAATAACGCTGATTGGCTTCCCGCAACATCTCAAGGTCGAAACCTTGAGGGGTCTGAACTGCCCTAAGTTCGCTACGGACGGGGGTACTAACCACATGATCTGCGGATACTTGTTTAATAGTGTCAGCTACAGGCAATACCGGGATCACCGCTGGCATTCCAGACAACACACTACGCGCTACCCGAGCAATCATTCCTGGTGGGGTCAATGCACGAGCCGCATCGTGGATAAGCACCACCGCCTCAATATCTGTTATTGCTTGCAGACCACACCACACGGAGTCGGCACGCTCACCGCCGCCAAACACGAGGCGAATAGGGATCGTGGGGTCGAATTGTTTGGCACTATCGACGATACGCTGGGCGTATTCCAGCATCTCCGGGCTAATGAGCACGACGATCTCATCAACGATTTCGCTGGTCATCATGGCTTGGATACTGCGCTCCAGCAGGGTTTTTCCACGCAGCTCAACATAGGCTTTAGGAAGGCGCGCGCCCAGGCGGCTGCCTTGTCCCGCGGCAGCAATGAGCGCAATAACGCGCCGTTTCCCAGGTGAGGGAAACTGACGCGTTACAGAAGCAGAGTCCATAGTTATTCTTCGTCGTCGAAGTTGAGGTCGTCTAAGTCCAGATCGTCATCGATCAGTGGCTTTTTCTCCTCCGCATCGTCGATACCCAAGGCGCGATGCCGCTCAATTGTCGCGTCCACCTGGGCCAGTAGCTCGTCCGCTTTGGCCTCGTCCTTGATAGTGGCAAGCGCTAGCTCACCAACAAGAACTTGACGAGCTTTTGCAAGCATGCGCTTTTCCCCAGGGGAAAGCCCCTTTCCTTCATCGCGGCGCCACAGGTCGCGGACCACCTCGGCAACTTTGTTGACATCGCCAGATGCTAACCGCTCCAGATTAGCTTTGTAGCGACGTGACCAGTTTCCGGCTTCTTCCACGCCGGTCTCCCGCAGGAAACTAAAGACGGTTTGTAGACCTTCACCGTCGACGACGTCACGCACACCAACGAGCTCGACATTTTTTGCAGGTAGCCGCACGACGAGATCTGATTGATGGATTTGGAGAACCAGAAAGTCCAAGGTCTCGCCCCCCATTTCGCGCTGTTCAATATCTTGAATAACAGCGGCACCGTGGTGTGGGTAAACGACGGTATCCCCAACCTTGAATTCCATGTACATTCCTTTGAATAAGAGAATAGAAAGTCAACGTGACATTCTATCACTTACCAATCCAATTCTTTAATGAATGGTGCAAACTAACCCTGCCCCGCACAAATTCCTATGAAGTTTGACTCACACTTTGGGCGAAACTTTGCCGCCGTTGCATAACCGGCCGTTTAGTACACCAATCGCAGTTGTCAGCACCTGTGGAGTGCCAATGGCAGCACGAATTGCGGTAATAAAAGAGCTTTCCGCCTATGATCTCAAACCAACCTAAGCGCGACATACCAGGCCAAAAATCAAATAGCTCCTCGACCCTATGCTTCATTGCTTCCGGATCCTGGTGCGGATCTTGCCGAACAATATTGCGCGCCACGGCACTTATAGTCGCGGCACAATTGCCAGTGAGGTTTGCCCGCCCAACCCCGGTCGCCTGAGAAAAAGCCGCCATAATCGGTATGACCATCTTTTGCGTCCGATCTATAACATCAGCTGCATCTGCGCTCATAAGAGTTGGCGGATTATCTACGTCGACGTGCATTGCGGTTACTGCACCTTTTTCCACTATCACGTGGGTATGTTCTGGGCAGTACTGCAAGAATTTGCCGTCAAGTAGCCAGCAACCAACGCTTGTGCCGATAAGTCGGTGCGCGGCGCGTTGAAATGCCAGCGAACCCGCCTTATATAGATGACTGGGTTGGTAGTGGTTCTGAAACCTAACAGCAAGATCGGCGGCAGTTGCAGGTTTGCTCAAATCCGCTATAGCTACCATCTCGCTGCCCTTTGGAGTGGCAGAAAGCACTTTGTATTGAAATGAGGTGCGACTGATTCGTGCCACAGCTTCCTGCCACGGACTTAAAGGTGTGGGGTTTGTCATGTACTCGCTTCACTTCCAATTGTTGCTTTTCGACGTTTCATACTACGGCCTCTGAGGACAGTCACAACCCACCACTATCCCCCTTTAGTTTCCCCCCATTTGGCAGGGTAAAACTGTGTGGAAGAATGGCAAAAAGACTAGAGTGATAAAGGATAAAATTACCCCTTGATGTTGCCGGGGTCGGCAAGTATCAGCGGGGGAGGAAAACGACGACTCACCCCCAATGGAGGACGAACACGTGAAGCCCCTGAAGATTTCCGCCCGCCGCGGCGCTGTGATCTGCGTTGCTGCCGCTTCTGGCTTTTTCCTAGCAGCTTGCTCCGCAGGCCAAATCACCCAGACTTCCGATCAGGTTGCCGCAGTGGATGGCGCTTCCGCCGATTCCGAAGATGGCACGGTTGTCGTACGCGATGTAACTGTTCATGTGACCAAAGATGGTGAGGCTGGCGTTAAGTTCACCGCCATCAACCAGGATGTCACCAATACCACCCACGAATTGAAATCCATTTCCGTGGATGGCACCGAGGTAACCATTGACGGTGAAACCTCAATCAAGCCACAGTGTTCACTGGTTGCCGATATCGAATCGGAAATGGACTTGCTCACCGAGCCCAAGAACGTGTGCGTGAGCCATGTGATTACATCCATGGAAAACCCAGGTTTTGCACTTGCGGGAAATAAAGAGGTTACTTTCACCTTTGATAACGCCGAGATCATCACGATGGCCACTGTTTCGGAGCCAGTTTTGGTCTCTGGCAGCCAGGACCGGGAAACCGGGGCTGAGAAGCACAGCCACTAAAAAGCAACAAACCAATAGGGCTCACTACCGTGTGATGGTGGTGAGCCCCTGTTGGTTTAGTTATTTTTTACTTTTCGACGTCCCCTCTGGCCGATCACACCATTCACAGTAGCGACCCGAAGCGCAAGGACTATGCCAAGCACGATGATGGAGAGGGAAATGCTGTGCACCATCCACGCGCCCTTATCCAGCGTGCGCACTGCGGCCCATCCAGTGGGAACCTCAAGAGGTTTTTCCCCTTCCCTAATGGGATTTACTGCGTGAGTGCGCTCATACCCGCTGAGCACATGGGCCTCAGTTTCTAAATAGACCGGGGGAACCGTGGTGGGGTTAACTACCGAATTCATAGGTTCAGCCACTGCAGAAATGGGCGACACTGCCCCACCAACGGTCATCAACGCCGAGCCAATAGCTACAATCAACGCTACTCGTTTCACGGTTTCCTCCTTCCCTTAAAAACTCTCCTCAAAGCTGAATAACTCTCATATACCCCCAAACGCTCAGGATATCTATTCACCCAGCCACGGAATAACCGCAGTTCCATCAAGATATCCTTATAATATACTAATAAACACTTCATTTTCAAGCTTAAATTAGTGCAACTAATTAATTAAAGCTCTACCACTGTTCTAACCCGTTTTGCGAGTCATGTCGGGGTGGTGTTCTAAGGTGTGTGCATGGCGAAAAAGGTCAAGAGTGTGCACCAATGTACTGAATGCGGATATTCATCTCCTAAATGGTTAGGCAGGTGTCCAGAATGCGGTTCCTGGGGTTCAATGGAAGAACACCAGCATGCCCCAACCGGAACCGCCACCCAAGCAGCAACCACCGGCGTATTAACAAAAGGGCTCACGCCAACCTCGCCAGCCCAGCCCATCACCACTATTGTTGGCAGCAATGCTCAAACAATTTCCACCGGTATTACGGAATTAGACCGAGTACTGGGTACCGGGATTGTTCCCGGATCGGTCGTTTTACTAGCAGGCGAACCCGGTGTGGGAAAATCCACCCTGCTACTTGAAGTGGCAAGTCGATGGGCCAAGCAACCAGCAGTTACTGGGGCAGGCAATCGAGTGGCCTTATATATAACCGCAGAAGAATCCGCCGGGCAGGTGCGGCTTAGAGCGGAACGCACCGGTGCACTACACGATACGCTTTTCCTCTCCGCAGAATCGAATCTTGACGTGGTGTTTGGCCATGTTGATCAGCTAAAACCCAGTTTGCTTATCGTTGACTCGGTGCAGACCATGATCGCCGCTGGAGTAGAAGGAGTCGCAGGTGGAGTCGCCCAGTCTCGTGCCGTAACCGCAGCGTTGACCACCCTAGCAAAGACCACCGGCATTCCGGTTCTACTGGTGGGGCACGTGACCAAAGACGGAAACGTCGCTGGGCCCCGAGTGTTGGAACACTTGGTAGATGTGGTTTTGAATTTTGAGGGCGATCGGCATTCAAGCTTGCGTATGTTGCGGGGGATTAAAAACCGGTTTGGCGCCACAGATGAGGTGGGATGTTTTGAGCAACAATCAGACGGCATCAAAGAGGTAGCTGACCCATCTGGGCTATTCTTATCGCACCGAGGCAGCACTCCTGATGGTACCGCCGTGACCGTCGCCATGGACGGGGTACGTCCAATTCTTGCCGAGGTTCAGTCCCTAGTGGTTCCGACCGAATCCAAAAATCCTAGACGCGCTGTGACTGGACTTGATGCAACCCGAGTCCCTATGGTGCTTGCGGTGTTGTCGGCTCGGGCGGGGCGCCGCACCCATAATTGTGAGGTCTATGTAGCCACAGTCGGTGGAATGAAAGTAGGTGAACCAGCCACTGATTTAGCAATAGCGATGGCTACTGCTAGTGCAATGACTAAAAAACCTCTACCACAAAAAACGATTGTGGTTGGGGAGGTTGGATTGGCCGGAGAGATCCGTCCCGTGCCGAACCTACAACGCCGATTAGCTGAGGCACACCGCCTGGGATATACCCGCGCGATCGTTCCACCAACCGATGTGGCATTGCCTGGAATGACAATAACCTCCGTGGCAACTATCACGGAGGCGTTGGCGGTTATTGCAAATTAAAGTCGAACGGGGCGGACGCGTTATCCCCAATGACCGTGTGCAAATAATAGGAACCAGGGGCAACAGGTTCCCTTACAGCACATCCATCAGGGCTTGAGGTTGTACGCGACCATTGTGCCCGGAAGTATCGTTCTTGCCCCGCCTTAAAGGTTTGAGTTCCCACCCCAGCGGGGTCATTGCAGTCGATATCAGACCAAATGCGCTGATTGGTGTCCAAGGAATACACTTCAAACCTTAATGAATTTTGACTGATATCGATCTCGCAATCAGCGGCGGTGGGATTGCGAACCTTCATATAGAAACTTGGCATTCCCTCCGGAGTATAGCTTGGATAGTCGGCGCTCGCTTCTACCTGCAAATCGGTAATTTCGCAGGTAGATTTCGCCGAAAGTTCATCGCTGGGTTCCGGTGTTGACGAAGGCGCCGAAGAAATCTCAACCGCTTTTTCTTCCGCACTCTTACTCGACGAGGCACTGCTACTGCTTGTCGACGCTTCTGCGGCTGCCGAACGTGAGGTTGTAGGTTCAGCCGAGGTTGTCATAGAGGAAGTAGCCGATGTAGTGGTGGAATCCGAATCTCGGCCCACCAAGCTCAAAACCGCAACAATGACAACTGCCACCACGATGATCGCGATGACCGCTGCCGCCCTACGACGCCGGTAATAAATTTCCGGCAGCCTGCCGTCAGCTGGTGGGACGGTGTCGTGGTTGTCCAGCGGATAACCACGTCCGTGATACTGGCGACGCGGCGGACGGCTGCCGCCAGAAGGGGTTCCTGGGTTTCTATCTCGGCGATCCACACCTCAAAGCCTAAAACGTATGCGACAGCAAACCACGCAACACCCTCGGTGTGTTGGTGCAGCAAATTTCTAAATGCCTTCGGTTGACACCGTTTCCACCAGGCCGTCTGCCAACCGATACCGGGCCGCAACCACCGCAGTCGTGCCATTTTTCACCGCTTCAGCAATCACAGGTGAAATCTGCATAATCTTCGCCACCACCGCCTGGGCATGCGCCCGTTCAAAATCCGCTGCAGTATGCCCGCCCTTAGTTTTGGATTCCAAAATCGACGGTGCAATCTGCTCCACCAAGGTGCGCTGATGCCCCACCGGCACGTCCGCCCCCTCCAATACCACTTCAGCGGTCGCCCGCACCGCGCCACAAGATTCATGCCCCAATACGACCATGACCTCCACACCCAGGCCTGCGACGGCAAATTCCAATGAAGCCAAAACCGCTGAATCTACCACCTCACCGGCAGTACGGACGGTAAAAATATCGCCCAACCCGACGTCGAAAAGCAATTCAACCGGAACCCGCGAGTCCCCGCACGTTAGCACCGCAGCACGCGGGGACTGTCCTAGCTTTAATTCCTCACGGCGAGAAACACTCTGGTTCGGATGCAACGGTGCGCCTTCAGCAAACCGACGGTTGCCATCAAGCAACCCCTCCCACACAAGTTTCGGGTCACGCGGTAAATTCTTCATAACTCATATCTTTCCACCGGGTTAGCCATTTAGTGCAATAAAGCGCTAGATTAATTGTTCTCATGCCCCAACTATCCCCCACACTCATCGACTGGTTTAACACCAATGCCCGCCCCATCATCTGGCGGGACAACCCCACCACGGCGTGGGGCATCCTGGTTTCAGAAGTAATGAGCCAACAAACCCCCGTTCGACGAGTAGAACCCAAGTGGCAAGAATGGCTCGACCGCTGGCCCACCCCCGCCGACCTAGCAGTCGCCCCTACAGACGAAGTACTCAAAGCCTGGGATAATCTCGGTTACCCACGACGCGCATTGCGATTAAAAGAATGCGCACAACAGATCGTCGAAAAGCATGCTGGAATTGTTCCCAATACCGTCGAAGAATTACTAGCCCTACCTGGCATCGGCGACTACACCGCCCGCGCAGTTTGCGCTTTCGCTTACAAACAACGCGTCCCCGTTATAGACGTCAATATTCGGCGAGTCATTAGCCGCGCTTACCACGGCACATACTTACCCCGCAGCAACGCCACAACCAAAACAGACCTAGTTTTTCTCGAAAACTTATTACCAACTACCAATGCAGCCAGCTACTGTACCGCCCTGATGGAACTAGGCGCGCTCGTATGCACCCCTACCCCTGATTGTGACAAATGCCCCATCAACACCGAATGCGCCTGGCAACTAGCAGGCTGCCCACCACCAAGTGACGAAGAACTCAACCAAGCCAAACGACGCGTTCAAAAATTTGTCGGCACCGACCGACAAGTCCGCGGCATCATCATGGCTGAACTGCGTACAGCCACCACACCAGTGCCAAAAACCGCCATCGATATCCTCTGGCCAGACAACCAACAATTAAACCGCGCACTCTACTCACTACTTGAAGATGGTTTGATTGAAGAAACAAATTCCGAATTCAAACTACCTTCCTAGACAAAACTTACGAAACAGTAGGTAATATAAACACCCATGACGCTTCGACGGACTTCAATGCGCTCCAATCGGCTAGCTTTCCGCACCATAAGACTACTAACAGCACTTACGCTGCTCCTTAGTCCGTCCGTCGTAAATGCTGACCCACTCATCACCCTAACCAACGGCATTAACTGGGCCGCAACCACCAAAACCGACTCATGGATCGAAGCCCCACTCGATGACGCCTTCTACACCCCACCCAACGACTTCGCAACCAATCACCCCAACCCCGGCGACATAATCCGAACCCAACCCGCGCCACACCTACTTAACACCTTCGGCCCCAACTTTCCCGGCTACGCCCAAAAGATCCTCTACACCTCCACTGACGAAAAAGGCAGACCAGTCGCAGTATCCGGCTACATCATCGAACCCACCGTCCCCTGGACGGGCCCCGGTCCCACCCCCACCATCGTCTTCGCCCCTGGAACCCGCGGCCAAGCAGACATCTGCGCCCCCTCCCGCGGCACCTGGCTCTTAAGCTCCGTCGCCCCCACAACCGGGGCATTCTCCATAAACTACGAACTGCCACTCCAGTACTACGCTGCCCAACAAGGCATCCGGGTTGTCATGACCGACTACATCGGACTCGGCACCCCCGGCGTACACACATACATCAACGCCATTGAACAATCACACGCAGTTCTTGACGCCGCCCGCGCCACCATTAAAGCAATGGGGGTGCCCGCTGACTCCCCCATCGGTTTCCACGGATATTCCCAAGGCGGTGGGGCCGCCGCAGCTGCCGCCGAAAACGCCGCCAGCTACGCACCCGAACTCAACGTCAAAGGCACCTATGCCGGTGCCCCGCCAGCTAACCTAGAAGAAGTATTCAACGCCGTCGACGGCTCCACGATCTCTGGTGTATTGGGCATGTCCATCAATGGTTTTGCCGCACGCGACGATGAAGTTCGCCATATTTTCGACCGCTACCTCTCCGACTACGGACGCGAATTCCTCGCCACGGTCGCCACAAGCTGCGTTCCAGATTCCGCGGCACACTACGCTTTTGTCAGCTCAGAGAAATTCACTGTCGACGGCACCAACCTGGCGACCGTCGTGTCCAAAGAACCAGAGCTCCAAGCAACCTTAAAGAAACACCGAATTGGACTGAAACGCCCCAACGCCCCCATCATGGTGGCGACCAGCATTGCTGACGACATAATCCCCACCGAGCAGGCCAAACAACTCGCCCAAGACTTCTGTGCTTTAGGCAGCGCCGTGGAATTTCATGAAACACATCTACCCCGAGTAACACCGGATGTCGCCTCGGGTGTCAATCATGCGTTACAGCTATTTGGTGACGCCCCCGCATCCATCAGCTACCTTATGGATCGGTTTAATAATCGTCCCGCCCCCACCAACTGCGGCGCTCTTTAACACCACAGCGCCCTCCCGCATTCACATCTCATGCGCTGGTTGGTTGTGTGCTGCGTTTCCTGTGTTTTGGGTTTTCAATCCGCAACCCACGTTCCGGTTTCGCAGCACACATTAACTGATGCGTTTCCGCTGGTTGGTTGTGTGCTGCGTTTCCTGCGTTTTGGGTTATCAATCCGCAACCCACATTCCGGTTTCGCAGCACACAGATAGGGCGGCATAAGAGAACCCGCCCTGCGTGAAAGCAGGGCGGGTTTGGTTATGTTTTAGACCTCGGGGCTTGGTTCTGCTACCGGCTCAGCAGCTGCAGTAGACATTTCACCTACGAAATCTGGTAGTGGTTTTGGACGTGGCGTGAAGGTGAATTCAGCCTTGTCCGTATCCTTGGATTCGCCATCCCAACCAGTGACGTCAACGGTGATGATTTCGCCAGCGCCAACCTCACCGAACAGAATCTTTTCAGACAATGCGTCTTCAATTTCCCGCTGAATAGTGCGGCGCAGTGGCCGAGCACCAAGCACTGGATCGAAACCACGCTTCGCAAGTAGATTCTTTGCTAGATCGGTAAGTTCGATTCCCATATCTTTGGCTGCGAGAGCCTTTTCGACACGGCCAACTAGCAGGTCAACCATCTCCACAATCTGCTCCTGGGTGAGCTGGTGGAAGACCACGATGTCATCGATACGGTTGAGGAACTCAGGTCGGAAATGCTTCTTTAGCTCGTCGTGAACTTTGTTCTTCATACGCTCGTATTGGCCAGAAGCATCCTGCTCACCAACTGCACTGAAGCCCATGCCCACTGCCTTGGAAATGTCCTGGGTACCAAGGTTTGAGGTGAAGATCAGTACGGTGTTCTTGAAATCCACCAGGCGGCCTTGGCCGTCGGTAAGCCGACCATCTTCAAGGACTTGAAGCAAGGTGTTGTAAATTTCCTTGTGGGCCTTTTCGATTTCGTCGAAAAGCACCACGGAGAACGGCTTACGGCGAACCTTCTCGGTAAGCTGGCCGCCCTCTTCATAACCCACGTAGCCTGGAGGGGCACCGAACAGGCGAGAAGCCGTAAAGCGATCGTGGAATTCACCCATGTCGATTTGGATCAAAGCGTCATCCTCACCAAAGAGGAAATTCGCCAGTGCCTTAGACAGCTCGGTCTTACCCACACCGGACGGCCCCGCGAAAATAAAGGAACCAGATGGGCGCCGTGGGTCTTTCAAGCCTGCACGGGTGCGACGAATCGCACGAGATACTGCCTTAACAGCATCGTCCTGCCCGATGATCCGCTTGTGCAATTCCTCTTCCATGTGCAGCAGTCGGGAGGATTCCTCCTCGGTCAGCTTAAACACAGGAATACCAGTCCAATGCGCAAGCACTTCAGCAATCTGTTCCTCGCCAACCTCAGCGATATCCTCTAATTCGCCGGAACGCCATTGCTTTTCTTTCTCTGCACGCTCCTCACCCAGTTTGCGTTCCTTATCGCGCAGCCCAGCTGCCTTTTCGAAGTCCTGGGCATCAATGGCAGCCTCCTTTTCCCTACGGACAGCTGCGATTCGCTCATCAACTTCACGCAGTCCCTCCGGCGCCGTCATCCGCTTAATGCGCATGCGGGCACCAGCTTCGTCGATCAAGTCAACGGCTTTATCCGGCAAGAAGCGGTCGTTAATGTAGCGATCCGAAAGATTCGCTGCCGCAGCCAAGGCACCATCGGTGATCGAGACCCGGTGGTGAGCTTCATAGCGATCACGTAGCCCTTTGAGAATATCGATGGTCAATTCCACCGAAGGTTCCGGAACGTTCACTGGTTGGAACCGACGCTCCAGCGCCGCATCCTTTTCAATGTGCTTGCGGTATTCATCCAAAGTGGTGGCACCAATGGTCTGCAATTCACCACGCGCCAACTTCGGCTTAAGCAGCGAAGCTGCGTCAATAGCACCCTCCGCGGCACCCGCGCCAACTAAGGTGTGGATCTCATCAATAAACAGGATAATGTCGCCGCGCTGATTGATTTCCTTCAGCACTTTCTTCAGGCGCTCCTCAAAATCACCACGGTATCGGGAACCCGCAACCAGCGACCCCAAATCGAGGGAATATACCTGCTTATTCTTCAGTGTCTCTGGAACTTTGCCGTTAACAATGTCGAGGGCAAGGCCTTCAACAACGGCGGTTTTACCTACACCAGGCTCGCCGATAAGCACCGGGTTATTCTTGGTGCGACGGGAAAGAACCTGCATGATGCGTTCGATTTCCTGCTCCCGGCCAACAACCGGATCCAGCTTGCCTTCCTTGGCTGCCTGGGTAAGGTTACGACCAAACTGATCGAGCACCAACGAATTGGAACGCTCCCCAGCACCTCCCCGGCCGCCCCGGCTACCAGCACCAGCACCTAAACCACCCGAGCTTGGGCTGGCTCCAGCACCCACAGCATCGTTGCCTTCCGATTCAGGGCTATCACCACCCTCGTAGCCACTGAGTAACTGGATAACCTGCTGGCGCACCCGGGGAAGATCCGCACCAAGCTTCACTAACACCTGAGCAGCAACACCCTCACCCTCCCGGATCAAGCCAAGTAGCAAAAACTCGGTGCCGATGTACTTGTGCCCCATCTGGAGCCCCTCGCGTAGCGAAAGTTCCAGCACTTTCTTCGCACGAGGAGTAAAAGGAATATGCCCAACAGGCGGCTCGGTACCTTGGCCAATAATCTCTTCCACCTCTTGGCGCACAGCTTCCAGAGAGATACCCATTGACTCCAGTGCTTTTGCAGCAACACCCTCGCCTTCGTGGATGAGACCCAACAAAATATGCTCGGTGCCGATGTAATTATGGTTAAGGCCACGTGCCTCCTCCTGCGCCAGCACGATGACGCGGCGAGCACGGTCAGTAAAACGCTCGAACATGTTCACTTCCTAACTTGAAATTCGCTAATGCTCACCACTTTAACCCGCGGAACAAACCTTCAGAACCCAAGCCGCGACCATAACGCGTCGAAAAGCAGAAAAAGCCCAGCTTAAACGCATGTACGCCGGTAGCGAACACCCATCAAGGCACCCGAGCCGCAAAATTCGCCGCCTCAATACCACTCGTGCGCTTAGGGAACCGACGCGGCGAAGCTGGCGCCACCGCCTTAGGCTTCTTGCTTTTCGACGCCCGCATCACCACCCCCACCAGTTTCGCGCTCAACACCGGGTGGTCAACCTGCATCCGGGACACAAACCGATTCCGCCACCGCTTCATCATGACACCTCCGCAACAATCGCGGCAACCTCGGCGAGCGCCGCTTCCCGATCCACCGGAACCAACCCAATTCGGGTACGCCGATCCAACACATCGTCGGCACCCAATGCGCCTTCGTGCGTGATGGCAAATTCAACCTCCGCCCGGGTAACGTCCAGGCCAGCCACCTTCTCCAATGGTCGGTCAATCGTGGCGCGATCAACCACCGTGCGCGCCTCTAAACCAAAACGTGCAATTAAACTCTCAGGCAAACCCGTATGATCGGCGGTGGTTTTGCCTTGAGATTCACAATGCCCCGGCGCCCCCACCAGCGGATAAGCATGGGTGCGGCACGGCCCAGCAGGCAATTGACGGCGACGAATAACCTCATCGACCGTCTCCTGCGCCATCAACCGATACTCAGTGAACTTCCCGCCAACTACGGAAATAACTCCCGTTTCCGATTCCAAAACCGCATGTTTCCGGGACAAATCGGCCGATGTCTTCGACTCCCCGGAATCAATAAGCGGCCGCAACCCGGCAAACGCCCCCACCACATCCGCCTCAGTAAGATCAGTAGCCAACGCCCGGTTAAAAGCAGCAAGCAAAAACTCTTCGTCTTCCTTCGGGGCATCTGGCACATCCGGAATCTCACCATCCAATTCAACATCGGTAAGACCCAAATACACTCGCCCCAACTGTTCCGGCATGGCGAATACAAACCGGGAAACACTACCCGGTAGCGGTACAGTCAACGCCCCGGTGGGATTACCCAATCGATGCGCCGGTATCACCAGATGGGTACCCCTAGACGTACGCAGTTTGATACCCGGATCCACCTGCCCCGCCCATACCCCAGCAGCATTCACCACTGCTTTAGCTGAGATGTTCAGCCGCGCACCGGTTTTTTCGTCGACAAGCTCCGTGCCCGTGCCCGTAACCTGATGCGCTGACACATACGTCAAAACCTTCGCTCCCGCCCCCACCGCAGTGCGGGCAACAGCAGTAACCAGGCGGGCATCATCAATCATCTGCCCATCAAAATTCACAAACGCACCCCTAAGCCCGTTAGGGTTTGCGGCTGGGCACAACGCCAACGCTTCACGACGCCCCACGAAACGACTACGCGGCAACGTTGAAGACTTCGTGCCAGCCATCAACCGCAACACATCACCCGCCCAAAAACCCAGCCGCACCGCCGCTTTCTGGAACAGATTGGTATCCGGCCCCACCAACGTCACCTGCGGCAGCGCCGAAACCAAATGTGGAGCCAGCACCTCCATCAACAACCCCCGCTCCTTAGCGGAGTGAAAAGCAATCCTGACCTCACCCTTCGCCAAATACCTTAAACCGCCATGCACCAATTTCGACGAAAAACGACTCGTACCATGCGCCAAATCCTGCTGATCAACCACCAGAACCTTAAGCCCCCGAGTCGCCGCATCCAACGCCACCCCCACGCCAGTAATCCCCGCCCCCACAACCAACACATCAACCTTCGGGTGCTTTTCCAACTCGGCCCACCAATCACGCCGAACTTGAGCATTCAACACCGTCGAAAACATAGCTACTCCCCAGAAAACCGTGCGTACATCACCAATCATGCGCCCGAAATAAATACGTGTCAACGACGCACCCCACCTATAGTGAAGATATGACACCCGCTTTCCCAACCCCACCCATGCACTTCAACCTCTGGGGAACCCCCGAAGAGGCAAAACCGCTGTCAGAAAGCATGCTCAAACTGCTTAAACCCACCCTCGGACTTAGCCCCAAACCCGCCACCCACCTTAACCTAGAGGACATCACCCTCACCCCCAGCAAACTTTCCGAAAGCGATCTAGCGGAACTCGCAACAATCGTCAACCCCGCACAAATCAGCACAGATGATACCCAACGGGCCCCACGCGCCCGCGGCAAAAGCTACCCAGACCTCATCGAATGGCGATCAGGCACCCCCATAACCGCCCCCGATGCTGTAATAGCACCGGGGTCAGAAGAAGAGATTCTCCAACTTCTGCGCTGGTGCACCGAGAACCATGTTGCCGTCGTACCATTCGGTGGGGGAACCAGCGTCGTTGGCGGAATAACCCCCCTAGCCGGTGATCACCGAGCAGTACTGTCCATCGACCTAGCGTTATTCGACGACATCTACGACGTCGACGAAACGTCCATGGTCGCCGAAGTGGGGGCGGGGTTGACCGGCCCCCACGCCGAACTCTTATTAGAGGAATGGGGGGTGCAAATAGGGCACTATCCGCAGTCATTTCCCTACGCCACCATCGGCGGCTACGCGGCCACCCGCTCCTCTGGACAATCATCGGCTGGATATGGCCGCTTCGATGAGATGGTCTGTGGTTTAACCGTCGTCACCCCCACCGGTGTAATACGGTTGGGAGATCGTTCACCAGCCTCGGCGGCTGGCCCCGACTGGCGGGAACTTTTCCTCGGCTCCGAAGGCATCTTCGGAATCATCACCAGAGTGAAGCTGCGGGTCCACCCCATTCCGGAAGCCAAGTATTACGAAGCCTTCAGCTTCCGGACCTTTGCCGCTGGTGCAAAGGCATTGCGGCTGGTGGAACAAACCGGTACTGGCCCCACCGTGATCCGACTATCGGATGAGATTGAGACGGCGCTGAATTTGTCGTCGACAAGCAATATCGGCGCCGAAAGCCCCAGCGGATGTCTCTGTCTCACCATGTTCGAAGGAACCAAAGAACACGCCGCCGCCCGACACAAGGAAACCCGGGAACTCATCCTCAAAAACGGCGGCCGATCTCTCGGCGAAAACCCTGTCCGCATCTGGGAACAAGGGCGTTTTGCCGCCCCCGTCTTCCGCGACGCGCTTCTCGACGCCGGTGCGCTGTGCGAAACACTCGAAACCGCAACCTACTGGGGGAACGTCGAAAAGCTTAAAACTGCGGTCGGCCAGGCGCTTGTCGACGCACTCGCAGACGCCGACACCATGGCCATCATCATGTGCCACATCAGCCACGTCTACCCCGAAGGCTGCTCCCTCTACTTCACCGTCGTCGCCGGACAAACCACCAACCCCCGCGAACAATGGGCCCAGGCGAAAAAAGCAGCCAGCCAAGCAATAATCGACGCTGGAGGCACCATAACCCACCACCACGGAGTAGGCACCGACCACGCCAGCTACATGGGTAAAGAAACCAACCCCCTCACCACCACCATGTTCAGCGCAATCAAAACCGCCCTCGACCCCGCCGGAATCCTGAACCCAGGAAAACTGCAACCATGAAACGAATCGCGCTACTAACCAACCCCGCCGCCGGAAAAGGCACCGCCACCGAAGCCATGCACAAAGCACGACGCCGCTTCCAAGCACACGGCATTGACGTCATTGGAATCTCGGGGGCAACCAAACAATCCAGCTCTGAACTATGCAACCGCGCCCTGGAGGAAAACATTGATGCGCTAGTAGTCTGCGGCGGCGACGGAATGATCTCCCTTGCACTGCAAGAACAAGCAGGAACCCACATTCCACTAGGAATCATCCCCGCCGGAACCGGAAACGACCACGCGCGAGCACTCGGGATTCCACTAGACGCGGAGGAAGCGGCCGATGTGGTGGCAACTGGCACCCCCTCTATTACAGACTTGGGGGTAATGAAACAGGGGGATCAAAAACGAATCTTCGGTACCGTCGCATGTGCAGGATTTGATTCGCTAGTAAATGATCGCGCCTCCCGGCTTCCTTGGCCACGCGGAAGAAGCCGGTACGTGGCTGCAGCTGCACTTGAATTTGTCCGATTCCACGCCATGGAAATGATCATCACGTTTGATGATGGTTCCCCCCAAACCTTTAATGCGACATCGCTAGCTATTGGCAACACCAAAAGCTACGGTGGCGGCATGCTCATTTGCCCGTCGGCTTCTCCGTACGACGGGCTGTTTGATGTGACTATCATTGAAAAAATGGGCCGGTTTGATGCCATGCGGAAGTTCCCGAAGATTTTTTCGAGTGAAATCGACCAAGTGGATTCGGTTCGCACATTGAAGGCACGCAAAGTACTGGTTGAGATGCCGGTTCCGGTCGCTGCGTATGCCGACGGGGAGCGGTTTACATTGTTGCCGGTTGAGTGCTCGGTATTAGAGAGCCAGGGGTGTTTTATTACTCCTGCTGTTTGATGGTTTGTGCCCGGTTGTGCATGTCTTGGATGTCCAGCTGTGCTACTTGTAGTTTTGCTTCTGGATACCAGGTGTGACATGCACAACTGTGTTTATTGTGGGCCGTTCGTGTGTCTGCGTTGAGGATTGCGTCGGCTTGGGCTTTAGCCCCGCGTCGAATAGCGGGATGTAGATTGGCGCGGATGGTTCCGTCAGTTTGGTGGAGGGCGACGAGGTTTCGGCCTTTGATGTGTGTTATGTGTCCGTTTTTGGGGTGGTTGCGGTCGTCGTCGTTAAGTTTATTGTGGTAGCGGCATAGTGGGGCGAGATTCCACGGCTCGGTTGGGCCGCCGGAGGCGTAGGAGATGATGTGGTGGATGTCGCAGATGGCTGCGGGGATGCTGCAATCCGGGTGGGCGCAGACCAGGTGTTCGAGGATACTAAGAACGCGTTGGGATGCGTTCGCGCGGCGTTGGATGGGGATTGGTTCGAGGCAGACGGTACCGCCGTCTTCGGTCGGTAGCATCGGAACGGCCCAACCGTGGGGGTTGATGGTGTGGGTGACGATGTCTTTTATGTTGACTAGTTCGCCGTCGGAGTTGACTATCCGCCCGTCGGTCATGCAGGTGGCTTGCGCGAGAGGAACGAGAAGGGTGACGTTGTGGCGCAGGTCAAGTGGGTCGGCATCGGTTGCTGCGACACCGCCCACGATGCGGTTATAGGCAGCGATGGCGTAGCCTTCGGCCAGGTCGACGGCGTGACGGGAATGAAGTAGCGCCAGCGCATCTTCTTTGAGCATGACTTGGATGCGCGTCAGTTGTGCTGCCGGTAGTTTCCATAACGCGTGTTTCATGCCGTCGATGTCTGGGGTTGCTGAGAAGCGTAGGTGGCTTTTGCGTGGGGAGATAGATCGTGCGGTTTCAAGATAGCTGGTGATAAACCGTTTGAGTTCGTCGACTGTGAGTTGATCGGCGGTGTTGAGAAGCTCGGTTTTGAATGCAGCGTGATCAATGTCTTTGTTGGCGGCGGTGCGGATGCCTTTCGCGATTGTGGTGAGTTTGGCCAGCGGTAGTTGTTTTTTAGATGCGGTATTGAGATCAGCGTCAGTGAGTAGTGCGGCGTCGCGTATCAGGTGGCTGGCTTCGCTTTTCGACGTCCCCAGGATCGCGGCGAGTGCGTCCGCGCGCACCCCCATGTCTTTAATAGCGCGGAGGATGGCGGCGCCCTCAGCTAACGCCGCTGCATACTTATTAAGGGATTGGGGGAGGTTCATGACCTACACCCTAACGATGATTTTTGGGCATTTGTGCAGTTTATGACCTTTTTCTCAGTTTTGATTTTCATGGAACCAAACTGGGGTCATTGTGAGTCTAATGCAGTTTTTTCCAGCCGTAGATGGTGGCGATTATCGCCATGAAGGTGGCAGTTGCGAATGCTAGAAATGCGCCGTAGTTTTCGGTGGTTCCAAAGGAATGGGCTGCAATCAGGATTGCTGTTCCAACCGCACCTGCGAACTGTTGAAGAGCGCTTAGAATTGCCGAGCCGTGTGGGTATTGGTCGGGGGCTAGACTGCCCAGCGCTGTTGTCATTAGTGGTCCCATGCACAGCGATACTCCGACCGCTACTATGGCGAATCCTGTGGCTGATAGAACTATCCCCAGTAACGGTGTGGTAACTAAATATGCGGTGAGGGTTACTAAAGCAAGGCCTGCTATGAGGCAACTGAGTCCGGGGCGTACGAGGGGTTTAATTCCTACTTGGTCATATTTTCGCCCCACGATAGGGGCTGCGAACGCCTGAAAGAGACCGTTCGGCATGATGGCGAGCCCGCTGACTACTGTGCTTGCTAGTAGCCCTTGTTGAAGATATATCGGGAGGATGGTGATGGAGCCGAGAAATAGTGCCATGATTAGGACGACAACCACAACGCAGTGGGTGAACGTCGACAAGCGAAAGACGCGTAGATCTAACAATGCGGTGCCTGCGGCAGCCCTTCGTAATTGCCGCCAAATGAATAGCGCTATGACCACGCCTGCGGCGGCGCCGACTACTAGTCCGCCGCCACTGAGTGCGTAGATTAAGCCGCCGAAGCCAAGTGCGGAAAGCACAACAGAAATCACATCAAGAGGCGCTTTGACGTTCTCGCCGACATTTCGGACCAGTAGGTAACCTGCGATCATGAGTGTTAGCACGATGGGGGTCATGAACCAGAAGAGGAAGTTCCATCGGAAAAACTGCAGCAAAATCCCGCCAGTTGTGGGGCCGAAGGCTGGCGCCATTGCGATGACGATCGTGATCCAGCCCATCATTTCACCCCGGCGCTGTGCAGGCACTACCGTCATGAGGGTGGACATTAGAAGCGGGAAAACTAAGGCCGTGCCGCTTGCTTGGATTACCCGTCCGAATAGCAGAACCGGAAAATTCAGCCCAGTGGCGGCCACGATCGTTCCGCTGAGGAACAAAATGGTGGCTGCCAGGAATACCACTCGGGTGCTAAACCGCTGCACGATGAAACCCGTGGTGGGAATAACCACCGCCATAGTCAGAAGGAAGCCCGTCGTTAGCCATTGCGCTTGAGTTGGGGCAATATGAAAATCTTCCATCACCGCTGGGAGCGCGACCGTCATGATGGTTTCGTTAAGAATCATGACGGCCGTTGCAGCAACAAGAACAGCAATTAGTAGTGTAGTTTCCCGGGTCATTTTCTCCATGTGGCGATTATGCCCGCACCCGGCGCGGTTTCCTAACCCGCAAGCCCCAGCGCCTTGGCTAGTTCGATCTGTAATTGTGCCAAGCGGTCCGTTGCCACCGCTCGTTCCGTGGTAACAACCTCAAGGTAGCATTTCAGTTTCGGTTCGGTTCCGGATGGCCGAACCACGATGCGGTCGTTAGCTTGAGTTTTTAACCAAAGCCCGGTGGTTGGTGGCAGCCCGGCAAAGCCCGCTGCTAGGTCTACGCATTCGCACACGGCTGCTCCGGCAAGCTGAGAAGGTGGTTGTGAGCTGAGTCTTTCTAGCGCTTGGGTTATGGCTTCAGGGGTGTCCATTCTGAAGGTGAGTGGGCTGGTTGCGTACACGCCGTAGGTGTCGTCGATCTCGGCAAGGAAGTCAGATAAGCTGCGTGCTTTTCGACGCAACCCCGCCGCGATCAGCGCTATTTTTACGCTCGCGGTGATCCCGTCTTTATCGCGGACTGCTGCCGGGTCGCAGCAATACCCCAGGGCTTCTTCGTAGCCGAAGAGCAGGTTGGGGGTGCGGGCAATCCATTTGAATCCGGTGAGGGTTGCCGCGTATTCAAGACCGTGGCGCTTGGCTATTTCTGACAGTAACCGGGACGAAACTATGGAGCAAGCAAGTGTTTGACCACTGCCTGTGTTTTCTCTAGCGATGCTCTCCCCTAGGATGGCGCCGACCTCATCTCCAGTTAATTGGCGCCATCCCCCCGTTTCTTTAATAGCGACAGAGCAACGATCCGCATCTGGGTCCAACGCCAGAATTAGTTCTGCGTCGTGACTATCGGCGGTTAGGTAGGCAAGCTCCATCGCGCCTTTTTCCTCCGGGTTAGGAAAGTCCACGGTGGGAAAATCGGGGTCGGGGTGGATCTGCTGGGCTACGGGAATGATGGTGGAAAACCCTGCCTTATTAAGGGCCTGGGTAACAACTGCACCCCCGACGCCGTGCATGGCGGTAATCACGATAGGCATGTCCGCATCGGTACCAGTTTGCGGGGGCAGATGACCGATCGTCTGTTGAAGATACTTCGTCACGATGTCATCATCTACCCATGTGATCCCTTCTGCGCTGCGAGGAATCTGGTTGGCGTCAGGTGTCGTGTTGATGCATGTGGTGATGTCGTGATCGGCGGGGCTGATCAACTGCACCCCGGTGGCAGCGTCGTCACTAACGAGTCGGCCGCCGAGATAGACTTTGTAGCCGTTATCCTGAGGCGGGTTATGGGATGCGGTGATCATCACCCCTGCATCGGCATTGAAGTGACGGGTGGCGAATGCGGTGATGGGGGTTGGCAATTGCGGTGGTAATGCAATTACGTCGCAGCCTGCCGCTGCGAGTGTCTCGCAGGTTGCCGCGTGGAATTGGGCACTTCCGTGGCGGGCGTCGCAGCCGACGACGACTTTGGGGGTCGTCACCCGTTGGTTTAAGTATTTTGCTAATCCGGCGCTGGTGCGGGTGACGGTGGCTTGATTCATCCGGCTTTCGCCGGCTTCCACCTTGCCGCGCAGCCCGGCGGTGCCAAACGCCAGGGGTCCGGTGAACCGCCGGGCCAACTCGGCGTGGTCGCCTGCACTGATGAGATCCCGCAGCTCCTGTTGGGTTGCAGGGTCTGGGTCGCCAGCGATCCAGGCTTTGGCGGTAGCGATCAGATCGGACATGACTTAGTCCATTCCGTTAAGGATTGCTGTGGTGGCGGAACAGCCGAGTCGGGTTGCGCCAGCTTCAATCATGGCCAAAGCTGTGGCGGTATCTCGGATTCCGCCGGATGCTTTAACCCCCAGCCTGCCGCCCACTGTTTGCGCCATGAGGGTTACTGCATGGACGCTTGCACCGCCCGCAGGATGGAAACCAGTGGAGGTTTTCACGTAATCAGCACCTGCTGATTCGGCGGCTTTACAGCAGGCGATAATTTCTTCGTCGGTAAGTGCTGCGGATTCGATGATGACTTTCAGGAGTGCGCCGGGAATGGCCTCGCGTACGGTGCGGATATCTGTTTCTACAGCTTGGAAGTTTCCGCTTTTCGCTTCGGCAATATTGATAACCATGTCGACTTCATCGGCCCCGTGGGCCACCGCCAGTGCGGCTTCGTGGGCTTTGACACTGGGGTGGTGACTACCGGATGGGAAACCACACACGGTGGCGACTTTAACCGGCTCGGGCACTGATATGGGCAGATGGGATGGTGAGATGCAGATGGAGTAGGTACCCAGGGCGGCTGCTTCGTCGATAAGCGTGCGGATATCCTCACTGGTGGTTTCAGGTTTCAACACAGTGTGATCGATGTAGCGGGCTAGTTCAGCGGGTGTCATTGAAGGTTCCTTTCGGGTTATAGGATTTTATCGAGAATGATGTCGCGTGGGGCGGTGGGGGCGTCCCCGATAACGATGCCCGGCAGGATGGACTCTAGTGCCCGCTCGAACCGGTCGGGGGTTTCGGTGTGGAGGGTAAGCAGCTTTTGCCCTTTGGTGACTTTCTGGCCCAGGTCGGCGTGAACTTCGATTCCAGCGGTTAATTGCACGGGGTCTTCCTTACGCGCCCTACCTGCACCGAGCCGCCAGCTTCCGACCCCTAGTGCGAGAGCATCGAGTTCGGTGAGATAGCCGTCAGCGTCGGCAAGCACTTCGTGGGTGTGCGGTGCCCGGGCAAGCGGCGCGTCGGGGTCGCCGCCTTGGGCACGAATCATTTTGCGCCAGGAATCCATGGCCCGACCGTCTTTGAGGGCTTCTTCGACATCAGCGTCGGGGATGCCACACATATCGAGCATATTGCGGGCGAGTTCGCAGGTGATGTCGATGAGGTCTTGTGGTCCGCCGCCTGCTAGTACTTCGACGGATTCTTCGACTTCAAGCCCGTTACCGATCTTTCGACCTAGCGGTGTGGACATGTCTGTTAACAGCGCCCGGGTATCTACACCTGCGTCTTTGCCTAGGTCGACCATGGTTTGGGCGAGCTGGCGAGCTGTGTCGATGTCTTTCATGAACGCCCCAGAGCCGACTTTGACATCAAGGACCAAAGATGCGGTGCCTTCGGCGATTTTCTTGCTCATGATCGACGATGCAATCAGCGGTATGCAATCGACGGTGGCGGTGATGTCGCGCAACGCATAGATCTTTTTGTCAGCTGGGGCAAGCCCAGCGCCTGCTGCCGCAACCACGGCACCGGAGTCTTTCAGGATTTCCATCATGCGGTCATTGGACATATCGGCTTTCCAGCCTGGGATTGCCTCTAGTTTGTCGAGGGTTCCGCCGGTGTGCCCTAAGCCGCGTCCGGAAAGTTGCGGAACGGCCACCCCGTAGGAGGAGACTAGTGGGCCCAACGGCAGGGTGACCTTGTCCCCCACCCCACCGGTGGAGTGTTTATCCGTGGTGGGTTTGCCAAGTCCCGTGAAGTTCATTCTTTCGCCGGAATTGATCATTGCGTTGGTCCAGTCGACGATTTCTCGGCGGCCCATGTCGCGGATGAAGATTGCCATGTTTAAGGCAGCCATCTGTTCATCGCCTACTACCCCACGGGTGTAAGCGTCGATTACCCAGTTGATTTGGTCGGTGCTTAGTTCTCCGCCATCGCGTTTGGTGCGGATGACATCAACAACGTCGAATTGCTCAGCCATGACTTTCCCCTTTCTGTGACCTACCCCATAGGGGCACATGTGGAGTTGAGTGCGTCTCTTGCTTTTGATCCTACCCACGATTATCATCACGACCAGAACAATTGTCAATCTCTAATATTTACAAAAGTGCCAATAGGGTGAATAGCGCCCCTGATTGCCAGCGCCCCAGCTACACAGGCACCATTGAAGGTGTAAGCAGTGCACTATTGCTTCGCACGCAGAAAGGACGGCTTTGGTCAATGACAACCGACATGGAACTTTTAAAACTAGCCCGCACCGCCGCATCACACGCCTACGCTCCCTACTCGAAATTTTCCGTAGGTTCCGCAATCCGCATGTCCGACGGAACCATTTACAGCGGTTGCAACGTCGAAAATGCAAGTTACGGACTCACCATTTGCGCCGAGCGCAACGGCATCACCACGATGATCGCCAAAACTGATGCCCCGGAACAGCGGGTCATTGACACCGTCGCCATCGTCAGCCCTAACGCTACCCGTTGCTGGCCTTGCGGCGCGTGCCTACAGGTACTCCGCGAATTCCACTGCCGCAGGGTTATCGTCGAGGACCCTGCCGGACAGCCCACCACGGTGCTTTTCGACGACCTCTTGCCGTACTCGTTCGGACCGGAACACATCGCTTAAGGACAAAACACCATGGATCGTTTTCAAGGCATCATCGGCATCATCGCTATCTTTGCTATCCTCATCATTTTCTCTTCCGCCCGCTCTCAGATTAAATGGCGCACCCTCGGCGTAGGTCTAGCATTACAAATCTGTTTCGCACTACTGGTTTTAAAATGGGACGTTGGTTTCCGCGCCTTAAAATCAGTCTCCGCCGGGTTAGAAAAACTCATTGATTTCACCAACGAGGGAACCTCCTTCGTCTTCGGCCCCCTATTCGGCGAAAAAGTTGGATTCATCTTCGCCCTCAACGTCCTACCCGTCATCATCTTCCTCGGCGCCATTATCGGCGCCTTATACTACCTGCGGGTATTGCAATGGTTCGTGGAGATAGTCGGCACCGCCCTCAATAAAATTATGGGCACCTCCAAAGTGGAATCGGTGTGGGCCTCCACGGTTATCTTCCTCGGCCAGTCCGAAGCCCCACTGGTGATCAAACCGTGGCTGCCTAAACTCACCCGCTCTGAATTGTTCGCCTGCATGTCCGGTGGCTTCGCCTCCGTCGCAGGCTCTACCCTGGTTGGTTACTCCTTACTTGGCGCGCCACTACCTTACCTTTTGGCAGCCTCGATCATGAACGCGCCCGCTTCATTGATGGTTGCCAAAGCCCTCATGCCGGAAACCGAAGAATCCCAGGTCAACGCCAATGTGCGCAATATGCGTGATGAGAAATCAAAAAACATCATTGACGCCATCGGCGCTGGTGCCATCTCCGGCGGACACATCGCCGTCACCGTCGCGTGTCTACTGATTGCCTTCATCGCAACCATCACGATGATTTCTGCGATTCTCGGCGGCATAGGCAGCTGGTTCGGCCAAGACAACTGGTCACTTGAAGGGCTCTTTGGCGTGATTTTCGCGCCACTCGCTTGGGCAATCGGCGTACCGTGGGAAGAAGCTGGTCTGGTCGGAAATTTCATCGGTCAGAAAACCATCATCAATGAATTCGTCGGCTATACCTCTTTCTCCCAGCATGTGGAAACTCTCTCCGACAAATCCATCATGCTCACCTCCTTCGCCCTGGCAGGTTTCGCGAATATCTCCTCCATCGCCATCCAAATCGGATCCTTCGGCGCCCTGGTTCCGGAGCGGCGTTCCGAGGTGGCATCGCTTGGGCTCAAGGCCCTCTTCGCTGGTTTCTGCACCAATATGCTCAACGCCGCAATCGTGGGCGTTATCGCCTTCTAGACATTAAGGGCGTCGAAAAGCAAAAACACTGCTTTTCGACGCCTACCTGTGTGCTGCGAAACCTCAAAATCCGGCCCGCGACACGCCGAGGGGATTGCACAAACGCAGCACACAGCAAGGCGCACAAATGCTTGCGGATTAGGTAACGGGCAACGCATCAAGATTGCCGGTGACTCGACAAAATTCTGCCATGCCATCAAGCGCAGCCGACACCATGTGCGGTGCTTCTTCTCGAACGCATTTGATAAGGTACTCCCAGTCAGCCAATGTGGTTGCCTCAGCAATCAAGTCGTGTACCCATTGATTTTCGTCTACCACAACACCCGAGCCGACTTTTTTCGCACCCTCCATGATGGAGAAAACCGCCCCTGGGATTAGTTCAGAGTAATCCACCGGGTACATCGGATGCGTCTCAGTCAAAAATTCTTGATCGAACTGCGGGCATCCTCCGTCGCTGAATTCAACTCCGAGGTATTCGGTTCCCACCACCAAGTGAGGTCGGTAGTTCCAAAACTCGGGTGGGGTTTTGCGGACACCAGAATGAAAAACCACCTTCACCCACACCGAGCTCACCAACTATTTTTGTTCTGGCTTCACCATTGGGAAAAGAACGGTTTCGCGGATACCCAACCCGGTCAAGGCCATCAGCAACCGGTCGATGCCCATGCCGCAGCCTGCGGTAGGTGGCATGCCCTGTTCCATGGCTGCGAGGAAATCTTCATCCAAAACCATCGCCTCATCGTCGCCGCCGGCGGCCAGCCGTGCTTGGTCCTCAAAGCGCTCCCGCTGGATCACCGGGTCAATGAGTTCCGAGTAGCCGGTTGCCAGCTCGAAACCGCGCACATAGAGGTCCCATTTTTCAGTCACGCCCGGTTCGCTGCGGTGCTGGCGGGTCAACGGGGAGGTTTCCACCGGGAAGTTACGCACGAAGATAGGGCCATGTAGTTGGTCTTCGCACAGTGTTTCCCAGATTTCTTCGACCAGCTTTCCATGCCCCCAGCCGCCCTTGGCGGGAACTGCAAGCCCAATAACCTCGGCTATTGCCTTGAGTTCTTCCACCGTGGAATGGATGGTCACTTCCGGCTGGCCAGGGAATTTCCGTTGCAACGCTTCGTTGAGAGACGGATACATTTCGATACTCTGCCACTCGCCACCCAGGTCGTACTCGGTGCCGTCGGCAAGCGTGACGGTGGTGGAACCAAACACTTCCATTGCAACGGACTGCACCAGATTCTTCATCAGCTCAGCGCCGTCGTCGTACGTTCCCCACGCCTGGTAGGTTTCCAGCATGGCGAACTCCGGCGAGTGGGAGGAATCGACACCCTCGTTTCGGAAATTGCGGTTGACCTCGAAAACACGCTCCATGCCGCCCACGACGCAGCGCTTGAGGTACAGCTCCGGCGCGATACGCAGATACAAGTCAATGTCGAGCGCATTGGAGTGAGTCATAAACGGCCGCGCAGCCGCGCCGCCGTGCAAGGTTTGCAGCATAGGGGTTTCCACTTCCAAAAACCCTTGGGATTCCAGGTAGTTACGCAGCGCCCGCATGACTTTGATGCGGGTCAACGCATTTTCGCGGGCCTTTTCCCGCATAATTAGATCCGTGTAGCGGTGCCGCACCCGGGTATCTTCGCTCATATCGGCAAACGCAACCGGCAACGGCCGGATCGCCTTGGCCGCCATGTGCCAAGTGCTGACCAAAATGGACAACTCGCCCCGTTTAGACGCAATAACCTTGCCGCGTACCGACACAATATCGCCTAAGTCGACATCCGCTTTCCAGGAAGTCAGTAATTCTTCACCAACAACTGCCAGCGACAACATTGCCTGAATCTGGGTGCCGTTTCCTTCTTGAATAGCAGCAAAGCACAGCTTTCCGGTGTTACGCATAAAGAGGACCCGACCTGCGATCGCAACCTCGACTGATGTTTCGTCACCGGCCCGCAGGTACGTAACGCCAGGTTCGCTACCCGGCTGTTCGCCTTCAGCAATAACCTGGAATTTCTGACGCAAATCAGCGATAGAAGTGGTGCGGTCCACAGTCACTGGGTATGCTTCGCGCCCGGAGTTTAGCAGCTTATCGCGCTTTTCGCGGCGAATCCGTAGCTGTTCGGGTACGTCTGGGGTTTTGGTTTGCTTTGCGTCAGTCACGCCATTAGACATTAGTGCACCACGCCTGGATAGTCGAAACTTTTTATCGGTTACGGCTTGGAAACCACCAAAGCTAACTAAACTTGTAAATATGATTACAGTCTGCGGAGAAGGTTTGGTTGATTTAGTCCCCATGTCGGAAGGCGCAGGCAGCACCGACTGCAGATTGTCCCCACTAAGCCCCGCGCTCGGCGGCGGCCCTTTCAACGTTGCTATCGCTGCCGCCCGCCAGGACGCACCTACCCAGCTGCTCTCCAGATTGTCCCGCGATAATTTCGGCGCGACCCTGGTAGACGCGTTGCAAGCCGAGGGGGTTGGCACCTCCCTCATTCAACGTGGCGACGAGCCCACCACATTGGCCGTCACGTCACGCAATCTAGACGGCAGCGCGGAGTATACCTTCTATTTGGAAGGAACAGCCGACCGCTTCGTCGATCCGCCAGCTGAAATTGCAACTGATATCGCGTGCTTTGGTACGGTTTCCCTTGCACTTGAGCCCGGTGCGTCTCGCCTCGCGTCGTTGTTGCATACGCTCTCCGCGAACGGAACTTTCATCGCACTTGACCCTAATATTCGTCCGTTTTACGCCACCGACGCCCACCGGGATTTCATATACTCGCTTCTTCACGATGTTGATTTGCTCAAGCTTTCCGATGAAGAGGACGAATTTTTACACAGCCCTTCCGCGCCCATCAAAATGATTACTCGGGGCGGGGCTGGAATTGAAGTAATTGTTGGTGGAGAAACTGTAATGGCATCAACACCCGCCATCACTGTTGCTGACACCATCGGAGCTGGCGACACGGTCATGGGGTGTGTGATAGCCGAGATCCACCGACTCTGTGGCGGTAAAAATGTGCGTGAACAAGCTGCGCGTTTCACCCTAGCCCAGTGGCATGACATTGCTGCCTATGCGGCAAAAGCTGCAGCCATCAACTGTACCCGGTATGGTGCAAACCCACCACGGCGTAACGAATTAATCTAACCAGTCACCTTTCGCTTTTCGACGCCCCACGCAGCGCAACCCCACGCCCATACCCGTGTGCTGCGTTCCCACCTTTTCAACCGGCGTGCCACAACCTACACCACCACACAACGCAGCACACACCACGCAGCGCAACCCCACACCTTACCGTGTGCTGCGTTCCCACTTTTCAACCGGCGTGCCACAACCTACACCACCACGCAACGCAGCACACAGGTTCTTATGCCTCAAGGTTTTTGAAGCCGATTCCCAGTGGTAGTCCGACACTGTCATGAAATTGCTGCCCATTGATGGTCACTGCGGCGAAAAGGCGGGCGTCGCCAGTTTCGGGTGCGGGGGCTAGTGTCGGAGCGAATAATTCAATGTAATCAGCTGTCAAATTTGCGGCAGATAGAACAGAGCGGACGGCCGCTAATACTGCACCTGTGCCGTGTTCGCTTGCGTGCGCACCTGCGGTCAACGCTGCCGATAGCGCGAGCAATTGTTCCTGCGAGGATGCAGGAATATCCAGATTCTTAGCGGATACTGCAACACCGCCAGGCATGCGTACCGTTGGTACGGAGTGAACGGTTGTCGGAAAATGTAGGTCTGTGATCGCATGCTGCACGGTAACGAGCAATTCGTAGTTGTTTTCGCCAAGAATCACGTCGCTACACCCCACTGCATTAATAAGCGCAAGGATCCGGGTTGCATCGGCAGATAAATGGGCAGGTGGGAGCATACCCCGATCAGCCACTGCGATCGTGGTGCGTTTACCATTGGGCCACAGTGTTTCGTCGGTGTAGCGGAACACGGCGTCAATGTGGGCGTCGACAAGCATGCGGCGATCAATGCTGGGGTGCGCCGCCACGATGGTGACTGCACCAGGTATGCGGCGAGCGGCACGTAGTAATGCGGCGTGCCCCGCGTGGAAGTGGGTTTGCAGCGGCACCAAAACTACTGGTCGGCCTTTGCCACGGAAAACCCGCGCGATCATTGCGATCCTAGCGGCGTCAGTCACTTCAAGTGCCTGGCCAAATTCAAAACTCACTTAGTTCTCTTTCGGGTGGGGATTGTGCGCAACATTGACCATAGCAGCTAAAACCGCCGATAAATCAGAATCCGCTAAGGTACCGAGGCTACGTGCGACAACCTGCTCATCAAGCAGAAACGCAGGAATTGGTTCGGGCATCGGGGCAGACTCAGATTGCAATCTCACCGCATGAGCCGCCACGTATTGTGACAGATGTTTTAGGAGTACTCCCGCAACATACGTGGCTTGTTGCGCTGCTGGTATGGAACGAAATCCCACGTGCAGTTCGGAGGCTAACAATTCCAAAACAACGGCCATAATCTCATCGTCGCTGATCACTGCCCAGTTTTTGTCCCCATTCCACAATGCTAGTGCCGTCATGCAGCCTGCTGCGTTCAGGGCAGCCAGACTGGCTAGGTCGTGCGAAAGGCTGACTACAACGACCATTAACCCAGGTCGAGCGTGGTTGAGAACCCTGTCAAGATAGGTGGTTACTTCGGTGGCGACAGCCGAATCAATGACCACCATATCAGCCGAGTCGATTGCTTTTATGGTGCACATCTGGTGCCGCGAAGCCCGCAATTGGGTGACAAAATCGCCGGACCCAAGCGCGACGATATTAAGTGTGGGAGGTGATTCGTTCATAACTGTTAGTGCTGCCGCTTCAGCAGATCCGCAACGCTTACCGACGCGGAGTTCTCATCACGACGCCGCCGCCTACGCGGGCTTTCTGCCTCATCAGACTGCGGGGTTTCCGGTTTTCGATGCGAACCGTGCGATTCGAAGCCCTGGCTTGGGGCTGGTTCTTCCGCAGGGTTGCGTCGACGCCCAGCAGGTTCTGTGGACGTGGTGCCCATTGAACCGTACAGATCCCGAAATTGAGGGACTGAAAATTCCAAATCTTGGGTTCCGCTAGACGGTTCTGGCTTCGGCTCAACCGTGGATTCAAACCGTGGCGGCAGAGGCGGAGCGATAATGGGCTCCGGTTGCGGACTAGGAATTGGCTCCGGTTCAGGCTCCGGTTCAGGTGGGGTGATTCGCGCGCCTACCGGAAATTCACTGTAATGCTTCACCGGTGTAGGTTCCGGCACGTAGCCGACTGCTGGCCCAACAATTGGCATTTCACCAGTGCTAGAAACCGACGTTGCGGTCATCGGGGTTTCTTTAAAATCAGTTGCGAACCGGGATGGCTGGGGATTGATAGTGGTCTCGATTTCACGGATGCGTCGGGCCTCCGCGCGAATCATCGTCGGTTCTTCTAGTGAATATCCCCGCAGATCTTCTAATTGAGCACGTAACTGCTCCAACTGTTGTTTGATCTCGGCTAAGGTTGCGGCGGATTCGGCTGATGCGGCGGCCGTCCGCTCGGTAATTCGTTGTTCCATTTCCAGTTCACGAGCGGACTGTTCAGCATCAAATTCCAATTGGACTTGATACAATTCCGCCTCATGCATTTCGCGCTGTTTGCCCAGTTCATTTCGGTAGCGGTATGTTAAAACGGCACCAATCGCGGCCGCCCATAGGGCCGCTAACATGCCGAGTTTTAATACGCTAACGTTCCCGGTTACCATGGTGGTGATGCTGGCACCGATCGCGAGCACGACAAGCACAATGAGGAGCACCTGCCCCCTGTCGCGGGATGCGGCATTACCGTCGTTAGTTTCTGGTGGAAGCACACTCATGCATACCAAATTACCCGACAGCTTCTCCATCTTGGGGAGGCGGAGCGGTGCAACTGCGTTCTAACCACAATCCGGCTGCCGACAACGCAACGCCGCCTAAACCTGCGGCAATGACGCGGGGACCATCCTCACCAGCCGATAGCAGAAATGACATCCGGGGAATCACATAGACAGCCATACCCGTATAGATGCCCGCAAAAATGGCGCCAGTCCACGCTGAGGTTTTGCCGATAACCAGAAAGTAAGCAACTTTGGTCGGCTCAAGTTGCGACCGATCAAAACCGATTCGATTGTCCGAAATTTTGCCACGAACTGTCCAGGCCAACAACACGCATAATCCGGCCATTGCCCACAATGTAATAGCCACAGAGGCGGGAACCGCAGTCATCAAGGAATAAAACTGCTGGACAATGATCAGCGTGGCGGCTGCGAACAAACCCCACGTGCCGACCAATGCAGTCACAGATGTAGGTTTCATACGGCAACCACCGCCTCCACATCAGATCGATCAAGCTTTTCGACGATCCTAGCAACCGGCGTCCCCAAAAGCTGCGCATCCGGGTCGGCAGCCAACCACGGAACCAAAACAAATGCCCGGTGATGGGCCCACGGGTGTGGCAACAGCAACATCGGGTCGTCGCAAAGCACCTCATGACCAGACTCATCAATAACTTGCACAACATCGACATCAAGCGTCCGCGGACCCCACCGTTTGATTCGCACTCGCTCAGCAGCTTCTTCAAGCCGCTGTCCACGCCGTAGCAATTCCATCGGGCTTTGATCAACTTCAACAATCACCACGGCGTTGAGAAACTCATCCTGATCTGTCACGCCCCACGGCGGTGTGGAAAAAACTGGTGACCGTGCAACAATTTCACCTGCAAATTCGTCAAAAACTGTTTGCAGAAGCTCGTAGCGATCGTCCATATTCGAACCGATCGATAATACTGCCCGAATCATGACCTCCCCCTAGACCTGCGCGCAACCACTGCAACATCCGAAAACTCCATCGGAATCGGCGCGTGTGGTTTGTGCACCGTCACTTCGACCGCAAAAAGTTGGTCAAACGTCGCCATAATCTCATCAGCAATAAGCCCGGCCACACGTTCAATCAAATCACAGCTAGGCCCGGTAACCACGTCATGCGCAATCTGCGCCAATTCCGCGTAATTGATCGTGGTTGCCAAATCATCTGTCTCGGCAGCCAACGAAAAATCAAGCCAACAGGTCACATCCACCTGAAACTCTTGACCGACTCGTTTCTCTTCGGGGAAAACCCCATGATACCCATAGGCCTTCAACCCAGAAAGCTCAATGCGATCCGCCATAGTACCGATTACTCCCCTCGTCTAATTCGCGCTGCGACGTCAACTGCCGAGCGTGAACTAACCACATCGTGCACTCGAACCCCCCACACCCCTTGAGCCGCCACGATTGCCGTTACTGCTGCTGTAGCTATGTCCACCTGAGGGCCCAATTCAGCCAAGAATCGCTTTCGCGACGCCCCAACCAGCAGCGGAAAACCAATATCGGCCAACCTATCTAAACCATGCAGCAGCGCCCAGTTATTAGCAGCAGTCTTGGCAAAACCTAAGCCCGGATCAAGACAGATTTGGCTGGGGTTCACCCCAGCCTCCAGCGCAGAATCAATAAGAGAATGCAGCTTCGCTGTCACCTCTTCCACCACGTGCACACCATGGTGGGCACCAGCGGCGTCACCAAACCGATCCGTCTGCCAGTGCATAAGGCACACCGGAATCTGAGATTCCGCCATCACCTTAAGCATGCGCGGGTCCGCGGCACCGCCAGAAACATCGTTGATCATCGACACGCCTGCCGCCACGCATGCCTCAGCCACCGACGCACGCATCGTATCAACTGACGTGGTGATTCCCTCGTTAGCCAGTTCGGAAATCACCGGCAGCACCCGACGCTTTTCAATCTCCTCCGGTACCCGTACCGCACCTGGTCGAGTAGATTCCCCACCAACATCGATAATGTCCGCACCATGGTCAATCAAGCTGTGGGCATGACTGATCGCGGCGTCAAAATCTATGAATTTCCCACCATCGGAAAACGAATCAGAAGTGACGTTGACGATGCCCATCACTTGAGTACGACCATGAGTGTCAAACATGTGCTATCCCCAGATAAGACTCAGGGCTTCAGCCCGGGAAGCCGCATCCCGTTTGAAACCGCCGCGCACGGCCGACGTTGTGGTCGACGCCCCCGGTTTCCTGATTCCCCGCATGGCCATACACAAATGCTCGCATTCGATAACCACGATTACCGAGTGGGCCTCTAATTTGTCCACCAATGCATCAGCCACCTGTGAGGTCAGCCGCTCTTGCACCTGCGGACGTTTAGCAAACAAATCAACCAACCGGGCCAATTTACTTAGTCCAGTCACCTTTCCGGAGGCACCAGGAATATACCCGATATGTGCCTTACCGAAGAATGGCACCAAGTGGTGTTCGCAAGTGGAATAGATCGGGATGTCCTTAACCAGTACCAATTCCCGGTGATCCTCGTTGAAGGTTTTATTCAAAACCTCAGTCGGGTCGGAGTGTAAACCAGCAAATATTTCCGCATACGCACGCGCAACCCGTGCAGGAGTCTCCCGCAACCCCTCACGATCCGGGTCCTCTCCCACAGCTAATAACAATTCCCGAACAGCCGCCTCCGCGCGGGCCTGGTCGAAAGAACCCATTAGTTCTTCTCCTCGTCTTTCGACTGTTCATCATTCCACGGGTTTTCCGTGCGCTCATTCTCCGGCAACCGGAACCCGATTTCTTCCGTCGGAGCTACCGGCTGCGGTTGTGGTTGCGGTGTGGTTTGGCTTGCATAAGGATTTGTTGCTTTATCGCCTGGCACAGTCCACCCAGCCGGCGGAGGGGTGCCAGCATAGCGGGTTTGTTCCTGATCGGGATCGCTTGGAACCACCGGCACCATTTCCGTTGGATAGGCCTTCGGATTAGGGCCCACTGCACCTGGTGCAGCCTGGGAGGCGTCCTGCGGGCCAGATTGCGGTGCCGATTGAGCTGCAGTTGGTGGGGTCGGCTGTGGCACAGCCATCTGACCTGCCGCTAGTTCCTCAGCACGCTTTGCCCGAGCAGCTTTCGACGCCTCCAATAGCGAAAATGGTTTTGGTGGTTCTTCGCCGCGCTCAATTGCAAGTTCAGTTGGGGTTTTCACCGGCTCCCGGCCAGCCTGACGTGGGAACCGTACGTCCTCATCGGGGAAGACTTCCCCAACCTCACGCGGCGTAATTCCGTCGAAAAGCGCCTCTAAATCTGGTCGCCGCAGAGTCTCTTTTTCCAAAAGTTTCTCCGCCAACAAATCTAAATAATCGCGATACTCGGCAAGAATGTTGTACGCCTCAGTGTGCGCCTTATCCATCAAGTATTTCATCTCGCGATCGATCTGCGCCGCCGTTTCTGGCGAATATTCCAACGACCCTTGACCAGGCCGACCGGAGAAAGGATCACCCTGTTCATCGCCATATTTCACCATGCCTAGCGATGGGCTCATCCCGTATTCCACCAACATTGCTTTCGCGATCTTGGTAGCCATCTCAATATCCGCCGATGCGCCAGTAGTCGGTTCACCAAAAACCAATTCCTCGGCTGCACGACCACCCATGGCGAAGACCAACCGGGCAAACAACTCATCCCGGTTGTACATCCCTTTGTCGTCTTCTTGCGCTGTCATCGCATGGCCACCGGTTTTACCGCGCGCCAAAATGGTCACCTTATATACTCGCTCTATGTTCTTTAGCGCCCACGCGGCCAACGTATGACCGCCCTCATGGTAAGCGGTGACCTTCTTTTCCTTCTCGGAAATAACCTTACTGGAACGTCGCGGTCCTCCAATGACGCGATCGGTTGCCTCTTCTAAAGCATCAGCGGTGATGACGTTGCCACCGATACGCGCAGTCAGCAATGCTGCCTCATTGAGCACATTGGCTAAATCTGCGCCAGACATTCCCGCAGTACGACGCGCCAAGGCCTTCAGGTCTGCGTCTTTGGCGAATGGCTTCCCCTTTGCATGCACTTCAAGAATTTGTTCACGCCCTTTCAAATCCGGGTTTGTAACCGGAATCTGCCGGTCGAACCGGCCAGGCCGCAACAACGCTTGGTCAAGAATATCGGGGCGGTTAGTGGCAGCCATAAGGATCACGCCTTCTCGATCACCAAAACCATCCATCTCAACCAGCAATTGGTTTAGGGTCTGTTCACGTTCATCATGGCCGCCGCCCATGCCGGACCCGCGCTGGCGCCCCACCGCATCGATTTCATCGACAAAGATAATGCAAGGAGAGTTTTCCCGCGCTTGCTTAAACAGGTCGCGCACCCGCGACGCGCCTACACCGACAAACATTTCCACAAAATCCGAGCCGGATATGGAATAAAACGGAACGCCTGCTTCGCCCGCAACCGCGCGAGCCAAAAGAGTCTTACCCGTACCTGGGGGTCCGTATAAAAGAACACCACGCGGAATCTTCGCCCCCAACGCTTCGTAGCGCGTCGGGTCTTGCAGAAAGTCTTTAATCTCCTGTAGTTCGTCGACAGCTTCGTCGGCACCAGCAACATCTGCAAAGGTGTTGGTAGGCATATCCTTGGTTAGTTCTTTGGCCTTTGAACCTGCAAAACCAAAGACCCCCATGCCGCCGCCTTGCATTCGGCTGAACATCCACATGATCAAACCAAACACAATCAACATCGGCAGGATATAACCCAACATCTGCATCAAGAAATTATCTTGCGTGACATTGGTTGTGAACTTATCGGTTTTCGACTCAGAAACCTTGGCAAAAATCTCCGGCGAAGTTCGCGCCGGATACTGTGCCATGATTTCTTTTACGTCTTTTTTGCCCTCATGCTCAATTCCGGATTTGAGCTTCAGACGCAATCGTTGCTCGCGATCGTCAATATTGGCTTCCGCAACGTTGTTCTTCTCTAACTGGGTAATTGCCACAGATGTTTCTACCTTGACAAAGCCCCGGGTTGAGGAGCCAAACAACGAAATCAGGTAGAGGGAAATCAAGACGATCGCTGTAATCGCCGCAATTTGAATGATCTTATTATTCTTCACGTTCACACACCTTGGGGCCCAGTACAACCCCGTGGCCTCATACTAGTCACTAATGAAATCAACACTTAACTAACGACAAAACCCCGCGCCGAGGTTCCCACGCATAAAACATGACCTCAAAGCAAACGGGGACATCGGAACGGAATTAAAGCTACGCGTCTGAATATACATTAGGGTGTAGCGTTCCAACATATGGCAAATCCCGATACCGCTCCGCGTAATCAAGCCCATAGCCGATCACAAACTCATTAGGAATATCAAAACCAATATCCAGCAAATCAACCTTTGCGGTGACAGCTTCCGGCTTACGCAACAAGGTAACAACCTCAAGTGATTTAGGCTTCCGGTTCTTCAAATTCCGCACCAACCAGCTAAGTGTCAAGCCAGAATCAATGATGTCTTCGACAATCAATACATCACGACCCTCAATATCGCGGTCCAAATCTTTAAGAATCCGCACCACACCAGATGAAGTCGTTGCATTGCCGTAAGAAGAAACCGCCATAAATTCGACTTGCGACGGAATGCTCAACGCACGAGCAAAATCGGTAATGAAGAACACCGCACCCTTCAATACACAAACCAGAATGAGGTCATCCGCTGCGTCTTGGTAGCGTTGAGATATCTTGTCTGCCATTTCCTGGATACGAGAACGAAGCAGGTCCTCCCCAATCAAAACCGCTTCGACGTCGTCGCCATATCGATGAGGCGGAACATTAAAATCTTTAGCTGAATGCATCTCGGTCACGATCGAAAGCGTCCTCTCGGAGAAGTTTGATAACCAGCGAAACTAATTGGTGTTGATCTTTAAGAAAAACAACAGCGCAAAACGCACGCAATACCCAAAAGTCTGCCATGTTTATCAAAGCTTTACCAACCTTCAGTAAAGCTCCTACTCAAAACTATCGATATTCTTGATCGAAACCCGCTGCCTGCCACCGCGCACGAACAAAAGCTTACGCAGCTAACTTTTCCGATATCGGAACCACATGTTTTCCTGGCGACTTTCGGTTCGGGTTCAACTGCAGAAGGCGAGAGACCATCGGAATTAAGCCATCTGCCAGTTCACGTGGCGATAAGCGCAAGGGGTGATACCCCTGGTTTGCGATTTGAATCTGCCTAAGCCGCTCATCCTGAAGTACGTCCACCAGACCACGCCCCTGCGCTTGCAAATGCTCCGGGTCGTATTTCATATCTCCATCAATTTCCACCTGAAGCCAACCGTCAATGAGTAGATCAATTCGTCGTTTCTGCAACTCGCCATATTCTGAACGGGTATAGACCACAGCTTGGACATCAATCCGCCGAATCCCCAATTCCCGAGCCGACTGCACCAGAATCCATCGTGCGAATGTTTCCCACACGCTCTCTGCAGAGTCTACGGCTAGAGCAAGCAATTTCAGCGCCCTACCAACTCCCGGACGCCCTCGGCGGGCAAGCAAATATCGCTTCAAAGCAGCCGCTGTGGCATTGCCGGGCCCAAGCACTCGACGCACCAATGCGCTTTCGATAAACGCCAAGGCTTCCAATTCGCCATGCCACAGCAAAATATCAACAAAGGTTCGGGGCACACTCGTCACACGCAATCCGTGCACAGTTTCGATTTCATCCTGCGGCAGCAGTCGATCCCTATATCGGATATTTTTTCGCCATTTTCTCCGACTCGGTGGCCTCCGAGCTTCCGGCAAGCACAGGTCAATTGTGGCAATCCGTCCTAAATTAAGTGTGGGCAAACCGTGCACTTCAGCCGCCGCCAAACCACATAGAACCGCTGTCCGCAACCCGTAACCAACTGCAAACACCTGCGCTTTTCGACGCTCCCACCACCGCAATCCACTAAAAACATCTCGCCGAGTGAAAATCCGCGGTGTCAATCGCACATATTCCTTGGCCCAAGCCAAATCAGCTAGTGCATCATTTCTTGCTTTTCCCGAGTCCGGCAATCTCAATAGTTGCACTTTCCTATCACCAGGTACCACCCAGCATTGACCGCTCATTCCAACCCCTATTGGCTCATTTGTTCTAATAAAATCCATCTTCCACAAAACAGCCTTACTACACAATGGGAAAACTAAAATTCATGGGTAAATTAACCCCATTCGGGGCAGCTCACTTTCAGATACTTCCCTGCCCTGTCTTGCGTGTGCTGCATTCGCAACAAAATCAGGCGGCCAGCGCGCGTCGAAAAGCACGGATCGCAGCACAGAGCAAATTGGCGAAACTACTAGCAACCAAACGCTAAGTGAGTGCTGCGTTTCATGCCTGAATGGCCGTTCACCTGGCATCGAAAAGCACAAAACGCAGCACAGAACCTGCGGGGACTGTGCTGCGTTTCCGCGCACAACGGCACCCGACACGCCACACCACCCCGCCCCACCGCAGCACACAGCATTCAGTGCAACACAACCACAGCCGGGCTAGCTGGATCCCGTGCGGACCTCAAGTTTGCCCGCAGCCCGCAACACTTGCCCCCCTTCAACCGCCACGGCCCCTTGCCCGTGCCAGTTGGTAACCAACGCGTCGATGGCTTGCAATTGCTTAAACCCCGCATCGCAGCCTGCCGATCGTAGCATCGCCATATAACTGCGTCGCCGAAGCGCAATGGGCATCGCGACCAGCTCGGCACAGGTTATGCTTCCGGGCATAGCATCTAACACCGCAGCATCATCTCGGGCAAGTGCTGCGGCTGCGGCTAGCGCGGGCACCGGGTCACCACCGTGGATATCGGCAAGAAGTGGCAATAATTCATGGCGTATGCGAACCCGCTTGAAGCTGGGGTCAGTATTCATGGGGTCATCCCACGGGTGTAGCCCCAGCTCTACACAGGCAGTACGGGTGTCTGCTCGCCGCACCCCAAGCAACGGCCGCACCACGTGGCTATGCTCTGCCATGCCGATCGCCCGGCCACGCAAACTACCGAGTATGTAGGTTTCCGCCTGGTCGTCCATGGTGTGCGCGACCCATAGCGGACGGGTCCCCGCTTCGGCGAGCAGGGCATCGTAGCGCACCTGCCGCGCCTGCGCCTCAACGTTTCCCGGCGGAACTGTAACCGCAATGCTTTTCGACGCCGCCCCCATCGCTTGGGCTTGCTGTGCTGCCTTCGCAGCAATGTCTGCGGATTCGGATTGCAACCCATGGTCAATGCAGATAGCTAGGACGTCACGCCCTTCAGCGCATGCGGCTGCGACCAGTGCCAATGAGTCCGCCCCGCCCGATAGTCCGATGGCTGGGTCTCCTGGAAATTCGCGGATGGCCTGCCGGATTTTTAAGAAGGCGGGGCTTCGGTCAGGCCAAAACGGTTTTCGTTTCATGGGGCTGTTCGGATTGCGCTGGTTAATTCGTCCATGGCGGCGCGTGCTGGTAGGACTGGACTGTCATTGCAGATAATGGCGAAGCTGTAGGTGTGCCCAGACTCCGCAGCGATGGTTCCGGCGAGCGCTGCTGTGTCAGTGAGGGTTCCAGTTTTTGCCCGTACATATCCCCTACCTGCTTTATCCAGATAGCGATCAATGAGGGTGCCGGAGCCGCCTGCCACAGGCAAGGTTGTAAACAGCGGCGCTAGTTTATTGTCTGTGCCAGCTGCGGTGATGACGGAATTGAGCAGTCCGGCCGAAATCCGGTTGTCTGTCGAAAGTCCAGAGTTATCTTTGACCACGATATCTTCAGCTACCGTGAAGCGTTCTGCCAGGATACGCATGGTTTCCCCCGCAGGATCGGAACCTGATAATTCCCGCCCGATCGCTTCGGCCATAACGTTATCTGACTCCTCCATCATTGCTTCCAGCCGATCCCTAAGCGGCGGGGATTGCACAGTTGCGAGGGTGGGGGCAGTTTCCTTATCTCCTGAAAAAGTGGTGTAACCATAGGTGGGCACGCCCAGTTCTCCAGCGACAGCTTTAGCCACATCGAGTGCTGGGGCATGCGATCTAGGTAAGTCCCCAGAATCACCACCTAGCCTACCGCCATGGATCATCGCAGGCTCCAATGGGGCAACGAAACCGCCATCGATGTCTCGCCGGTCCCATGTTTCCAGGAAACTGGGGGCAGTCCAGATGGAGGTATCAATGAGAATGTTTTTGACGTTAGGCAGCTTCGCGGAAATCTGCTGTGCCAGATCACTGATGGTTTTCTCCGTCATCCAAACATCGCCAGCAGCAATGATAACGGCGGTGTCTTCCCCTTGCTGTTTCACTTCTGTAATGATGCGGTCGGCGGGATCCAGTGTAAGCAACGCGGCCGCCGCGGTAAGAGTTTTGGTTGTTGAAGCAGGCAACAGTGCCGCGTTAGGGTCCCGAGAAAGCACAACTTCTCCGGTGGCGAGGTCACGGATGTCGATGCTGGCGCGGCCAAGCCGGGCGTCGTCAAGCATAGGTTGAAGGGCAGCGAGCGAAACGTCCCTGGCTGGGGTGAGTGGGGTGAACGGTTGGGGGGCGTCGATAAGCGGTGGCGCCGGATCGTAATACAGCTGATTAACCTGCGTAACCACAATCCCAGCTGTAACTGTAGCCACAACCGTAACGGTTGCGGCGGCCGTTGCTACCCACCATTTCGCATTCTTCACCCCACTACCCTAACCCAGCCACTAAACAAGGTAGAATAACCCGAGTTAGAAACCCCCGCACAACTTTCAAGGAGAAAGAATGGAAGTCACCATTGAGATCCCTAAGGGCTCACGCAACAAGTACGAAGTCGACCACGAAACCGGCAAAGTTTACCTCGACCGCTACCTGTTCACCCCTATGGCATACCCATTGGACTACGGCTTCATCGACCACACCCTCGGCGAAGACGGCGACCCGCTGGACGCCCTTGTGATCCTGCCGGAACCAGTGTTCCCCGGCGTCATCGTGAAGGCACGCCCTCTTGGTGTATTCAAGATGACTGACGAAGCTGGCGGCGACGACAAACTCCTGTGCGTAGTCGACGACCCACGCTGGGCACACCTGCAAGACCTCACAGACGTTTCCGAACAACTCCGTGACGAAATCGAGCACTTCTTCGTCCACTACAAAGACTTAGAGCCAAACAAGGAAGTAATCGGCTCCGGTTGGGCAGACAAAGCCGAGGCAGAAAAGATTTTCGCCGAAGCAATCGAGCGCCACAACACATAAATCTTTCCACCTCCAGCACACACCGCTGGAGGTTTTTCTATACTCAACACCATGCGCGAAGTACAAGTAACCGAAGTCCCCGCAGACGCCCAACTCATTGATGTCCGTGAAACGGACGAATTTGCAGCCAGGCATGCCGCAGGGGCCGTCAATATCCCCATGAGCACCATCGCAGAACGCGTTTCCGAACTAGACGGAGACCGTGACATATACCTCATCTGTCAGGCAGGTGGGCGCAGCATGCGGGTAGCCGAGTATCTGGCAGAAACTGGCCTGCCCGTCATCAATGTTGCAGGTGGTACCGGAGCTTGGATCGCAGCAGGGCTCCCCACCGAGTAATCCTTCAGCCACCTTGAGGGGATCGCGCGCCCACCTGTGTGCTGCGATCCTTGCTTTTCGACGCCCCTACAGCACCCACCCACGCCACAAACGCAGCACACAGGACCTGAGCCACACAGCCCCCTGGAGAAATCTGGTTTCGCATAGCACCCAAACCCCCATGCTCTAAAGGCTTGTGCAAAATCACAAACCAAAAACCTAGCCAGCTTCACCACACAGTCTCGCGCCTGGATTGCATAATTATTCAGATCTACTGAATAAAACCAGAATATATGCTCGTTTTTAAAGGCGCTGCCGCAATTTATTAACCTCGGTTTGCCCAGCCATTCCACTCGCACACCAAATGTGGATTTATGTGGTTTTCTTTGGTTGCATTTTTGTTTTCTAAGGAGCATAGTGGGTCACGGCTCCGGAGCAGCTTCACTGCCCCTCTGTAATGTCGAGCGGTGACTGGCGCCGGATGCTTTCCTGATCACACGATATTTTAGGAGCATTCCTCTCATGCATTTTGGCATTGCCCGCAATCCGTTTGGTTTCTTGTCTACATTGTTCGGCCAGTCCACCAATGATAGCCAAGGCGACGGCCCGGTAACCTGTGCTCAGGCGACCGCTGCGGTTTCTGCTGCATCCATGCAGACGATCATTTGATTTACTGTCTAAAATTTCAGTTTCTGCCTCGGAAAACAACTCAGTTTTCCGAGGTTTTTGCAATTCAAGGCTGGTTTCAACATGTTTTACCCGACGTAGCCCTTACCCTGACCCGAAACCTACACCCCATCAAAGCGTTCCCATTTGGGTTAGGTGGTGGCCTAAGATGGTGTGCATGTCGGTGTTTGAGATTCCAACTGAGTTACTTGAGTCCCCTTCTTTTCAGTTGGAGCGGTTGCGTCGTCGTACTCGAGACGCAGTAGAGGCACAATTGGCCCCGTTGAAGGTTTCCTTGCGCGAGTACTGGGTCTTGAGTTGTTTGATGAATACTGACGCAACCAGCCAGTCGGCACTGTGCGAATTGTTGGCCATTGATGCCTCTGACATGGTGCGTTTTATCGATGCTCTTGAGAAAAAGGGGTGGGTGAAACGGGAACGAGACCCTAAGGATAGGCGTCGGCAGATTGTGCGGGCATCGAAAAAAGGGCGAAAAATGCAGGCGGAGTTGAGTGAGTTGGTGAGCGAAGCCGAGGATTCTGCTTTATACGAATCTACCCATAAACAGTTGAAGCATTTGCGCAAGCTTGCACAGGCAATCATTGAGGCTGAGGTTTCGGACTCCGTTTAACATTATGGGTAGGGTTCCTGCGCAGTTTTTATTATCAGGGGAAGCGCCGCCGAAGTGCACGCTTATCGACGTGCTTCGCAGCACCGTCGATAAGTTTCCGCAGGCCGCAGCGATTGATGATGGGGAAATAGTCACCTATTCCGAATTATGGGAGCTCGTTTGTTCCCGGGCAGCAGCACTACATGCGGCAGGTATCAAACGGGGCGATCGCATTGGCATTCGGATGAGTTCTGGCCAAAAGGATTTGTATGTTGCAATCTTGGCGGTTTTAAAGGCAGGCGCAGCCTATGTTCCGGTTGATGCAGATGACCCAGAAGAACGTGCGGACGTTGTGTTTGGCGAGGCTAAAATCAATGCAGTTTTTACCGACGCGGGCCTTGAGGTTGTGAACAAAACCCCTGGCGGGGATACCCGTGAACCATTACCCACTAACGACGCGTGGATTATCTTCACCTCCGGTTCGACCGGAACCCCAAAGGGGGTTGCTGTGACCCATCGTGGTGCCGCCGCATTTGTCGATGCCGAGTCGCAGTTGTTTTGCCAAAGTTCACCGCTTGGCCCAGACGATAGGGTTCTAGCAGGACTTTCGGTTGCTTTTGATGCTTCTTGTGAAGAAATGTGGTTAGCCTGGGCCCATGGAGCGTGCTTGGTTCCCGCGCCCCGCAGTCTCGTTCGGTCAGGAATGGACTTGGGGCCGTGGTTAATCCGGCGGTCGATTTCGGTGGTTTCCACTGTTCCGACATTAGCTAGCTTATGGCCAGCGGAAGCATTAGATAACGTTCGGCTGCTCATTTTCGGCGGTGAGGCGTGCCCACCAGAGTTGGTTGCGCGTGTGGCCACACCGGATCGGGAGGTGTGGAATACCTACGGGCCAACCGAGGCAACTGTGGTGGCCTGCGCGGCGCGAGTTTTTCCCAACGAACCGGTCGCCATTGGCATGCCGTTGGCTGGTTGGGATCTGGCGGTTGTTGATTCGGATGGCCAACCCGTAGGTTTCGGGGAAGTGGGTGAGCTCATCATTGGTGGGGTGGGGTTGGCGCGATATTTGGACCAAGCGAAGGATAAGGAAAAATTCGCGCCGTTGCGTTCAATTGGTTGGGCTCGCGCCTACCGCTCTGGCGATCAGGTTCGACTGGAAAAAGACGGGTTGTATTTCGTTGGTCGCGCCGATGATCAGGTAAAAATCGGTGGCAGACGCATCGAATTGGGTGAGGTGGAGGCTCATGTTTCCGCGCTTAAAAATGTGCATAGTTGTTCAGTGGTGGCGCAGAATTCCACGAGTGGGCACAAACAACTTGTTGCCTATGTTTCGCTGACTGATTCGGCTAACGGCGTTGATGCGGCTGAATTGGTTGAGGCGTTACCGGCCGCCTTGATACCTCAGCTGCACATAATGCCGGAACTTCCGGTAACGACGTCTGGAAAAGTTGATAAAAAGGCCTTACCGTGGCCGCTTCCCAGTAGCATCACCGCCACGGATCTTTCCGACACGGAACAGTGGCTGGCGCAACTGTGGGTGGATACGCTCGGGGTTTCAGTTGCGGATCGCGACGCAGATTTCTTCTCGCTGGGTGGCACATCGTTGGCAGCTGCAATGCTGGTAGGTGAGATGCGTTCCCGCTTTTCGACGGTCTCAGTGCGCGATTTATACGATCACCCTCGATTAGCAGCATTGGCCGAATTCCTTGATGGTTTAAACCCCGCATCAACCATTATCCCACGGCAGGTCCAGCCAGTACCTTGGCCCACCCGGGTAGCGCAAACGCTTATCCAACTACCAATGCTGTGTATTCAAGCCACCCCGTGGCTGTGTCTGTTACACCCACAATTATGGTGGTTGTTTATTATTTTGATTCTGCCACCGGTACGGCTGGCGATTGGCGGTCTAGGCGCTCGCCTGATTACCAGAAAAATTACGCCCGGCTCCTACCCGCGCGGCGGGTCAACTCACCTTCGGATTTGGGCAGCTCAACGGCTTGTCGACGTCACCAGATCCCATTCCATCTCAGGTGCCACTTGGGTACAGTTCTATGCCAAATGCTTGGGGGTAAAAATTGGAACGGGAGTTGATTTACATTCATTACCGCCGGTGACGGGAATGTTGTCCTTAGGCGACTATTGCTCAGTGGAGCCAGAAGTCGACCTATCTGGTTGCTGGTTAGACGGCGATATATTTCATGTCGGCAGGATTACCATCGGAGAATCCGCCCGAATTGGTGCTCGAAGCACATTGCTTCCGGGCACCACGGTAGGCGCACACGCCCATATTGAACCGGGTTCCACAGTTCTAGGAGAATCCACAGTAAAACCACACTCCCGGTGGGCAGGGTCACCTGCGAAAAAAGTCGGCAGATCCAAGCACCGATTCCCCACCGAACCACCGCCACGTCATGGCTATTGGGTACCCATATACGGGTTGACTTCACTAATGTTAGGGTTGCTGCCGTGGGCCGCCCTCGCCGCTGGCGCTGCCGTTATGTTGTGGCTCCAAACCGGATGGTGGTTATTAGCCGTCGCCCCGCTGGGCGCAATCACCGCTTTTATCAGCTATATGTTTGCGGTGTGGGTGATAGTGCGGCTTTGCAGTATTCGGCTCCGGGTGGGCGTCGAAAAGCGAAACGGCATAACCCCGGTACGTTCTAGTCTTGGCTGGCGTATCTGGGTTATCGAACGACTCATGGAAGATGCACGAACTTATCTGTTTCCGCTGTACGCCGCTCAACTAACCCCACTGTGGCTACGTAGCCTTGGCGCACGAATCGGCGTCGGCACCGAAATCTCCACCGCCGTCATGGTGCCAGCCCTGGTTACCGTACGCGACGGCGCCTTTCTTGCCGATGACACCCGCATCGGCGGCTACGAACTTGGCGGTGGCTGGCTTCTGAGCGGTGAAACCCGGATCGGAAAACGCAGCTTCGTCGGAAATTCCGGAATAGCAGGCCCTGCACGCAAACTCGCCAAAAACTCACTCGTCGCGGTACTCTCCTCCGCACCTAAGAAATCCAAGGCCGGATCCAACTGGTGGGGTTCACCACCAGAACGCATGCGGCGAGTCACACTAACAACAGATTTCGCCACCACTTTTCAACCCCTATGGCGACACCGGATAGGGCGCGGAGTATTCGAAACCCTCCGCCTCCTCGCACCAATAACCTCAGCCGTTTTAGCCACATTATGTGCACTTACCTTGCTCAACCTGCTGCAAAAAGTCGGCCCCTGGCTAACATGGCTACTCAGTGGCTTTGTCCTCATGGGAGTAGGACTTCTAGCTATGGCGCTAACAATCTGTATGAAATGGCTATGTGTGGGCAGACACAAACCCAGCGAACACCCCCTGTGGAGCCCATTCGTATGGCGCAACGAGCTTCAAGACACCTTCATCGAAGTCGTCGCCGCCCCCTGGTTCCTAAACCCCAACCTTGGCACCGGAGCCCTAAACAGCGCGTTAAAACTACTTGGCGCCCGCATCGGTGCAGGCACATGGATAGAAAGCTACTGGCTCCCAGAAACCGACCTTTGCACCATAGGGCCAGGTGCCACAGTAGGCCCCGGCACAGTGGTCCAAACGCACCTCTTCCACGACCGCGTGATGAGCCTCGACACAGTCACCATTGAGCATAGTGCCAGCCTAGCCGCGCACTCCGTGGTTCTACCTGGCGCCACAATAGGAACCGGGGCCCGTATCGGCCCCGGCTCGTTAGTCATGCGCGGCGACCAAGTGCCACCACAAACCGCATGGCAAGGAAACCCCGTGGAGCCAACCAGCTAATCACCAATTTGATCCCGACCCCGCATCACAATATTCGGGTCAGGCTCACCCACCACCTCATGGTCCTTATTGGTGTACTCAAACTTGCTCAAAATATAACGCATCGCATTCAACCGCGCCCGTTTCTTATCATTCGACCGAATGGTGATCCACGGCGACTCATCAGTATCCGTGTACCGGAACTGTTCTTCCTTCGCCCGGGTGTAATCATCCCAACGATCCAACGACGCCAAATCCATCGGCGACAGCTTCCACTGGCGCACTGGATCCACCTGGCGAATAGCAAACCGAGTACGTTGCTCCTTCTGCGACACCGAGAACCAGAACTTCGTCAGCGAAATCCCCGACCCCAAAATCATGTTCTCCAGCATCGGAACCTCACGCAGAAACTCCGCATGCTGCGATTCCGTACAAAAACCCATAACCCGCTCAACACCAGAACGGTTGTACCATGAGCGGTCAAAAAACACGATCTCACCAGCACACGGGAAATGCTGGATATACCGTTGGAAATACCACGAAGTAGATTCTCGCGGCGATGGCTTCTCCAACGCCACTATCCGCGCACCACGAGGATTCAAATGTTCATTAAACCGCTTAATGGTGCCACCCTTACCGGCAGCATCGCGGCCCTCAAATAAGATGATGTGGCGTTGCCCGGTATCCTTCGTCCAGTTCTGCCATTTCAAAAGTTCAATCTGCAATGCCCGCTTCGTATGCTCATACTCTTCACGAGTAAGACGATGATCATACGGATAGTTTTCCCGCCAAGTATCAATCGGAGTGCCATCAGGTGCCAACAGGACCGGATCATCCTCGTCCGTGTCGTCGACGATGTACCCCTCGGTTGCGGCGAGGTCAATCACGGGAAGGTCGTTGTTGGAGTCTGCCATAAGACGATAGTACCGCGTAAACCTCCATGTTTTCACCAAAGAGGGTGGGATTTTTCTGCGAGAAATCCCACCCCACATAATACGAAAAACCTCGTGCACCCAATCAACATTGAGTGAACGAGGTCTTGCGAAAAACCGATATGGTTTTGAAAATTACTTGACCAATTCAGCCAGGTCAGCAGTGTGGCCAGCGAGCTTAGCGAGACCCTTGAGGAACTCAAAGATGCCGCCGAAGATGCCGTCGTTGGAAAGTGCAACCCACTTGCCCATTACTTCGAGGAAGTTTGCCATTTTAGACTCCTATATATAAAGAGGTTAAGAATTTCGTGTGGATAGGGCAGGAATTCGCCCTCATGAAACGGAAGTAACCCGTATCAGCTTTTATTATTTAAGAAGAGCTGGAGGAGCCAGCGCTCTTTGGGTTCTCCAAACCTGGGGTTGGCTTACCATCGAAAGCGTCAGGCTGGGTGGCACCCATATTCTTGGTGTCCTTCCAGAAGTCGCTGCTGTTAGCGAAGAATTCGCCGGAGTCACGGATGAACTTAGGGAGGAACTCGAAGATTCCGGTGAAAGCTTCCACGAACTTCTTGAAGTTCTTCAGGGAATCAATGATCAGGGAAAGATCCATGAAAATGTCTCCTTAGAGAGGGGGTCAGCTTTGCTGACTTTTGGTTTTCCAGTTTGCCGACACCCCTTAGGGCGTCATGCAACTTATTGTGCCACACCAAAGCTATAGGTCAAGCGGAAACGCCAACTAAATATCTCAAACCCAACGCAACTTTTTCAACAGTTTTCAATTTGTATAAAAGCCAGTTGAGCTGCAAATTCAAGACATATCGATTGACTTGGTCATTTTTAGATAACAAAAAGATGTAACACCGTTATTTGTGGTCACGATTAAGACGCGAACAGCGCGAAGAGATCTTAAAAAATTTCAGAATCCCCCTATTACGGGGGTGAGAACAGCTCGAAAAATGCATCGGCCGATAATCAATCCTTTCACTTTCGCCCTGCTTAACTGCAATTATTCATGCGCAATACAAACCTGGAAAATATTCCCACCCCGCTTTCGCCACCTATGCACCTGTGTGCTGCGAACCTGGGGCGGTGGGGCGTCGATTAGCACCGCACTAGCCCACCAACGCAGCACACACCTTAAAAGCACACGCATATCTCTTTCCTGTGTGCTGCGATCTTGTCCCGCACCCGCCGAAAAGCACGACCGAAACCCGGAAACGCAGCACACGCCCTAAAAAACGCATACCCAAGACACGGAAAAACCCGAATCCCAGCGGTGGGGATTCGGGTTGGAGGGAGCGTGGCTTAGAAGCCCATGCCACCCATCTCGTCAGCGCCAGGCATTGCTGGTGCGACTGGCTCCGGCTTGTCGGCAACAACAGCTTCAGTGGTCAGGAACAGCGCTGCAATCGATGCTGCGTTCTGCAGCGCAGAGCGGGTGACCTTAACTGGATCGTTGATGCCAGCTGCCATGAGGTCAACATACTCACCAGTGGCGGCGTTCAGCCCCTCACCAGCAGGCAAGTGGGACACCTTGTCCGCAACAACACCCGGCTCGAAACCAGCGTTGAGGGCAATCTGCTTCAGTGGTGCAGAAAGCGCCTCACGGACGATCTTCACACCGGTGGCCTCGTCACCGTTTAGCCCAAGATCAGATTCCAGGACGTGGGCGGCCTGCAGCAGTGCCACGCCGCCACCTGCGACGATACCTTCTTCAACCGCAGCCTTAGCGTTGCGCACGGCATCCTCAATGCGGTGCTTGCGCTCCTTGAGTTCAACCTCGGTAGCTGCACCAACCTTGATTACGGCAACGCCACCCGCGAGCTTTGCTAGGCGCTCTTGAAGCTTTTCACGGTCGTATTCAGAGTCGGAGTTTTCGATTTCAGCGCGGATCTGGTTCACGCGGCCTTGGATCTGGTCTGCATCGCCAGCACCTTCAACGATGGTGGTGTCATCTTTGGTCACAACAACCTTGCGAGCACGACCCAAAAGTGGCAAGTCGGCCGATTCCAGGCTGAGTCCAACTTCCTCAGCAATAACCTGGCCGCCGGTCAGGATAGCGATGTCCTGCAGTTGTGCTTTACGACGATCACCGAAGCCTGGCGCCTTAACAGCTACCGACTTAAAGGTACCGCGGATCTTGTTCACCACCAGGGTGGACAGGGCTTCGCCTTCAACATCTTCAGCAATGATTAGCAGTGGCTTGCCGGTCTGCATGACTTTTTCCAAAAGCGGCAGCAGATCCTTGATGTTGGAAATCTTGGAGGAAACCAGAAGAATGTATGGGTCTTCCAGGACAGCTTCTAGCCGCTCCATGTCGGTTGCGAAGTATCCGGAGATGTAGCCCTTATCGAAGCGCATACCCTCGGTTACTTCAAGTTCCACACCAAAGGTGTTGGACTCTTCGACGGTAATGACGGATTCTTTGTTTAGCTTGCCGCCGCCAACTGCGTACATTGCCTTGGCGATCTGGGCACCAATAGCTGGGTCGGCTGCGGAGATGCCAGCGGTTGCGGCGATCTCTTCCTCAGTTTCGACTTCCTTGGCGCCGTCGAGAAGCTTCTCGGTGACAGCGACAACCGCCTTTTCAATGCCCCGCTTAATTCCCATTGGGTTAGAACCAGCGGCAACGTTACGCAGACCTTCACGAACCAGCGCCTGTGCCAGAACAGTCGCGGTGGTGGTGCCGTCACCTGCAACATCGTCGGTTTTCTTTGCTACTTCTTTAACGAGTTCAGCGCCGATTTTTTCATAAGGATCTTCCAGCTCGATTTCCCGAGCAATGGAAACACCGTCGTTGGTGATGGTTGGAGCTCCCCAGCTCTTTTCCAAAACCACGTTGCGCCCCTTTGGCCCGAGGGTAACCTTGACGGCATCAGCTAGGGTGTTCAAGCCGCGCTCAAGGCCGCGACGTGCTTCCTCATCAAAGGCAATGATCTTTGCCATAGATTTTGCTCCTTATATATACGGAAAATTTTGTATCTTTTATCAAAAGTTAGCACTGCACGCTTTCAAGTGCTAAGTCCGTTTTTAGCAGCCCCGCCACCCCAGTGCAAGGCAGTACGCTACTGGCGAACGCCGCTTACACAACTGGCCATCAGACCGCTTCAAGCAACTGGCGTACTAAGCTAATTTTCATGACAATCGACTCGACTATCACTGCACTTCGACCCATCGTTGATGCACAACGTGATCAGATTTTTGCCGATCTACAGGCCATCACCTCATTTAATTCTGTCCATTCTGTCCCCGAACTTGCCGCCGACCATTCTGGCGCTGCACAGTGGGTTAAGACCGCTTTCGAAAACGTCGGGCTCAGCGTCACCGCCTACCAGGAAGAATCCGGCTCCCCGGTTTTTATTGGCACCAAACCAGCAGTCGGCGACGCCCCCACCATCCTGCTGTATTGCCATTACGACGTGGTGCCAGCGGGCGATCCAGAAAAGTGGCTGTCAGATCCGTTTACGTTAACTGAGCGCGACGGACGTTGGTACGCGCGCGGGGCCGCTGATTGTAAAGGCAATCTCGTGATGCACCTTGCCGCATTACGCGCGGTCACGGAGCTTGGCGGCACGGATCTAGGAATCAAGGTCCTGATCGAAGGTTCTGAGGAGCAAGGCGGTGCCGAGCTTTCGGCGTTGATCCAGCAATCGCCCGAGCTTTTCGACGCCGACGTGATCCTCATCGCCGATTCCGGCAACGTCGCCGTGGGCGAGCCCACCTTAACCACCACGCTACGCGGCGGCGCGCAGATCGATATCCAGGTGGATACCCTGGAAACCCCGGTTCACTCCGGCTCTTTCGGCGGCGCCGCACCCGACGCCACCGCAGCCTTAATCCGCCTGATCGATTCCTTCCGTGATGAGAGCGGCCGCACCATCATCGATGGGGTCGATTGCACCGGGCGTTGGGAAGGTGCAAGCTACGACCCTGAAACCTTCCGGTCGGATGCCGGAATCTTAGACGGTGTTTCCATCATGGGCGATGCCACCGATAACCCGGCGGACATGGTGTGGGCGCGGCCCGCAATTTCAGTAACCGGATTCAGCTCCACTCCGGTAGCAGAGGCGGTCAATGCGGTTCCGGCAACCGCGAGCGCCCGGCTTAACCTGCGGGTCCCACCTGGAATGGACGCAGCTGACGTTGCGGAGAAGGTCATCGCGCATGCACTCGCCCATGCGCCATGGAATGTGAAGGTTTCCGCCAAAGCTCACGATATTAATGACCCATTCTCGGGTGCCATCGACGGTCCGGCCGTCGGGGTTTTCGCTGAGTGCCTGAAGGGAGCATACGGCAATAAGGAGCTAACAATCGTTGGTTCTGGCGGTTCGATCCCACTATGTTCGGAGCTCATGGAGGTTGCCCCACAAGCAGAATTGACCCTGTTTGGCGTAGAAGATCCCAAGGCGACAATCCACTCCCCTAACGAGTCTGTCGATCCACTCGAGATCCGGGATATTGCCATCACCGAGGCGGCGTTCCTACTAAATTACGGCAAGTAACCCCCACCCCCACCGCCACCCCCAGGTGCCCCCGTCGCATAGCCACAAGAAGTGCAAACCGGTGCAGTTTTCACATAAATCCGCTTCGCAAGCATTGCTTCGCAACCGTAACACACCCCCGAAAGTGGGAAACCGCGCCAACACGTGAAGCGTCGATAAGCAGCGGGAATGTGCGCGGGGGTAGACATTTTCACCCCCACCTTAAGGTTTTCGCAGCGCAGCTTTTGCGCCCGGCTGTGATCACCATTACCATTCACCAGTGTGACCTAGACCATCCCAACCCGTTGGATGTGAGTCACTGTGGAAAATTGTCGGTCCACCTCACACCGAAACCGTTTCCCAACCCCACCACCGGTGGGATGCAAGAACAGAAGAAAGATGACACAAGGACCGCCATGATAACCGCAACCACTACCAAAAAACGCTCAACTTTTACCGAGTATCACCGCAGCCCAACCATTCGGCCAGCCACCACCCGGGTTTTCGCCGATGATCCTTTCTTAGCTCGGTTCGGCCACAAACTTCCGGCAGGACTACGGCAAGAAGCACGCGGAATGCAGTGGCGTACATTCACCGCAACGTATGCACCCACCGCTGACCTGCGGTTACAGTTCACATCTATTACCCGGTTGCCTGGCAGCCACCAGCGCTACACCGCAACCTTGACCCACACCACCACCTCGGGTCGCACGGTAACCGAAACCGAGATCATCGCCTCTGGCCCGATTTCCGCAGCAACGCACCTGCTCGCCGACGCCGGACGCCGAGTCGAGATCCTTTCCTTCCACCAATTCGACATCTTCGAATCCACCGTCACCTTCATCTACGCGGGCGACAACAACCGCAAGCACTGGGTGATGGGATTTGGTGGATCCCGGGAGCAATCGGCCGCCGCAGCTCTAAGCAACGCCGCGTACCTGCTACACGGCTAGGGTACGAGCCCCGGATATTAATCTCACCTTCGGGTTCTCCGTAGGTGAGATTTTTTCATGCCCACCTACAGCTGTGTGCTGCGTTTGCGGAATTTTGGTGGTGGTATGAGGCCTGAAAACCATAGGATCGCAGCACACATGTTGAGGGGGCCAATCGGATTGAAGGGCCTGGAATTCCTGCTGCCGCACCACTGATGCAGTGTGCTGCGAAACCTGCCGTGGGGGCGTCGAAAAGCACCCCGGAAACCAGGAAAAGCAGCACACACCACACAGCCAAGTTCACCCACCCCAAACCCGTGTGCTGCGAAACCTACCCACACCACTAACCAATAAACCCGCATTCCACGCAAACGCAGCACACAGGGATCCACACCAACCGGCGCACAACTGATAAATAGCTAATTTTTCATTCACCACACCTAGCAGCATCCCAACTCTAGAGAATGTGCTCAGTAGTCTTTTAAGGTATGCGTCGACTACAGCTTGCCACCAGCATCCCGCTCGCCCTGTGTGCGCTGTGGGTCATCATCTCGGAATTTCGACTACCGCCGGAAAGCCAGATTTTTCGGGTACCGCCAGTTGACCTTCTTGTTTATAAGCTCGCGGCCATTTCCCTTAATAGCGAGGGAAACCTCTACGATGGCGATTTCGTTCCGGGGCTACCCTTCACCTACCCGCCGTTCGCGGGCGTAGTGTTCCGCCCGCTACCGCTATTTGCCGATCTGCCGCTGACAATTGCGTGGCAGCTCCTCAATTTCGCCGCAATGTTCCTCGTGGTCTGGTTGATTTACCGGGCGAGCCTTCCGGCGTTTTTGCTATCCATCGCGGCGATCGGCTTAGATGCCGTCCACGGCGGATTCTATTTCGGCCAGATCAATCTGCTGCTCATGCTGCTGGTTGCGCTGGATTTCTTGCCCAAGAATCGCCGCTTCGCTGGTATTGGGGTTGGGTTGGCTGCGGGGCTGAAGCTAACGCCCGCGTTTTTCGTCCTCATTTTCATCATCGAACGGCGGTGGCGCGCGGCGGTGGCGAGCGCCGTGACGTTCATCGCAACGGTGGTTATCGGTTGGCTGTTCGTTCCAGACGCCACCCGGTTCTGGACTTCCGCGATCACCGATTCCTCCCGGGTGGGCGTGCACGACAATCCCGGCGCGCAATCGCTGCGCTCAGTCATGGAGCGGGTCCTTAATATGGAGCAGTGGTGGCTTGTCGCGGTGGTAGTCACGCTGCTGTTGGTGGTGCTTGGGATTATGGTGGCGGTGCGCAGTAACGACATGGCTTGGGCGATGGTGATCGCCGGTATCGGAGCGTGCTTGGTGTCGCCGTTTACTTGGTTCCATCACTGGGTGTGGATGGTGCCCTTGGCGGCGGTGCTGATGCGCGGTTTCCATAGGCGTCCGCTCACCCAGGTGGCCTGCGTTATCGGCACGGTGGTGTTACTTTTGCCGCATCTTTCGGCGGCGGTAAGCCCGTACACGGTGAGTTCCCTGTCTGCGGAGGACGTGTGGTTCATCACCGTGGGTTATGTCGCAATCGTGGGTTACATCATTATCGCGGGAACTAGGCGGCTTCGCACAAGCTAGCTGTGTGCTGCGTTCGCTGGTTTTCTGGGTGCTTTTCGACGCCCCCAGAGGTGGTTTCGCAGCACACAGGTGTGGTGGGGAGGCTGGGGCATCGGCAAGCAAAAGGTTACAGCAGCCGCAGGAGTGCTTGTTCGTCGGGAATCTCGGTGACCGCTACGTCCGTCGGAATCAGAGACTTTTCCCGAAACAACAGACGCGGTAGCTTTGCCAGCCGATGCGGATAGCCTATTGCTAGGATCGCTTCGATGCGGTTGGGGTGTTTTTCTTTTAGAGCTTGGGCGACGAACGCCCCCGTGCCTCGGGTGATAAACACCACGTCGCTGCGCAGTTCATGTTTGTCTAGGAATTTCTCGCAGTCGATAATTTGTTGCGCTAAGTTCCCAGACACCGGGCATATTTTCGCCCCAGGCAGCCGCTGAATGAGTTCAGTAAACACGTCCGGCAGTTCGCTTGTCGACGGCACCAGCACGTAGGTCATTGGTGCATCTCCGCGATGACGGCGTCGACGGCCGGGTACCAAGAACCGTGCTTATTAAACAGTTCCCGTTGCCGGTTGTAGCTCGCCCCGGTTTCGATGATCTCCAACACGTAATTGAGTTCAGTTAGGCATTCCAGCTCTTCCGCGATGGGGCGTAGGGTTTCCACCAGGTCTTTCAGGTCGTCGGTGACGAGGCGTTCATCGGTATCGCGGGAGGTGATGATGATGGCATCCAACCCGTATCGCGCGGCCCGCCACTTATTTTCGGCGACATGCCAATCCTGCAGGCTGGGTAATTCCTCACCGTTGTCAATCATGCGGTCGTAATACACCACCAGGCAGTGGGTTAGCGCCACCACCGCAGCTAGCTCTTTTAAGTTTGATGTGGAATCACAAATACGCACCTCAATGGTGCCCCATTTGCCGGCAGGACGGATATCAAAGTGCATCGAACCGGTGTGGTTAATCACCCCGGAGATGTCTTGGTCTTTCATGTAGCGTTCCCACTGTTCCCAGTTTTGAAACTGGTACGGTAAGCCAGCGGTGGGCAATTGCTGGTACAGCATGGTGCGGTTAGATGCATAGCCGGTATCAATGCCGTCCCAGCCGGGCGAGGACGCCGTCAGGGCTAATAGGTGCGGGTATTTGGTGAGCAGTGCGTTGATGATGGGCCACACTCGTTCTTTGTGCGAGATTCCCACATGCGTGTGGATGCCCCAGATGAGCATTTGATTGCCCCAGTATTGAGTGCGTGCGATGATTTCCGCGTAGCTACCTTTGCTGCTGGTGGGTTGGTTTCTAAAGTCGCTAAACGGGTGGGAACCAGCACCCCACAATTTCAGGCCGAAGGTGTCGGCAGCTTCTTTAACAGCGGTGACTGCCTTGTCTAATTCTGCGATAGCTTCGGGAACTGTGTGACACACTGGGGTTACTAATTCCACCGTGTTGGCAAGGAATTCGCGCTCCAATTGTATGTCTGGGTGGCTTGCCGCCACCAACGCCACCACATCACCGGCACGGGGCACGAGGTCACGGGTCACCGGATCAATGAGGGCTAGTTCCCATTCCACACCAATGGTGGGTTTGTCGGAAGCGGAAAACTGTTGTTTCACGAACACACCTTTTAAAAATCGGTTGCTAATACCACAACGAGCGAGCTGGGCCCTTGGGTTTCGGCAGGCAGGTTTGCTGGCCGAGGTACGGCGACACCGCCAATTTCAGCTGCTAATTCCCGTGCTTGGGCTTCATTATCAGAGAAATACACGGTGTTTTGCGGCACTACCGTATCGGAGTAATTACCAACATGGCCGATAGTGTAGCCAGCGTTATCCAGCCGGTCGCCCGCACGGGCGGCTAGCCCTTGGACGGTCGAGTTATTCAGAACGTGGACGGTAATCGGCTGGTTGCCCGCAGGTTGTTGCGGCTGCTGTGGCTGTTGCTGCGGCGTATCTTGTGGAGCCGCCGACGGGGTGTCCTGTGGCGTTTCCTGCGGCATCGGCTGCTCCGGCTGCGTCTTTGGCTGCTGTTTTTGGGCAGCGGGGGCTGTGCTTTTCGACGTCGCCGCGGCAGGCGCTGCTTGTTGCTCGGAATCGCCACCTAATCCACTGACCGCAGTGTAGATTCCCCATCCGGCTAACAACACTGCCACTGCTATCAAAATCATGGCGACGCCACGCAGCGGCAATGGTTGTTGTGCAGGTTTATTGTTGTCAGTCACGATAGTCATCCTATCTAGGTCTGGTTACGTTCGGTGGCTCGTTGGTCTCGGATTCGCCGCAACCGTGCGGTTAACTGGGGATATTTCTCCATCATCTCGGGCATATCAATAACGATATTCAATCGCTGATAATACCGTACTGGACTAATCCCCAGTTGCATTCGGATAGCTTCTTCCTTAGCGCCGATGGTTTTGGGGGCGGATTCTTCGAAGCTGAGAATGTCACTGGGCTCTAGCATGTTTACACTGTATGACATGACTGTACGACCCATCGTTATCTACGGCACCCCTGTGTTGCATAATCCGACAAAACCAGTGACCGAGCCCATAGCTGATCTGGCCGAATTGATAGCCGACATGTACGAGACTATGGCCGCGGCGCATGGTGTGGGGCTCGCCGCTAATCAGATCGGGGTGGACAAGCGCATCTTCGTCTACGACTGCCCGGACGATGAAGGCAACTTCCATAAGGGATGCTTTATCAATCCGGTTTTGGAAACCTCAGAAATTCCCCTCGGCATGCCCGCCACCGACGGCTCCGATGAAGAAGGCTGCCTGTCGCTGCCCGGATTGGGCTTCCCCACCGGCCGGGCCGACTGGGCGAAAGTCACTGGCTTTAATGAGCACGGCGAAGAAGTCACCGTGGAGGCAACCGGCTTTTTGGCCCGCTGTTTCCAACACGAGGTGGGCCACCTGGATGGTTTCGTCTACGCCGATGTCTTGCAAGGCCGGTGGAAGCGGGCGGCGAAAAAAGCTATCAAACGGGAAGGCTGGACCGAAGCTGGGTTGACCTGGCTGCCCGGAGTCGATCCGGACCCCTTCGGCCACGACGACGAATAAACCATGTCCCGGATTTTCAGAAGCGACGCCATCGCCCCCGGCGACCGGGTGGTGCTCAGGCGGGTCATTGACGGCAACCATTCCGACATCATCGGCCATGTGGTGGAAGTGACCGACGAGTACACCCGAATCCGGCCGCAGCTGGCCGGTGGGTTTCCCTCCCAGAAGCCGGAGATTCGGGTGGCGGCGGATGAGATCGCGATCGTTAAGAAGCTCAGCCCCCGGCGGGTGCGTAATTCCGATATCCGCACCATCGAAACCGCCTACGCCAAAGCCTTTCCCGGTATTGACCATATGTGGGTGGATGGTTGGTTGCTGCGGGCCGGCGATGGGATCACCGAACGCTCCAATTCGGCAGCTCCGCTGGGACCGTCCGCACCGTTTAACCCGGTCCCTATTAAAGAAATTAAGGAGTTTTACGCCCGCCACAACCTGCCGCCGCAGGTGCTTATTCCGGAACGCATTGGTCGCGGCGTCGAAAAGCATGTGGCTGAGTTGGGGCCGGAAATCATCGTCATGACCACCCCGTTGGACACCGTCCCCGACGTACCGGTTAGCTGCGAGTTTCGTGTCGACGACCAGCCTGACGACGATTGGCTGTCGCTCTACCATTTTCGGGGCAAGCCGCTACCTAACCACGCGTTGGAGCAATTACGCCGCACCATCGACGGAACCATGGGGTTTGGGCGGCTTACTATCGACGGCGTCACCGTCGCGATCACGCGCGGCACCATAACCGACAATCACTTGGGATACTCTGCGGTTGAAGTCGCCCCGGAGTATCGGCGCAAGGGGTTAGGAACCCAACTCGGTGCCCGAATGATGGCATGGGGTCGTGACAATGGCGCCCACACCTCCTATCTACAAGTCATCGCTAGCAACACTGCTGGGATCGCCTTGTACCGCAAACTTGGTTTCGTCGAACACCACCGTCATTGCTACGGCCTATTAAAAGCTTAGGTATGGTTAAAGTCATGCGTATTGCCAACTGGAACGTCAATTCTGCACGCACCCGAGTCACCCGCATGACGGATTTCCTCCACCGCCATGACATTGATGTCTGCCTCGTTCAAGAAACCAAATGCACCGACGCCCAGTTTCCATACGACGCCTTTCCCGACTACGAGATCGCACACCTAGGTTTCAATCAATGGAATGGTGTGGCGATTTTGTCCCGAATAGGCTTAACCGATGTAGAAACCGCATTCCCTGGCCAGCCAGGCTTCCACAAAGACCCCACAAAACCCCAGGAAATTGAAGCACGCGCCATCTCCGCACTCTGCAATGGCGTCCGGGTCTGGTCACTATATGTACCCAACGGCCGCGAAATCGCCGACCCACACTACGACTACAAGCTGCGCTGGCTTCACGCACTCGCCAACCACGTCTCACATACAACCGGCCCACTGGTACTTGGCGGCGATTTCAACATCGCACCACTAGATGCCCACGTGTGGTCACCGGCAGCGTTTGTGGGGCTCACTCACGTCACTGAGCCCGAACGCCAAGCCTTTGACAGGTTATTAGAAGCCGGGCTTACCGTAACTTCCCCGTTCACAGGGTTTTCATACTGGGACTACAAAGGTGCACGATTCGACCGAGGGGAAGGAATGCTCATCGACTTCCAGCTGGCGCGGGATATTACAGCCACAAATTCGCTTATCGACGTTAAAGAGCGTGCCGGCAAAGGCGCATCCGACCATGCCCCAGTGATCGTGGATTACGCCCTATGATCACACTCGGCAATTTTGATCTCTCCAGCTGGCAAACCATTGGCCTTATCATTGACTACTCCATCAAGATAATCGCCATTGGCTTCGTACCCGAAGGCCGACGTCCCTCCTCCTCCACCGCTTGGCTCCTGGCCATTTTGGCTCTGCCATACATCGGATTGCCGCTGTTTTTGCTCATGGGCTCGCCCTACATCAACCGCAGGCGGCACCGAATCCAGCAAGCCGCTACTCGACGCATCACCAACGTCCAAGCCAAAGTGCCAAACCACCCATTAGAGGAAATCAGCCGGGAACTCGACTCGGTGATCGCCCTCAACCGGACACTGACAGCCATGCCCGCAGTCACCGGCACCAACCACGGTGTTCACAGCGACTACAACGACATCATCAAACGCATGGCCGAAGCCGTCGATAATGCCCGCGATTACGTGCACGTCGAAATCTATATCATGGCCTGGGACGACACCACCGATGTGTTCTTTCAGGCACTTGCCCGTGCTACCCGGCGCGGTGTCAAAGTTCGGCTACTACTCGACCACGTCGGGTCATGGAAATACCCCGGATTCTATAAATTAGGTCGCAGGCTAAGCGCCATTGGGGTGGAATGGCACCTCATGCTACCGCTACAACCTTGGCGATGGCGCTTCCGCCGACCGGACCTGCGCAATCACCGAAAAATGTTGATTATCGACGGGGAACGAGGATTCCTCGGTTCCCTTAATATGATCGACTCTTCCTACCTTTTGCCCGCCAATATTAAAGACGGCCGCCACTGGATCGATATCATGGTGGAACTGTCTGGGCCGGTAGTTGCCAGCATGAACACGGTCTTCGCCGTGGACTGGTATCTCGAATCCGACGAACTATTAGAGGTTGTCGATCAAGCACCCCCCAACCTCGAACGAGAAGACGTCAATCTTGTCCAATTAGTGCCATCGGGCCCTGGCTACACCACTGAACCGAACCTGAGGATGTTCAATTCCATCATCCACCACGCCAAAGACCGGCTAGTGATGTGCTCACCATATTTCATTCCCGATGAATCCATGCTTGAGGCCGTCACTTCAGCCTGCTACCGAGGAGTTCGAGTGGAATTGCTTGTAAGCGAACAGGCCGACCAATTCATGGTCGGCCACGCCCAATCCTCCTACTACCAAGCATTACTAGAAGCCGGGGTACGGATTTTCCAATACCGCGCCCCGTATGTTCTGCACTCAAAATACGTTCTCGCCGACCCGGAATCCCCCGATGCGGTTGGAGTGGTGGGGTCATCCAACATGGACATGCGTAGCTTCGGTCTTAACTACGAAGTATCGCTGATGATGACCCGCGGGGACATCATTACCCAATTAAACGAGCTGACCACCGAGTATCAGGCAAACTCCACCGAGCTAACCCTGAGCGAATGGAATAAACGAGGATTAGCCCGCAGATACATCGACAATATTATGCGTCTGACATCCGCACTGCAGTGACCTTGGTGCGTCGAAAAGCAACGATCACGCGTCCCGCGACTTTAATACGCCAACGCCAATGAGGAAAACGACAATAGCCCAGCACGCAAAATAAATACCGGAACCGTACACCCCCCACGGCCCATCAACAATTGGCTCCTTCAAAAGAAACGCCGTCATATTGCTCATTGGCCCATACTGTTTAACGTACTCACCTATGTGCGGCAGCAAACTAAGAATGCCTTCCAACGCGAGTATCCACAGGCTCATCAACGCCACCGCACCGGCAGTCTGCCGCAACAACCACGCAACCCCCTGACTAAAGGTAACCAATAGCACCAACGTCAACGGATACGTCCACATGATGCGGCGAGCATTATCATCCCGCCACACCTCAAGCGTTGCCGAAGCTGCCTCCGTGGCGGTGGTCTTTGCCATGTAAAAACACAAAATCACCGTGATGAAAGTGACAATCGCAACGATAATCGAATACAGCAACCACTTCGCCAACGCCACCACAATCCGATTAGGGGTAGCCATGAACGTCACCGACTGGTAATTGTGCCGATACTCCGCCGTCACCACCATGATCGCCTGAACACTAACCACAAATGTACCCAGCGCAGCAATCGCCGTGACAACCTTATCCGCATACAAAATCGGGATATTAAAGACCAACGGATCCGGCTCTACCTGGCTACCGGCTAAAGCCGCGAAACCAACAGCCATGAAAATAAACAACGCCGTGGTCCAATAAATAGCGTTGGTGGTTGTTAATTTAGTCCACTCAGAAATAAAGGTCTTCATGGTTAGTTCGACTCCCTCTCGGTGGCCTGGTACTGGACAGCATGATTTGTCATTTCCATGAAGGCATCCTCCAAGGAAGCCTGCCGCTCAGATAGCTGATACAACGCAATCTGGTGCTGGAACGCAACCGCACCCACCTGATCGGTCTGGAAGTTATCAATAAGCAATAACGGCCGACCTTCCTCATCTACTTCGGTACGCACAACAATTCCCTGCTGTTCCAAACCCAACCGCAACCGCTCATTATCAGAACTGCGCACGATCACCGTCGACTTCGAATTTTCTTTAATAAAGGAATAGGTTGAACAATCAGCAACCAGTTTGCCTTTACCAATGACCACCAGGTGATCCGCAGTCTGCGACATTTCGCTTAACAAGTGCGACGACACCAGAATCGTTCGCCCTTCGCTAGCCAACCCCCGCAGAAACTCGCGCACCCACCGGATGCCCTCCGGGTCAAGACCATTGACCGGCTCATCCAGAATCAAAATCTCTGGATCCCCCAAAAGCGCCGTAGCCAAGCCAAGCCGCTGTCCCATACCAAGCGAGAAACCACCAGCCTTTTTCTTTGCCACCCCAGTCAAGCCAACCAGATGCAACACCTCCCCAACCCGAGATTTCTTAATCCCATTCGACTGGGCCACCCAGGTCAAGTGATCGATCGCTCGGCGATTTGGATGCACAGCTTTAGCATCTAGCAACGTCCCCACCTTAAACAGCGGATCTTTCATGGATCGGTACGCAACACCGTCGATAAGCGCCGTACCTGATGTCGGCGCATCTAAGCCCAATATCATCCGCATCGTCGTCGATTTTCCCGCACCATTAGGGCCCAAAAACCCAGTAACGATGCCCGGACGTACATCAAAAGACAAATCATCCACCGCACGAACATCGCCGTACTGCTTGGATAAACCTCGCACTTCAATCATGCAAGCAATTCTGTCACAAAAAAGCCACGCTGTGGCCAAGCTGCATCAAAAACCGAAAATCCACTATCCTTTAACACAAAATAGTATCCCCGCGAGAAGGCAGAAACATTGGAAGCCAACACCAGCCCCATCGCCCAGCTTGTGCCAGATGACACCCAAGATCGGTGGCTCGACAAAACCGCCCGCCGCCGCAGCGTCATCCGCCGACTCTGGCACGGATACATCAACTATCCCCGCCGCTGGACGAAAAAATTTCTCCGCTTCCTCAACACAACACCCGGCAAAATGACCGCCATGGTGCTCCTACTAAGCATCTTCACATTCTCAGCCGGAATCTCCATGTCCAATATCGCAGCTGACCGCCGCTTAGACTTCGACCGGCTCATCAATAACACCGAACCCGTCAGCTACATGGCCCACAACCTCTACACGTCACTATCCTCCGCCAACACCGCCGCGTCCTCCGGCTTCGTGCTCGCGGGAACTGACTCCGAGACCGCTCGGGCAGAATACTTCACCGCATTCCAAGAAGCAGGACACGCCATCGCCCAAACCGCTGGTGGCATAACCATCGACGACACCCAAGAACTCGAACTAATCACAGAACTATCCCAAAAACTCCCCATCTACACCGGAATAGTAGAAACCGCCTGGGCCAATAATCGCCAAGGCAACCCAGTTGGTGTGGCCTACATGTCCGAAGCCTCCACCCTCATGCGAGAAGAACTCCTACCACTAGCCGCACGCCTCTACACGCTGACCAGTGAAAACGTCGAAAAGCAACAACTATCACTCACCGAACCCCTATGGCTTCCCATCTCCGGGCTCGCCGCCGCACTCATCGCACTCATACTCGCCCAAATCTGGATGTCCGCCACCACCAACCGCCGCTTTAATAAGGGAATGCTACTAGCCTTCGCACTCATGGCAATCGCAACCACCTGGGTAGTCACCGCAAACGCCATCACATGGCAAGCAGGCTCCAAAGCCTACGAAAAAGCCTCCGCACCCCTAGAAAACCTCACCGACGCCCGCATTCTCGCCCAACAAGCCCGCACCCAAGAAATGCTGGCACTGGTATGGCGGCAATCGCTAGAAAGCTCCGGCACTACCTTCGCCACGGCCACCTCCTCTATTAAAGAAACTCTAGCCACCTTCAACCACCCCACCGCACGCGAAGCTGAAACCGCACTAAGCACCTGGGCCAACTCCCACAACGACATCCTCACCGCGCTCAACGTCGGCGACTACGAAACCGCCCAAGCCCTGGCACTCAAATCCGAAACTGCTCAAGCATACGAAGACCTCGACACAGCGCTCGCCATGCTTATCGACGAAAACCGCACCATCATGCGCGCCTACCTCGACCAAGGCGTAACCGCATCCACCCTCGTATCCACCATGGTCCTGCTGATCAGCATCATTTCCGTATTAAGCCTATGGATCGGAATCCGACCCCGACTGCAGGAGTACCTCTAATGCACCTATCACGCATCATCGCCACACTAGGCTGCACCCTCATCATCAGCGCCTGCGCACAACCAACCCCACTACCAGCCCCCACCCCTGCCCCAAGCCTCCCTTACACCCCCCTGCCACAAGGCGCTGTCATCGAAAAAGCTGGCACAAAAGCGCCCCGAACAATCGTCGACACAGAATTACTCGGCAGCCTCGCCCCCGACGACAAAACACCAGAAGAACGAGTACCCCACATCATCGAACGCGGCCGACTCATCGTAGGAGTGGACCAATCCCAAAACCTCCTTTCCTTCCGAGACACCGCCGCTGGTGAACTTCAAGGTTTCGAAATAGACCTCGCCAAGGAAATAGCCCGCGACATTTTCGGAGACCCCAACCACATCGAATTCCGCTTCGTCGATTCCGCCAACTGGGTCGCATCACTGGAATCCAAAACAATCGACATAGCGATACGCACCATCTCCATCACCCGCCACCGACAAGACCAAGTGTCCTTCTCAACCCCATACCTGGCAGGAAATACGCGAATACTCACAGACAAATCCTCCCTTATTAAAGAAATCGGCGATCTTCATGGACGCACCATTTGTGTTACAAACAAGTCAACAGGCGCGGACATAGCGCGTCGACAAGCACCAACCTCAGATTTACTCGTCGTGCGCAACAGCGCAGACTGCCTCATCGCACTCCAACAAAACCAAGCAAACGCAGTCATCACCGACGACACCATACTCTCCGGAATCGCCGCCCAAGACCCATTCACCACAATCATCGGCAAATCCCTTAATACAGACAACTACGGAATAGCCATCGCGAAACCCGGCCACCGGCACCACACCGACGGCCTCATACGACAAGTAAACGCCACCCTCGAACGCACCTACACCGACGGAACCTGGCAAAAAACCTACAACCACTGGTTCGGCAACTACCTCCCCAACCAAACCCCACCAGCCACCAAGTACCGAACAGAACCAAAATAACATGGACAATCAACCCCACACTGAAGCCGTCCCTTACAACCCCTTCGAAGACGACACCCCAACCAGCCCAACCACAGCGGCCATCCCCTACAACCCCTTCGAAGACGAATGGGAAGACGAAGACTACCAATCCTTATTAAAACCGCCGCCGCCAGAAGACCCCTCCACCCGATCACGCAAACAAGCCCTCACAACCTTCAGAGAACGCAGAGGAGCCGCACGTGGTGACCGGGCAGTAGCCAATGGGATGGTGCGATTGCCCTTCGTCCCTATTAAAGAATTTGGGCTCATTGATCCGGAAGATGAAAAGGTAGTCGGTGCGGGCGTCGAAAAGCCAGTCCTTAATAAGGGGGACGTTGTCGCCGGACAGTACGAAGTGCTCGGGGTCATTGCACACGGCGGCATGGGCTGGATCTACCTGGCACAAGACCGCAATGTATCGGGCAGAGTCGTCGTATTAAAGGGGCTTATTAGCAAAGACAACCCCCGCGATTACCAAGCAGCTGTCGCTGAACGAGAATTCCTCGCCGACATCACCCACCCGGTGATCGTTAAATCCTACAACTTCATCGACGACGCCCGCGTCGATGGCGGATTCATCGTCATGGAATACGCACCCGGCCCGTCGCTAGGCACCCGACAAAAAGAACAACCTGATGGAGTATTCCCCATCGACATCGCCATCGGCTACATCCTCGAAACCCTCCCAGCGCTTGAATACCTCCACGCCCGCGGCGTCGTCTACAACGACCTAAAACCCGAAAACATCATCGCAACCGAAGACCAAGTAAAACTCATCGACCTAGGCGCAGTAACTGGAATCGGCGCTTTCGGCTTTATCTTCGGAACAAAAGGATACCAAGCCCCCGAAGTAGCAACTCACGGACCAACCGTCGCAAGCGACATTTACACGATCGGGCGCACACTTGCAGCGCTTACCATCAAACTCCCCACCGAAAACGGCGTATATGTTCCAGAACTTCCCGGCCCAGACGACGAGCCATTGTTTGCCCAATACTTGTCGTTTTACCGCCTATTAAAGCGGGCAACGGAACCAGATCCGGAAAAACGCTTCTCCACCATTAGAGAACTTGAAACCCAGTTGTACGGTGTGCTGCGTGAATACCTCGCTATCCACGACGAAAAACAATTCCCCGCGCAGCATTCATTGTTCTCCCCACAACGATCAACATTCGGAACCAAACATATAGTTTTCAAAACTGACCAACTAATCGACGGCATCGAACGCAGTATCCGCATCACTCCGCCAGAAGTAGTAGCTGCTTTGCACGCACCGCTGCTTGATCGGGCAGATCCGGGGGCAGCGATGATCGCAGGGTCGAGTTACACCGAACCTTCCGAAGCATTAGAGACAATGCGAGAAGCAATAGCACAGGAGGAGTTTTCACAAAGTAAAGAAATCCCGCTAGGTATTGTTCGTTCCCTATTAGACCTTGGGTTTACCAGTGAGGCACAAAATTGGCTTAATACATTAGGGCCTTCAATGGGAACCGACTGGCGCTACCAGTGGTACGCAGGCATTACAAGCTTGTTGCTTGATGATTACTCCGAGTCTCAAATAGCTTTCAATAACGTATTCAGTATCCTTCCTGGAGAAGCTGCCCCGAAACTTGCGCGCGCGGCAGTAAGTGAGATCATTTTGCAGTCGCAGGGATTTGCCAATACGCCGTTATTAAAGCCAGAGACTGCTATTGAAGCTGCATCATTAAAGGGCGAGATTGTTAATGAGATGGCAGGCCTTTGGTCGAAGCTCACTCAGGATCCTGCAGTATTGCGCTATAAGGCAATTTACATGTATGCCCTGGTGTGGGCGACAAATCCGACGACGGTTAGTTCGGGTTTCGGGTTAGCTCGGCAGTTGATGGCTGAGCAGCAGGTGGATATGGCGGTTCAGGCACTAGATAAGGTTCCTGCAGCTTCAATGCATCATAGGATGGCACAGCTGACTAGCATTTTGTATCTCACGTCCCAATCCCCTAATGAGCAGAGGATTCGGCGAGCTGCTCGCCGACTAGAGGAAATTCCCACTAACGAGCCGAGGTTTTTACAGGTTCAAATTGCGGTGCTCAATGCGGCATTGCAGTGGTTGCGTTCTGAGAATCTTGAAGCTTCCGCTAGCAAAAATGATTTGTTCGATTATCCGTTTACCCAGATGGGGTTGCGTGAGGGGTTGGAGCGTGCGTTGCGGTTGCAGGCGCGTAGTGCCCCGTCGGCTGCGCATCGGTATCAACTGGTGGATACCGCTAATAAGGTTCGGCCACGCACGTGGTTTTAATACAGCACTGCTAGGCCGCTAACCATTGTGGTTGCGGCCGTTGGCGGGTGTGTTTTAGGCTTCGGGTGGTGGTTTATCGATAGCACTCATTCGCGCTGCGTAGGCGGCAAGTCCTCGTTTATTTGCGCGGTGTCGGTTTCTTCTAATAGTGCCGTCGGGCATTTGGTAATAGGTTAGTCCGGTGGCAGGGTCGGTGATGACTCTGCCGTTTTTAATGGTGGGGCCGTCGTCGTTTTTGAGGTTGTGTTTTCGGCACAGTGGGCATAGGTTTTCGGGGCTGGTTTTCCCGCCTGTCGCGAAGGATTGGATGTGGTGGGTTTCGCAGCGGATTGCGTTGATGGTGCAGTCGGGGTGTTGGCACACGAGGTGGCTGAGGATGCTGAGGAATCGGTCGTTGGCGTCGGCAAGGCGTTTGATTTCGAGTACGTTTTGCGGTCGCATGACGCCGGTGTGGTCTTTGTAGATTGTGACGGCGAATCCGTATTTTTCGAGTCGCCGGTTTGCTATGTCATTGATGTTTACGACTACTCCGTTGGTGTCGACGACGGTGCCATCAATGTTTTTCGTTAGTTCCCAGTCGGGGATGATGATGCATGGGCGTTGCCGTAGGTCTCGCGGGTTTTCGGGGTTTTCCCAGGCTTCGGCGTATTCGATTTCTTTAATAGGGGTGGCAATCCGGCGGTAGAGGGCTTTGGCGTGGCCCTCTGCTTCGTCGACAGCGTTGTGGGAGTGGACGAGGGCTCGGGCTTCGGGGGTAAGTGAGCTGCGCAAGTGTTCGGCTTGTTCTGTGGGGAGTTTAGCAATGATGTAGCTCATTCCGTCAGCATCTGGGGTTGCGGAGTAGCGTAGGTGCCATTTGCGGTTGCGGGTGTATCCGCCGTTGAGCTTTTCGACGACGGCGGTGACGTGTTGTTTGTTTTCGTCTACGGTGCGGCTGCGGGCGTCGTCGAAAAGCTGCGCTCGCAGTGCTTGCCTGTCGACGTCGGGGTTTGTCAGTTTGCGTGAGGTGATCGCAATATCGCGGAGGATTTCGAAGCAGATTCCGTCGGCCTGAGCTAGTTCTTCGGATTCGTAGACTTTCGCAGTAGCGATCATTCGGCTCGCGGTGGCTTGCGAGATCCCCAGTGCTGTAGAAAGTTCAATTTTATCCATGCCTGTTTCTTTAATGGCGAGGAGAAGTTCCGCCCCTCGCTGCGCTAGCTGCGCGTATGCGATAAAGATTTCTGGCATGTCCATGATCTAAGGGTATTGAACACACGTGCGCCTTAGCAATGGGTTTAGGAAGTTTCTATGCGTGGTTGTGCCTGCTTATATGCCAGATAAGAATTTCGGGGTTTCGGGAACCGTTCCGGGGTTTCGGTGAGTCTTATTAAAGAATGGGCACTTTTCGATTCGGGGGCACCCACCTGAGATTCTTTAAGCAAAAACCGGGCTGATAATGTATCAGCCCGGTTTTCTTTAATAAGGTTAGCTGGCGAGTTTTTTCGCATACCTGGCGATTGCCAGCTCTTCATTGGTCGGCACGACCCACACTTTGATGCGAGAGTCGTCGGTAGAGATGAGCCGCGGCCCGGTGTTGGGTTGGTTGTTGCGCTCTTCGTCTATTTTGATGCCGTACATTTCCAGTCCGGCTAATGCATCGGCTCTCACGAAGGTGGCGTTTTCGCCGACACCTGCGGTAAAGGTGATGGCGTCGACGTTTCCAAGTGTGATCATGTAGGAGCCGATGTAGCGGCGCAGTTGGTGGATGTAGACGTTATAGGCAAGCCAAGCGTCTTGGTCTCCGTCATCAATTTTGGCACGTAGTTCTCGGAAGTCATTGACTCCGGAGATTCCTTTGACACCGGACTGTTTGTTTAATAGGGAGTCGATCTCATCGATGCTCATGCCTGCGGTGCGGTGGAGGTGGAACACGATACCGGGATCGATGTCGCCGGAGCGGGTGCCCATGACCAATCCGGCTAGCGGGGTCATGCCCATGGAGGTGTCGATGGGCTGTCCGGCTTTAATGGCTGCGCAGGAGGCACCGTTGCCGAGGTGGAGGGTGATCTGGTTGATGTGGTCGGATTCCATGAGTTCGTGCACTTTGTGTGACACGTATTCGTGGCTGGTGCCGTGGAATCCGTAGCGGCGCACTCCGTTTTCGGCGGCGACTTCGGCGTTGATGGCATAAAGCGCGGCGGCTGGCGGCATGGCGTGGAAAAACCCGGTGTCGAATACTCCAATGTGCGGAATGTCTGGCAGTAGTTCCCGTGCCACTTCCACGCCTTGAATGTTTGCTGGATTGTGCAGCGGCGCTAGTGGGATTAGGTCGCGTACCATCTCAAGGATTTCATCGGTGATGATTTCCGGTTTGCTAAATAGGATTCCGCCGTGAACGAGCCGGTGTCCGACGGCGACAAGGTCTACGTCGAGCGGGCCGCAGCCGTGTTCGCCCATGAGTTTGAAAGAAAGGTCCAATCCGGTTGCGTGGTCAGGGATTGGTGCTTTAATGGTGTGTTTTTCACCTGCGTGTTTCAGGGTGATGGTCCCCTCGGTTTCTCCGATTTGTTCGACGAGACCGGAGGCGAAGGGCTCGTCAGTTGCGTGTTGGTCGGGGTCGACAAGTTGGAATTTGATGGAGGAGGAACCGGAGTTGAGCACGAGGACGAGGGACATTAAGCTTTGCCTCCTGTTGCCTGGATCGCGGTGATTGCCACGGTGTTAACGATGTCGGGGACGGTCGCGCCGCGGGATAGGTCATTGACTGGCTTATTAAGGCCTTGGAGGATGGGACCAACGGCGAGGGCATGGCCGGTGCGTTGCGCGGTTTTGTATCCGATGTTTCCAGCTTCAAGGTCCGGGAAGATAAACACATTTGCTTGGCCAGCTACCTTGGAGTCGGGTAGCTTTTTGGCTGCTACACCGGGATCCATGGCTGCGTCGAATTGCAGGGGGCCGTCGACAAGCAAAGCGGGGTCTTTTTCTTGGGCGATCCGGACGGCCTCTGTCGCACGGTCTACGTCTGGGCCGGTGCCGGAGGTGCCGGTGGAGTAGCTGAGGATCGCTACTTTAGGATCAATACCGAATTGGGCTGCGGTGCGAGCCGAGATGACCGCAATTTCCGCAAGTTGTTCTGCGGTGGGGTTGGGGTTGACTGCGCAGTCACCGAATGCCCACAGTTTTCCGCGCATGACCATAATGAATATGGAGGATACGACTGAGGCGCCGGGGACGGTTTTAATGATCTGGAAGGAGGGTTTGATGGTGTGTGCGGTAGTGTGCGCAGCACCGGATACCATGCCATCGGCCAGGCCCTTATGGATCATCATGGTTGCATAGTAGGAGATGTCCTTCATGGTTTCTTTGGCTTCTTCGAGGGTCATCCCTTTGTGTTTGCGAAGCTCATAGAATTCTTGGGCAAATTCCTCAGCGCGGGCGTCGTTAAGCGGGTCCGCAATATTTGCATTTGATAGATCTAAGCCTAGTTCCACGCCACGGGCCAAGACGGTTGCCGGGTCGCCCAATATGGTTAGCTGGCAAATGCGTTCCCGTAGAAGCTGGTCAGCTGCGGTTAAGATTCGGTCATCGTCGCCTTCTGGCAAGACGATGTGTGCTTGATTTTGCTTAGCCCGGTTTAATAGCCAGTGTTCGAAAACATCAGCATTCATAACCTGTTGCGCTTCAGTGGTGCGTGCCGCTTCCGTTGCTGTGGTCAACGATTGTTCGCCGACGACAATGGCCGCAATTTTTGCTCCAAGCTCTGCCGCCTCGATCCGAGCGAGTTCGGTTATGGTAGCTTCTTCAGCTGCTTGGATAACCATGGCCACGCCCAGTGCTGCCGCGGATCGAGCGTCAAAGTTTAAATTTCCGGTGCCGGTATAGACCACGGGGTCATCCGATGCGTGTTTCAGGACATCGGCGATTTCCGGTGTTTCATGGACCAGTGGACGTATGTTGACGCCTAATGCGTTAGCAAATTCGGCAACTTCCGCTGGGTTAAGACGGCGGCCGATGGCGGTGAGCAACACGGAGCGAGTAGTTTGGGTCACCAGAAATCCCTTCTCTTTATTACAGCGAGTGTGAGACAGGCGTCAAAAACCTGCCGCCTGTGAATCAACCCATAAGTTTACAAGGTTTAGTTCCCCTATGGGCGCTTCGTATTAGCAAAAATACTTATCTCATGAAAAGTTTTTACCGCATGCCCCGTAGCAATTACTTTCTTTAATAAAGCGGATAACTATTGCCCAGCGACTATTGGGCGTAAAGTGCTAAGGGGCGTGTAAGTATCCACGCTGTGAAATGTATGTGTTGTTTTAGTGTTCTAAGGATTTCGAAGCGACTATGAGCTCAACCTCGTTAGATTCTTCCCGCCCATTACGCGTAGCGGTGGTCGGCGCGGGCCCGGCCGGTATTTATGCTTCTGATTTGTTGATGAAGTCTGGTACCGATGTCGAGATTGATTTGTTTGAGCGGATGCCGGCTCCGTTTGGGCTGATCCGTTATGGTGTTGCCCCGGATCATCCCCGTATTAAAGCGATTGTTAATTCCTTGCACGCGATTATGGAGAAACCGCAGCTGCGATTCTTGGGCAACGTTGCGGTGGGAACTGACGTAACGGTTGAGCAATTGCGCCAGTTCTATGATGCCATCGTGTTTTCTACCGGCGCAGTAGCGGACCGGGATTTGGATATTCCTGGGCAGGATTTGGCTGGTTCGCATGGTGCGGCGGAGTTTGTCGGTTTCTATGACGGCAATCCGGATTTTAAGCGGGATTGGGATTTGTCTGCTGAAAAGGTCGCGGTTATCGGGGTGGGGAACGTGGCGTTGGATGTGGCGCGCATTCTGGCCAAGACGGGTGATGAGTTATTGGTGACTGAGATTCCGGACAATGTGTATGCGTCGCTGAAGAATAATAAGGCCACCGAGGTGCACGTGTTTGGCCGCCGGGGCCCGGCCCAGGCGAAGTTCACGCCGTTGGAGCTGAAGGAATTGGATCACTCCCCTACCATTGAGGTGATCGTCGATCCGGAAGATATTGATTACGATGCTGCCAGCGAACAGGCACGGCGGGATTCAAAATCGCAGGATTTGGTGTGCCAGACGTTGGAGCAATATGCAATGCGGGATCCGCAGGGCGCGCCGCATAAGCTTTTCATTCATTTCTTCGAATCCCCAGTGGAAATTCTTGGCGAAAACGGCAAGGTTGTGGGGTTAAAAACCGAGCGTATGCAGTTGGACGGTTCCGGCGGCGTTACTGGTACCGGCACATTCACGACATGGCCGGTGCAGTCTGTGTATCGCGCGGTGGGTTACCGTTCGGACGCGGTGACAGGCGTGCCGTTTGATGCTGAGTCCGCGGTCATCCCGAACGATGGTGGACATGTGCTGGATCCGGATTCTAGGCAGCCGGTTCCTGGGTTATACGCAACGGGCTGGATTAAGCGCGGCCCGGTTGGGTTGATCGGCAATACCAAGTCGGATGCGAAGGAAACCACGGAGATGCTGTTGGCTGATTACGCTGCGGGTAAGCTCCAGGCTCCGGCGCAGCCGTCTAAGGATGCCGTGTTGGAATTCCTGAATGCGCAAGGTATCACGTTTACCACCTGGGATGGGTGGCATCGGCTGGATAATGCGGAACGCGCATTGGGCGCACCGGAAGGCCGGGAACGGAAGAAGATCGTGGAGTGGGATGAGATGGTTTCCCACGCTCGCCACGACGCCTAGGCCCCTAGCTTTTCGACGCCCCCACTATTAAAGAAAATCTTTGTAGCTGGGGGCGTCACCGTTGTCTCCCCCTAGATTCAGAAACCTGTGTGCTGCGAACCTTGTGGGGGCTGGCCGCTAGAACCGTATCGGATTGACGCTAACGCAGCACACGAAAAACCGGACAATACTAAGAAGCACCTGCGTGCTTCACTGTAGATTTTTAGCCTTTCATTAGGTTTGATTTTAAGTCACTAGCATGTATTGTCGTGAACTTGCACACATCAATATTCCTGCGAATCGCCGGTGAACTGCGTGAACGTGGTTCACCTGGGATGTTGGGTTCCCCGGTGTGCAGCTAGAAAGTGTAAGTTGGGGCGTCATGAACGTTTTCTTCGCAGTAGACCAACTTTCGCGCTTGTCTGCGCTTGAAGTGCATAAGATTTATAAATTACGGGTCGATGTATTTGTTCATGAACAAAAGAGCCCGTATCAGGAAATTGATGAGGTCGATGCGCTCGACACCACGTTCCACGTTCAAGCATGGAAGCATGCTGACCTAGTGGAGCGGGATCTCATTGCATGTGCTCGGTTATATCCAGAGGTTGCGCCGTCTGGTGCTAACCGGTTCCATTTGGGTCGGGTGTGTGTCGCCCAACCGTACCGGGATCAGGGTTTAGGTACTGAAATCATGAAGCAAACGCTGCGGTTGGCGGCCGAGCAGAATCCGGAATGGGATGTATATATCGAGTCGCAAACCACCAGCGTACCGTTTTATGAGGCGTTGGGCTTTACCTCATCCGGTGAAGAATTCGACTGGGATGGCGTTCCACACATGCCGATGGTGTTGCCTGCAGCCAAGGTAGCAACCTATACCACCTTGGACTAGTTTGCTACTACCTGGATACTGCCCGCTGCCGCTTTGGCGCGGGCTTTTGCCGTTGTAACATCGTCGGCGGTCGACAGTGCCACGCCCATGCGTCGATAAGCAAAGGATTCGGGTTTGCCAAATAATCGGATGTCGGTTTCGGGGATAGCGAGTGCATCGGCAAGTCCGGTGTAGCCTACAGCGGTTGCATCTACCCCACCGTAAATCACAGCTGACGCACCAGGGCTGGTACACGTGACGTCGATAGGCAAGCCGAGGATGGCGCGGGCATGCAGGGCAAATTGGTCGAAGCGTTGGGTTGCCAAGGTGACCATGCCGGTGTCGTGTGGCCGGGGCGAGACTTCGGAAAAATACACCTCGTCCCCCGCGATGAATAGTTCAACGCCAAAAACACCGCGCCCACCGAGCGCATTAGTGATCCGGGCCGCGATGGAGCGGGCGGCATCAAGCGCGGTGGGGCTTAACGGCATCGGTTGCCACGATTCCACATAATCGCCGCTTAATTGCCGGTGCCCAATGGGTTCACAAAACCAGGTGGCCAATTCGCCGCTTTGTGGGTCGATCGAGCGAATTGTCAGCAGAGTGATCTCGAAGTCAAAATTGACGAACCGTTCCACCATCACCGTCTTGCTGGGGTTTCGACCGTCATGCTGGGCAGTATTCCATGCTTTGGGAATATCTTCCGGGCCTTGTAATACGCTTTGACCTTTGCCGCTGGAGCTCATGCTAGGTTTAGCCACACACGGAAACCCAGCGTGAGCAACCGCCTCGTGGAATTCCGCTTCGGTGCTGGCAAACCAGTAAGCGGAGGTAGGAATGCCAAGTTTTTCCGAAGCTAACCGCCTAATGCCCTCCCGGTTCATGGTTAATTGGGTAGCTTTGGCCGTGGGGACGACAGTCCGCCCTTCTTCTTCCAAGTGAGCCAACGTGTTGGTATTGAGGGCTTCTAGTTCCGGCACGATAAAGTGCGGGTCAACAAAGTCCACAAGTTCTTTGATAGCAGCACCGTCTGTCATATCGACCGTATAACCAAAGTGGGAGACTTGGTGGGCGGGAGCGTTTTCGTAACGGTCGACCGCGTGCACCTCCACGCCGAGGCGTTGGAAGGCGATGGCGATCTCCTTGCCTAGTTCGCCGGAACCTAGCAACATGACCCGGATAGCGTTCGGGCTGAGCGGGGTTCCGACGGTTTTCGGTTTATACATGAGCTAACTCTTCACTTTAGTTTCAGGCTGTTAGTTGGCCATCACGTCATGAATTACTATGGTCTGATCGCGGCCTGGCCCTACACCAATGTAGGAGATTCGACAGCCGGAAAGTTCCTCCAACCGGCGCACGTAGGCTTGGGCTTTATCCGGAAGCTCTTCAAAGCTAGTGCAGCCGGTGATGTCTTCCTCCCACGCTGGCATGGTTTCATAAATGGGAACCGCATGGTGAAATTCTGATTGGGTCAGTGGCATTTCGTCATAACGCACGCCATCAACATCGTAGGCGACGCAAATAGGGATTTCCCCAATACCAGTGAGCACGTCCAGCTTGGTTAAGAATAGGTCCGTGAAGCCGTTGACGCGGCTTGCGTAGCGGGCAATCACGGAATCGTACCAACCGCACCGCCGTTTCCGGCCGGTATTCACACCGACTTCACCGCCGGTAACCTGGAGAAATTCGCCCCATTTGTCGAAAAGTTCAGTTGGGAATGGACCCGCCCCCACCCGGGTGGTATATGCCTTGATAATCCCCAAAGAACTCGTAATCCGGGTTGGACCAATGCCGGAGCCGACACAGGCGCCACCCGCAGTGGGGTTGGATGAGGTGACAAATGGGTAGGTGCCGTGGTCGACGTCCAGCATTGTAGCTTGGCCGCCTTCCATGAGGACGTGCTTGCCAGCATCAAGAGCCTTATTAAGTTCCAGCTCAGCGTCGATCATCATGGGTTTTAAGCGGTCGGCGTAGGAGAGGAAGTAGTCAACGATCTCGTCGGCGACTATCGCTTGCCGGTTATACATCTTCACCAAGATTTGGTTTTTTATGTCAAGTGCGGATTCGATCTTCTGGCGCAGGATCGACTCGTCGAATACGTCCTGTACCCGAATGCCTACTCGCGAAACCTTATCCGCATAGGTTGGGCCGATACCGCGACCAGTGGTGCCGATGGCGCGTTTTCCTAAAAACCGCTCCTGTACTCGGTCAAGTATTTGATGGTATGGCGCAACAAGGTGTGCGTTTGCGGAGATCCGGAGCCGGGACGCATCCGCACCGCGTGATTCGAGACCATCTATTTCGTCGAAAAGCGCCTCAAGGTTAATCACCACGCCATTACCAAGAATGGGGGTGGCATTTTCAGAGAGCACACCGGCCGGCAGGAGTTTCAATTCGTATTTTTCGCCGCCGACAACAACGGTATGGCCGGCGTTGTTACCACCGTTGGGTTTGACCACATAGTCAACCACACCGCCGAGGATGTCGGTGGCTTTTCCTTTGCCTTCGTCGCCCCATTGGGCACCGACAATCACTATTGCTGCCATGAATTACACGTCCTTGACTTTGATTTTTTAAACTTCCTAACCAAAACAGAAAGTTCACAGACGTTTGATTATTGTACAGTGAACCACCCTGGTTCCTGGAACTAATGCTGGTTTTCTCAACTGTTGCACGATAAATCTTGCGGATTGCGCTTGTTTTTCTTGCAGTCTTTGCGCACTTGTACTCCCAGCCCATACTAAAATTGCAACTGCTACAGACACGACACGAAAGATAACCTGATGTCATATTCTGGCCCCTCGCCTTCCGGCATGGATGATAAAAACAACCTACACAACGCTTTTCAGGGGGCTCAATTACCCCCTCCTGTGGCGCCAACACCACAACCAATCACCAAAAGCTCCCGCTCGCTGACTGCCATTTTGGTTGTCATCGCCATCGCATTAGTAGTTGTTGGCGTTCTGTTAGGGATACAGGTTCTTAAAAGCTCAACCTCGGAATCTGTGCCAGTTGCTGCGCCTGAGACTGTGACAAAGAAAGTAGAGGTGGTCACTGAGGTCGTTACCACAACCACGGTGGCAACGCAGCAACAGCAACCCCAAGAGCCTGCTTCCAATACCCAAGCTGCAAGTCAGGTGGGGCTGAAAGCTACCGGGTTTTCCGCGCTCTCGTGCGTAGGCAACGATACCTGGGTGTTTGCTGCGGTAAGCACCGATGGCAAACACGTGCTGATCTGCCAATTCGGCACCACCGGTGGGTACTACTACACCCACGACTATTTGGCGGATGTTTACCGCAAGGATGTCGACGAGGCCAATCTGGCGGCGGGCACCTTCCGGGTGGTTAATTCCGACGCCACGATCAGCATCGCCCCATCCGGTTTATTCGTCGACGCCGTCCAAGGTTCAGATTTCAGCAGTTCGTTTAGTACGTCGTTCACCTCAAACCCCTGGCGCTAGCATTCGGCAAGCAGCCGCTCCACCTGTTCCGTGGCGCATCGGGTATCGGTTTCACCAGTAGTATCAGCCCCGTGCGCGGCCGCCCACAGGGATAGCAGTTCGCCGACCGTCATGCGGGCACTCAAGGATTCTAATTCCGCCCGCACCATGTCGACAGCGCCGGTTCCGCCGGTGTGAAGCCTGCCGCGTTTGACGCCTAACGACGTATCCAGCCAGATCAATTCCTCATTTTTGAGGTCAATGACAAACGGGATCGCAGAGGTGCCATCGTTCACCAGCCGCATCGCGGTTTCCACCGTGCGCGGTTCAAAAACTTCACCCGACATTAATCCGCGGCGCGTCATCACCCCGGTGTAGTTGTCGATCAGCCGAAACGGCAGGCCACTATAACTAATCAACACCGGAATGGCGTAGCGGACTCCGGGAATCGTGTCGAAAACAGTAGCCGCCCCGGCGCGACCGGCTTCGGAACGCAGGCGGATATTAATAAATTCTGCTGCACCGTCCGGCTTCGGCGCGTACACGATGTCCCCGGAATGGGTGACCACGTGCCGCAATCTATTGTCGGCCAGATTGGTGTAATCGACGTAAGCCAATTGTTGCGTAAGCGTGTCATCGGCGAAGATCACCCCGAGGTCAACATCAAAGCCGAACCAGTGCATGAATAGCCGGAGCGAGCAATCATCAGCGGCAAAGTCGAGCGGAATGTGCTCGCCACGTGCGAGCGGCCGGATAGTGTCGGAGACATCGCGCCGCACCAATTCCACCGGATCCGGGCAGCCGCAGGCGACCGGCTCGCGTGGTGGGGTGGTGGCTGCCAATCGGTTTCGTATGGCCGATTCCAACGCGGTTTTTACCTGGGTTACTGTTTCAGTTTCTACCCCGTCGGGGATTCGGCGCAGTAATTTGGGGCCTACTCCAAGTATTCGGATCACCACTAGTTCCGCGTTTCGGTTGCGCAGGGCGTTATATGCGGAGATTAAGGTGCTCAGCCGTGACTGTGCACCGATTTCAGCAATTGCAGCGCATAGCCGCGCCATGGCGGCCGGATCGGTGTGGCTTAGCCGCATGAGATGTTGGGCACGGCGAATGAGCATGCCTGGGCTGGTTTCCATAAGTTCAAGGGCGCGCTGCGTGTCCCCCTTGGCCAAGGCGGTTTCCACCTGGCTATTAAAGCTCCGGTAGGTGATGTTGTCATGGATGATATCCAGTTGGAATCTCACTTGGTCGTGTCCGGAAATGGAGTACGGTCGGATGGAGCGCATGACTTTTTGCCACAGGGGTTTCCGGCGCACCAGGAGGTTGAGGTTGGTGGGGTCGTCGAAAAGCGCGAGGGCTTTAAGCACTTGCCGTCGGATTTTTCGCGGCATCGTCGCCACCGCGATACCTGGGTATTTCAGGTCGGCAAAACTGAATCCAGAATTTGGCACTTTGGTGTAGAGCACCAACGCGGCGCGTAGGACGTCGTCAAGATTGCGCGCTTTGCCCAACGCCGACGCCATGATGCGGTCACGGTCAAACCCGGCGCGCCGCAGCCCGTGCAATGCCGCCCCGAAGTTTTCACTGTTTCTGATTGTGGTGGTTTCCATCAGCGCGATCGGGTCGAAGCCGGTGCGGTTTATGGTGTTAGCCCGCACCAGCTGCCGGAACCGCCCGAACAGCGGGTTTTTCATGGGTAGTTCGGAAATTTGGGTGCCGCGTAGCGCGTTAATCAGATCGATGCTGTGCATAACGTCGGCGGCGGACATACTCACTGGCTTGGCCCATAGCTGCGTTAACGTGGAATCGTCGAGGTGGCGGAGCATAAGTTCCCGGAAATTCTGGGTCCAATCGATGGCTTTGAGCGCTTCCCGCTGATATCTGCGGCTAGTTGTTGGCAACCACTCGCCGAATTCGTAGTAATGCATAATCGCGTTGCATACGAGTGTGATGTCGTCTGCGTCCATGACTTCCTGCGGAAAGCCCGGATACATCACCTTAAAGGTACGGTTGACACCGGCGACGGTGCGGGCGTTTTCTAGCAACACGACGAGTTCGGTGTCGGTTAAGGTCGCC